>JAJVII010000036.1 GCA_022072085.1 Phycisphaerae bacterium
AGGCGGGGCGGCCGCCCCGGCCAGGTCCGGCGCCGAGGGCGTCGGCTGGCTGACGACCGCATAAGCGTGCAGGGCCGGGTCTTCAAGGTTGCTGCGCAGGCCCAGGTCGAACGCGGTCGGCAGCGTCCGGGCCGCCGCCGGGATGTTCACGACCGGCCGACACCAGGGCAGGGCCGGCGCCAGCCATCCGACGGCCAGCACGATCGGCAGGCCGACCATGCCCACCCGCAGCGCCAGCACACGGTGGCCCACCGCGGCGTTGCGCCGGGTCAGCAGCGTGACCGCCGCCCACGTGAGCGTCAGCCAGACCGTCGCCTGCACCAGTGCGTTGATGGCCAGATACATCCAGGCCATGGGAGACCTCCCACGCGTCTTGCCTGCTTACTTCGACTCGTCGCCCGCGTCGTCGATCATCCTGCGGATGCGGTCCAGGTCTTCGGCGGTCATGTCCTCGTCGGTGCCCAGGATGTGGCAGAGCAGCTTCTCGGGCCGCCCGGCGAAGATGCGGTCGATGAAGTCCCGGACCGTGCCTGCGGCGTACTGCTGGCGCGGCATGGTGGGGCGATAGACGTAGGCCTTGCCCCGCTGGGTGTGGCTGAGCATGCCGCGTTTTTCGAGGTTACGCATGGTGGTCAGGACCGTGGTGTAGGCGATGCGGCGCCGGCGGGCGAGTCGGCCGTGCACTTCGGCCACGGTTGCCCGCTCCAGTTGCCACACCTCGTCCATCACTTCCTGTTGAAGCTGTCCGAGAGATTCAATGGGTTCTGTCATGGCGTCCCTTCATTCGGGCCGGTTGTCGGCCCTGTAGTTCTAAACGCATCCACGACGGGCTTGCTGCAATTACTAAACCCTTAATACGCAAATAATAATACCGCGATTCGCCCCGCCGGGTCAATGGCTTGGCCGACCCCGGGATGTCGGTGCCTGCCGCCCAGCCTGTGAGACGCGGCCCAAAGCCCGGAAAGAACATTGGCCCTCCACATATAGGGTCGCGGCCGGGGGGAAACGGGACTTACGAACGCCGCGTAAGTCGGGCCGATTCCGGCCGGCGGCCCATCCGTTGGCCCGGCCGGTGCTTGGCCGGGCGCAAAATTCTCGGAATTTTGGGCGGATTCTCGCAGGAGGGTCAACACCAGGGGCCGCCGAGGGGGAGGAAAGGGTCACGAAGGCTGACGGAAAAAGCCCCCCGCGGATCAGCGCGTGACCTGGTAGTAGAAGGTGCGGTGCGTGCCGTCGATGGCGAAGCTGCCGTCGTGGGCGGGCTTGACAGTTCGGCCGGTCGGCACGCCGTAGAGGTCCAGCACATTCACCGCCGCCGGCCGATCGCCCGCCAGGGCGATCGTCGCCTGCACAGGCTCCATGAGCAGCGGCGGGGCGCCGACCGACAGCAGCGTGCGGCCGTCGGGCGAATACTTCGCTCCGGTCTGCGTGTCGCGGGCCATCGCGGTGATCAGGATGTTCTTCGACTCCGCCAGCGGCCGGTCGTCCAGCGGCGTGAGGATCAGGCTGACGAAGTCGGTCTTCACGGTCACCTTCGCGCCGGCCAGGTCGAAGCTCTGACCGCCCGCGAAACCGACGACCGCCGCCGTCCTGCCCGTCGAGACGGTGACGACGCGGCGGCCGTAGTCCCAAGCGAGCTGGCCCGTGGCCGACCGCACGATGCGCTCGTTGCTGTCCCAGTACTTGTCGACGTCCATCCGCTCGCTCTTGCCGCCGTCGAAGCTCGTCAGCACGCGGCCGATCGCCAGCAGTTGCGTCGACGTGCCGTCCGAGGCGCCCTTCTCGTCGCCGGCGCCGATCAGATCCTGGGCCAGCGGGTCGCGGCCGGTGAACAGGTCGGCAGTCGCCAGCCGGCGGATCGCGACGGCCGGGCCTTCCTTGACGTGCCCCTTGTGGATTGCGAACGCCAGCGCGGGGAACTGGCCGATGTAGGCCGGCGTGTCGGTGACGTAGGACGACAGGTTCGGCCAGCCGTCGCCGACGCCGGTGCGGCTGTTGAGGAAATGGTAGCTCGCGTCCCAGCCGTTCAGGCCCATGCCGTAGAAGGCGAACAGCGGGGCGGCCTCGGCCTTGTACTGGTTGGGCGGCTTGCTGGTCCACTCGGTGATGCTGAAGGGGCGGTCGGCGACCTGGTAGAGCCCGCTGGTGAGCATGCCGCCGCCGGGCGTGGCCAGTTGCGTGCCGTTGAAGACCTTGCCGGCCTTGATCGAGTGCCCGCCCTCGCCGCCGCCGAAGTAATTGTGCCGGTCGATCATGTCCATCGCGGCGTCGCACCAGAGGTTGGCCGGGTCGGCCGCCGGCCCGCCCGCGCGCCAGGCCGTCGTCACTGTCACCCCCTTGAACCCGAGGAGGCGGAGTTGCTTTTCGCGCCGCAGGTAGAAGCCGCGCTGGGTGTCGGCCAGGAAATGGATGAATCGGCCCATCGCGGCGTCCGGCTTGTCGCCCTTGAACTGCCACGCGCCGAACATGCGCGTCTGTGACGGATCCTGGCCGTGGGCCTTGAGCCACTCGGCGAACTGGCGGCGCAGCTCCGCGGCGTGCCGGGGCATCCTGCCGCGCGGGTTGGTCAGGTCGTTGAGCGGCCAGTGCCAGAAGACGCAGTCCTCGTTCTGCACCTCGACCACCGCCAGCGCCGGGTCGTCGAGGTAGCGGAGTTTCGTATAGGGGTTCACGTGCTCCAGCAGGGCCTTGACGTATCGCCACTGGAGGTCCTGCAACTGCGGCATGAAGTTGACCAGGCCGGAGGTCGAGCCTTTGTCCAGTTCCGCGAACAGGTCGGCCGGGTAGCCGTCGTTCGTGTCGATCCGCAGCGGATAGAACACCGACCAGGTCGAGTAGATGCCCTGCGCCTTGAGCGTCGCGAACCAGTGGTCCAGCACGTCGAGCTTCGCGGCGTCGAACGCGCCGTTGCGCAGCGGGCCGAGCAGTTCGAACACCGAGTGCTGCCGCACCATGTTCACGCCGTACTTGCGGAGGTAGCGGGCCCGCCGCGTCATCTGCTCGTGCGTTTCGCGCGGGTTGGCGTTGGCGCCGCAGCCCCAGAACCTGGTCGGCGTCCCCGCCCGCTCGAAGCGCAGGGCGTCGCCGTCGCGATGGAGGAATCCCGCCGCCCCCGCCGGCGCGGGCGTCAGCGCCGACAGGTCGATAACGGACTTGTCGCTGAACGCATCGTCGGTGAAGACGGCCTCGAACCAGTCGCCGGGCCCAGCCGCCCAGGTCGTGCCCGGCTTGCGAACGCCCGAGGGCACGAAACCGTCGCTGGTGAGCACGAAGCAGTCAATCGCGCCGTGGTTGGCGATCTTGCTGTTGCAGCGGAAGGCGACGGCGTGGCTGCCGGCGGTCAGTTTCACGTCGGCCACCTTAACCCAGCCGACATTGCGGTGGTCGGGCTTGGGCGAGATCATCATCTCGCCGCGGACGTCCTTGCGAAGGTCGATCGTTTGCCACGCCCCGCCGTCCAGCCGCCAGTCCATGCTCGCCAGCAGGACGTTGCACCGCAGCCAGAGCGCGTAGTCCCCGCCGCCGGCGGCGACCTTGAACGTCGCCACGCCCGGCCTGGCCTTGTCGTAGTGGCTCAGCCAGTCGTGGCCGGACAGGGCGTCATTGTTGACGCCGTCGTACCAGTTGTTGCGGGTGAAGTTGTGGTCGGTGCAGCTCTCGCCCTCGACCCAGATCGACTCGGCATGAACGGCGACTGCTGCCGGCAGCAGCGCGGCGGCGACAAGCAGGGCAGTCCGGTGACGCATGAAACCCTCGCTGGCTGGAGTATCGCGAGCCCGCATTATAGTGGGTGGCGTCCCGACGGTCACCATTGCGCCGCGATCGACGGCGGGGTCATTTCGCGGGCGGCGGGGGGAAGCCCGGCACGACGAATCGGGGTGCGGGCAGGACGATTCGCGCGGGCAGCTCCGGCATGTGCCCGGTCCGCAGGAAGCCGAGCATCCGCTCCCACGTCGCCGGCTGATTGCGGGCGATGGGATCGAAGACGCCGTGCCCGCCGCGCTCGGCGATCAGGACGCGGCCGTTGGGGAAGTGCCTGGCGATATCCAGCGTGTTCTCGACCGGCGTCTGCGTGTCCCAGTCGCCCTGGGCGAACAGCACGGGGATGTCCGTGCGGACGGGCGTGCGGAAGTCGTCGCCGACGTCGGCGGTAGGCCAGACGTCGGCCGACGCGACGTAGCTGTCCCAGTTCCATTGTCCGAGGTATCGCGTCGCCGGGTCGCTCCTGAGCAGGGCCAGCCGCTGCGGCGTCACGCCCAGGCTGGTATCGACCAGCGGACCGACCAGGCGGAGTTGAGCCTGGCGGCTCCGGCGGCGCGCCAGCACCGAGGCTGCCCACGCGTCGTAGT
Organism: Phycisphaerae bacterium; assembly: GCA_022072085.1. Taxonomy (GTDB): domain Bacteria; phylum Planctomycetota; class Phycisphaerae; order JAJVII01; family JAJVII01; genus JAJVII01. The sequence goes on from JAJVII010000036.1 coordinate 4,350, forward strand.
GCTCGTAATACAGCGACAGCAGAAACGCCGGCCCGTCCGGCGCGTGGTGAACGAAGTCGCGTTGCAGGTCCTCGGCGCCCAGCGTGACGGTCGCTGCCCGGCCGCTGTCGGCGTCCTTCAGTTCCACCTTCGCCGAACCGGCCTGGAACCGCCTGATCACCGCGTCGGCAGCCGCCTCCAGCCCGCCGGCGGGAATATACGGCCGCAGCGCCTTGTCCTGCTCGGCTGCCCGCCAGCAGCGTTGCATGGCCGCCAGCACATACGTGGGCATGTCGTAGCCGTCGTTCAGCGGTTCGACGCCGGAGAGCATTGCCCGCGCGACGATTTCGGGGTGCAGCCGCATCGTCGCGAAGCTCCATTGCGATCCGAAGCTGATCCCGACCAGGCTGATCTTCTCGTAGCCCAGGGCCTTCCGGAGATCGTTCACATCCTCGGCGGCCTCTTTGACCGTGTAGCCGCGCAGGTCGATCCTGCCGCCGGCAAAGTGCGCCGCCGCCTCGCGTGAGATCTTCACAAACGCCTCTGTGGACACCTTCAGGCTGCCGGGCTGGTCGAGCGGTTCGTCAGGCGTGCGGAAGCCGTAGCGGAGCACCTCGCCTCGCGGGCGGGCGCCCCGAAGGTCCATCACGACGACATCGCCAGCCGAGCGGAAGCGGAGCAGGTAGGGGGCGGCGGCGGAAAGCCCGGCCAGGAATGAACCCCCGGGTCCGCCGGGCAGATGAAACGTGGGGGGCGTTCCGTCCGGGGCCGTCCCTCTGAAGCGCGCGAAGCCGATTGCGATCAGGCGGCTGGCCGGGTCGGCGCGGTTCTCCGGCGCCCACAGCACGCCGGTCTCGTAGTCGATCTTCTCGCCGCCCGCCAGCGTCAGGCTTGCACGCTCGATGAACACCTGCCCGGCCTGCGGCTGGGCGGGCTGAGTGGTGGCGCCGGCGGCCGACGCCAGGGCCGGCTGAATCGCGAACAGGACGAATGCAATCACTGCGCGGCTCATGGAGGCTCCGGTGAACGACGCGGCTCAATTATAGGCGGGCTGGCGCAAACGGGAATACCGCCGGTCTTGAACGCGACTCGCGAGCGAGGGCGTGCAAGTCAACCTGCGGACCGCTACAATGAGGCCCCTCGCATGTTCTCTTAAGGAGACGACCATGTCCAGCCGCATCGTTCCCGCCGTGCTGTGTCTTCTTGCCGTCGTCCCGGCCGCCCTCGGTCAGGACCCCATGTCGGTCGCGCCGGGCCAACTCAATCTGCCGCTCTACGTCCACGACGACGCGAACGTCGTGTGGAACGCCGGCCCGGTTACCAGCGGCGTGGCCCTGCCGCCGGGGCTGGTGACCGACCTGTCGAAGCTGCGCGTCGTTGATGCTGCCGGCAAGCCGATCCCTGCGCAGTTCCGCGCCCTGGAGCGTTACTGGACCCGGCCGGACAAGTCGGTCCGCTGGTTGCTGGTGGACTTCCCGGCGGATGTGTTTGAGAGCGAGTCGGCCACGGTCTATCTCCGCGACGACGGGCAGGGGGCTGCGCCGGCTACATCGCTGAAGGTGGACGACGCCGCCGACGCGATCACCGTGGACACCGGGATCCTGAGATTCACCGTCAGCAAGAAGGCGTTCAACCTGTTTGACGCAGCCTGGTTTGACCAGAACGGCGACGGGAGGTTCGGCGACGACGAGCTATACATCGCTCCGTCGCCAGACAACGGCAGCGTCATCACAGCAGCGGCCTGGAAGGAGCAGGGCATCGAGGCCGGGACGAATTACTACAGCTCGTCGATCCCGCCGCGGCGGGTGGCGGTGGAGGAGTCCGGGCCGGTCCGCGTGACGATTGTCGCCGACGGCATGCACGCGCCGCGCGGCGCGGCGGCCGACGCGGCCAAGCCGTTCTACGACTATCGCGTCCGCATCACCGCCTGGGCCGGTTCGCCGATCGTCAAGGTCGGCTACTCGATCTGCAACATGCGGACGGCCGAAGAGCAATACGTCTGGCCGATGGCCGAGGCGTCGCTGGTGACGCGGCTGAAGACCGAGGGCGAGATCGTCGCGGTCTTCCTGACCGACAACAACCAGTTCGTGAACCCGCCGTATGAGATGCAGGGCCAGGGACAGAACTTCGCCGCCGAGGGCAAGAGCTCGATGCTCGGCGCCCGTTGCTCCGACGCCCACGTGCTGATGGTGCAGGATTCCAGCGGCGGCGACGAGTGGCAGAAGCTCAAGGGCAACGGCCACGCCCGGCGAATCTTCGGCGGCAGCGCCGTGCCGGGCGTCAGCTATCGCGGGTGGAAGGTCTGGCGCGGGGGAGAGGAAGTGGCTGGCGGAGACCGCTCGCCGGGCCTGGTCGACTTCCGGCACAACTCGTCGGACCCCGCGAAGGAACGCGGCATCATCGTCACCGTCCGCGATTTCTGGCAGAACTACCCCAAGGGCCTCGAAGCCGACAAGGACGTGCTGGCCGTGAAGGTCTTTCCCAAGGAGAGCAAGCAGGCGCCGTTCGACCTGATCCCCGGGACGCGCAAAACGCACGAGATCTATTTCCAGTTCCACGGCCCGCGGCTGTTCGAGCGGCACTACGACTGGGTGTGGCGGCGGGTGAACAGGCCGCTGATGGCCCGTCCGCCGGCCGACTGGACCGGCCGCATTGCCGGTGCGTGGGACCTGGGCCTGGCCAACGTACCTTGCGTGCCGGCCAGCATGTTCGACAAGAGCGTCATGGACGGCTGCCGCGTCGGATGGGGCAACTACGGCTGGATCAGCGCGTGGAACCCCGGCGGGCAGCACTGGAACGAGGGGACGCAGTTCTACGGCTGGTTGCTCCGCGGCGACCGGCGGGCGTTCGAGGAGGCGGAGATCACTTCCCGCTGGGCCGGCGACCTGGTCCCGGTGAACTTCGAGACCGAGAACATGGACCGCTACTGGATGCTGATGCGCGGCTGGAACCGCCGCGAAAGCAAGGTGCCGCTGGTCGCCCCGCCGGGCTGGAAGGACAGCCGCGGGTGGATCGGCTATCCCGACAGCGGGCACATGGGCATGGTGATGTGGCTGGAGCACTATCGGCTGACCGGCGACGGCTTCGCCCGCGACGCGGTGCAGCACGAAGGCGAATGGGGCCGGGCCTACGCGTGGGGCTCCACGCACGACTGCAAGCCGCCGTTCCGCATCAACTGGGCCTACAAACGCGACCCCGACGCCGACCCGACCTACATGAACTTCAACCGCTACCAGGCCTGGCCGCTGTTCAACTTCGTCAGCGGCTACTCGGCCAACGGCGACCCGCAATGGCTGGCTGAGGCCCGCATCATCTGCCTGGGCTACCGCAACGCCATGCGGGCGAATCCCGTCGGCTACATCTGCGACACGATCGACGACGCGGGCAGCCGCGAGGTCTACGGCAAGGACTTCCCGCCGGCGACGCGCGACAGGTGCGCCTCCAAGGCCTACGCCAACTTCCAGCTCTCGCTGGTCGTCAACGCGCTGGTCAAGTACTACAACGAGGACCCCGACGAAGAGGTCCGCGACGCGATCCTCGGCTCGGTCGACATCCTGGTCAGCCGAGCCCTGCTGCACGACGACAAAGGCAAGCCGATCGGCTGGAGCTACTGCTGGGGCGACCTGTGGGGCCCCAGCGGGACGCGCGGCGAATGGAACGACGACGTGCTGACGGCTGTCGGCTACGGCTATCAGGTCAGCGGCCGCAAGGACTTCCTCGAGCCGTTGAAAGTCGCCTTCGAGGAAGTGAAGCCCTACTACTCCAAGTTCGACAATCACGCGTGGATCCCGGTCGTCTACCCGCGGGCCGACCAGGAGCCGCCGGCTGCGGTCAACGACCTGAAGGTCGAGGCCGTCGGCGGGGGCAAGGTGCGGGTCAGCTTCGCCGCGCCGGCCGGCGATCCGGTGAACTACCAGCTCAAGTACGCCGTCCCGCAGATCGTCGAGCGGGTGAGCGACTGGCCGCTGCCGGGCGAGGCACTGCCGAAGAACAAGGCGGAGTATCAGGCCCTGGTCGCCAAGGCCCTGGAGCGACAGGTGAGCTTCTACATGGCCCTCAACGCCAAGGGCGAGCCGGCCCCCGGCAAGAGCGGCGCCCGCGAGTCCTTCGAGGTGACGCTGCCGCCGGGCACCTATCACTTCGCCCTCAAGAGCCTGGACGCCGCGAACAACCAGAGCGCGATGAGCAACGTAGCCAGAGTGGAGGTCCGATGACCGATCGGCCTACGAATATCCTTCTGATCACCAGCGACCAGCACCACTACTCGGCGCTGGGCGTCGATAACCCGAAGATATCCACGCCGGCGCTCGACCGGCTGGCCCGCGAGGGGCTCAACCTCCGCCGGGCCTACTGCCCCAACCCGACCTGCACGCCCACGCGGGCGAGCATGATCACAGGGCAGTATCCTTCCGTCCACGGGGCGTGGAGCCTGGGCACCAAGTTGGCTGAAGACATGCCCACGCCCTTCGTGGGCGACCTGCTCGGGCAGGGCGGCTACGCGACCTCGCTGATCGGCAAGGCCCACTTCCAGCCGCTGGCCACGGCGCCCGACCAGACCTCCATCGAGTGCCAGCCGACGATGCGCGAACTGGACTTCTGGCGCGACTTCCACGGCCCCTGGTACGGCTTCGAACACGTCGAGACCGCCCGCATGCACGCCGACGAGGCCCACGCCGGCCAGCACTACGCGATCTGGATGGAGGAGCAGGGCTTCACCGAATGGCGCGACCACTTCCAGAACTGGCCCGCGGACGACCGGCACAAGCCGCAGAAGTGGAAGTGGACGCTGCCCGAGCGGTACCACTACTCGGTTTGGACGGCGGAGCGGACCGTCGCGCGGATCGAGCAGGCCGCCGCCGCGGGCAAGCCCTTCTTCTGCTGGTCGAGCTTCCATGACCCGCACCCGCCGTACCTTGCCCCCGAGCCGTGGGACACGATGTATGACCCGGCCGACATGGAACTCGGCACGCTGTCGCCCGGCGAACTGGACCGCATGCCGCCGCACTTCGGCCTGACGCAGCGCCGCGACGCCGACTGGTCGCACTGGCGCGAGTCGCAGTACTGGAACCACGGCATGCAGTTCCACCCGGTCGACCCCGAGACGATGCGCAAGAACATCGCCGTCTACTACGGCATGGTCAGCCTGATGGACCGCGAGATCGGCCGAATCCTCGGCTGCCTTGACCGGCTCGGCCTGGCCGACAATACGCTGGTCGTCTTCACGACGGACCACGGCCACTACCTCGGCCAGCACGGGCTGACCGCGAAGGGGCCGTTCCACTACGAGGACGGCATCCGCGTGCCATTCCTGGTCCGCGGGCCGGGCGTGCCGCAGGGCGGGCGGCCGACTTCGCTGCTCAGCCTGGTCGATCTGGCCCCGACGTTCCTGGCGGCCGCCGGACAGCCCGTGCCCGGTTTCATGCAGGGCGTCAGCCAACTCGACGTCTGGCAGGGCCGCGCCGGCCGCGCCCGCGATAGCGTCATTGTCGAGCACCACCATCAACCGACGCGCCTAAACCTGCGGACCTACATCGACGACCGCTACAAGCTGTCGATCTATCGCGACGAGGAGTGGGGCGAGCTGTTCGACCTGGCGACCGACCCCGGCGAGCGGTGCAACCGCTGGTCCGACCCGGCCTACGCCGAGATCAAGGCCGCCCTGATGCACCGCTTCCTCAACGCCGAACTCCAGCGCGAGCCCATGCGCTACCCCCGCATCGCCGGGGCGTGAGGTCGGCCGGGCCGCCACATGGGGATCCGGCGGGTTATCGCAAGGAGCGTTCTACTGCCCGCCGCTGTCTGGCTGGGTTGATGGCGAACCTGCGGCGGTTGACGGTTTCGGTTGGACTGTCAGGCGCTGCCAGTAGACCCTCTCGCCCAGCGACCAGGTGGCCCAGGCGGCGGGCGACGGGCTGCGAGCGAAGGCGAAGTTCCAGTCGCCGGCGTCTGTCAGAGGAGTCGTGTCGCTGGCGGCTGAGCGGTCCAGCACCTGCACCGACACCGTCGGGGGTGCCAGAAGGGACGATTCGGCTCTCGCCCAGGACAGCCACACCCGGCCGCCAGTGTCGCACGCAGCCGCGCAGACGCTGGTCAGATCGCCGTGGGCCAGCGTCGTTGGCGCCGACCAGCCGCCTCCCGGCGCCCGCCTGCGGTAGCGGACATCGCGCGGCACGATCAACCAGGCGGAGGCATAGACCATGTGCAGCGCCCCGGCAAGGTCGCAGGCGGCGGCATAGCTGACCAGGTCGTCCATGTCGTCGGTCAGCCGGTGCGGGCCGCTCCAGCCAGCCGGCGTCAGATCGCGCAATTCGATGGCCCGCGGCCCGTAGGAGAAGAGCCCGCCATAGTGAGCCCGCCCCAGCAGATGCACGGCGCCGCCCGCGTCGGTCAACAGCGAAACCTGGTCGTAGTCCCATCGGCTTGGACCCATGATAGGCTTGGCGGGCGACCACGCGACCCCGTCAAAGGACGCGTGGAAGACCTTGCGCGGGAAGAAACCGTCGATGCCGCGGATGTAATCTTCTTCCGGCTGGAGCCGCCCGGTGAAGACGCAGTGGATGCGGCCGCCGCCGTCACGGGCCAGGGCGGTCGGGCCGCCGGTCGCGGCGCCGGGGATCGTCCCGCCGGCCCACCGCCGCCCGTCCCAACGCATCCAGTGTAGCGGTGCGGGCAGGCCAGCCGATGCGGCCGCCGCCCACGCGACCGTCGGCTGACCTGCATCGTCGAGGATCGCGTCGAAGTTGAGGACTGTCCCTGCCGGCGGGTGCTCAACGGATGCCAATTCCTCGTGCGGGCCCCACCCGGCGGCGGCAGCCGACCGGCGGCGGGCGATCAGGCGAAGCGGGCCGGCGGCGGTCCCTTCCGGCCGGGTGCTGGCGATGACCCACATCGGCCCAGTGGCGTCGGCCAGGACGACGTGCTCCCAGACCCGCCCCGGCCCCACGTCGACGGACTCGACTGGCCCGGCGGTGATGGCCAGCGTCCGCGGCAGGCGGGCCAAGTCCGGCGCGCAACCGCCGGAGAAGATGAGCAGCGACATGATGCCAGAAAGCTGTATCTGTCCGAGGCGACACATGAAAGGCCTCCCCGCTTTGGCGTTCAGTTGCCTCTTCCTGCCAACCACTGCTGCATTGTTACGCCAGACGAGTGGCCAACGGAAGACTGGCATGAGACGGGCGTTGCGTATGTCATACGCCCGGGAGCATGGGCTGCCGGCCGGCGGGCCGCTCCGCCGCGGCCGAGATCAGAATGCAGTTCATGTCGTGCTTCCTCGGGCGTTTGCCCGAGTCAGGCCTGGATGAAGACGCCTTCGCAGCGCGGCAGCAGGCTGTCGGCCAGCCGAACCGCCAGCCAGGTCGCCAGGCCCGCGGCGGCGCCCAGCCAATGGGCGATCGGCGTTGCGGCGCCCATGCCCGCCGCCATCGGCAGGCTGAAGGTCGCGGCGCCGGAGAACGCCTCTGCCGACAGCTTGGCGAAGTAGACGCCGGCCAACCCCAGCAGGGCGAATCGTCTCGCCCGTCCTGCCCGCCAGTCGCCAGCGGATCGCCACACGACCAGCCAGCCCAGCACGACGGCCGTGTTGTCCAGCCCGCTCCAGCCGCGATAGAGGCTCATCCGCGGCTGGCCCAGCCAGACGCCCAGCCCGATGGCGGCGGCGCCGACGCACGTGGCCGCCAGCCAGACCCGCCGCCCCACTTGCCGCTCGAAGATCAGCCCTAGCGCGACCCACGGCAGCAGGTCGAGCCAGAAGTGAACCGCCGACCAGTGAACGAAATGGCAGGTGACCAGCCGCCAGAGCTGGCCATCCGTGAGGGCGGCCCGGTCGAACTGAAGCCAGGTGGCCATGCGTTCAGTTAACCCGGCGTCGCCGACGATCCAGCCGATGTTCGCGGCGGCTGCCAGCAGGGCGATCCAGATTGTCCAGGGCACGCGTCGCATTGCTCGTCTCCGCGGGTCGACGGGTGACTTCCCGGGGGGCGCCCCCCCGCGCCCCGCCGGGAAGGGGCCGTCACGAACGGGACCACCGCCGCCGAGGCCAGCCCAGCGCCAGCAGGCCCGTGAAGGCGCCCACGAATACCCACTCCACCCCGCCGCCGCCGAGGTCCTGCGAATTCGACGGGCTCGACGGCGATGCGGGCGACGCCGGCGTGCTGTTGCCGGTCGCGACGGCCGGGCCGCCGACAACTTCGCCGCTCCAGGCGTAGCGCTGCTGCTGGGCGAGCCGCTCGGCTTCGACGCGGTCGGCGTTCAGCCGCTCGATGTTGAAGCGGCGGTAGGCGTCCTCGTCCTCAAGCACGAGGAACGCCGTGTAGGGCGTGACGATCGAGAACTTCGTCGCGAGGTCCACGATCTGCTTGCGCTCGCGGTCGCCGCCCTCGCCGGCGTTGATCCGTCGGCCCAGCGTCTCGCACGCGTTTTGAGCCCACATCCGCTCGATCTCGGGGTTGGAGACGTCCTGCTTGGGCCAGGTCGCGTCCGTGCGGAACGTGACGGCCCGGCCGTCCACATTGGCCCCGATCGACAGCGTCGACGCCGACGTCCTGCTGTAGCGTCCGTAAAGCACGATCCGCTGGCCGCGGTAGATGTTCGGCAGCGGCGCGGGCAGCACGTCGCTCACCTTCTGGTCGCCCCAGTCGATGGTCAGGTCGCGCATCACGGGCGACTGGATCTTCATCTGAAGGGCCGCGACCTTTCGTCCCAGGTCGTCCTGGCCGCTGACGAAGTCGGCGTATCCGCCGGTCTTGTCGGCCAGGGCGCTGAGCAGCGGGCGGTTGATCTCGTTGCCGATGCCGAAGCTGAAGACGGTGCTGTTGGCCTGGCGGCGGTGGAGAATCTGGAGATAGCCGGTCAGGTCCTCGCTGCCGGTGGCCTGCCCGTCGCTCAGCAGCACGATCGCGTTGCGGAGTTGTGGATCCTGCTGCTCGGCGGCCAGTTCCAGGGCGGGGACCAGGTCGGTGCCGCCGGCGGCCTTGAGTTCGGCCATGTAGCGGCGGGCCTTGGCCTTGTTCTCGTCGGTGGCGTGCATCGGCGACTTGGCCATTCCCTCGGGCGCGATGTTGAAGCTGATGACGTTGAACGTGTCCTCCGGCCGCAGGTTCGTGAGCATCTGGTCGGCGGCCGCCCGGGCCAGGGCCAGCTTGCCCAGCTCGCGCATCGAGCCGGAGACGTCCAGCACGAACAGGTAGTTGGCCGGTTCCAAGACGCGGTCGAGCTTCTCGGACGGGGTGATCTGGAGCATGAAGTACCCGTCGCCGCCATCACGGCGGCTGGTGACCAGGTTGACGCCCGTCTCCTCGCGCTGAAGCTCGCAGACGAGCACGAAGTCGCGGTCGATGCGGCCCTTGGCGACCTCCAGGCCCGCGCGGTATCGGCCCGGGGCGGCCTCCTTGGCCAGCAGGTCCTTCTCATGCGACGGGCTGTAGACCCGCTTCATCGGGATGTTGCTCTGCACGTCGACCAGCACGGAGAAGTCGCCCTCCAGGGCCGCGTTGGCGACGCCCTCGACTTCGAGCGGGTAGGTGTAGACCAGGTTGCCCGCGTCGTAGTCGGCCGGCTGGTAGTAGGCGATCTGAATCCGCTGCTCGCCGTTGGCCGGCACGGGGAAGACGCGCATCTCGAACCACTTGTAGTTGACCTGCTCCAGCAGGCCCGGGTCGCGGCGGGTCGAGGTGACCTGGCGGTAGATTTCGCGGGCCTTCTCCCTCTCCAGCACTTCGCCGACGACCTCCTTGCCGTTGATCCACATCGAGAAGTTACTCACCGACGCCCGGGCCGGCACGGGGAAGCGGTACATCGCTTCCAGTTGCACGTTCGAGTGGTTTCGGAAGGTCTGGTCCACGGTGGTCACGGCGATGCCGTTGTTGATGTGGACGACGACCTTCTGGTTGGCGATGGCCAGCGAGTTGTCCGCCCCGGTGGGCACGAGCAGCCCGGCTGCCTGCGACAGGGCAGGGCAGGCCAGCAGCAGGGCCAGGACGACGGCCGCCCATCGCCCCGACCGCGTCCGCGGCGCCGTGCGTCCGCTCTCCGCGCCGATCCGTCCGTCATGTGTTCCAGCCGTTCTCATTGCGAGCCTCCTTCTATAAGAGTTGGCTAGTGCTAACTAGTTGAAGTGTCAAAAAAAAGAGAACAGGAATGCCGCCACGGTTCCTCGCTGTCGCGATCGCTTGCGGCTCGCGGCTAGACGGGCATCTGTGCACGCCGCCGGAGGCACGCATCACGCTAAGTAAGTAAGTGCTAATATTGTTCCGTTGCATGTTCCGTCCTGATTCGTGAGAAGGCCGGCCATGACTCGATTGATAGTGCTAGCATACGCTAACAATGTGGGGGCGTCAAGAGCATTCCCCCCGCGGTCCTGTGGAATGGCGTCGCGGATCGGGCGCCCGGGCGGCGAAGGGGTGGGGCAACGGCCTTGGGGGCAACGGCTTAGGTCACCGGCTGCCGACCAGGCCGTGAATGATCGCCTCCAGCGACTGGTTCACGAAAAACTTCTTCTTGAACACCGCCGGGTCCAGGTTGCGGGCCATCGTGTGGCCGATGGCGACCTGGATGAGGAACCATGCAGCCAGTTGTGGGTCCAGGTCGCCGCGAAACGAGCCGCTCTTCTGGCCCCGCCTGATGATGTCCAGGGCCAGCGTCTCGTAAGCTTCGTAGTGCCGGGCCAGCAGCGGCCGAACGTCCGGCAGCCCCCGCTTGCCCTTGGCCGACCCGCCCAGGCTGGCCAGGGCGCGGTTGATCATCGCGAATGGCTCGGCGAACTGCGCGGTGAGTTGGGGGTAGGTGACGCAGATCGCCCGAAGCTGGGCCAGCGGATCGTCGCCCTGGGCCTGCACCAGGGCCTGCATCTGGGCGATGACTTCGTTGGTCAGGCTCTCCAGCAGCGTCAGGAACAGGTCGCGCTTGCTCCTGAAGTGCCGGTAAAGGATCGGCTCGGTGACGCCGGCGGCCTTGGCGATGGCGGCGGTGGTCGTCTGGTTGTATCCCAGCCTGGCGAACAGGCGTTGAGCGACCTCCATGATCTGCTGACGGCGGTCCTCGGCCTTCATGCGATGCTTGGCCATTGCCTGCGAGCCTCCAACTTCAGGTATTGTCGGTGTCGGCGATCGCCCGGGGAGGGAGACGCCTTTGCCGCCCACCAGATGTTAGCGATTCCGAGCCGGGAATGAAAGGGGTCAGGCGGCGCACGACGGCATTGGTCCCGGGCCTGGGGGGTTACGGCTCGACCAGCGCCTTGATGACGCCGTCGCTGTGGGCCGCCACCATGTCGAACGCCCGCTGCACGTCAGCCAGCGGCAGGTGATGGGTCACCAGGCGCTCGACGGGCAGGCCGTCGCGGACGATCAGCTCGATCGAACGGTGCAGCGTCAGGCGGCTGCGGCGGACCATGCGGATGTCCAGCCCCTTTCGGCGGGCGATGCCGTGCGGGAATGCCAGCCGGTCGTCGTCGTTGATGCCGATCACCACACAGCGTCCGCCCGGAGCGGCCGCGTGGACCATCTGGCCGTTGGTCTGGTCCGCCCCGCAGCACTCGAAGACCGCGTCGACCCCGCGGCCGCCGGTGACGCGGTTCACGGCCTCGACGGCGTCTTCGCGTGTTGCGTCCACGGCGACCGTCGCGCCCAGTTCGCGGGCCAGCGCGACGCGGTCGGCCAACAGGTCCGAGCAGACGATTGGCCGGCAGCCCATGTGAGCCAGCAGCATCAGCGTCAGCCCGCCGAGCACGCCGGTCCCCAGGACAGCGGCCGAACTGCCCGCGCGGACGCGGCCGAGGTCCGTCGCCCACAGCGCGATCGCCAGCGGTTCGAGCATGACGGCCTGGGCGTCGGTCATCGCGTCGGGGATTGGTTCGAGCAGCCGCGCCGGGTGGACCAGGAACTGCTGCATCACGCCGGGGTGCGGCGGCAGGCCGACGAATTGGTAATCGGTGCAGAGGTTCGGGTCGCCGCGGAGGCAGAACTCGCATCGGCCGCAACTCAGCGTCGGTTCGATGGCGACGCGTCGGCCGACCAGCCCGGGGTCGACGTCGTCGGCGACGGCCTGGACGACGCCCATGGCCTCGTGGCCGATGGTCATGGGCAGCCGCCCGAGCAGTTCACCGATTCGGCCGTGGCGGAACATGTGGATGTCCGAGCCGCAGACACCGGCCTTGCGGATGCGGACCAGGGCTGCGCCGGCCGCCAGGGGCGTCGCGGGATCGTCGATGGTGACGGCCTTCATCCGGCCGGGCTCGATCAATTGGCCTGCCAGCATGGTCGAACGCCTTTCCGCGGGCAGCGCCCGCAAGGGGGCATGATACGCCGGGCGGGTTTCGTTTGACAACCGCGGACATGCGCGCGGAGAATAGAAGTGAGGGGAACGCCGTGGGCAACGCTCAGCCGGTCAACTCGAACTGTCGGCGGTGCGGCCAGCCGCTGGCCGGTCGGCCTGACGCCAACTTCTGTCCGCGCTGCGGCCTGGCTCTGCTGCCGACGCCAGTCAAGCCGATATCCGGGCCGCGAAAACCGCGCGGAACTCGCAGAGTGGGCCGTCGCTCGGGCCCGTTGCTGCTGCTGGCCCTGCTGTCGGCGCTGGCGACGTGGGCTGTCCTGTGGGTGTTCCTGAGGAGCGGTCCGGCCCAGCCGTGTCGGTCCCGCCATCCGATGTTGTGGCGCGGCCTGCCGTGGGCGGTGCTCTGTTCGGCGGCGATGCTGACACTCGTCCGGCGGCCGATCTGCCGCCGCGGGTCGTCGTTCCGTGCGGCGGCCCTTGCGATTCTGCTCGTCGTCGGCTTGGCCCTGGCCTGTCTATTATTCACCCGATGAATGCACTAAGATAAGCGTTTCCCCGCCCCGGCTGCGGGCGGGTCGCTCTTGTCCGGAGTGGCTGATGGCCAAAGTGAAGATCGCGATTGTCGGTGTCGGCAACTGCGCCAGTTCGCTGGTGCAGGGAGTGAACTTCTACAACGGCGATTCGTCCGATTGCGAGCCGATCGGTCTGATGCACCGGCTGATCGGCGGATACGCCCCCGGCGATGTCGAGATCGTGTGCGCGTTCGACATCGACCGCCGCAAGGTCGGGCTCGACGTGGCCGACGCGATCTTCGCGCCGCCCAACTGCACGGCGCGGTTCTGCGAGGGGGTCCAGCCGACCGGGGCGACCGTGGCGATGGGGGCGATCCTCGACGGCGTCAGCGAGCACATGGCCGGCTACGATGCGTCGCGGACGTTCGTCCCCTCCGACGCCGCCCAGCCGACGGCGGCCGCCGTGGCCCGCCGGCTGCGCGACAGCGGCGCCGAGGTGCTGGTGAACTACCTGCCGGTCGGCTCGGAGCGGGCGGCGCGGTTCTACGCCCAGGCGGCGATCGACGCAGGGGTGGGCATGGTCAACTGCATGCCGGTCTTCATCGCCAGCGACCCGGCGTGGGCGGGGCGGTTCGCGTCGGCGGGGCTGCCGATCCTCGGCGACGACATCAAGGCCCAGTTCGGCGCGACGATCCTGCACCGCGCCCTGGTGGATCTGTTTGCGCGGCGCGGGGTGAAACTGGAGCGGACTTACCAGCTCAACACCGGCGGCAACACGGATTTCCTGAACATGCTCAACCAGCAGCGGCTGGCCAGCAAGCGGACGAGCAAGACCGAGGCCGTGCAGGCCGTCGCCGCCAGCCGACTGCCCGACGAGGACATCTACGTCGGGCCCAGCGACTACGTGCCGTGGCAGAAGGACAACAAGGTTGCGTTCATCCGCATGGAGGGCCTGCTGTTCGGGGAGGTGCCGATGAACCTGGAACTTCGGCTGAGCGTCGAGGACTCGCCCAACTCCGCGGGCGTCGCAATCGACGCGATCCGCTGCTGCAAGCTCGCCCGCGACCGCGGTCTGAGCGGCGCGATCGTCGGCCCCTCGGCCTTCCTGATGAAGCACCCGCCCCGGCAGTTCCCCGACGGCGAGGCCTTCCGCCTGACCGAGGCGTTCATCAAGGGGCAGTGAGGGCGGGCGGTTCGTGCATCTGCGAAGACGCGCTCGCCCCAGGCTCGCGGCTAGACAGCGAAGGAGCCAATGCCATGAAGCTTCGCGGACTGCTCTGCGCGGTCGTCTCCATCCTGGCGCCCGGCGCAATCGGGTGCCTGGGGCCCGCCCAGCCGGCGGGGACCACCTGGCCGATGTGGGGCGCCGACGCTGGCCACACGTTCCACGTCGCCGGCATGGACCTGGCCCGCGCGCCGGCGAAGGCGTGGGAGGTGAAGCTCGAAGATTTAAGCAACTGCTGCGGCATGGCAGCGGACGAGCGCTCGGCCTACGTTCTCTACAACCGCACGGGCAAGACTGGCAGTAACGGCGAACTGGCCTGCCTGAACCTGGACGACGGCTCGCAACGGTGGGCGGTCACCCTGGACTGGGCCAGTCCGACGATGCCGTGCAGTCCGATGCTGGCGGACGACTCGGTCTACGTCATGACTGACCGGTCGCTGCTGCGGATCGCCGCCGGCGACGGGCGGGTGATCTGGACGAAAGACGTCAGCCAGTTTGAAGACAAGGGATGGGTCCAACAGGTCGGCCGGCGGCTGGTTCTGGGCAGCGATGGCAACCGGCTGGTCTGCTTCAACCTCGACAGCGGATCGATCGAATGGGACGCCGCCGGGAAGAAGGACGAGGAGTATTACTCCCTCTTCCTTGGCGCCGAAGACGGGACGATGGTCAGCGGCGGCGGCGCTGAGGGCAACCAGGCCCGGGCCTTCGATCTGTCCAATGGGCGGGAGGCCTGGAGCTACACTGCGCCGATCCGGAAGGATTCCAGCCTTGTGTTCATGGGCGGCCCAACGGTGGCGGCCGGCAGGGCCGTCGTCACCAGCCTGGACCATGCAAACGAGAAATACTTCTGCACCGTCCATTGCCTGGACCTGCGGACCGGCTGGCTCTGCTGGAAGAACCGCATGCCGGCACTCGCGCTGACCGGCTTCGGCATGGCCTGCGACGGCCGACGGCTGGTCATGCCCGTCATCCTGCTCTCGCCGCCGAAGGGGCAGGATTCGGTCACGCTGACTGACTCGAAGGTCTGTGTCGAATGTGTCGACCTGGCCAGCGGCTGGAGGCTCTGGCGGTCGGAAGCCTTCGCCGTCAAAGCCGACGCCGAGGAAGGTATCGAACTCCCTCTGGCCTCCCTGCCGATCCTCGTGGACGGGGTGGTCCTGCTTCGCCTGGCGGATGGCCGGCTGGCGGGCCTGGATGCGCAAAGCGGCTCGAAGCTCTGGGAAACGCCCGGCCCACCGCCGTCCGGACTGTTTCAGGACCACACCATCGTCTCCGGTGGCAGGATCATCCTGACCGCCGGCGACCGCATCGTGGCGCTGGCGCCCTCGGCGAAGCAGTAGCGTCTGTCGACGCGGGGCCGCGGAGAACATGATGAACGCCGACCTGATGGACCTCTGCCGGCGAAGCCTGCTCTGGGCGCGGGCGCGGGATTACCGAGGACACGACAAGCACGACGCGATGGCCAGCCCGTTGCTGCGCGGGCTGCTGGGGTGGTCGCGATGGGGGCGGCTGGCGACGACGGTCGCGGTCAATCGCTCGCCGGTGAACCTCCGCCCGCTGCTGGGCGTGCCGCGGCTGGTCGTCCCCAAGGGGCTGGCGCTGTTCGCCCGCGCGTGGCTGACGCTGTCCGAGGTGAGCGGCCGCGAGGATGATCTGGCCGAGGGGCTGGCGCTGCTGGATCGGCTGCGCGGGCTGTCGCGGGCAGCCGACTTCAGCGGGCGGGACTGCTGGGGTTATCCCTTCCCGTGGGAGAACCGGCGATTCTTCGTCCAGGCTGACGAGCCCAACACGGTCGTCGTCTGCTTCGTGGCCGAGACGTTCGTGCAGGGCTACGACCGGATCGGCAGAGCGGACCTGCTGGACGTCGCGGAATCGGCGGCCCGGTTCCTGCTGAACGACCTGCGCTGGTTCGACGTCGATCCGGGGCAGGCCTGTTGCAGCTACGACTTGCACAGCGATTTCCGCGTGGTCAACGTCAACGCGATGGTCGCCGCCCTGCTGGCTCGCATTCACGCGCGTCGGCCAAACGCAGCGCTGGCCGAGCGGGCTGGCGAGCTGATGGCCTGGGTTCTGGGCCGCCGGTTGCCGGACGGCGGCTGGTCCTACGCCGACCCGCCGCGGGCCAGCCATGTCAGCCAGGACAACTACCACACCGGTTTCGTGATCGACGCTCTGCGAGCGTTCCTCGAAGTCTTCCCCGACGCGGAGCGACGCGACCTATACCGCCGCGAGTTGACATGCTACCGCGACCGCTTCTTCGGCACGGCGATGGCCCCGCGCTGGCGGCCCGACAGGCGGCTGCCACATGACATCCACGGTGCTGCCACGGGGATCGTGACCTTCGCCCGGGCGGCTGGGGTGGACCCGGCGTGGCTGGCGACGGCAGAGGGCATCTGCAACTGGACGCTGGGCAATCTCCGCGCCGCAGGCTCGCCGCGGTTCATGTATCAGAAGGGCCGGTGGACGACGGCGCGCTATACTCTGATGCGCTGGTCGCAGGCGTGGATGTGCCACGCGATGGCCGAACTGGCCCGCGCCCGGATCGAGGCCGGACGACAGCCCGCATGAATTCCAGCTTGAACATTCTGCTCATGCCCGTCGGCAGCGCGGGCGACGTCCACCCGTTCCTGGCGGTGGGGCTGGAGCTTCGCCGCCGCGGGCACGGGGTCTGCCTGGCGACCAACGGGCACTTCCGCGCGGTTGTCGAGGGGGCAGGGCTGCGGTTCATCGAACTGGGCTCGTCGGCTGAATACGACCGCATCGCCGACAACCCGGACCTGTGGCACCGGACCCGCGGCGGGCCGCTGGTCTTCCGCGAGGCCGCCTCGCCGGTCATGCGAATGTCCTACGACATCATCGAGGCCGAGTGGTCGGCCGGCCCGCTGGTGGTGATAGCCTCGAGCCTGGCGTTCGGGGCGCGAGTGGCGCAGGACCGGCTGGGCGTGCCGACAGCGACCTGTCACCTTCAGCCGACGGTCTTCCGCAGCATTTACGACGGCACGGACCTGGGCATGCGGCTGCTGAGTCCCCGCGTGCCGCGATGGCTGCGGCGCATCCTGCTCCGCGTGGGCGACCGCGTGGTCGTGGACCGGCTGATCGGTCCGGGCCTGAACGCCCTGCGGGCCGAGGTCGGACTCGACCCGGTGACGCACATCTTCAGCCGATGGTGGCACTCGCCGCAGTTGGTCATCGGCCTGTGGCCCGAGTGGTATGCCGAGCCTCAGCAGGACTGGCCGCCGCGGACCCGCACCGCCGGCTTCGTCTTCTACGACGCCGCCGAGCAGAAGCCGATGCCGCCGGCGCTGGAGCGGACGCTGGACGAGTGCGAGGCCCGGGGCGATCGGCCGATCGTCGTCACCGGCGGATCGGCGATGCGGCACGGGGCCCGGTTCTTCCTGGCCGCCGCCGAGGCCTGCCGGCGGCTGGGCCGACACGGCGTGCTGATTACGCAGGACGCCGGGCAACTGCCGCGCCCGTTGCCGCCGGGCGTGGAGCATCACGCGTATGCCCCGTTCGGCCGGCTGTTCCCGCGGGCGGCGGCGGTGATGCACCACGGCGGCATCGGCACCTGCGCCCAGGCGATGCGAGCCGGCGTGCCGCAACTGATCGTGCCGTTCAGCCACGACCAGCCGGACAACGCCCGGCGCGTGTCGCGACTGGGCGCGGGGGCGAAACTCGCCCAGCGGAATCTACGGCCGGCCCGCGTTGCAGCGGCGCTGGGGCGGCTGCTGGCCGACGAGACGGTGGCCGGGCGATGCCGCGAGTTGGCTGCCCGCTTCGCATCGAACGATGCCGTCGCGACGACCTGCGACCTGCTGGAACGCCTGGGGCAGGGCAATCCGGTCTGAGGCGGATCGGAGCGGTACATGAAGAGGGCCCGGCGTCGGTGGCCGGGCCCAGGAGCGAATCTGTCTGTCAGGCAGGCGTTACTTGGCGTTCTTCTTGGCCTGTCCGGGGGGCACGGAGTTCGTCTTGGCTGACAGGGTCGTGGCCGCCGGAAGAGCGGCGCCCTGGAGATAGTCGTCGGAGTCCTCCTCGCAGTCGCAGGGCAGGTTCAGATATGTGTCCAGAGCGCCCTTGAGCAGCGCGGCATAGGTGTAGTCGTCGCCCTTCGGGTTGCTGCCGATGCCGATCTCTGCCAGCAGCGCGTCGCCGGCGAGGACGGGTTCTTCGATGTCCAGGGGATCGGCGCCGGCCAGGATGCTCAGCTTGGTCGCGACGATGAACTTGGCCAGCTTGACCGACATGTCGTTGGCCGCCTTCTGGCCGTCGGGCGTGAGCGTGTTCAGCAGGTTCATCAACTGGTCGAAGTTGTAGGTGACGCCGCCGACGTTCAGCGAGGTGACGACCCAGTCCTCGGGATGGTTCTTCCAGTACCCGGGCGTCAGCCCGCAGCCGTTGCCGAAGATCGAGCCGATGGCGCCCTTGGCCCGGCCGTGGAAATCGGCAGTGAAGTCGCCGGTGAAGGTCGAGTTCTCGCTGGTGAACGAGAGGCCGATCTTCCCGGGCATCACGCCGGCCAGGGAGCCGCCGGTGACGACCAGCAGGGCGTCGTACTTGTCGCTGGTGGTTCCGGTGTCTTCATGGCCGAATGCCGTCACGCGTGCGGTCAGGAGCACGCCGCTGTATTCCGGGATCGTGTCGCCGTCCAGATCGACCGGGCCTGAAACGACCAGATCGACGGAGGTCGTGCTGCCGGCGATCAGGGCGCCGGTGTTGTCGACGGGGATCACGAGCGCCACCGTGCCGATCCCCAGGGGCTGGATCAGGTGGGCGCCGTTGCCGTCCACGTACGCCAGGGCGGTGGCGTTCATTGTGAACGTCTGCGCCACGGCGTCGTAGTGCAGGGTCCCGGAGTTGTCGAAGCTGATCGCGGGCGGCCCGACGACCGGGTTAAGCAACTGGGCGTTGGCCGTCCCGGCCATCACACATAGCCCCAGAGCAACAATCGCTACGAGTCTGGTCTTCATCAGGTTTACCTCCGAATCGGGGCCCCGAGAGGCACATCACCCCGATCAATGTTACCGAGAAGCCGCTGTGTCGACTCCGACACTGTACCGGCGGCGTCTCCGAATCCGCAACGCGACAAGTCAGCCGCCCTCGTCCCGGTGATCGCCGGGACGGGGGCAGGGGGTTATCAACCGGTGTCCGCATCAGCGGCGGAAGCCGAAGCTGCTCAGTTTCGAGCAGAGCAGCGATCCGCCATAGTTCTTCTGGCTGTAGCTCGAGCCATAACCGTTGCTGCTGCCGCCGTGGTTCCGGCTGTAGCCGTTGTTCCCGCCGTAGCTCTGGCTCCAGCCGTTGCTGCTGCCATAGGACTTGGGGGCGCAGTAGTTCTTGTAGCAGTCGCTGCTGGTCTTGTCGCAGTAATCGCGGAAGTCCTTGTTGGAGTCGCACTTTCCGCCGTAGTTGTACTGCGGCTTGTCGCAGCCGCCCCACTTGGGCTTGTGGGTGGATTGCGGCTTCGTGGGGCCGCCGCAGCCGGTGTTGCAGCTGCCGTCTTCGCAAGGCTGGTTGACATAATCGTCCAGCAGGTCCTTGAGTTCCAGGACGAGTTCGCAGACGCCCTCATCCTGCGGATTGGTGCCGATGCCCAGCGTGGCCAGCAGCGTGTCGGCCTCCTCGATCACGTTGGTGATGTAGGATCCGTCGGCGCTGTTGGGGTCGGTGGGGTCAGCCCCGTTGAGGAGGCTGAGCTTGGCGGCGATCAGGGCGCGGGCCAGCTTGATGGTGCAGTCGTTGGCCGAGTTGGGTCTGCTGCCGCACCCGCCACCGTAGGACTTCTGGTCCTTGAGCAGGTTGAGCAGTTCTTCCTTGCTGTATTCCTCTCCGCCGAGGGTCAGGGTGTCGACCGGCCAGTTGCAGGGGTGCGTCTTCCAGTAGCCGGGCGAGCGGACGCACTCGTCGCCGAAGAGTGAGCCGATCGCGCCCTTGGCCTTGCCGTTGATGCTGACGGTGAAGTCGCCGATGAAGTTCGAGTTCTCGCTGGTGAACGACAGGCCGATCTTGTTGGGGAACACGCCGGCCAGCGCGCCGCCGGTAACCTTCAGCGTCGCGTCGTACTTGTCGGTGCTGCTGCCGGTGTCCTCGTAGCCGAAGCCGGTCACCCGGGCGGTCAGCAGAACGCCGTCGTATTCGGGAACCGTGTCGCCGTCCAGATCGATCGGGCCGGAAACGACCAGGTCGACGGAAGTCGTGTTTCCGTGAATCAGCGCCCCGGTGTTGTCGACCGGGATCACGAGGGTCACGGTGCCCGTGCCCAGCGGCACGATCAGGTGGGCGCCGCTGTCATCCACCAGGGCCAGGGCCGTCGCGTTCATGGTCAGCGTCTGGGCCACCGGGTCATACTGGACGGTGCCGGAGTTGTCGAAGCTCAGCGCGGTCAGGTCGACCGTCGGGTTGAGCAACTGGGCGTTGGCCGTGCCGATCGTCAGACACAGCGCCAAAGCGGCCAGCGCCATCAAGCGAGTCTTCATCTGTTTTCCCTCCGCGGAAAGGGTACGGGCGCACCCCGTGCGCCGACTGGACTCAGGGACCGCTGCGCCGGCTCCGACATGGAACCGGCACCCCAACTGCCAGACCTGGATCGATCAGTGCAAGCTCGCTACTACGCCCGGCGGCGACGCCGCTGAGCGATCATCCCAAGCCCGCCGAGAGCCAGAAGGCCCAGCGTGGCCGGCTCGGGAACCGAAACCGACGGCTGCACGAAAATGTCGCCGGTGTTGTTGAAAATCTGGTCATAGCTCGACGTTGCGCTGAAGCTGGACGCGAAGCCGGAGGTCGTGATGGAGGTGTCGCCCAGGTAGAGGATCATCCCGCCCTTGCCGAAGACAAGGGGGGGATTGTCGCCGTAGGCGGGCGCCAGGTAGCCGCCGGTCACGTCAAACGTGAACTCGATCGTGACGTTGCCGGAGTTGAAGTCGAATCCCAGAAGTTCCAGGTCGCCGGAGAGTTGGAGGCCGACGTCGGACCCGTGCGTGCCGCTGATCGTGAACGACCCGCCGCTTAGCACGCCGGCGTTGCTGATCGTGGCAGACAGTGAGAAACTGGCCGAGGTGATCGTCTCGAAGGGGGCGCCGGATGGCGGAGCCGGGTCATACTGGAAGCTGCCGCTGGACGAGGCGGTGAAGGCCTGCGTGCCGGCGTTGTAGCTGCCGATCAGGCTGAGCGACGTGCTCACGTTGATATCCGGCTGGTCCTGGATCAGGTTCAGCGGAGCGGCCTGGAGCGTGCCTGCGAACAGTACAACCACAAAACCGGCCAACAATGCGAGACGGGTCATCTTCTCTCCCTCCGAAGGTGTTCGGTTCCTTCTGCTACTCTTCAGTTCTCCTGAGGGCAGACTGGCAAATGCCCATTCAGGAGTTCGACGCAACCTCAAGCTGCCAATCACGAAGTAGCTATACCCGGAGCGACACAGATATGATCTGCCGGCAGAACCCCTCCAGGGGCCAACCAGTAAACGAATGGACGATCCTCAGATCAGGCGTGTCTCACCGCCTTCTCTCTCTGTGGCGCTGAATTATTCACCGGATTGAGGGGAAGTCAAGTAAAGCGAACGGATTTGCGCAGATTGAATTATCGGCCAACGCCCTGAAGTGCTTGAGAACACAAACTGCATTTTTCCTTGGCGTTTTTGTTGGTTTTGACGGAATTGAAACATTGCGGCCTCGCGGCCACGAAGTCGCCGGTTAGCGTTGACTCTTTCTATCCTGCGGCCCGCTTTGACCCTCACGTTCCCGGCTGCGTTGGCCGATGATCGAAAGATGGGCAGCATTTTCCGTTCGCCCGGTCAGGCAAACTGGTTAGACTCTGTCGGCAGTGACGGGGTTGCGGCATACGCCGTGCCACGCGTCACATGGAGCGCTCATCGATGTATCTGATTCAGCCGTTCACCGTCGTGCCCTCGCTTCCCGAGTCGCTCAAATTCCTGGGCGAGTTGGCCTGCAACATGTGGTGGGCCTGGAACCGCGACGCAGTCGACCTCATCCGCCGACTCGACCGCGACCTGTGGGACCGTTGCGGCCACAACCCCGTGCTCATGCTCGGCCAGCTCCCCCAGACCGCCCTGGAGCAGGCCTCAGCCGACGAGGGCTTCCTGGTCCAGATGGACCGCATCAAGCGTCAGCTCGAAGACCACATGACGCGGCGAAGCTGGTTCGACAAGAACTTCAGCCACCTCCAGAACGTCACGATCGCTTACTTCTCCGCCGAGTTCGGGCTCAACGAATCGCTGCCCCTCTACTCGGGCGGCCTGGGCGTGCTGGCGGGCGACCACCTCAAGGCCGCCAGCGACCTGGGCCTGCCGCTGGTCGGCGTCGGGCTGATGTATCGTCAGGGCTATTTCCGCCAGTACCTCAACGCCGACGGCTGGCAGCAGGAGACCTATCCCAGCAACGACTTCTATACCATGCCCGCCCGGCTGGTCACCCGCGAGGGCGGCAAGGAGCCGCTGACCATCGGCGTGGAGTATCCCGGCCGGCTGGTCAAGGCCCAGGTCTGGCGCATCCAGGTCGGCCGCATTCCGCTGTTCGCCCTGGACTGCGACATCGAGGCCAACAGCCCCGAGGACCGGCAGATCACCGCCCAACTCTACGGCGGCGACAACGAGAACCGCATCCGCCAGGAACTCATGCTCGGCATCGGCGGCGTGCGGGCGCTGGCCGCCCTGGGCATCGAGCCCAGCGTCTGCCACATGAACGAGGGCCACTCCGCCTTCCTGGCCGTCGAACGCGCCCGCCGCCTTCAGACCGAGCACGGCATCGACTACCTGTCGGCCCGCGAGGCCACCCGCGCCTCGCAGGTCTTCACCACGCACACGCCCGTGCCGGCTGGCATCGACCGCTTCCCCCCGGCCATGATCGAGAAGTACCTCTCGCCGTACTACCAGCAGCTCGGCATCGGCCTGGACGAGTTCCTCTCGCTCGGGCGTCAGAACCCCTACGACATGCAGGAGACCTTCTCGATGGCCGTGCTGGCGCTGCGCACCGCGGCGGCAGCCAACGGCGTCAGCAAGCTGCACGGCAAAGTCAGCCGGGCGATGTGGCAGAACGTCTGGCCGGCCGTGCCCGAAGACGAGCTGCCGATTACCTCGATCACCAACGGCATCCACACGCGAAGCTGGATCAGCGGCGACATGGCCACGCTGCTGGACCGCTACCTCGGGACGCGCTGGGCGCGAAGGCCCGAGGACCACACCGTCTGGCAGCAGGTCGACCAGATTCCCGACGAAGAGCTGTGGCGGACGCACGAGCGCCGGCGCGAGCGGCTGGTCGCGGTCGCCCGCCGCCGGCTGGCCCAGCAGTTGATCGCCCGTGGCGCGCCCAGCCACGAGATCGCGACCGCCGGCGAGTGCCTGGACGCCGAGGCGTTGACGATCGGTTTCGCCCGGCGCTTCGCGACCTACAAGCGGGCGGCGCTGCTGTTCGAGGACATGGACCGGCTCAAGTCGATCATCTCCGACCGCGATCGTCCGGTGCAGATCATCTTCGCCGGCAAGGCCCACCCGCGCGACAACGGCGGCAAGGACCTGATCCGCAAGATCATCCACCACGCCCGCGACGAGTCGCTGCGCCGCCGCATCGTCTTCCTCGAAGACTACGACATGAACATGGCCCGCTACATGCTCCAGGGCTGCGACGTCTGGCTGAACACGCCGCGTCGCCCGCTGGAGGCTTCGGGCACCAGCGGCATGAAGGCCGCCGCCAACGGCGCCCTCAACCTCTCCATCCTCGACGGCTGGTGGGACGAGGCCTACACCCCCGGGCTCGGCTGGGCCGTCGGCCGCGGCGAACAGTACGACGACCTGACCTACCAGGACAAGGTCGAGTCGGCCGCCCTCTATGATCTGCTCGAAAAAGAGATCGTGCCGCTGTTCTATGAGCGGACCAGCGACAGCCTGCCGCGCGGCTGGATCCGCAGCATGAAGCAAAGCCTGGGCACGCTGGGCCCGATGTTCAACGCGACGCGCATGGTCATGGAATACACCGAGCGGCTCTACATGCCCTCGATGCGCCGCGCCCGCCGGCTGGCCGAGGAGAAGCTCGCCCGCGCCGGTTCGCTCTCGCGCTGGAAGCAGCGCGTCCGCGACCAGTGGTCGCAGGTCCGCGTCGGGCGCATCGAGGCGGCGCTCAACGGCCAGCTTCGCGTCGGCGAGGAACTCGCCGTGTCCGCCGAGGTCGCTCTCGGCGGTCTGACGCCCGAGGACGTCTCGGTGCAGCTCTACACCGGTTCGCTGGACGCGATCGGTCGACTGAGCGCCAGCGAGTCAATCCCGATGAAGCCGGAGGGCGACCCGCAGGACGGGCGGTTCCGCTTCGTCGGCCAGATTCGCTGCCAGGCCAGCGGCCGCCGCGGCTTCGCGATTCGCGTCCTGCCCAACCACGAGGACCTGGCCAACCCGTTGGAGATGGGCCTGATCCGCTGGGCGGAGTAGTTCTCTTTCCGATCCCCCCGAGCCCCGAGCGGAAGCTCGGGGTTACGCCGAAGCCGGTTCGATCCGGTCGGATGGCCTCGCCGTTCGCCCGCGCGCCAATTGTTCCACGTGGAACATTTCCGGAACCATTCTTCGCCGCCGAGCCCAGGCCACGCGCGCGCCGAATGTTCCACGTGGAACATTTGCGATTGCTAACAAGCTGACGGGATCCCCGAAAAAGTCCTCTCTTTTCCCCATAACTCCTTATTCTTCCGTCCGGCGTTTGGCCCCGGAGCCTGGAATTCGCGGACCATCGTTGCGCGATCGACCACCATCGCCGCATGAACGCGCGACATCGCGCCGATTCAGATAGGACTCTGTATTCGCCTGCGATTGCCTGCATCCGCATCGACAAGGAATAGCGATGACCCGACAGGACTGCCGCGCGGGCAACTCGTCCTGGTCGGGCAGGGCGGCTGGGACGTCGGAGAGGTGATCGCGGGGCGAGGCTCCTGTCTCGCCCTTGCAGACCGGGCGACGAAGTCGCCGGGCCGCCGCCCAGGGCTGCGGAACTGCGGTCCGCTGAGCCAGGACGGACGCGTGCGAACAACGACGTCCATCGCGGCGGGCCCCCGAGCGATGACGTTTGTCGGAGGGCCTCCGGTCACTGCGTCGGGCGAAGAACCTGCTTGGGGGCGAGGCGCTTCTGGCGGTAGTCGCAGATGGCGATCAGGTGGCCGGCCCGGTCGAACGCTGCGATCGGGCCCGACTGACTGAACGCCGGATGCTCCAGGCTCACCCGGTCGCTCAGCGACGCGAGCAGCCCGATGTCCAGGATGATCCCCTGGCCCAGCAGCTCGGCGTGCGAGTCGGCCAACTCGATGCGGGGCAGGGCGGCGACCGCCAGCTCGGCCGGCAGCAGCCAGTCGGCCACGTTCTCGGGCGTGCAGTTCTCGGGGTTGCTGGCCTGCTCGACGGCGAACCCGCCGACCCGCGTGCGGCGCAGCGCAGAGAGATAGGCCCCCACGCCCAGGGCCTCGCCCAGGTCACGGGCCAGCGCCCGGATGTAGGTCCCGCGGCCGCAGGCGATCCGCACGCGGATCGTCGGCCATTCGTAGCCGAGCACTTCGATCGTCTCGACCTGCACCGGTCGGGTGGGCAGGACGACCTCGGCGCCGCGGCGGGCCAGTTTGTAGGCCCGGTGCCCGTCCACGTGAACCGCGGAGAACGCTGGCGGCCGCTGGTCGATCCGGCCGACGAACTTGTCCAGCCGCTTGCGGATGGCTTCCAGGGTCGGGCGGCGGTCGGGCTCCAGGCCGGCGGCCGTCGGCGTGATCTCGCCTTCGCTGTCGTCGGTGGTGGAGGTCTCGCCGAGGCGGACCTCGGCCAGGTATTCCTTGCCCGCGTCCATCAGCAGTTCGGTGAGCTTGGTGGCCCGTCCGATCAGCAGCAGGATGACGCCGGTGGCGGCCGGGTCGAGCGTGCCGGCGTGTCCGACCTTGACGACCTCCTCGCGCGTGTCGCCGCTGAGGAGCCGGCGCACGACCGTGACCACGCGGTTGCTGGTCCAGCCGGCCGGTTTGTCGAGGTTGACCACCCCGATCACATCTTCGGGTCGGACGATGGGGCTGCCCATGCCAGCATGATACCCGAAGGCCGCGTGCGATCAATGATTGACGCCGCCGGTTTATTGGCTGAGAATGTCCGGACCGGTGCGGTTCCCGGCTGCGGGCCCTTAGCTCAGTTGGTTAGAGCGCTTCCCTTACAAGGAAGAGGCCGCTGGTTCGAGTCCAGCAGGGCCCATCCGCCGTCGCTCGTCGAGGCTGGTCCGGAGCCCTCGCAAGGTTTCAGGGGGAGAAGCGAACCGCGAATGGACACGAATGCACGCGAATAAGGAATCCGGTAGCCCGGCATTCATCAGTCCCATTCGCGTCCATTTGCGTTCATCCGCGGTTCTCTGCTCTTCCCCGAGTCCGCGCAATCCGCGAGCGTTCTTCTCTTGCCCGGAGATGTATGCGTATCGTCGATCTGAGCGTGACGCTGGATGAGGATCCCTGGGCGCCCTGGTGGGCCCGCAACCGCATCCGCCGCCAGTCGCACCGTGCCGGGCGATGGGTCATCCGCCTGCTGTTCGGCCTGCCGCGGCGGCTGCTGCGCACGCGGACCGGCTGGGCCCACGAATCCATCCGCTTGTCCACGCACGGCACGACGCACGTCGACGCCCCCTGGCACTACGCCCCGACCAGCGAGGGCCGGCCGGCCCGCACCATCGACGAACTGCCCCTGGCGTGGTTCTTCGCGCCGGGCGTCTGTCTCGACTGCACCGGCCGGCCGGACGGACACGCCCTGTCGGTTGCGGAAATTGAGGCCGCGCTGGCCGCCGCCGGCCATACGCTGTCGCCCGGCGACATCGTGCTGATTCGCACCGGCAACTACCGCTTCCTGGGCAGCCGCGATTACTTCCGCCGCGGCTGCGGCGTCAGCGCCGAGGCAACCCGCTGGCTGATCGACCGCGGCGTCCGCGTCATGGGCATCGACAGTTGGGGTTGGGATCCGCCGCTGCCGCTCCAGGCCGAGCGGGCCCGCCGCGAGAACCGCGACGACGTCTTCTGGGCCGCCCACTTCGTCGGCGTGGACCGCGAGTATTGCCAGATCGAGCGGCTGGCCAACCTCGACGCCTTGCCGCCGACGGGCTTCCGCGTCGCGGCGTTCCCGCTGAAGGTGCGGCGCGGGTCGGCCGGCCCGGCCCGCGTGGTAGCGATCCTCGACGACGCGGAGGCGACGACATGAGGCTGGTCACTTTCATTCGCGAAAGCGGCGGCGAATCGTTGGGCGGCCGGCCTCGTGTCGGCGCGATGATCGACGACGGCGCTGCCGTGGTCGATCTCCAGGCGGCGGCTGTCGCGGCCGGCGGCTGCGAGCGGGCCGATTTCGCCGACATGCTCGTCCTGCTGGAGGCCGGGCCTGCGGCGATGGACGCAGCCAGGGCCGCCGTCGAGTTCGCGACGGCGCAACGCCCGGGCGGCGCGGTCCTGTCAGCCGGCGCCGTCGCGCTGCTTTCGCCGCTGCCGCGGCCGCGGTCCATCCGCGACTGCATGGTCTACGAGCGGCACGTCATCGACGCAACGCAGGGGTTGTTGCGGCTGCGCAGCCGACCGGTCGCTGTGATCAACGGCCTGTGGCTGCGGCTGTTCCGCCGCCCGCTGGTCGGCCCGCCGCGGGCGTGGCGCGATCGGCCGATCTACTATAAGGGCAACCCCCAGGCCGTCGTCGGGACGGGGGCGACGATCCGCTGGCCGAGTTTCTCCGGGCGGCTGGATTTCGAACTGGAGGTCGGCGCGTTCATCGGGCAGGCCGGGCGGGACATCCCGGCGGCCGAGGCGATGGGCCACGTCGCGGGCTTTGCGATCTTCAACGACTTCACCGCTCGCGACGCGCAGTGGGACGAGATGGCCGGTCGGCTGGGGCCGGCGGCCAGCAAGGACTTTGACACGGCCAACGCGATCGGCCCGGCGCTGGTGACGCCGGACGAGGTCGGCGATCCGCACGCGCTGGCGACGGCGGTGCGCGTCAACGGCCGGCTCTGGTCGCGCGGCACGACCGCGGGGATGCGCTTTGATTGGCCGCGGATCATCGCCCACCTCTCGCGCGACCAGACGCTGGCAGCCAGCGACTTCATCGCGGCCGGCACGGTGGCCGGCGGCTGCGGGCTGGAACTGAACCGCTGGCTGTCGCCCGGCGACGTGATCGAGCTGGAGGTCGAGCGGCTGGGGGTGCTGCGAAACACGATCGGCCCGCGGACGGTGGGGCAGGGGGCATAGACTGACGAGCATGGGGCGCACGCCGGGCAGGCCCGGGTGCGGCGACGGCAGTTGCCCGGCGGAGCGCGTCGAGCGGAGGCCCTTTTCGGAGCGTTCAGGGAATGAAAGCCATTCGATTGTTGCTGCCGGCGATCTTGCCGCTGGCGGCCGGTTGCGTCGGGTGCGCCGCTCACGAAGCCCCGGCCGTCACCTGCCTGTCCGCGGACGGCCAGTGGTCGGCTGCCTGCTGCGACGAGGAGAAGTCCTTCGGGCTTCGCCGCCTGGAGTTCGTCGATCGCTCGATCGTCGTGCGATGGCGGCCCTTGATCGAGCCGATGGCTGTCCGCGAGACGCGGATCAAGCGGCAGTCCTGGTGGCGTCTGACGTCGGCCGACCCTGCGCCTCCCCCGCCGCCGACGGCCTGCTCGATCACCCGCGACGACCAACTCATCGTCATCCGCGCGGGCGACGAATCCTGGGGCGTGCTGATTCAGACCGGCGAGGTCATGGGGCTGTCGCCGTAGCGCGAGACAATTGGCCGCGGCCGACACAACACGCTCGCTGACGCACGCGGCCGGACGGGGGCGTGGGGACGCGATGCTCTGACTTTGCGCGAGCCTCCGCGATCTCAACTTCGATTCTCCGAATCTACTTTGATCGAACGCGAAACCCTGCGGGACGCCAATCCCGGCGGGATGTTATCGGACGCGTCCGCCTGCGGATCGGCTGCCTGGCTTTGAAGTCAAGTGGGGAGCGAAGTTGCCCGAAGAAGAGTTTGCCGGATATGCGGGCTGTATCGCGTTTGACAGCGCGGAGGGGCAGGAGTCGCCGGATGTACCGCGAGTATTATCGACTCAGGGAGGATCCGTTCAACATCACACCGGATCCGCGCTTCCTCTATCTCACGCCGCATCACCAGGAGGCGATGAACCACCTGCTGTTCGGCATCCGCCAGCGCAAGGGATTCATCTGTCTCACCGGCGAGGTCGGCGCGGGCAAGACGACGCTCTGCCGCGCCCTGCTCAACCAGCTCGACTCGCAGTTTCACACCGCGCTGATCCTCAACCCGATGCTCACCGAGACGCAGCTGCTGCGGGCCGCGGTCGCCGAGTTCGGCATCCAGTCGCCGCGCTGCGACCGGCTGGGCTACATGGGCCTGCTCAACGACTGGCTGCTCAAGGTCAACGGCGAAGGCCATGACGCGGTGCTCATCATCGATGAGGCCCAGGACATGCCGGACAAGACGCTCGAGATGACCCGGCTGCTCAGCAACCTGGAGACGATGAGCCAGAAGCTGCTCCAGATCGTCTTCGTCGGACAACCCGAGCTGCGCGAGCGGCTGGCCCGCGGCAAGTTCCGCCAACTCGCCCAGCGCGTCACCGTGCGATACCACCTGACGAACATGACCCGCGAGCAGACGCGGGAGTACGTGGAGCATCGCCTGCGCGTGGCGGCCGGCGAGTCGGCCAATCCCGGCGACTCCCCCGTCCGCTTCGACGACCGGGCCCTTGAGGAAGTATTCAGGCATTCCAGCGGCACGCCGCGGCTGGTCAATGCCATCTGCGACAAGTCGCTCCTGGCCGGCTTCGTGCACCGGACGTCGTTGATCGACCGCAACCTGGTGCGGCTGGCCGTGGACGATCTGAAGGAGGCGGGCTGATGAGTCTGATCAACGACGCGCTCAAGCGGGCGGAAGAAGAGAAACTCCGCCGCCTCAAGGGGGCGCAGGCCGACGAGGAGGCCCCCGAGCCTTCGGGCGACGCCCCCGTGGCGCCCGCGTCCGAGCCCGAGCCGGATGAGCCGGCCGACATGTGGCCGACCCTGGCCAAGACCGCGCCGATGCCCAAGGCCCGGACGCTGCGATCGCCCCGCGCGGGCGTGATCGGTTTTGCCGTGGTCGCACTGGCCGCCGCGGGTTGGCTGATCTGGAGTTTGCAGACCAACCGGCAGCCCAGCGACGCCAGCGCCGACAGCGTCGAGCAGGAACTGGCCCCGCGGCCGGTAGCGCATCCGCAGCCGTCAGCCGACTCCGGCAGCCACGCAGTCCATCCCGCAGCTGCGCCGTCCGCCTCGCCCGCCGGCGGCAACGTGCAGAAGCCGGCTGTCGCGCCGTCGCAGGCGTCCGTGCCCGACCTGCCGCCGCCTCCGCCGGTCGGTCTGCCCAGGGCGACCATCCCGACGGTCGCGGCCGTGACGGACAAGCCGGCGACGACGACCGGCGGCGTGTCGGCTGCCGCCTCGCCCGAGGCCCTGCCGCCGCTGCCCCCGCCGCCGCCGACGCCGGTGGTCAACGTCTCACGGTTCCACCTCATCGGCATCGTGCGGGCCAACGGCGTTTCCAACGCCTGCATCAATGGGGAGTTGCTGAAGGTGGGCGACTCGATCGACGGCGCCACGCTGGTCGAGATCGGGCGCAACTCGGTCGAGATGGTCAAGAACGGCCAAAAGTTCCGCGTCAGCATGTAAACCAACGGCACGCGCAGGTCGCGGCGAGCGGGGCGGGACTGGCCGCTTCGGTCAGCGAACCGGGCCGAAGTAGAAGAACATCCAGCCCAGGAACAGCACGATGCCGGCGCCCATGAGCAGGTAGTCCCAGCCCACATCATGAATTTTCATCGTCAGCCGTCCTTTCGTCAGAGGCGATCCCTCGCCCGTCGGGGCCGTCGGTCGTGGCCTGGTCGATGACTTTGCGTTCGCCCCTCCGCAGCCGGGGGCTTGACCGCTTCCGGTCGGGGGAACCATAATCGGCGACGCGGCGTCCAGTGCCACGAGCATCAGGGGAACAGCCATGAGACTGACCCTCGCAGCCGTCATCGCGTTGGGCCTCGCGTCCGCGTCGGCCCGGGCCGACGGGCCGGACGTGGGGGTGAAGAGCGTCGACTTCCGCCTGCCCGTCAGGACCGACCGGGCGCTGGAGTTGAAGGTCGTCGTCGGTTATCGCGGACTGGAGCCCGGCCAGAAGGTGACCGTCCAACTCTGGACCCGCGACCGCACGCAGAAGCTGGCTGAGCAGTCGGAGGCTGTTCCGCAGGGCGCGGCGGCGGCCGGCGAACTGACGGCCGTGCTGAACTGGACGCCGCGGTCGGTCGGCCGGGCGGAACTGCTGATTCACGTCGTCGCGCCGCCCGGCTGCGAGGAGGCCGACGCCGCCAACAACGACTCCCTGGCGGCGGTCGAGGTGGAGCCGGGGCAGTTGAGCGTGCTGCTGATCGATCAGCGGCCGCGCTGGGAGTTTCGCCATCTCGGCTCGGTTCTGACGGCTGACAAGAGCGTGCGGTTGTCATCGTTCCTGCTGGACGCCGAGCCCGGGACCGGGGGCGGCGGCGACCTGCCGATCATGCGGCTGCCGGCCAAGCCCGAGGAATGGAACGCGTTCGACGTACTCATCCTGGGCGACGTGAACCCCAAGGAACTGACCCCCGGTCAACTCAAGCTGATCGACGCCTACGTTCGCGGCGGCGGGACGCTGATCGTCATCGCCGGCGACCAGTCCATGCCCCGGGCCTACGTCGGCACGCCGATCGAGCGGCTGCTGCCGGTCGCGATCGAGGCCAACCCGCCGGCGGCCGAGAAGAGCAAGCCGTTCGCCCTGCGGCTGACCGACGCGGGGCAGGCCAGCCCGCTGCTGGAACTGCCGCGGGTGGAGAAAGGCAAGCCGGGCGGCCAGGTCGAAAAGCTCCCCGAGATGTTCTGGTTCGCCCCGGTCAAGGGCGTCGTGCCGGGCGCGGCCGTGCTGGCGACGACGGCCGACGAGTCGGCGGCGCCGCTGCTGGTGGTCGGGCGGTGCGGCCGGGGTTGCGTGTTCTTCTCGGCGGTCGATTCGACCTGGCGGTGGCGGGCGCACGTCGGCAGCGAGGTCCACGGCCGCTACTGGCGGCATCTGGTCCGGGCGCTGTGGCTGGGCGAGGGCATCCCGACGACCCAGCCGGACGACGAGGCGACGACCCAGCCGGATGAGCCCGCGGCCGCGCCGCCGGCGAAGTGATCGGGCCGTTCGCGTCCGGTCGGCATTTACGCGAGGAGCGTCATGAAGTATCGCCAGTTCGGGAACACGGGCCTGCGGGTCAGCGAGATCGGCGTCGGCTGCGGCGGGCTGGGAGGCGAGCGGAAGATGGGCCTGGAGCCTGCGCTGGAGCGGGCGATGGATCTGGGCGTCAACTTCTTCGACACCTGCGACACCTACGCCGAGAGCCGCAGCGAGCAGACGCTCGGCCGCGTGTTCCTGAATCATCCGCGGGACCGGTTCGTCGTCTGCACCAAGTTCGGCGGCGTGATCGAGAACGACGAATGGCGCCGCGACATCTCGGTCCGGCACCTGCACGAGGCGTTCGCCGCAAGCTGCCGCCGCCTGAACGTCGATTACTTCGACATCTATCTCGTCCACACGCCGCCGCGCGACATCCTGGCCCACGGCGACCTGATCGAGGCGCTCGGCCGAATGGTCGAGCAGGGCAAGATTCGCACGTTCGGCCTGTCGGTGGAGCAGGGCGATTTCGCGACCGAGTTCGTGTCGGCTTCGCCGGGCCGGGCGATCGAGATCGCCTTCAGCCTGTTCGCCCAGGACCCGCGCAACGGATTCCTGGAGGTCGCCCGGAAGCTCGGCGTGGGGGTGATCTGCAAGTCGCCGATGCGCAACGGCGTGCTGACCGATTCGTTCCGCCCCGACCCCGCGCCCGGCGACCGGCGGCTGAAGAGCCTGGGGCCTGAGCGCCACGCCCGGATGGCGGCCTTGTGGCGGCAGGTTCAGCCGATCCTGACGGCCGGCGGGCGGACGATGGCCCAGGGGGCGCTGGCGTGGCTGCTCAGTTTCCCGCAGGTGTCGACGGTGATCCCCGGGGTCGTGAGTCTGGAGCGGATCGAGGAGACGGCAGCGGCGAGCGACCGGCCGATGTCGGCCGACGAACTGGCGGCGCTGGACGCGGCGGCCGGCGGCGCCCTGGTCGGCGCCCGGGTGGACTGAAGTTGCGGAGGCCATGCGATGAATCGACCGATGCTGGCTGCGGCGTGCCTGCTGCTGGCGATGCCGCCGGCGGCTACGAGGGGCGACGCCCCGATGACGCAGCCGGCGGGGGAGAACCTGCTGGCCAACGGGCAGTTCAGCCGTGACAGCGACGGCGACGGGATCGCCGACGGCTGGTCATTTTCCGGCGACCCCAAGGGGCTTACGGTGCGGATGGCGCTGGACGCGGGGCGCGGCGACGGATCGAAGAGCCAGCGGATGGAGTGCACGGAGTTCCGCGGCGGCAGCGGCTGGTCGCACGCGATGCTCTGCCAGCTCGACCACGTCAGGATCCGCAAGGGCTACAGCTACACGCTGGTCTTCTGGGCCCGGGCCAGGGGCATCCGCGCCGGCGGGTGCAACGTGGGATTGCAGGACACCCGCGGCTGGAAGCCGCTGGGTCTCTACGGCTCGTTCATGCCGGCTGAGCGATGGGAGCGGTTCGAGTTCCACTTCACCGGCGAGAACGATTGCGACCGCGGGTCGCGGTTGCAGATATGGTTCACCTCGACCGGCACGCTGTGGGTGGCCGACGCATCGCTGGTCGAGAGCGCGCCGATGTTCGGCGTCGGCCCGCGGCGCCCGACGCATCCGATCGAGGCGGTCGCCGGGTCGGCCAACCTGGTTCCCAACGGCAGCTTCGAGATGGGCCCGGCCGGCTGGGGCAGCCGCAGCTATCGCTCGCTGACCTGGGGCAACCAGATGAACGCCCTGTTCGGCGAGGTGGTCGAGGCGGCCGACGCTCCGCACGGCGGACGCTGCCTGCGGATTGCGCTGACGCCGAAGACCTTCCCGGTCGCGTGCTTCGACTACTTCAACGCCGTGCGCGAGGTGATCGACGCGCCGCTGGCCGGCAATCTCGGATGGATCGCGACCGAGCCGGGCAAGGATTACACGCTCTCGGCGTACCTGAAGGCGGACGCGGAGGGCAGGCCGGCGCGGATCGGCGTGCAGTTCTTCGACCAGTGGACGCCGACGACGGTGGTGAAGGTGGGGACGAAGTGGCAGCGGTTCACCTATCGCTTCCAGGCGAAGACCGCCGGCTGCTACGTGCTGGTCGGCCCGGACATGGACGGATCGGTCCAGCAGGACGCAACGCTCTGGATCGATGCGGTGCAGTTGGAGAAGGGCCGGGCGGCGAGCGATTTTGGGCCGCGGCAGGCGACCGCCGCGATGATGCGTCTGGCCCGGCCCGGCGGCATCTACTTTGTCGGCGAGCAGTCTCGCGTGATTCTCGCGTCACAGAACTTCAACCCCGGCGGCGTCAGCGGCACAATGCCCGTCACGCTCACGGTGACCGACTACTTCGGTCGCCAGGTGTTCCAGCGGCGGGCCATCGACGTGTCGGCCAAGGCCGGCGGCAGTGGCGAGATGGCGATCGACCTGCCGCTGCCGAATTGCGGCTTCTACCGCGTGTCGGCCGACGGGCCGGACGGTCCGCTGGGTCCTCCCCAGCGGGTCGCGGTGATCCGGAAGTATGAGGAGGCCGACTCGTTCGTCGGCATCAACCACGCCTACGCCTGGCCGAATCTCGTGCGTGCGAGCATCGACGGCGGGATCGTCTGGGCCCGCGACTGGACGCTGAAGTGGCAACTCGTCGAGCCGGCCCGGGGGAAGTTCGATTTTGCGATGGGAGACGTGCAGGTCCAGCGCGTGCTCGACGCCGGCGGCCGGGCGCTGGCGCTGCTGCCGTTCCCGTCGGCCAACTGGTCCAGCAGTGCGCCCGATTCCGTGAAGGCGACCAACGGCTACCCCGGCGTGCGCGAACGGATGTGGTATGCCCCGCGCGACGTCCAGGAGTTCAAGGACTACGTCGGCCGAACGGTCGCTCACTATCGCGGCAAGGTGCAGTGGTACCAGGTCTTCAACGAGCCGCTCTACACCGACTACTCCCTGCCGCGCAAGTGCGGCTACACGGCTGAGGACTACGTGAAATACGTGAAGGCGTTCAGCGAGGCGGCGCGGACGGCCGACCCCGACTGCCGCATCCTGGCCGGGCCTGGCGGGTGGCTGGGCGGCAGCGGCGAGGATCTCCGCCGCATGCTGGCTGCCGACATGATGAAGCACTGCGACGCGCTGGACCTGCACACCTACCCCGGCCTGCGGACGCCCGAGTCGCTGGAGCGCGAGATCGCCGCGATCCATGCGATGGCCGTCCGCGCCGGCGACAAGCCGATCTGGCTGACCGAGCACGGCTACTATGCCGACGACGACTGGCAGGCCCTGCCGCCGCGCGACGGATTTCCCGAGCCGCTGCCCGACGAGCAGACGCAGGCGGACTACTCGGTTCGGCTGGACTTGATCCTGCTGGCCCACGGCGTTCGGAAGATCTTCTACCACGCGGGCACGAGCCCGGGGCTGAACCTCGACCAGCTCGAGAGCATCTTCTTCCGCTACGACGGCCAGCCGCGGAAGGTCTACCCGGCCGTGGCGACGCTGGCCGGGCTGCTGGGGCCCGAGCCGCGGTTCATCCGCGACCTGGGCGGCGAAGGCCGCGAGCGGACGTTCCTGTTCCGCGCGGGCAAGCGGCTGGTCCTGGCGGCGTGGGACCCGCGCGGCGGCGGGGCGACGCTGTCGGCCGGCGACGCGAAGGTGAAACTCGTCGATGTCGTGGGTGCGCCCGTCGGCGGCGGCAGGGCGGTGCTGGGGGCCTCGCCGGTCTACGCGTCGAGCGACGAACTGAGCGAAGCCGACTTCGTGTCGGCGGTGAAGCTGACGCCGGCGCCGTGAGCGCGGCCGATCAGCGTTTGAAGACGGTCTGGCCGATCTTGTCCAGGGGCAGGTTCATCGGCCCGAAGGGGGAGCCCACCTCCATCATCCCGTTGAGGCGATAGCCCGACCCGCTGCCGGAGACCATGTTCCAGGCGGCAAGGCCCAGGCTGCGCGGCGAGATGCTGATGGGGATCTGCAACTGCCCGCTGCCGCCCGAGGCCGCCAGCGTGAGGTCGCGGGCGATGCTGCTGTCGGCCACCTTCACGTCGCCCAGCGACAGGGCGTAGGCGAGCTTGGACAGCACGATCGGGAACTGGTTGTTGTTGGTCAGGTTCAGGGCGATGGTTCCGCCGGTGCGGTCCAGCGTGAGCGTGTCCCACTTGATCTGCTCGACGGCGACGCCGGGAGGTGCGGGGATCGGAAGCTGGCCGTCCTCGGTCAGCGGCAGCCGCAGCGTGCCGACGCCCGGGGCGTCGACCGAGAGGCCCAACTCGGCCTGGAACGGCACGACCTGGCCCAGCCGCACGTCGGCCAGCGCCTTGAGCGCGTCCAGGTAGGTGACCTTCACCGGGATCGGCACGGTCGTCGCGCCGCGCGCCGGGACCGATGTGCCCTGGAGCGTGGTCGCGCCGGTGAGGAACTTCGTCGAGTTGCTGGCCAACCCGTAGTCCATGTTCACCAGCGGCAGGTTAACCGCGTAGGGGTTAGTGACCTCGACGTCAAAGAGCATCGTGGCGGCTGACAGGTCGATGCTCTGAAAGTGCAGGCCGGTGATGCGGGCCGACGGCTTGGAGAGCCAGCCGAGCGCGTCGCACCCGGCCAGGGCCGGAGTCAGGCATGCGGCGAGCGTCAGGGCGGCCAGGCGGCTGCGGGCGGGCGTTCTCGGCGACATTATGTTTCTCCATGTCCGGGTCAATTCGCCTTTGAAGTTGCGTAGCGCACATTGCACTCCGGCGTATTGTAGGCCGGGCGAACGCGGAAGAAATGCAATTCCGACCGGCCCGCTACGGCGGGGGCACGTCCACGCGTTCGGCGGCATGGTAGTCCAGCCGGACGCCGACGATTCGCTGGTTGCCGAAGTCGGCGATGTAGAGCCGGCGGTCAGTCCATGTGCCGACAAAGCAGGCGTGGAACAGTGCCACCTCGTCGCCGCCGACGGAACGCGGATGGGCCGGTCCGCCCGCGGCGACCAGTGGCCTGCCGTCGTCGATGTTGCCGTAGTGGCCGATGTGGGTGATCAGGTTGCCCGACGCGTCGAGCACGGCGACGCGGTACTGGTCGATCTCGGGCGCGAAGGAGCGGGCGAAGTAGTCCAGCGTGAAGCGGCAGTGCCAGCAGGCGCAGGCCGGGGCGTCGGCGTTGAACCCTTCGTATCCGACGCCGCCGTAGAACCACTGGGCCCCCTCCACCCACCAGCCGGACAGGTCCATCGGCCGGTCCGGGCGCCCGGTCCCGGTCAGCGGCACGGGAATGCGCGGCGAAGGCGAGAGGAACCTGCCCTTGCCCGGCGCGAACTTCATCAGCGTGCCGGTCATCCGGTTGAAGTACCGCTCCTTGCCGATCATCCGCGTCGGCGTGGCCATGACGTAGAGGTTGTCGTCCCGGTCGATGCCGACGCCGTCGACCTGGGGCATGCCGGGGATCGCGTCGTCGTAGAGCACGCGTCCGTGCTTGTCCCAGACGTGCAGGCAGGCGGAAGTGGAACTGACCATGCGGCCGGGGTAGAGCGATGGCTCGTAGGGGTTGCCGCGAAAGACGGACTTCTCTTCCTTGCGGCCCTCGCTGTCGGTGCGGCAGGCGCAGGAAACGGCAAGTCGCCCGCGCGGCGAGATGCTCATGCCCCCCTCGTGGAAGCAGACGGGGTGGACGTTGGGCATGATCAGCCCGCCGGTGACCGAGTTGCTCTTTCCGAACATGCTGCCGCTGCCGACGCCCTTGGCCTCCTCGCCGTAGTCCCACGGAACCTCTTTGAAGTTCTGGAAGGACCCGCCGCCCGGGTCCAGCGCCGCCGCGTCGTAGCGGGCCACGACGGCCGTGTAGCGCAGGTAGAGGTAGCCGTTGTTGTCCAGGGCCATGTCCTCGGCGCCGAAGGGCAGCTCGATCTCGTCGTATGACGGCTTCTCCGGGTCGATCCGCAGCAGACCGACCCACGCCTTGTCGGTGGGGCTGGAGTCCGGCTCGCCGACGTAGAGGATGCCGTTGCGCGGATCGACATGGAGTTTCTGGATGTTGTTGTTGGTGGGGCGGGCGCGGGTGACCTCCCTGCGGGTCTCGGCGCCGAAGTCTCGCTTCACGACCCAGTTGTTCCCCTGCAACTGAAGCAGGATGATGCCGTCCTTCAGCCAGGCCTGATGCCCGCGGCCGCTCCACGCCGACGCCAGATCCTGCGTGACCGGACGCCCGATCCAGATCGTCGGCACGTCGGCCCAGCCGTCCAGTTCCATCCAGTAGATCGGTCCGTGAATGCGGCTGGGCCAGCCCCACTCGTTGTATCGCGTGCGGCCGGGCGGCAGGGGCAGGTTCCAGCGGCCTTTTGCTTTCGGGTCGTCGAACGGGCCCAGCACCGTCAGCGACGGCTGGATCTCCGGCTCGCGCTGGTCGTCTGACATCCTGGCCAGGATGCGGTTGTGAACCAGGAAGCTGAAGACGTACAACTCGCCGGTGCGCGGGTGCAGGCATATCTGGGCCGGGCGACGGACGGAGATTGCCTTGAGGAACTCTCTCTCGGGCGAGAAGACCTGCACGCGGTCGTTCATGTAGTCGGCGACGTAGACCCGCCCCGCGGCGTCCACCGCGACCGAAGTGGCCCCGCCAAACTGCCCCGGCTTCGCGCCCGGATCATTCTGCTTGAGGCTCCCGACGAAAAGTTCCGGCGGGCCGCTGCCGTCGAACGGAACCCGCAGCACGCCGTGCAGGAAATCGTAGTGCCAACTGTATCGCCAGCAATAGCCGGCCAGGTAGACCCACCTGCCGTCGGGGCTGAAGGCCGCCGACCAGGGCGTCACCGGGAATGCGTCCTCGTGGTTCGCGTTCATCCCCTGGAGACGCACATCGCGGCTGACGTCGGGCCCGGTCAGCGGCAGGCCGAAGGTCGTTCCATCGCTGCCGAGGCGGTCGAGCTTCAGCGACGCAATGGCGATCGGCCTGGACTTATCGGGCCCGACGGCCGGTCCGACGGCCATCGCCGACGCCGCCCGTCCGCTCATCCCTGCGGTCGATGCGTTGGCGCCGCTGGTCAGCAGCGTCTGCTGGTACTTGCTCTCCTTCAGCGGCAGGCGGTAGCCCTGGGCGAAGTCGTGCCATCGCAGCCCCCGGCACTGGGCCAGCTTGTCGGCCGGGAAGGGGTAGACCGTGCGCAGGTATCGCCCGGCGTGGTCGTAGACCCGCAGGCTGTCGACGCCGCAGCCCTGGAAGACGTAGACGCCGTCCTCGGACGTCCGGATGATCGGGGCGCGGCCGTCGATGGCCTTGCAGGGCGACCAGTAGAGCGTCCGCTCGAACTTCGGGTCCAGGCCCAGGGAGACGCGGATGACGTGGCGGCCCTGGTTGATGACGTAGATCCCCTGGTCGTCCTTGCCGTCCCAGACGAGAGATTGCTCATGGCTGTTCTGGGCGAACGGCGCGGGGGCGTTGGGCCCCAGCACGCCGGAGGCCAGATGCCGCACGATCCGCCCGTCGGCGTCCTCGATCGCGACCGTGACGTCGCACAGACCCTTGCTGGCGAATGCGATCGTCACGCGGTCGCCGTCGCGCTTCAACGTTGGCCGGGCGGCGAACTCGTAGACGGCCTCGCGCTTGATGCGGAACTCCTCGGGAATCGTCGGCGCGGCGTCGTCGGCGCGCACGTTCGCACAGGCAAACGCGCACCCGGCCGCCGCGAGAATCCGGATTGTCCATGAGAATAGCTTCGTCGGACTCCTCCTGCTGACGCCCGCCTCGAACAGCACGGGCCAGGCGAGAACGACATGCGAGGGCCGCTTCGCCTTCATTCGACACGCGTCACTTGCCCTCGCCTCCCACCGGCACGCGCTCGGTGGCGTAGTAGTCCAGCTTCACGCTGGCGATTCGGTTGTTGCCCATGTCGGCGATGAAGATGCGGTGGTCGGTCCACGTGCCGACGAAGCAGGCGTGAATCAGCGAGACCTCATCGCCGCCGATGCTGCGCGTGTCGGTCGGTCCGCCGGCGGCGACCAGCGGCTGGCCGTCCTGCACGTTGCCATACTGCCCGATGTGCAGGATGAGGTTGCCGGCTGAATCGACCACCGCGACGCGATACTGATAGGGCTCGGGGGCGATCGACCGGGCGAAGTAGTCCAGCGTGAATCGGCTGAACCAGCAGGCGCACCCGCCGGCGTGGCCGATCATGTTGAACCCCGCGAATCCGACCCCGCCGAAGAACCACTGGGCCCCGGGGACCCAGGCCTTTCCGTGGCGGGTGCTCTCCAGGTCTGGCGGGCCCTTGGGGGTCGAGTCGGGCGTGAGGTCCACCGGCGAGCCGCTGGAGGAAATCACCTTGGCCTTGCCGGGGGCGACCTTGGTGATCGTCTCGGACATCTCGTTGAAGTAACGCTTGCCGTCGTAGACGCGGCTGGGCGCCTGCATGACATAGATGTTGTCGTCGCGGTCGATCGCAACCCCGTCGCACTGGCCGACGCCGGGCAGGGCGTCCTCGTACTTGAGCTGGCCGTGTTTGTCCCAGACGTGGATGCAGGGCGAGGTGGAGTTGACGACGCGGCCGGGGTAGATCTGCGGCTTGTAGACCTCGAAGGGGTGGACGTCCTCGCCCTTGAGATGGCCGGAACTGATGCCGACGAAACGGTAGGCGCAGCTGGCGACGACGTTGCCGTTGGGTCCGACGTAGAAGCCGCCCTGGTGGTAGCAGACCGGCGAAGTCGAGGGCATCTTCAGCCCGCCGGTCACGGAGGTGGTGCGGCCGTAGATGCCGCCGTCGTTGCCGAGCCTATCGCGCTCCTCGCCGTAGTCCCAGGGGACCTCGCGGAATTCCGGAAAGGTGTATCGCGCGATCATGTCGGTGTTGCGCAGGTAGAGCAGCCCGTTCAGATCGAACGCCGCCTCCATCGCGTTGAACGGCAGGTGGATCACCTTGATGCGGCCGGTCTGGGGGTTGATCGCCAGCCAGTCGTTGGAGGCCTTCATGGTCGGCCCGCTGTCGGGCTCGGCGACGTAGAGCATGCCGTCGACTGGGTTGACGATCAGCCGCTGGACGTTGTGCCGCGGCGGCGAGGCCCGGACGAGGTCCTTGGCGGTCTGGTCGCCGAAGGAGCGGACGACGGCCCACTTGCCGTCGACGCGGCGCTGGATGCGCACGCCGGCTTTCCACAACTCGGGGTTCATGTCGTTCTTGGCATAGCCGCCGGAGAAGTGGAACTCCTCGCCGCGGGGGTTGTGCTTTCGCCCGACGACCCAGACGGTGGGCTCCTTGGCCCAGGGGTCCAACTCGACGTGAAAGACGTGGCCGGTCGCCTCGAAGCCGGACGGGTCGCCGTAGCCCAGCGGAAAGGGCTCGCGGGCGATCTGCCGGGCCTCGGGCATCGGCGAATATCGGGTCACCGTGTGCTCGATGTCATTGGGAGCGTAGTGGTACTTCTTGAACAGGTCGAAGGGCACGCCGACGACCTCGTAGGAGAAGGCCCAGATTTCGCCGGTCTTCCCGTCGATGCAGAGCTGCGCCGGCTTGGTGGAGGGGATCGTCTTGAGGAACTTCCCGGCAGCGTTGTAGACCTGGATGCGGTCGTTGAGGTAGTCGGCGATGAAGACGCGCCCTGCTGCGTCGGTGGCCACAGAGGTCGGCACGCGGAAGTGGGCGTTGTCCTCGCCGTGCACCTTCTGGTCGCCCGCGAAGATCACTGGCGCGTCGTCGGTGTCGAAGTTGAGCTTGTAGACCGCGTGGAAGCAGCCGGGCGTGGGGTTCCAGCTCCCCGTCCGCCACAGGTAAGCCGCCATGTATAGCGTCTTGCCGTCGGGCGAGAAGGCGATGCTGTTGGGCCCGACGTCGACATCCATGCCGCCGGCGACGCTCTTGATGACGTAGCCGGTCCTCGGGCCCTGAAGCTTCAGCCCGCCGCTGCTGCCGTCGGTCGCCAGCCGGTTGAGGTACACGTAGGCCAGCGCCATCCGTCCGCCGCGGACGGCCATCGCCGTGGCTGCCGTCCCGTCCTGCGAGGTCGAGTAGTTGCCGCTGTTGTAGTTAACGCCCGAACTGAGCAGCGTGTGCTGGTAGAGTCCGCCCTTGAGCGGCAGCCTGTAGCCCTGCGGGAAGTCGTGCCAGGTGAGCCCCTCGACCTTCGCGATCCGGTCAGCCGGGAAGGGGTAAACGTCGCGGACGTAGTTGCCCTCGTGGTCGAACAGGCGGATGAAGTCGACGCCGCGGCCGTCGTAGACATAGATGCCCTCGGGGGCGGCCGCCATCAGCGGCATCTCGCCGTAGCGCTTGTAGGGGCTCCACAGCAGCGTCCGCTCCAGCCGCGGTCGAAGGCCGAGCGAGACGCGGACGTTCATCACCTGCGAGCGGTCCACGTAGCGGCC
This sequence comes from Phycisphaerae bacterium, assembly GCA_022072085.1. Taxonomy (GTDB): domain Bacteria; phylum Planctomycetota; class Phycisphaerae; order JAJVII01; family JAJVII01; genus JAJVII01. Next base: position 46,804 of record JAJVII010000036.1, read on the forward strand.
CTGGTCGTCCTTGCCGTCCCAGACGATCGACTGGCGGCGGGAGTCCTTCACCAGCGGCGCCGGGGCGTTAGGGCCCAGCACGCCGCTGACCAGGTGGCGCAGGATCTGCCCGTCGGGCTTCTCGATCGCCACGGTCACGTCGCACAGGCCCTTGCTGGCGAAGGCGATGGTCACGCGGTCGCCGTCGCGCGTGACGGTCGGCTTCTCGGTGAACTCGTAGACCGCCTCGCGATTGACCTTCAGCTCGTCGATGCCGGCCGCCGGCGCCGCAGCCGCGGCAGCCAGCGTCAGCAGCAGGGAAATCCGCACAGTCAGCCGCATGTCAACTCCTCGAACTCTTCGGGTTGCGGGGTCAGTTGCTCTTGGCCGGGCCGGACGCCTCGGGCAGCTTCACCCGCTCGTCCGTATGATAGCTGAGTTTCACGCTCACGACCCGGGCGTTGCCCGGATCGGCGACAAACAGCCGCCGGTCGGTTTGCACCGCGACGTATGGGGCGTAGAACAGGGCCACCTCATCGCCGCCGATCGAGCGCGTCGCCGGCGGCCCGCCGCCCGGCTCGATCGGCCGGCCGTCGTCCACGTTGCCATAGGTTCCGATTCGCATGATGAGGTTGCCCGACGCGTCCAGCACCGCGACCGAGCAGTGCTCGACCTCCGGCGCGAACGACCGCGCGAAGTAGTCCATGTCGAACCGCGAGTTGGAGCAGTCGCAGCCGAACCCGTCGGTCTGGCTGTGTCGCCCGGTGTAGCCGACCCCGCCGTAGAACCACTGGGCGCCCTCGACCCACGCCCGGCCGATCCGGGCTCCGCCGTTGCCGACCAGGTCCTGCCCGCGCTTCGGCTGCACCTCCGGCGTCAGCGGCACGGGGGTCATCTTGGCGTTGGGCGAGTAGACCTTCGCCTGTCCCGGCCGGACCTTCAGCAGCGTGTCGGTGGCCTCGTCGTAGTAGGGTTTGCCGTCGATGACGCGGAAGGCCATCGCCATCGCGTAGACGTTGTCGTCGCGATCGATGCCGACGCCGTGCGTGAAGGCGATGCCCGGCAGGGCGTCGTCGAAGAGGATCTTGCCGTACTTGTCGAAGACCAGGATCAGCCCCTGCGTGCATCGGCCGGGGTAGAGCCTGAAGTGATAGGCGTCCTGGCTGGCGTAGAGGTCCTTCGCGGCCATCTGCATCCGCTCGGTCTCCTGCCCGCCGTGGATGCTGACGACGATGTCGCCGCGGGCGTTGACCATCATCCCGCCGTGGTGGTTGTATCGCTGGCTGGGGATGCGCAGGCTGGAGGCGATGTCGGCGACCTTCTTGCCCGGGCCCTCGGCCTTGCTGCTGGCGAAGCCGACGCCCTTGCGAGCCTCGCCGTAGTCCCACGGAACCTCGCGCCAGTCCTTGGGGTCGTATCGGCCGATGTCGTTGCGGGCCCGCAGGCAGACCAGCCCCTGCGGATCGAAGGCCATGTCCTCGGCGTCGAACGGCATCTCGACGCGGCTGATCGCCCCGGTCGCCGGGTCGATCTCCAGCAGTTCGCTGAGCGACTTGCCCACGCCGGCGTCGGCTTCGGCGACGAACAGGCGGCCGCTCACCGGGTTGACATAGAGCCGCTGCCGCAGGTACGGGGCCGGCCAGGCCCGGGCGGCCTCCTTGATCGCCAGGCGGCCGAAGTCCCGCCGCACCGCCATCCGCCCGCCGTCGGGCTGGAGCAGGCAGAGGCCCGCACGCTCCCAGCCGCGGTACATGCCCGGGTCGCCGGGCGTCACCCAGACCGTCACCGGGTCGGTCCAGACGTCGATCGCGTAACCGTGGCTGGGAAGGTCGCGGCCCTGGCCGAGGTCCCAGCTCGCGAGTTGCCTGGGGTCGTCCAGGCCGGCCAGCTCGATCAGCCGCGGCGTCGGGGCCGTCTTGTCGATCTCCTCGCGCCGGTTGTGGAACGTGATCGCCTTGGAGCGGATCAGCCACGACAGCACGTAGATTCGCCCGGTCTTGGGATGCACCGCGACGCAGACCGGCTTGGCGACCGGGATCGCCTTGAGGAACTTGCCGTCGGCCGTGAAGACCTGGATGCGGTCGTTGCCGTTGTCAGCGACGTAGACGCGGCCCTGGGCGTCGCAGGTTACCCAGGCGGGGGTGCGGAACTGGCCTTCACCCGTGCCGCCGGCGTCCTCGCCCCGCAGGTTCCCCGCGAAGGCTTTCGCGGCCTCGGGCCCGTCGAACGCGACCCGCCCCACGCCGTTGAGCCAGCCCTCGTGGAACCCGCCGGTGCCCCAGTTCTGCATCCACGAGTAGGCCGTCATGTAGAGCGTTCTCCCGTCGGGCGAGAAGGCCACGCTCCGCGGACCGGCCTGGATGTCGTCTTCGCCGCCGCGCCACGACAACCCGCTGCGCTTCAGCGGCACGCCGGTCTTCGCCCCTTGGAGCCGGCCGCCCTCAGCGGACCCGTCGGTCGTCAGCCGATTCAGCCGCTCGTAGAGCAGTGCGATCCGGTTGCCGCCGACGGCCATCCCCGTCGCCGGGTCGGGCATGGTGTGCTTGAGCCCGCTGCCCATCGTGCCGCTGAACTCGCTGTCGGTCCCGCCGGTGAGCAGCGTGCACTGGCGATGGCCGTTCTTGCGCGGCAGGCGTCGGCCGTCCTGGGGGAAGTCGAGCCAGTGCAGGTCCTCGAACGACTTCACGCCGTCAGCCGGGAACGGATAGACCGTCCGAAGGTAGTCGCCCTGGTGGTCGTAGAGCCGCAACTGCGACACGCCGCCGCCGCGGTCAAAGACGTAGACCCCCTCGGGTGCGGGGCAGACGATCAGCGGGTCGTCGCCGGTCCGCTTGTTGCCGGACCAGTAGAGCGTCCGCTCGAACCGGGCCTGGAGGCCCAGCGAGACGCGGACCTGCACGCCATCGGCGTCCACGTAGTGCCCCTGGTCGTCCTTGCCGTCCCAGACCAGCGTCTGCTTCGTGGAGCCCTTCAGCAACGGGGCCGGGGCGTTGGGCCCCAGCACGCCGCAGGCCAGGTGCCGCAGGATCCGGCCGCCCGAGTCCTCGACGGCCACCGTCACGTCGCACAGCCCACGGGTCTGAAAGGCGATGGTCGTGCGGTCGCCGCTGCGGGTCAGGGTCGGCCTGGCGACGAAGTCGAACTCGGCCTGCCGCTTGATGCGGAACTCGGCGGGGATAGTCGTCGCCGCGTCGTCGTCTGCGCGCACGCCGGCCGCCGCGCCTAGGGCGGCTGCAAGAGTCAGCATGAGACCCGACATGCGCATCGCACACCCGATGGGACAGGGGCCCCGAGGCCGGGCGAACGAACCTCAACACCTGTCGAATATTAAACCCGGACGCGGCCTGCGTTTCCCGCGCGATTCGCGACAAAACGGCGTCGGCTGCCTCGGCGGGGGGACGCTATTTCGACAATCCAGGAGGCAAGCCATGGGACCACGCAAGGCCTGCGCGAGGCGGATTGTTTCGGCGGCGCTGCTGACGTTGCTGCTGGCGGTCACGGGCAGCCGGTTGCTGGGCGACGGCCGCACGCCGCCGGCGGACAACGTGAACGTGTTTGTCAATGGCAGACCGTTCGGCGAGTCCACGGGCAGTCGCCTGTTCAACGCGGCATTCGAGATCAAGAAGTAGGGCAGCCCCTTATCAGACTCACCCCTGCGCAAGCGGCCGGGCCCCTTGTCCCGGCCGGGAGGGCAAGTAGAATGACCCTCTCTTACGCGGGCGGCGCCCGTCCGCCGACGCTGTGCTTCCAACAAGGAGACAACGATGAAGTTCAGGCTTGCTGCGTCCGTTGCGGTGGTGGTGCTGCTGGCGGTTGCGGAGGCCTCGATGGGCCAGCCGCCAGCCGGGCCCATTACCCTCCTTGACAACGACAGCTACCTGCGGCTGCACTTCACCTATCGCACGCCGCAGTGCCGGTCGGCCGACGGCGAGCTCTCACCGCTGATCGACCGCGGCGGCAAGCCCGTGCCGGAGTTGGCCTCGCCCCCGCCGCCAGCCGACTGGATGAAGCCCGACTTCGATGACTCGGCGTGGACGCGCGACCGCACGCCGGTCGAGCCGGGCATGCCCGACGGCTACACCTATGGCAGCATGGTCGCCTGGAACGCCGGGGTGACCAACTCGCTCATCTGCGCCCGCGGGCGTTTCGTCATCGACGACCCGTCCAAGGCAGGCGATCTGAAGCTCACGCTCCAGTACGTCGGCGGCGTTGTCGTCTACGTCAACGGAGTCGAGGTGACACGGGTCGGCCTGCCGGCCGGCGCGTTGACGGCCGACACCAGCGCCGAGCCCTATCCCGACGATCTCTACACGCAGAACGACGGCAGCTTCCTGGCGGACGTTCGCAAGGACCAGGCCGGCTTCGACCGCCGCTATCGCCGGCTCGCAGACGTTGCGATTCCCGCGGCCACGGTGCGCAAGGGCGTCAACGTGCTGGCCGTCGAGATCCACCGCGCACCGGTCAACGAGGGAGCAGCCAAGGCCAAGCGTTCGCCGGCCGGCGGCATGTCCATCGTGCCAGGTCTGTGGAACTACTGTGAACTTCGGGGCCTGAGCCTGACGGTGTCGGGCGGGGCGGCCGCCGCACCTGGCGTAGCCCGCCCGGCGGGCGTGCAGGTGTGGAGCTGCCAGCCTTACGACACGGTGACGGCGTTTGACTATGGCGACCCGGGCACGCCGGCGCCGCTGGCGATTACGGCTGCACGCAACGGCGTCTTCTCCGCGCGGCTGGTGGTCAGCGCCGCCGGCCCGATCGCCGGATTGAAGGCGGCGGCGAGCGAACTGGCAACGGCAGACGGCGCCAAGCTGGATCCTGGGGCGGTGCAGGTTCGTATCGCCATGCCGGCGACCGCCGACAAGTGCCGCGTGCCGGCGCATCGCTACGATGCGCTGCTGGACACGCTGCCGGCGGAGGTGCCCGTCGTCCGCTGCACCGTGCCGCGCGAGTCCACGCTTCGCAACGGTAACTTTGATGGACTTTCCGTCGACCGAAAGGGCCTGACGGCCGGCGCGCTGGCGCCGCTGTGGGTGACGATCCGCGTGCCGGCATCGGCCAGGCCGGGCGTCTATCGCGGGACGGTCACGGTGTCGGCGGACGGTTTGGCGGCGCCGGCCGTGCCGCTGAGCGTGACCGTGGTGGGCTGGACGCTGCCCGACGCCAAGAACCTGCGGGTATGCAACCTGGGGTTCAACTCGCCCGAGAGTCTGGCCCGGCACTACGGCGTGCCTCTCTGGTCCGACCGCCACTTTGAGCTGATGGGCAAGTCGCTGGAGCTGATGGCCCAGGTGAACTCGCGGCAGGTGCTGGTGGACATGTCCATCGATTTCTACGGCCTGGGCGGCAACCGCGAGTCGGTTGTCCGCTGGGTCGCCCAGCCGGACGGGTCGTACAAGTACGACTTCTCCGCGTTCGACAAGTTCATGGACACGGTTGCCGGGCATCTGGGCACGCCGAATCCGCTGCGGCTGAACTGCTGGGGCGAGTTGCGGCCGGGCTGGAAGCACGACGACTCGGGGCGGCTCGTGTCGCGGCTGGATCCGGCGACCGGCAAGTGCGAGCCGCTGCGGCAGCCGGAGCTGGGCACGCCCGAAAACCTGGAATTCTGGAAGCCGGTGCTGCTGGAGGTCCGGAACAAGCTGGCCGCCCGCGGCTGGGCGGGTGAGACTGTCTTCGGGCACAACAGCTACAACGCCCCGCCTAACCCGAAGATCGTCGGTGCGGCCTACGCGATCTGGCCGGACGCCGGATGGGGCTACACCGCCCACAACGGGCAGTTGAGCATGACATTCGCAACCGAGGAGAAGGGCGTCGGCATGCCGGCGAAATTCTCCGAGTGCGTCTGGACCCGCGGCAACCTGACGCCCCGCGGCTACAAGGCGCTGCTCAAGCCCCGCCCGGCTGTCTGGTGCTGGGCCTATCGAAGCATCATGCGCGACTGGTCGGACCTGACGCTGCTGCGCGGCGTGGCGGAGGGGGCAATCCTGCGGGGGCATGACGGCGTCGGCCAGATGGGCGTCGACATCTTCCCCGTGCCGGGACCCGGCGGGCGAAAGACATACATCGAAACCGACCGCGGCGGCCTGGGGCCGACGTGCAGCACGATGGCCATCCTTGCGCCGGGTCCGGACGGGCCGGTAGCCACCGAGCGGTACGAGATGCTCCGCGAGGGCATGCAGCTGGCCGAGGCGATCCTGTTCCTCCAGAAGTCGCTGGACGACGGGAAACTCACCGGCGACCTGGCGGCCCGCATCAATCGCTGCCTGGACCAACGCGACATGGCGTTCATGTGGCAATGGCGCTCCGGCCGCGCCGAACGCGACGCCGAGCTGCTGACGTTGGCGGCTGAAGCTTCCACGGCGATGGCCAAGCCATAGCGGCTGCGGGGGTCACCGGGCAGCCGGCGCGGTCGCCTCAGGCGTCGGGAGGCAGATGCGGCGCGGGCTGACGCGGAGGAGGGTGGCCTTGGCGGCGTCAAGCTTGGCAGGGTCGATTGCGCACAGGCCCCATGTCCCCTCGCGCCGGGCGGCGAAGTAGAGCTTGCCGTCGGCGCCCAGGGCCCCGCCGCCACACAACTCGACGGGCTTGCCGTCGGCGAAGGTCCGGCCCCGGTCCGCGACGCGGCCGCTGCGCGGGTCGTAGGTGAGCAGGCGGTCCTCGACCGCGTGGTAGAGCAGGCCGTCGCGCCCGAACACCAGCCCGCCGCAGTCGGGGCCGCCCCAGTTGCTTTCGCTCCAGGGCACGGCCCGTCCGTGGTCGATCACCGCCCCCCACTTGCCGACCGTCGCGTCGATCTCGACCAGGTGGCCGCCGCGCTGCCCGGTGAAGAACAGGTGCATCCCGTCGGGCGAGCGCGTGCCGGTCATCCACCAGTTCCGCCACTTGCCCGTGCCGCGCAGGTCGTAGGCATCCGGCGGGTCGGCCGGGAAGTCGCCCGGCGTCGTCAGGCCGCGGATGTTGTGCACGCGGCCGTCGGCCGGCGTGTAGACGCGGATGTCGCCGGTCGCGCCGTCGGGCATGTAGACGCGGCCATCCTTCACCACGCCGAGGTAGCGGGTCGAGCAGTCCACGCGGCTGGAGGCCAGGTCGATCACGGTCAGCCGCTTGAAATGCTCCTTCTCGGCGATGCGGCAGCGGACGAGGTAGCCTGTCGGCCAGGTCACGCCGTAGAGCGTGTTGCGGGCGTCGTCCAGGCAGCAGGTGATGATGCCCTCGTTGCGCTTGGCCCAGCCGAGGTCCTCGGTCTTGCCGGTGGCCGGGTCGTAGGCGAACCAGTGGCCGCCGGGATACTTCCGCGTCTGGTCGATGTCCTCGACCTTCACGTGCGTTGCGCCGTAGACACGCCCGTCGGGGCCTTCGAAAAGTTGGGCGTGAATCTTGTCCTGGGCGAACTGCCAGCGGTCGGCGGGATACTGCCCATCCGCCCCGTCGCCCAGCAGCGTCGGATCAGCCAGCTTCGGCCCGCCGCCTTCGAGGGCGTTGGAGGACATCGTCGCGACGACGCGGGACCGGCCGCTCGACGGGTCGAACTCGACCAGCCGGGCGACGCCGTAGCACGTGCCGACGTAAATCTTCCCGTTGCTGTGCCCGAGCATCGCATAGAAGACCGTGCGATTTACGGCCAGCGGGCGGAAGGCCAGGTCGATGCGGGTCGCGTTGGGCCGCGTCGCGGCGGCGGGGATCGGCGCGGCGATCAGCCCCGCCGTCGCGGGCGGAGCGGCCGGGCGGCAACCGGCAGCCAGGGGGGCGAATGTCATGAGGCACAGGCCCATCGTGGTGAATCGCACGGCGTCCTCCGGCGCGGTCAGGGGGTCGTTGCCCCGGCGTCGGGCACGTCCTTGAGGGCGACGCGGGCGGTGGCGTAGTAGTCCAGTTTCACGCTGACGACGCGGGCGTTGCCGATGTCCGAGACGAACAGGCGGCGGTCGGTGTCGACCGACGGGTGCTGGGGATCGAAGAACGCCACCTCGTCGCCGCCGATGGAGCGGGCGTGCGGCGGGGCGGCGGCGGCGATCAGCGGGACGCCGTCGTCGGCGTTGCCGTAGTGCCCGATGCGGACGACGAGGTTGCCGGCCGGGTCGAGCACGGCGACGCTGTAGAGATCGGGCTCGGGGACGAAGCAGCGGCCGTAGTCGTCGGTGTGCATCGAGGTGTATTGGCACCAGCAGCCGCCGCCGGCCCGGTCGACGAACTTCGCCTGGTTGCCCGCGCCGCCGTAGAGCCAGAGGGCGTCGAGGATCCACGCCGGCCCGCCATAGAGCCCGTGGCTGATCTGCGGCGGGAAGTCCGGCCTGGCCTTGCCCTCCAGCGGCACGGGCACGTCCCATCCGCCGGCCACGAATTTCGCCGCACCGGGTCTGCTCTTGAAGACCACGCAGGAGGCGTCGTTGGGGTAGGGCTTCCCGTCGATCATCCGGCGCCCGGGCGTCATGACGTAGAGGTCGCCGGCGTGGTCCATGCCCAGGCCGAACACCTGGCGGCAGCCGGGCAGGGCGTCGGCGTGCAGCAGCTTGCCGTGCTTGTCCCAGACGTGGACTTCCCAGCCGATCGGCCGCCCGGGGTAGATCGGCGGCTTGTAGGTCGTCACCTCGCCGACGACGACCTCGTCGCTGCGTCGAGCGGCCTGGCCGGGGTTGTGGCAGGCGACCGCGACGCTGCCCGAGGGCGAGACGCAGATGCCGCCCATGATCCAGTAGCCCGGCTTGACCGAGGGCATCTCAATGCCGCTGGTCACGCGGGCGAATCGGCCGGTGGCGTGCGGGCTGTATCCGACGCGCGGGCGGTCCACGCCGTAATCGAACGGCACTTCGCGCCAGGGGTTGGCGGACGGGTTGTAGCGGGCGACGATGTCCTCGGTTCGCACGTAGGCCAGCCCGTCGGCGTCGAAGGCGAGGTCCTCGCTGTGGAAGGGCATCTGCACCACCGAGCACTTGCCGGCGGTCGGGTCGATTGCGACCAGGTCGTCGAAGCTCTTGGCGTTCAGCGTGTGGCTCTCGCCGAGGTAGACCTTGCCGTTGGCCTGGTCGGCGAAGGTCCGCACGCGTCCGTGGCGCGGCGGGATCAGTCGGCCGGTGCGGGCGATGACCTCGCGGGCGAAGTCGCGCTTGAGCGCGAACTTGCCGTCGCGCAGCTCGTAGATCTGCGGCAGGTAGAGTTCCCACCGCTCGCTGCGGTAGTTGGGCGGGGCCAGGGTCCAGAGTGTCGGCTGCGGGGCCCAACTATCCAGTGCGACCTGGAAGTATTCATCCTTGTATCCGAACTCGCTGGAGGTCGGAGCCTCGGGCAGCGGCAGCGGGCACTGGAGGGTCACCTTTGGGTCCTCCAGTGACGCCAGCCGCGTCACCGTCGCCGGCACGGTCAGGCGGACGCGCTGCTTCTCGGCCAGCTCGGCCGCCCGGGCGTCCATCCGCGAGTTGCGATACCACCAACTGAACAGGTAGATCTCGCCGGTGCGGTGGTCGATCGCGACCTGCACGGGCTTGGAGGCCTTGAGGCTCTTGAGCAGTTTGCCCGACGGGTCGAAGACCTGCACGCGGTCGTTGAGGTAGTCGGTGACGTAGACGCGGCCGGTCGCGTCGCAGGCGACGGAGGTGGGGAAGTCGAAGCGGTCGTCGCCGGCGCCCGCGCCGCCCCGGGTCATCGAGCCGGCGAAGACCTCGGCCTTGGCGTCGCGGCCGGCGTCCCAGGCGACCTTGGCCACGCCGTTGAGGGCGTCCAGCCGCCACGGGTTGGAGTAGTGGTAGCCGGCGATGTAGAGCGTCCTGCCGTCGGGGCTCAGGGCCGCCGACCGCGGATAGGCCTGGTAGATTCCGCCGACGAACGTGTGCATCGTGCTCATCGGGATGTCGAAGCTCGTCCGCGCCCCGGTCAGCTCCGCGCCGCCGGTGTCGCCGTCGGACGACAGCCGGTTCAGCCTCTGGTGGACCAGGGCGATCCGCCCGCCGCGGACGGCGATGGCCGTCGCCGGGCTGCCGCCGGAGGAGTCGGGCCAGCCGACGCCGACGTCCAGGCCCTCGCTGGTCAGCAGCGTGTTCTGGTTGAGCCCGAACTTGGCGGGGTACTCCAGGCCGGTCTGGGGGAACGTTCGGCGGATGATCCCCCGGACCTTGTCGATGCGGTCGGAAGGGAAGGGGTAGATCGTCCGCACGTAGTTGCCGTCGTGGTCGAAGAGACGCAGGAAGCTCACCCCCGCGCCGTATTGGAAGACGTAGACGCCCTCGGGGGCGGCCGCCAGCAGTTGGCCGTCGCTGCGGTAGCAGACGGGCTTGAGCGGCGCGTCAGCCAGGCTCCGCTCGAAGCGCGGCTGAAGCCCCAGGCTGACGCGGACGGTGCAGGCCGAGGGGTCGTCGACGTAGACGCCCTTGTCGTTCTTGCCGTCCCAGTGCAGCGTCTGCTCTCGCGACTCGCGGACCAGCGGGGCCGGGGCCGTCGGACCCAGCACGCCGGTCGCCAGGTGGCGGATGGTGCGGCCCCTGCCGTCCTCGATCGCCACGGTCACGTCGCACAGGGCCTTGGTCGCAAAGCGGATGGTGACGCGGTCGCCGTCGCGGGTGGCAGCCGGCGGGGTGGCGAACTCATAAACCGGCTCGCGCCGCAGCTGCCACTCGGGCAGCGCCGGCCCGTCGGCGAGGGACACGCCGGCGTTCAGCCCCGCGGCCAGTCCGACGAACGCCAGGAGCAGCCTTGCCCCTGGCCCGATTGCCGCAAGCGGCTTGGCTTTCATCTCGAAACCCTCGCGTCTGCTGGTCGACCGGTGGAGGCCTTCAACCGCTTCTACGGCCCGCCCGCTGCGGCGTCCTGCACGTCGGACAGGGCGATCGTCTCGTCGGCGTGGTAGCCGAGCTTCACGCTGAGCAGCCGGACGTTGCCCGGATCGGCGATGTAGAGGCGATGGTCGGTCCATGTCGCCAGGTAGGCGCCGTACATCAGCGCCACCTCGTCGCCGCCGACGGATCGCGGGTGCGGCGGGCCGCCGTCGGCGATCAGCGGCAGGCCGTCGTCCACGTTGCCGTATTGACCGATGCGGGTGATCAGGTTGCCGGCCGAGTCGAGCACCGCGACGCTGTAGCGGTCCATCTCGGGCCCGAACGAGCGGGCGAAGTAGTCCAGCACGAAGCGGTCATTCCAGCAGGCGCAGCCGACGCCGTAGTTCTTGCCGCCCCACCCGACGCCGGCGAACATCCAGTCGGCGCCCTCGACCCAGGCGGTGCCCTGCTGGGCGCCGACCAGGTCGGGCGATCGCTTGGGTTTGAGCGAGTCGGGCAGCGGCAGCGGGATCCTGTCGCTCATGCTCAGCACGCGGCCCTTGCCGGGGGGGAACCTGATGATCGTGCCGGCCATGTCGTTGAAGTGGCGCACGCCGTCGAAGATGCGGGCGGCGGCTGACAGGACGTAGATGTTGTCGTCGCGGTCGATCTCGACGCCGTTGATGTCGCCCAGGCCCGGCGCGGCGTCCTCGTAGATCAACTGGCCGTGCTTGTTCCAGATATGGATGATGGCCCCGCCGCGGCCGCTCGATGGCATGCGCCCGGGGTATTGCTTGACCTGGTAGGGCTTGCCCGCGAACACCTTGGGCTCCTCACCGAGCATCGGGGCGGGCTTGGCGTCGTAGTAGCCCGAGGCCACCAGGTTGCCCCGGGGCGAGAAGCCCATCCCGCCGTGATGCCAGAAGGCGTTCGACGGCATGACGATGCCAGAGGTGACATGCCCGTCGCGGCGGTCGGAACTGGAAGAGAACGCGACCTTGTCCAGGTCCTCGCCGTAGTCCCAGGGCACCTCGCGCCAGACGCGGAAGTTGCCTTCGCCGCGGATCGGGATATCCACAAACTCCTGCGGGTCGTAGCGGGCGATCACCCGCTCGGTCCGCAGGGCGGCCAGACCATCGGGCGAGAAGGCCATGTCCTCGGCGTCAAACGGCAGCTCGACGCGGCTGGTTCGGCCGGTAGCCGGGTCGATGCGGATGAGGTCCTTGAAACTCTTGCCAACGCCGGCGTCGGACTCGCTGACGTAGAGCGTGCCGTTGGCGGGGTTGGCGTAGAGCCGTTGCCGCCAATAGGTCGGCGGGGCCGGCTTGATGATAAGCTTGCGGGCCTCGGTGGCGAAGTCGCGCACGACCGCCAGCTTGCCCTCCTTGAGCTGGAGGACCTGGACGCCGGGGTAGCTCTGCCTGCCCTGGTTGAGCACGCTGATGCGGGCCCAGTCGAAGGCCAGCCAGACCGTCAGCGGTTCGGCCCAGGTGTCGACCGCCGCCTCGAAGGGCGCCGGCGTGAGCAGGCCCCAACTGGCGATGGCGCGGTGCACGCCGGGCAGGTCCCAGCTCGCGATCTTCCGCGGGTTCTCGAACGGTCCGAACTGCGTGACCGTCCCTTTGCCGAACTGGTCGCCGAACTCCGAGACCACGGGCAGGCTGATGACGTAGATGTCGCCGGTCTTCTGGTGCACCTGGACGCGGCCGGGGCTCTCGGCGGCGAACGACTTGAGGAACTTGCCCTCGGGCGAGAATATCTGCACCCGCCCGACGGCGTGGTCGGCGACGTAGACGCGGCCCTGGGCGTCGACGGCCAGCGCGGAAATGAGCTTGAACTGCCCGTCGCCGGCGCCCTTCTTCCGCGGATCGGCGCTGCCCAGGAAGACGGCGGGCGGATCGTCGGCGTTCATGTCCACGCGGTAGACCAGCGGCACGGCGTCGAACTCGTTGAAGCCGACAATGTCGTGCGACGCCTTCTTCATCGTCGTGCCCAGGTAGCCGCCCAGGTACAGCCAACGCCCGTCCGGGCTCAGGGCGGCCGTCGTCGGATAGACCGGGCCGGTGTCAGTTCGGTCGATCTTGAACGCCAGGTCGACCTTCGGCCCGCGCAGCTTCATCCCGCCGCTGCTGCCGTCGGTCGCCAGGCGGTTGACGCTGTACATCGCCAGGGCGATGCGGTCGGCCCGGACGACCATCGCCGTCGCGTCCACGCCGTGGTGGATGTCGTGGTAGATCGTGTCGATGACCGAGCGGTAGATGCCCTTGTCGGGGAAGTAAGTGATCGGCGTGCCGATCCGCCCGCTGGTGAGCATCGTCGCCTGCGACCAGTTGGTCTTGAGCGGCAGCTTCGGCCCGTCGGGATAGGTGTGCCAGACCAGGCCGTCGACCGCCGTGAGCTTGTCGGCCGGCAGGGGGTAGACCGTCCGTTCGTAATCGCCCTGATGGCTGTAGAGGCGGAGGTGGTCGAAGCCGTTGCCCTCGTAGACGTAGACGCCCTCGGGGGCCGGCTCGAACAGGGGCTTGCGGCGGGCGATCCGCCGCTGCGGCTTCCAGTAGAGCGTCCGCTCGAAGCGCGGCGCCAGGCCCAGCGACACGCGGATGCGAAGTTGTTCGCGGGCGGTGACGTAGCGGCCCTGGTCGTCCTTGCTGTCCCAGGTCAGCGTCTGGACCTTGCTCGATTTCTGCAACGGCGGCGGGGCGTTGTCGCCCAGCACGCCGCTGGCCAGGTGGCGGACGATGTGGCCTTGCGTGTCCTCCACCGCGACGGTCACGTCGCACCAGCCCTTGCTGGCGAAGCGGATGGTCACCGTGTCGCCGCTGCGCGTGACGGCCGGCTTCTGGTCGAACTCGAAGACGGCCTCACGCTTCACCGTGAACGCGCCAGCCGGCTCGTCGGCGCTGGCCCGGGCGGGCGCGGAGAATGCGGCTGCCCCGGCCAGCAGGATTGCCAGAAGCCGGCAGCGCCGGCGCCGAGCGGCATGGTCGTTGCGAGTCGCGGATGCCGTGGTCGTCTGTCGGATCATGGAGAGTTCCTGTCTACGCCCGGCGTGCCGGGTCGGTCAGTTGCCTGCCTGGGCCAAGTTGACGAGTTCGTTTGTATGATACTCCAGTTTCACGCTGAGCACGCGCCCGTTGCCGGGGTCGGCGATGAAGAGGCGGCGGTCGGTATCGGTCGCGAGGTAGGCGCCGTGCATCAGGGCGACCTCGTCCCCGCCGATCGGCCGCGTCGTCGGCGGACCGCCCGTCGGGTTCAGCGGCTTGCCGTCGTCCACGTTGCCGTATCGGCCGATCCGCATGACCATGTTGCCGGCCGAGTCCAGCACCGCGACGCTGTAGCGGTCCATTTCCGGGGCGAAGCTGCGGTCGAAGTAGTCGTGGGCGAAGCGGAAGTTCCAGCACGCGCAGCCGACGCCCATGTTCTTGCCGCCGAAGCCGACGCCGCCGTAGAGCCACTCGGCCCCCTCGACCCAGGCCGACCCCTGCATCGCGCTGGTGACGTCGAACGGCCGCTTGGGATAGCTGGCCTCGTCCAGCGGCACGGGGATCTTCTCCGACGCGGTCAGCACGCGGCCTTTGTCAGCCGGGAACTTCATTACCGTGCCGCTCATGTCGTTGTAGTATCGCTTGCCGTCGAGCACGCGGGTGGCGGCGGACATCACGTAGATCTGATCGCTGTTGTCGATGGCGACGCCGTAGAGGTCGGCCAGACCGGGCACGGCGTCCTCGCGGACCAGCCGCCCGTGGCTGTCCCAGACATGCACGCAGGTGGCGCCGCCGCGTCCGCCGAGCAGGCGGCCGGGGAACACCGGCGGCTTGTAGGGCTTGCCGACGTGGACGAACTTCGCGTCGGTCCGCACCTCCATCACGAAGCCCAGCAGGCAGCCGACGATCATGTTCCCCCTGGCCGACACGAACATGCCGCCGTGATGCCACCCGCCGTCGCTGGGCATGACCAGCCCGCTGACCAGGTCGTCGCGCTTCGTGCCGCTGTTCCAGCCGTAGGCGACGCCCTTGCGCTCCTCGCCGTAGTCCCAGGGGACTTCGCGCCAGTCGGCGCCTCCCGCGGGGACCTTCTCGAACCGTCCGACGGTCTCGACCGAACGGAAGTAGGCCATGCCCGAGAGATCGAAGCACATGTCCTCGGCGTCGAAGGGCGCCGCCAGCGGGCGGGCCCCGGGCGAGGATGACGCCGGGTCCAGTTCGAACATCGTCTGGAAGCTCTTGCCGTTGGCCGCGTCGTCGCCCTCGGCCACGTAGAGCTTGCTGGTGGTCTCGTCGACATAGAGCCGCTGGCGCTGGTGGTGCTCGACGCCGGGCGGGATGTTCAGGGCGGCGACGTCGTCGCCGAAATTGTGCTTGCGGACCACCTTGCCGTCGCGGATCGCGAGCAGGACGATGGTTCCCTGGGTGGCGTGCTGGCGGCTGAGCACGTTGGACATCTGGTCTTCGCGGGTGATCCAGATGGTCGGCTCGTCGGCCCAGCCGTCCAGTTCGGCGAACAGTTCAACCCCGGTCGAGCGGTAGCGGGAGGCCCCAGCGTCGCCGTAGACCTGGATGCCCAGGGGGTAGCTGGCCAACTCCTTCGGGTTGTCGAACGGCCCGAAGCGGGTCAGCCGCGACAGGACGGCCGCGGTGTCGAACTCGTTCATCAGCTTCCAACTGAAGACGTAGATCTCGCCGTTCTTCTGATTGATCGCCACCTTGGCCGGCCGCTTGACCTTGATCGACTTGAGCAGGTTGCCGTCGGAGGCGAAGACCTGAACGCGGTCGTTGAGGTGGTCGGCCACGTAGACCCGCCCGGCGGCGTCGGTCGCTACCGAGCCGGGGACGTTGAATCGGTCGTCGCCGCTGCCGCACTTCGTCGGGTCGATGCTGCCTCTGAAGACCTCGGCCTTGGCGTCGGGGCCAGCCTCCATGTCCAGCCGCACCACCGCCGGCACGCAGCGCCAGTCGGTGGTGTACTGGATGTCCTGCGACGCGTGGCCGCGGGCGCCGTAGATGTAGCAGGTGAGGTAGAGCCATCGCCCGTCCGGGCTCAGGGCGGCGCTGCGCGGCACGGCCCGGGCGGTCGGCAGGGGGCGGTCGCGGCGGAGCGGGGCGTCGATGAACGTCCGCGGGCCGGTCAGCTCCAGCCCGCCGGTCGTGCCGTCGGCGCCCAGGCGGTTGAGCAGCGCATCGGCCAGCGCGATGCGACTGCCCGCGACGGCCATCGCCGACGCGCCGGCGCCGTACATGCCATAGTGCTCATTGTCGCCGACGCCGACGACGGAGCGGTACTGATCGGTCCTGGGGTTGTAGGTCTGGATGTTCCACGAGTTGCCCCCGCCGGTCAGGAAACTGCACTGGAGAAAGTTGGTCTTCACCGGCAGCTTGGCCCCGTCCTGGGCGAAGCTGCGCCAGGTGACGCCCTTGGCCTGGTCGATCTTGTCGGCCGGGAACGGGTAGAGGGTGCGGAGGTAGTGGCCGGCATGGTCGTACAGGCAGAGCGAGTCGATGCCGTTGCCGCCGTCGTAGACGTAGACGCCCTCGGGGCGGGCGGCCATCAACGGGGGCAAGCGCGACTGGCGCCGCTTGGACGACCAGAACATCGTTCGCTCGAACCGGGCCTGGAGGCCGAGGCTGACGCGGAACCGGAGGCGGTCGGTATTTTCGGAGTATCGCCCGGCGTCATCCTTGCCGTCCCAGACCAGGGCCTGATGCCGGGAGTCCTTCTGGAGCGGGGCAGGGGCGTGGGGGCCCAGCACACCGGAGGCCAGGTGGCGGATGATGCGCCCGCCGGCGTCTTCGACGGCGACCGTCACGTCGCACAGGCCCTTCGTGGTGAACTCGATCGTGAAGCGGTCGCGCGGCGGGTCGCTGGAGGCGTCCTTGCTCCGCGTGACGGCCGGCTTGCTCTGGAATTCGTAGACGGCCTCGCGTTTGATGCGGAACTCGTCGGCGTCATCGGCGGCGGCTGCGACGGCCGAAGTCGCCAGCACGGCGACGGCCAGAGCGATCGGCCCCGCCCACGGCGCGCGGGCTGATCGGCGTTGGGGCAAAGCTCCGGGCGAGCGGACGGATACGCGTCTATGCATTGCAGAGCCTCATGGCTGGCCGGCATTCTCCAGGCCGACTGACTCACTGGTACGATACGCCAGCCGCACGCTCAGGATGCGCTCGTTGGACGGGTCGGCGATGAACAGGCGGCGGTCGGTGTCGGTGGCCAGGTAGGCCCCATGGACCAGGGCGACCTCGTCGCCGCCGATCGGCCGCGTTGCCGGCGGTCCGCCGGCCGGATCCAGCGGCTTGCCGTCGTCCACGTTGCCATATCGGCCGATCCGCATGATCAGGTTGCCGGCCGAGTCCAGCA
This sequence comes from Phycisphaerae bacterium, assembly GCA_022072085.1. Classification (GTDB taxonomy): domain Bacteria; phylum Planctomycetota; class Phycisphaerae; order JAJVII01; family JAJVII01; genus JAJVII01. Next base: position 63,876 of record JAJVII010000036.1, read on the forward strand.
CCGCGACGCTGTAGCGGTCCATTTCCGGGGCGAACGACCTGGCGAAGTAGTCCAGCGTGAAGCGATCGTTCCAGCACGCGCAGCCGATGCCCAGGTTCTTGCCGCCCCAGCCGACGCCGCCGTACATCCACTCCGCCCCGTTGACCCACGCCTTGCCCTGCGTGGCATTCTGGATGTCGGCCGGTCGCTTGGGCACGCTGTCGTCGCCCAGGCGAACGGGGGCCTTGTCGCTGGCGCTGACCACCCTGTTGGGCGTCCTGGGGGCGCAGGGGAACTTCATCAGCGTGCCGGACATGTCGTTGTAGTAGAGCTTGCCGTCAACGATTCGCGTCGCGGCCGCCAGTGCGTAGAGGTTGTCGTCGCGGTCCAGGCCGATGCCGTAGGTGTTGTCGGCCAGCCCGGGGACGACGTCTTCATGCAGCAACTGGCCATGCTTGTCCCAGACGTGGATGAACACGCCGCCGCCGCGCCCGTCGACGATGCGTCCCGGAAAGATGCGCGGCGTGAAGGGCAGGCCGCCGTCGACGACCGTCTGGATGTCGGTCCGCTTGACCAGGCTGGTCACGAAGAGACAGGTGACGGCCAGGCTGCCGTCGGGCGAGACGTACATCCCGCCGTGATGCCAGCCGCCGTTGGCCGGCAGGGCCAGACCGGAGATGACCTTCGCTTCGCGCCGGTCGCTGCTGGAACTGGTGTAAACCTTCGCCCGCTCCTCGCCGTAATCCCAGGGGACCTCGCGGAAGTCGCCGCCGGCGCCGTCGGGCATCTGGTAGCGAGCGACGACTCCGACGCTTCGCAGGTAGAGCAGGCCGGCGCCGTCGAAGCAGGCGTCCTCGGCATCGAAGGGCAGGTCGACCAGCCGCACCTTGCCGCTGGCCGGGTCAAGTTCCACGAACTGCTTGAATGCCTTGTGGGTGAAGCTGTCGCCCTCGCCGACGTAGACCTTGCCGTTGGCCGGATTGAGGTAGAGCCGTTGTCGCCCGCTGCGCGGCCGCCGGGGCCGGCGGATCGACTTGCGGGCGTCCGCCTCGAAGTCCCGCACCAGCGCCAGCTTGCCTTCGCGGATGGCGTACAGCCGGATGTTCTGCGAGACCATGTGCTTCACCGAGAGCACGTCTTCCCGCTGAAACGCCTCCGACAGCCAGACGACAGGCTCGTCGCCGTTCAGGTCGACCGTCGCGTTGAGCTGGAAACTCTGCCCGCGATAGAAGTGCCCCATCTTCGAGACGTAAGCCACCGTCGGCAGGCTGAAGCGGTCGATCTCCTTCACCTCGCCGCTGAGCGGGCCCATGCGCGTCAGGGTTGCCGGCACAGACTCCTCGCTCTTGGCCATGAAGGGGTTGTGGACCAGGAAGCTGAAGACGTAGAGGCGGTCGTTCTTCTCGTCCAGCACGATCCGGGCCGGGCGACGGGCTTTGATCGTCCGAAGGTGCTTGCCGGCCGCGTCAAACGCCTGAACGCGGTCGTTCATGTAGTCGGCAACGTAAACCCGGCCTTGCGAGTCGACCGCTACCGCCGCGGGAACGCGGAAGTGGGCGTTGTCGGTTCCGTCGTCAGCGGGGCGCTCGGTCCCGGCGAAGAGCTGCATCTTGCCGCCCGCCGGCCCATCCATGTCCACCTTGAACACGCCGTGGATGGCGTCGAAGAAGTCGTTGGTGACGATGTCGGCCGACGCGTGCCCGAGGTGCGGATAGACGTAGCCGGTCAGGTAGAGCGTCTTGCCGTCGGGGCTCAGGGCGGCCGCGTGCGGCTCGGCCTCGAAGACCGATCCGCGTTCCAGGTTCCCCCGGCTGACGATGGAGAATGAGACCTTCGGGCCCTGGAACTCCATCCCGCTGGAGGAGCCGTCGGTCCCCAGGCGGTTGACCAGCACGTCTGCCAGCGCGATCCGCCCGGCCCGGGCGGCCATCGCCGTCAGGCCGCGGCTGTGCTGGCCGTAATGGGCGTTGCCGCCGGCGCCGATGACCGAGCGATAGCAGTCGGTGTCGCTCTTGAATGTCTGGAACAGCCACGCGTTGGTGCCGCAGGTGAGGAACGAGTTCTGGAGAAAGTTCGTCTTGATCGGCAGCTTGGCGCCGTCGCCGGCGAAGGTGTGCCAGGCCAGACCCTTCACCTGGGCGACCTTGTCGGCGGGGAAGGGGTAGACCATGCGGAGGTAGTTGCCCTCGTGGTCGTAGAGATAGACAAAATCCCAGCCCTCGCCGCCATCGTAGACGTAGACCCCTTCGGGCGTGGGGCAGAAGAGCTGGGCCTCGACGGATTCACGCTTCTTGGGCTCCCAGAACAGCGTTCGCTCGAACCGGGCCTCGAGTCCGAGGCTGACACGGATGCTCAGCCCCTGGCGATCGTCGACGTAATGGCCCTGGTCGTCCTTGCCGTCCCAGAGCAGTGTCTGAGACCGGCTGTCGCGGGTCAGCGGGGCAGGGGCGTTGGGACCCAGCACGCCGCTGGCCAGGTGGCGGAGAATCCGCCCGTTTGCGTCTTCGACCGCGACGGTGACGTCGCACAGGCCCTTGCTGGCGAAGCGGATGGTATAGCGATCGCGCGGCGGGTCGCTGGAGGCGTCCTTGCTGCGGGTGACGGCCGGCTTGCTTTCGAACTCGTAGACGGCCTCGCGTTTGACGCGAAACTCGTCGGCGTCGCCGGCCCGGGCGGCCGATCCTTCCCAGGCCAGGGCCATCGCTCCAGCCAGCAGGGCCAGTTGCTTGAGTGCATGGGCTCGCATGAAGGCTCCCGTTCGGCCCGGCGTGCCGTGAAGTCCGCGCCGCGCCGGCGCGGGGCTTTCACCGCCAGGTAACTGGTTAAATGCCGGGCCGACGGGCCGGTTTCGCATGGACCGGCGCCGTTTGCCGGGGCCTCAATAGAGCGACGGCTTGCCCCGGACCCGACGCCAGGCGCTCAGCGTCCCAAGGTGATGCGACTCGTGCCCGGTCATCAGACCTACGACGATGTCGCCCGCCCGCGGGAAAACGGCGCGGACCCGCTCGGGCGCGGGGGCCTCCAGGGCCGCGGCATCGGCCTTGGCGAACGCGTCGGCCACGGCCGCGTGCTGGCAGGCCAGCAGGGCGAGCAGTTCGGCCTTGGGTGGGTAGGCCGACCGGTCCGGTTGCGGCTGGCTGCCGATGCCGAACCGCGTCCGCCAGTCCGGGGCGAGGTTGCCCCTGCCGGTCAGCAGCGTCAGGACGAAGTCGGCGGACATGCAGAGGTGCCCGATCTGCCAGGCCGGATGGTTGACGATCCCGGCGGCCTGATCGGCCATTGCTTCGTCGGGGATGTCGGCCAGCAGTCTGTTGGCTGTGACGAGGTTGCGGCTGTAGTGGGCGAGTATGAAGTCCTTCACGCGATGCTCCCTGTCTGAATGTTGCCGCCCGCGCGGGCGGCGCTTCATTGTCCGCCAGCCGGTCGCGGTTGTCCATGCCCGGGACTTTACTGGGCTGCCCCGCGTGGCATAATGGACGCTGGATTTGCCCCCGTTTCGCGAAGCGAAGCGGGGAACCCGGAATGATCCGATCCCCTCCAACCTCGTTTGGGAGTCCCCATGTCCAAGCTCAAGACCCTTCGCCTGGCGCTGATCGGCAGCGGCGGCAACACGCGGGTCCACCTGCGTCGGCTGGCCGCGATTCCCGAGGTGAGCATCGTCGGCATCACCGAGCCGTCGGCCGACCAGTTGGCCGCCACGGCGGCCGCGTTCCCCGCGTTGGCCGGCCTGCCCACCTTCGACGATCATCGCAGGATGCTGCGCGCGGTGCAGGCCGACGCCGTGCTCATCTCCACGCCGCACACGCAGCACACGCGGCAGGTGCTCGACGCGCTGGCGGCCGGTCTGCACGTTCAATGTGAGAAGCCGCTGGCCTGCACCGTCGCCGACACCAAGAGAATCGTCGCGGCCGCGACGAAGGCCCGCCGCCAGGTGGTCATCAGCTTCCAGCGCCGCTGGACGGCCCAGTGGCAGTTCATTCGCGCCAAGGTCCGCTCGCCGGAGTTTGGCCGACCGCTCTTCGTGCAGTCATTCCTCAGCCAGGCGTGGCTCCAGCTCACCCGCGGCAAGTGGCGGCAGAAGAAGTCGCTCTCCGGCGGCGGGCAGCTCAACGACAGCGGCGCCCACCTGATCGACATGATCTTCTGGACCCTGCCGTCGCGCCCGGTCGAGGTGACCGCGATGATGGACAACCGCGGCACGGAGGTGGACATCGACTCGGCCATCAGCTATCGCTTCGCCGACGGATGCCTGGGCAGCCTGGCCGTGCCGGGCGCCGGGCCCAAGCCCGTTTTCTGGGAGGACGTCACCATCATCGGCGACAAGGGGCTCGGCCTGTTCCTCCGCAACGGCACGCTGACGCTGGTGGACGACCGCGGCGTGGCCGAGCAGAAGTCCTACACCGGCGGCAGCGATCCGGACCGTCACTTCGTCGATGTGGTGCTCAAGGGGGCAAAGAATGAGTGCCCGCCGGCCGACTTTCTGCCCAACATCGCCTTCACCACTGCCTGCTGGAAGTCGGCGGCGATGGGCGGTCGGCCGGTGAAGATTGCGTATTGAGGAAGGCGAGCCTCGACCCCGTCCCCGTCGCAAGCGACGGGGCTTGGATGGGCGGGGAGGGGACTTGAGCTTACTGCCGTGACGCGGCGCCGAACCGGTTGCCGTCCGGTTTGTTCTTGAGCGTCGCCAGGATGCGGTCGCACTCGGCGTCGGTGGTCATGCGCAAGCGGACCGGCCCGGATCGGCCGACCGCGAAGACCGGGTGTTGCTTGCCCGGCATTGACCAGGCCGTGCTGTTGGTCGCCAACAGGAAGCCGCGGCCGTCGGCCGAGACGACCGGGACGAACGCCGCGGTTTTCTCCAACTCGGCCATGTCGTCGGCGGCGACGGCGCGGGCGGCCAGGTCGCGATAGCTCAGGGCCATGTCAACCATCGGCCGGCTCGGCTGGTCGGGCTCGGCGGTGACCGCCAGGTCGCCCGGCCGAGTTGTGCGGTCGCAAAGACATTCGAGCACCAGCCGGCAGTTGGGGCTGCGGTTGGGCCAGACGCTTTCATCCTGGCCTGCGCGGGCCGCCTGCATGACCCGGTCCCAGTGTGTTTGGCATCCAGCCGCCGACAACAGCAGCGTGACCGCCCCGGCCGCCGAGAGCAGCATCCGTCGAGTCATGGCCGTGCTCCTTCCGCAAGTCTTTTCGGCGATGGAAGTATCGAAATGCCCCGGGATTATACCCGTCAGCCCCGGCTGGGAGCGAGGATTTCCCCGGCCGGCCCAGCCGACAGTAACAGGTTTTCTCGTCACAAGCTATAATCGGGCCTTCCGGCGGCTGCCGGGCCTGACGACGGGACGGGTAACTTCGGCAAAGTTTTCGCAATGTGGCACTTAGGCCGGCGTTGTGCATGAAAGAGAAAGAGACCGCAGCCGACAGCTCCGAACTGCTTGCGTCCCTGGTGGACGGTTGCAAGTCGGGGGATCAGCAGGCCTACGAGCGGCTGATCGGGCTTTACAGCCCCCGCCTCTACGGCTATCTGCTGCGGCTGGTAGGGCGGCCTGACGACGCCGAGGAACTGCTCCAGGAAGTCTTCCTGCGGCTGGTCCGGTCGATCGGGAGCTACCGTCACGACGGGCAGCTCACGGCCTACCTCTTCCGGATTGCGACCAACGTCGTGCGGGACCGGCACCGGAGAAAGAAGGTCCGCCCGCACCAGGTGGCCGAATCCGAGGCAGCCGAGGACGACGCGGGCCTCGCGCTGGGCGACCAGGTCGCCGGCGACGAGCCTGCCCCCGACGCGTCTTTGGGATTGCGTGAGAGGGCCGACGCGTTAAACCAGGCCTTGGGTCGGCTGCCCGAAGAGCAACGACAGGTGATCCTGCTGCGGCACTTCTCGGAGCTGCCGTTCGGCGAGATCGCCCAACTGATGGACTGCCCGGTCGGCACGGTGCTGGCCCGGGCCCATCGAGGCCTTAAGCGTCTGCGGGAACTGCTCGGCGATGACATCGAAACCTGACAACATGGACCGCGGGCTGACCCCCGAAGACCGCGCCCTGCTGGGGCCGCGGATCGCCGACGAACTGGAAGCCAACGTGGCGTGGCTGGCCGGTCGGCTCGATCGGCCCGCGACCCCGCCGGGCCTCTCGGCGCGGCTCGCCCAGGCCGTCCGCGGCGAACTGGCCGCCCGGCGTCGCCGCCACCGCATCCTGCCCTGGTCCGGCGCGGCGGCCGCGGCGCTGCTGCTGGTCAGCGCGATGCTCTGGTATTCTCTGACCGGCGTCGACCGCGACGACCAAGTGGCCCGCATCACGCCGCCGGGCCTGCCGACTTCGACGGAACTCGCGTCGGCCAGGCCGACTGCCGCCGACGCCGACCTGCTGGTCGAAAACTACGAGACCACCGTGAATCGCGACGTGGTCTCGCTCGTGGCGATGAACCGCGGCGTGGAACTGCTTGGTCGCGAACTGGACCCGCGCAACGACGTCCCCGGCGGCGAGCCGTGGGCCGCCCTGGTTGACTCCTACGACCACTGACGGATGCCCATGAAGCTGAAGCTCGTCCACATCGCATTCTGGCTGACCTGCGGCATCGTGCTGGGCACGGGCCTGACCGCCCTGCTGCCGGCCGACGACCGTCCGTCCGACAGCGCGAAGGTTGCCGCCCAGCCCCCGCGGTCCGACGACGGCCTGCCCGACCTGACGGCCACCGACCGCAGCCTGCGGCTGGCACAGGCCAGGCTAGGCCGACCGTTCCGCGATCGCGACGCGACCACCCAGCCCGACGAAGAGGGGACGGGCGACCGCCGGCCGCGTTTCACCCGCGGCGACTTCATGGAGAATCATCGCCCCGCGCCGCTGACGCTGACCGATGCCCAGACGGCCGAGATCATGCAGTATCTCCGCGAGAACGACCCGCGGCTGGTCCAGGTGCTGGAGGAGACCCGTAAGCGCGACGCGGCGGAATACGACCGGCTGTGGGCCCGCGTGGCCCGCTCGGCCCTCTACATGATGGAGTTGAAGCGCACCGACCCCGAACTGCACGGCATGATCCGCCAGGACATGAAACTCGGCCTGGAGATTCAGAAGCTGGCCCAGGACGCCGTCGCCAGCAACGACCCGGTGAAGCAGAGCGAACTCCGCGAGCAGATGCGGACGAAGCTCGAGGCCCGCTTCGACCTGAACCAGAAGCGATGGAACAAGCAGATTCAGCAGTTCCAGAAGCGCATCGACGAGATGCAGCGGATGGTCGAGGTCCGCCAGGGCAAGAAGGAAGAGATCATCGAGCGCCAGATCGAAGAGCAGTTGCAGCGTGCCAAGGAACGCATGTCCCACCAGGGCGATTCGGTCGCCCCGACGACCGTGCCCTCCGAATAGGCTTCGCTCCAATGCAACGAGCGGGCGCGACCGCGGGCCGCAGGCCTCGGCGTCTTCTCCTGCGCTGATCGCTTGCCGGCTCGTGCGGTCTGCGTTAGTCTGCCATGAGATTCGTGATTTCCCGGGAGGAAGACCATGGAAGGATCGCCGGTTCGCGTTCGCCCGGCCACCGAGGCCGATGTCGAGAGCCTCGTCGCCTTCAACATGGCGATGGCCAACGAGACCGAGGGCAGGCAACTGGACCCGGCGACGCTGCGTGCGGGTGTGCGGGCGGTGTTCGATCGCCCCCAGCGCGGGTTCTACCTGATCGCCGAATGCGATGGCCGCACGGCCGGCGGCCTGCTGATCACCTTTGAGTGGAGCGACTGGCGCAACGCCGACTGGTGGTGGATCCAGTCGGTCTACGTGGAGCCTGCCTTCCGGCGGCGCGGCATCTATCGCGCCATGCACCGACATGTCCAGGGACTGGCCCGCGCCGACGGCGGCGTTCGCGGCGTCAGGCTCTACGTGGAATGCGATAACGCCTCGGCCCAGGACACCTACCGGGCATTGGGGATGGAACGCGTCAACTACCTCATGTTCCAGGCCGAGTTCTGACCTACCCCGGGAGATATTCCCGGTCCGAGTCCGTCCAGAAGACCGAAGGCTGCCGGTTGGCCAGCGGCTTCAGCGCCGCCGGATCGTAGGCGTAGTCCGTGCGGCCATTCAGGTGCTCGGCCATCCGGGCCCGCATCGGTGTCAGCAGTGCGGCGTCGGCTGACAGGTCGCGCTGCTCCCACGGATCGTCCGCGAGGTCGAAGATCTGCTCCTCGTTCGTGCCGGCGTACCAGACGTACTTGTGCCGTCCGCTGACGATGAAGTGGCTGGCGTGCGCGCCGCTGTGCTCGCCGAAAAGCTCGTCGCGGACGCGGTCGGCCTGCCCGCGCAGGACGGGCAGCAGCGATCGGCCGTCCACGCCGTCGGGCGTCGGGGCCCCGGCCAGGTCGCAGACCGTTGGCAGGATGTCCTCCAGCGAGACCAGTGCATCGCTGGCGGCCCCGGCCCGGGCGAACCGCTCCATGTTCCGCGTGTGGATGAAGAACGGCACGTGGGCCGACCCCTCGTAGGCCAGCGTCTTGCGATAGAGCTGGTGGTCGCCGAGCATCTCGCCGTGGTCGCTGGTGAAGACGATCGCCAGCGGCCGACCCGCCCGCGGCGTGGCCCGCTCGGTCGTCTGCTTGACCAGGTGCTGAAGCCGGTCGTCCAGGTGGTTGATCAGCCCGTAGTAGCCGGCCATCGTCTCGCGCAGCCACTCCTGATTGAACGGCCCGACCGGGCTGTCGCTGCGGACGCCCGGCCGACCGCGCGGCGGGAACTGCGGGACCCAGCCGCCGACGTGCGGCGCCCAGTCCTCGCGCCCGACGTAGCGGTCCCAGTAGACCTGCGGCGGGACCAGCGGCGGGTGTGGCGCCCAGAACGACAGGTGCAGGAAGTACGGGCAACTCGGGTCGCGCCGCGTGCGGATGAACTCAAACGCCTCCTCCACCAGCCAGCTCGTGTGGTGCAGGTTCTCGTCGAGCTGCCACGGCCGCGCCCCCCACTCGTTGGGTCCCAGCCCGTGGCTGTTGGGCAGGACGAACTGGTCCTGCCCGTTGTCCAGCAGCCAATGCCAATAGTCGTTCTGGCCGAACCACGGCGAGCCCGGCCGCACGTCCATCGTCTCGCTGAGGATCACGTTGTCGAACCCGAACCGCTTGCGCTGCGGGTAGACGTGGAACTTGCCGATGAGCTGCGTCTGGTAGCCGACCTGCTTGAGCTGGCCCGGCAGGGTCCAGGGAGGGTTGAACTCGACGCCGTCCTGGTAGCCCGGCAGACCGTGCAGCGGGTTGCTGGGGTGCAGTCCGGTCAGGATCGTCCGCCGCGCGGCGATGCAACTCGGGCAGGTGGTGTACGCCCGGGAGAAGTTCGTCCCCGACGCCGCCCAATGGTCCAGGTTGGGCGTGCGAAGGACGTCGTTGCCGTTGAGCGCCAGCCCGTCGAACCGCTGCTGGTCGGTCGTGATCAGGATGATGTCCGGACGCTCCATGATTCATCGCGCTCCGAAGAAGGGGGTCGGCGGCCGATTGGCCAGCGGCTCCAGGGCCGAGAGGTCGTAACGGCAGTCGGTCCGCCCGGCCAGATGGTCGGCCATCGCCCGGCGCATCGGTTCGAGAAGCTCGCGCCGGTCGCTGATGTCGGTCAGTTCCCAGGGGTCCTTGTCCAGGTCGAAGAGCTGCTCCTCGTTGCTTTCGGCGAGCCAGATGTACTTCAGCCGGTCGCGGACGAGAAAGTGGTTGGCCCGGTTCTTGCCGCTGTGCTCGCCGAAGACCTCGTCGCGGACGCGGTCGGCCTGGCCGGTCAGGATCGGCATGAGGGATCGCCCGTCCACGCCGGCGGGCGTGGCCACGCCTGCCATGTCGCAGATCGTCGGCAGCAGGTCCTCCAGCGAAACCAGGGCGTCGCTGGGTCGGCCGGCCGCCGCGGGGCGGGGCATGTTCCGCGCGTGGATGAAGAATGGCACGTGGGCCGACCCCTCGTAGGGCAGCGCCTTGCGGAACAGCTCGTGGTCGCCGAGCATCTCGCCGTGATCGCTGGTGAAGAGGATCCACAGCGGCCGCGGGTCGTTGTCGGCGGCGCCGTGCTGGTAGACCTGCTGGAACAGGTGGCTCAGCCGGTCATCGACGTGGTTGACCAGACCGTGGTAGCCGGCCTGGGCCCGCTGCATCTCGGCCGGGTCGAACGGGCCCACCCCGCTGTCGGGGATCAGGCCGCGCCGCGGGCCGTCGAACAGCGGCGTCCACGAGCCGACGTGCGGCCGGTAGGGTTTGTCGGCGTAGCGGTCCCAGTAATCCCGTGGCGGAACGAGCGGCGGGTGCGGCGCGACGAATGACAGGTGCATGAAGAACGGGCAGCTCGGGTCGCGGCGGTGTTCGAGGAACTCGATCGCTTCTTCGACCAGCCAGCTCGAATGGTGCAGGTTCTCGTCCAGTTGGAACGGCCGCCCGACCCACGAGTTGCCCCAGATGCCGTGGCTCGACGGGTTGGTCGTCTCGCCCTGTCGCCGCAGCCACGTGAGGTAGTCATTGCGCCCGACAAAGCGCGACCGGTCGCGCGCCGAGCCGGTCTCGCTGAGGACCAGGTGGTCGAACCCGTAGCGTTTGCCCTGCGGAAACAGGTGCAGTTTGCCGACCAGTTGCGTCTGGTATCCCGCGTCGCCCAGCAGCCCGGGCAGCGTCCAGGGCGGGTCGAACTCCAGGCCGTCCTGGTAGCCGCGCAGCCCGTGGAGCGGGTTGCTCGGGTGCAGGCCGGTCAGGATCGTCCGCCGTGCGGCGATGCAACTCGGGCAGGTGACGTAGGCGCGGGAGAAGTTGACGCCGTCGCTTGCCCAGTGGTCGAGGTTGGGCGTGCTGATGTCGCGGTCGCCATTGAGCGCCAGCGCGTCGAACCGCTGCTGGTCGGTCGTGATCAGCAGGATGTTGGGCCGCTCGTTCACCGGACTTCTCCGTAGATCGCCCGCGGCGGTCGGCCGGCACAGGGCGTCAGCTTGCTCCGGTCGTAGTTGTAGTCCCTGCGGCCGGCCAGGTGGTCGGCCATCCGCTGGCGGAACGGGGCCAGCGCCGCCGCGTCGGCCGACAGGTCGTTCAGCTCGCGCGGATCAGCCGACAGGTCGAACAGCATCTCCTCGCCCGTCGCGGCGTGCCAGACGTACTTGCGGTAGGACGCAGCCTCGATCAGCCAGTGGTTGGACAAGTCGCGGGCGGCGTGTTCGCCGAACAGCCACGGACGCGACGGCGGGGCCTGGCCTCGCAGGGCGGCGGCCAGCGATCGCCCGTCCACCGGCCCGGGCACGTCCACGCCGGCCAGCTCGCAGACCGTCGGCAGCAGATCCTCCAGTCCGACCAGCGCGTCGCACGACCCGGTGCGCAGGTCCACGTCGCGCCCGGACACGAAGAACGGCACATGCGTCGAACCCTCGAACGCGACCTGCTTGTGGTGCAGGTAATGATCTCCGAGCATCTCGCCGTGGTCGCTGGTGAACAGGATCAGCATCGGCTCGGCGGCTGACTTCGTGCCGCGGTCGAAGGCGGCGTTGAGCAGCCGGTAAACCTGGTCGTCGACGTGGTTGATCAGCCCGTAGTAACCGGCCGCCGACTCGCGCAGCTCCGGTTCGGTCAGCCGGGCGACGCCGGCCTCGGGGCTTTGGCCGCGGGGCTGGGGCCCGCTGAACTTCGGCGCCCACTCGCCGATCGCAGGCTGCCGGGCGGCCCGACGCATGTAGCGGCCGAAGTAGGTCCGCGGCGGAACGAACGGCGGGTGCGGCGCCCAGAACGACAGGTGCAGGAAGAACGGGCAGGCCGGATCGCGCCGCCGGCGGAGAAAGTCGATCGCCTCGTGAACGCACCAGTTGCTGTGGTGCAGGTCGTCGGCCAGGTGGAACGGCCGGGCGATGCGCGAGTTGGCCCCCACGCCGCAGGCGATCGGGCTGAAGCGATGCCCGCGCCGGGCCAGCCAGCTCACGTAGTCGTTTCGGCCGAAGTAGTCGGAGTCCGGCCGCCAGTCGAGCTGCTCGCTGAGCACGACGTTGTCGAAACCGTATCGCTTGCCCTGCGGGTAGACGTGGAACTTGCCGATGAGCTGCGTCTGGTAGCCGGCCCCGCTCAGCAGCCCGGGCAGCGTGAAGTCGGGGAAGAACTCCTCGCCGTCGAGATAGCCCGGCCGGCCGTGCCTGGGGTTGGAGGGGTGCAGCCCGGTCAGGATCGTCCGCCGCGCGGCGATGCAACTGGGACAGGTGACGTAGCCGCGCGTGAAGTTGACCCCGTGGGCCGCCAGTTCGTCCAGGTGCGGCGTCTGGATGGCCGATCCGTCCGGGGCGTTCAGACTCATCGCGTCGAACCGCTGCTGGTCGGTCGTGATCAGCACGATGTTGGGACGCTTCATCATGGCCTCCTGCTTGGACCCGCCGACAGTAGCGGGCGGCGTTTGCCCTGTCAAACCCTTGGCGTCCCGCCGTTGACCGTTGCGTTGCATGCTTCGATAATGGCCCGTCCGGCATCAACGCAAGGAGCCTGGCATGCCTCGAACCGTCGATCTCGGTTTCTTCCGCCGCTGCGGCGCGTGCAGCGAGGGCGTCATCGGCCGCCTGTCCGCCCTGTTCGACCGCCACCGCGGCGGCGTTGTGACGATCCGCGCCGCGGGCGTGTCGGCATCGCCGGTGACGGTGGCCGCTCGCGTCCGCGTCCGCGCCGCCGGCCGGGACCTGCTGCTGCGGCAGGAGGACGACCCGGACCCGCGGCTGATCGTCTGCGAGCAGGGGCCCGAGCGGCTCTGGATGCGGGTCATGTGGTCGCTGGTCGGGCCCGACGGGGCCTACCACGGTGACGGGCTGAGCGAGACGATCCTCTACGCCGACGGCGAAGTGCGGCTGGCGTTCGGCCTGCGGCTGGTCGGCACGGCGCATGACGCCGTAACCGATGCGTGGGTCGAGACGGGCCTGGGCGGTGCGGCCACCGGCGGGCAGGTCGGCCTGCGCACCCCTGCGGCGCTGGACGCGGGCAAGGCGCGAAGCTACGCGTTCAAGCGGCAGCTCAAGCATCGATACGTCGTCGTCGCCGGCGCGAAGGGCGGGGTGGCGTTCGGGTTCTACTCGCTGGACGGCGCGCCGACGGACCAACTCGGCACGGGCAAGGGCATCTACTGGAGCGCCGCCGGCGACCGGGCCCCGTGGTACGACACCTGGGGCCACCTCTACGGGCAGTGGAACGGGCACAGCGGTTGGGGGGCGTTCGACAGCGGGCGCATCGTCGTCACGCCGGGGGAGCCGGGATCGCTGAAGCAACCCGGCCGGGGGGTGACGCTTCAGTGGAAGTGGCTGCACGAGGCCAACGAACCGACCGGCGAGGTCTTCGGCCTGCGGGCGATGCTGGGGCTGTTCTTCGGCAAGTCCGCCGACGCCGCCGTTGCACGCGTCAAGGCGTTCCAGAACCCCGTCCTGCCGACGCGGTGCGAGAACGCCGAGTTCCGCTGCTACGACGTGGTCGAGGGCACGCTGCTGTTCCGCACCGCGGGCATGGCCCGGATGGTTTTCTCCAAGGCCCGCGGCGGGCGGCGTGTGCGGCTGCGCCTCTTCGGCATGCCCGGTCCCGACACCCTCGGCTGCGAGATCGACGGCCAGCCGGTCATCGCCCAGCACCTGCAACTTGGCGGCCAGACCGACGACCCCTACGGGCCCAACCTCGCCCGGCCGGGCGACCGGTTCATGCCGCAGATCGGCCAGGTTGCCCGGCCTGTCTCGGAGACCGTCCTGACCGCGGCGCTCAGCCGATCGGCTGCGACGACCGTGGACCTCGGCTGGCTCGGGCCGGCGGTCCTGGCGTATGTGAAGTGGGACGACCGCGAGGTCTACGGCGTTCACCCGCGCCGGTTGGACGGCGGGCCGGCGATGCTCTTCTCGCCGCGGACGCTCTGCCTGCACGACGTGCGGGCAGGCGAGGAGTGCTGGCCGCGGGTGAATGACGCCGAGCCGACGCGCCGCAGGTCCGCCGAGCCGGCCCTGGTCCGCGTGCCGCTCTACTGGTATCCGACCAACGTCGCGACGCGCGGCCAGTGCAGCACCGAGGTCCGCCGACTCCGCCTGTCCGAGGACGACGACGGGCAGTTGATTCTGGCGGTCGAGTCGCAGACGCCCGACGGCCGGCTGCGATCCGACGTGAGGGCCCGGCTGGCCTGCAACCTGACGCACGTGTGCGTCGAGGTTGCGTCGCGGCTCGCGGTCCGGCGCGATTGCGGGCTGGGCGAGATGCAGTTCCTCAACAGCTTCCCCTACAACTCCTGGCGGTCGGCCGACTGGGAGAGCGACTGGGTCTACACGCTGGACGCCGACGGGAGCGAGACGACCTGTTTCGTCAGGGAGCCGCGCGGCCGCAGCGTCGTCGGCGATCAGAAGCAGCACTGGCGGCGGGCGTTCTTCTTCGCTCAGGGGGCCCGCGAGCGCGGCAACGTCTTCCTGCTGGCGCGAATGCCCAAAGGCGCCGCCGGGGCCCGGCAGGTCGGGCGATACGTGCTCTGCCGCTGCTGGCTCGACTCGCACTTCAGCCTCGATAAGCTGAAGCTGACGAAGGGGGCGAAGTTTGCCGTGGACTACACGCTGGCCGTCGCCGGCGACCGCCGCCTCTCGCGGTCCGAGGCCGCCGAGATCGGCCGACGCTCGCTGGCCTCCGGCAAACTGGAGGTATGACATTCGCCGCGAAACCGGCGACAGCCGTGGATGTTTGAGACTTGCCCCAAGGGGCTCTGCGACAGGAGAAACGACATGCGCACCATGACGATCATTGCCATCCTTGCCTCGGCCGCGGCGACGGCGCTGGCCCAGCCGGACAAGGCCATGCTGCCCGTCACGAAACTGGCCGACGCCCAGCCCAACGTCTGGGCCCGCGTCGGCGACCTTCAGACCGGCCTGCGCGACGGGTCGGCCATGTTCTACAGCGAGGCGATCGGGCGCTTCGTGCTCGCCCAGGGGCTGAACTACAACGCGAAAATCGTCACGCCTTACGACGTGCAGACGCTCGAGCCGGGCAAGGTCGAGTGGCAGAACGCCTTCCCGCCCGGCAAGGAGGGGGCGTGGGGCGGGCCGACCGGCCAGGCCAAGGCCCCGGGTTTTCCGCACTCGAACAACTACTGGGGCTTCAAGGACAAGGAGGGCAACATCCGCCCGCCCGGCGGGCTGGACCTGAACAACGGCTACGCCGTCGCCCCCGACGGCTCGGCGTTCTACATCTACGTCCGCGGCGTCACGCTGGTCGGCATCAAGCCTGGCTGCATCTGGCGCTACGACGTGAAGGAGCGGACCTGGAGCCAGGTCTGCGAGTCGCACGAGATCGACGTGCCCGCGTTCAGCCCGCCGGTCGAGCTGACCGGCGCGTCGCTCGTCTACGAGCCGGTGAACGACGAACTGCTCCTGCTGTGCGGCCAGGCCCCCAATGTCCCCGGCGCCAGCGTCGGCAACTGGGCCTACTCCCTGAAGAACAAGACCTGGGCCCGCCTGCCCGACGGCAGCGACGCCCAGCGCAAGGACTACCAGACCTGGCTGTCGCGCCAGCATCGGCTGGAGGACGCAACCGGCCGGGCGCGGAGCATCTACTACCTCGACCTGCCGGCCGACCAGAAGGTCGCCCGCGCGACCAAAGAAGTCCTGCCGGACGTGCAGGCCGTGCTGGGCGAGTTGAAGAAGTTCGTGGACGCGACGGCCGTGGACGATCTGGCGCCACGGGAGTGGGCCATGGTCGCCCGTGCCAAACGGGCCGTCGAACTGGCCGCCCCGGCCGCCAAGGCGCTGGCTGACGGCCAACTCACCGGCGACGTGCTGGCGGGCCTGACGCGGGCCGGGTATGAGCTGGAGACCGTCGCGCGGATCGTCTCGCCCGTGCCCCTGCCGCGGGCCAACGCGTCGGCCTGCTACGACCCGGCCGCCAAGGTGGTCGTCCTGTTCGGCGGCGACCGCTTCGACGGCGTGCTCAACGATACGTGGGTCTACAACCCGGCGGACCGCTCGTGGAAGCAGCGGTTCCCGAAGGTCGCCCCGGCCCCGCGTGCAAGGGCGGCCCTGATGGTCCTGCCCAAGGCCGGCAGGCTCGCTCTGGTCGGCGGGGTCACGCTCAACCACAAGTTCATCTACTTCTCCGGCCTCTATCAGGCCATGCCGGCCGACGTCTGGACCTACGACGTGAAGGGCGACGCCTGGTCGCTTCTCGTTCCGCCCACCGGCGAGGTCGGCTTCGCGATGCCGCAGGACTCGTCGATGTCGGCCGTCGGGCCGGACGACACCATCGTCTCCCTCAGCCGACCGGGCGGCTGGCCCCGCCACTGGGACGGCGGAACCTGGGCCGTCAAGCTCGACGCGTCGAAGGTCGACGCCGAGGCCGAGGCCAAGTTCGGCTGCCCGCCGGCGTCCAAGACCAGCCGGGCCGTCACGTACGACCAGGCCAAGGACAACCTCGTCTACGACCCCGCGTGGTATGACCAGGCCGAGCCGGGCGACCCGGCGGCCGTGAAGGCCTGGGCGGACAAGTTGCCGGCCAACACCTGGGTCGTCGTGCCGTCGGCCCCGCGGCAGGCGCCGCAGAGCGAGTGGGGCACCGCCATCTTCGATGCCGGCCGCGACCGCATCTACTACTGGACCGGCGGGCACATGAGCGACCCGTCCAACGCCTTCCACACCTACTATCCGGCCGTCAACCGCTGGTCGATTCCCTATGTCGCGGAGATCCCGCTGGCCAAGGGAAGCACATTCCAGAGCCGGCCCGACTGCAAGAACCACACCTATCTCAACTACACGCTGGACCCGGTCACGAAGCTGGTCGTCGCGGCCACCTACGGCGGAACGGGCATCTACGACCCCGACACCGGGCGCTGGACAATGCTGACCGACATGCCCTTCAAGGCGTCGCACTACACGATGAACCTGTTCGGCACGCCCCGGGGCGTCCTGGTCTGGGCCGAGGGCTTCATCGGCACGTTCGACGCCGCCGCCCGCAAATACACGCCGGCGAAGGTCGGCGGGCAGATGCCCGGCTATATCGGCGCCGACCGTAGCGGGGCCTGCTGGGACTCCAAGCGCAACGTGATGTGGATGTTCACCGCCAAGAGCTTTACCGAGGCCAGCGGCCAGGTCTGGAAGCTGGACATCGACAAGTGGCAGGCCGAGCCGATGAACCCGGCCAACATGGAGACGGTCGGCAAGTCCACGCTCTACGCCCGCGAGAACACGTACCTGCCCAAGGCCGACCTGGTGCTGACCAAGGGGTTCTACGGCCGCGGCCAGACGGCTCGCCAGATCGCCTGGGACCCGGCGGGCAATCGCTGGGTGCTGACCAACATCCGCCTGGCCGTCGAGCGGATCGCCGGACCGGTGGCCATGGTCTACGATCCCATCCGCGACCTGCTCTGGTGCATGGCCGGCAGCCGCCAGGTCTACGTGCTCCGCGTCGATCCCAAGACGCTGGAACTGAGCGACTCCCTGCCGCCGCCCGTGGCTCCCAAGCCCGACGCGCCGAAGTGAGCGGTCCCGGCCGGAGGGATACGCCATCCGCCGGGGCGATGCGGGCGCGGCATCGGCAGACCCGCGGCTCGCGGGCACGGGCAGCGCCAGGCAGATCAGCAGCGTCAACGCGCGGGTGAAGCTCATTCCTGCATCCTCAGCAGTCCCGGCCGACTTCTCCGGTCGCGCCCGCGGCGGCTGGAGCGATGCGCGGGCTCTCCACATATAGGGGGGCGGCCGGGCGAAAACGGGACTTGCGAAAGCCGCGTAAATCGGGCCGATTCCGGCCGGCGGCCCATCCGTCGGCCCGGCCGGTGCTTGGCCGGGCGAAAAATTTTCGGAATTTCGGACGGATTTTCGCAGGGGGTGAACACGACGCGCCCAGGCCTTGCCGCAGCCGGGCGGGTCGCGACAGGGGGAATGTCCCGCCGACTTCCGCGTCAGGCGTCCAGGACCGCGCCGCGGGCGGACAGGTCGGCCCGCAGGCGGGGGATGTCCAGGGCGTTCAGCGCGATGCCCGCGTCGGCGGCCGTCGCGGCGGCCAGACCGGCCGCCTGGCCCATCATCGACGCCGTCGTCATCACCCGCGCCGACGAGAGGGCCATCTGGTCGGCCGACAAACATCGGCCGGCGACCAGCACGTTGTCGGTCCCGCGCGGGCGCAGCGACCGCAGCGGCACATGATAGGGCGGGACGTGGCGGTCCTCGGTCTGGTAGACGTTGGCCGTGTCGGTCGGGCTGTGGGCGTCGAGGTAGAAGCAGCCCAGGGCGATCCCGTCGTCGAACCGCCGCCCGGCCCGCAGGTCGGCCTCGGTGAGCACGTAGTCGCCGACGACCCGCCGGCCCTCGCGCACGCCGATCTGCGTCGCGACGTAGTCCAGCTTGTAGGTCGGGTGGCTGGTCCGCTGGAGGAACTCCAGCACGCTCATCATTTCCCGCCGGGCGGCGATCTCCGAATCGCTGAACCCGTCCGCATCGGTCGAGTCGAAACCGATCACCTTGAGCTTGCAGCCGATCTTGCCGTCGCCTTCCTTCCAGAGGCTGAGCATGGGCAACTCGCTCTTGTCGGCGTATCGCCGGCAGCCCGCGGGCAGCATTGGCGCGACCGGTCGGCCGACGTCGCGGATGAAAAACATCAGCGACATGGGCAACTGGAGGCCGTCGCCGGGCCGGCCCTTCAGCGTCTCCAGCCCCGCGGCATGGGCCAGGGCAGCGTTGCCCGTGCAGTCGATGACGACCCGCGGCGCGACCGCCGACAGCCCCGCGGCGGTGTGGAGGAGGACCTGATCGATCCGCCGCCCGCTGCGCGTCGCGTCCACGACCCGCGCGTGCAGCAGCAATTCGACGCAGGCGGCATGGGCGAGGTCGGCCAGCACGAACTTGAGCAGCTCGTGATCGAACTTGCGGAACTCGCGGCAGGCGTAGGGCGCATAGTCCTGAACGGCGCCCAGGCGATCCAGTGCCGCAATCACGTCGTCGAAGACCTCGCCCTGGCCGACCGTCTCGCCGCAGAACGCGCCCACGCCGCAGGTGGTGGCCGTTCCGCCCAGGTCGGCGTACTGCTCGACCAGCAGCACGCGGGCGCCGGAGCGGGCGGCGGCGACGGCCGCGGAAAAGCCGGCCATCCCGCCGCCGGCCACCAGCACGTCGGGCGGTTCGCGCGGCTCGACCTGTCGCGACCAGTGGGGCATGGCTCTACCGCTCGTCGGGGTCATGCGGGACGACGTCGCCGGTCTCCATGAAGAACGTGAGCATCCGCTCCTTGAGTCGGCCAAGCTCGCCCGCCATGGCCGGGTCGTCGATGCGATTGACCAGTTCGCCGGGGTCGGCCTGGAGGTCGTAGAGCTCGTCGCTCTCGTAGAGTCGGCGGACGTACTTGTATCGCGCCGTGCGGCACATGACGGCCTTGGTGTGCTCGGGAATCCGCGTCTGAAGATTGACCCGCGGCCAGTAGAGCCCGGCCGGGTCGCTTGCGCTGGTGCTCTCATGCTCCATGCAGTGCGTCTCGCCGTCGAGGCGGCCGCCCTCGCAGAAAACCGCGTCGCGGTGTTCGCCCGCGTCACCGGCGATGACGGGCAGCAGCGATCGGCCGAAGTGCGTGTAGCCCGGTGTCAGGCCGCCCAGGTCGTAGACCGTCGCGGAGAAGTCGACCAGCTCGACCAGGGCGTCACGCACGCCGGGGCGGCAGGCGACACCGGCCGGCGGCTTGACGATCAGCGGCACGCGCGTCAGCACGTCCTCGAAGGTGTTCTGCGTCTTCTCGACCAGCCCGTAGTCGCCGGTGAAGTCGCCGTGGTCGCTGAAAACGAACAGCGCCGTGTCGTCCCACAGGCCGCGGCGTTTGAGCGCGTCGATCAGCCGCCCGAGCAGGTGGTCCTGCCGCGAGCACATGCCGTAGTACGTGCCGCGCAGCTCGCGCCACTGCTGGTCGCTCCAGCCGGTGACATGCTGGCGGGCGTGGATGCCGGCCAGCAGCGAGGGCTTGCCCGCCCATCCCGTCGGCGTCGGCAGGCGGTCGGGAATCTTCGCCCGGTTGGTGATGCTGTAGAACGGCTCTGCGACGCCGTAGGGCGGGTGCGGATAGCCCAGCGGCAGGTAGATGCAGAGGGGCCGGTCGCCGTCGTAGCGGTTGATCAGGTCGATCGCGCCGCAGACATAGGCCGTGTCGTGGTCCTGGTGGGTCCCCTCGGGCGCGGTGTCAAGAAGGCCGGCGTAGAACGAATAGTAGGCGCTCGAATCCGGCGCCCCGCGCAGGGCCTGCGTTCGCTCATAGAGGCATCGCGAGATCGGCCTGTCGGGCTTGTATCGGACGTCGCAGTAGGGCGTCAGCGGGTTCTGCCCGGGGACCAGGTCGTTCTTGCCGCCCCACCAGACGAACCAGCCGGCGTCCTTGAGTTGCTTGAGCAGCACCGGCTCGTGGGGGCGAAGCATGTGGGACATCGTGCGGTGTCCGGCCGTGTGCGGATACCACCCGGTCATGAAGCTGCACCGGCTGGGCGTGCAGACGGGGTTCTGGCAGAACGCGTTGGCGAAACTGACGGCTTCGTCGGCGGCCAGCGCATCCAGCGTCGGCGTGACGGCGGCCGGGTTGCCCATGTGCCCCAGCACGTCCCCGCGCCACTGGTCGGGATTGAAGATCACGATGTGCGGACGCCTGCTCATGTCGGACCTCGCGCGGGTTGGCCGTTCGGCCGGCGGTGAGCAGACCAACTTAGCAGCTTGCCGGCCGAAATCAAACCGCGAGCGGCCGCTCGGCGTTGACCGCAACCGGCCGGGCGGATAATCTGTGGACCTGTCCCGGGCTTGGCTGGCAACCCCTTCGCAGGAGCGATCGATGAGCAAGCTGTTGTCTGCGGTCTGTCTCTGCCTGGTCTTCACGCCGACGCTTTCTTTCGCCGACGCCGGACCGGTGGGCTGGCGGACCGACGGCACCGGCCGATATCCGGACGCGACGCCGGCGACCGAATGGTCAGCCGACAAGAACGTCGTCTGGAAGACCCCCCTGGACAACTGGTCCAACGCCACGCCGGTCATCGTAGGCGACCGAATCTTCGTCACGGCTGAGCCTGACAAGCTCATCTGCCTCAAGAAGAGCGATGGGTCGATCCTGTGGACCAAGGCCAGCCCTCTCGTCGATGGCGCCCCCGAATCCGAACGGGCCGAACTGGCCAAGCTTAACGAGCAGGCCGGGCCGATCCGCGCCAAGCTCGGCGCCCTGACCCGTGAGCAGAAGCAGGTGTACAACGACCTGCGGTCGCTTCAGCGGGAGATCGACGCCGCCAACCGGCAGAAGACGGAGGTCGACCCGGCGAAGGTCAAGCAGCTCGACGCCCTCAAGCAGAAGAACCAGGATCTGTCCAAACAAGTCAGCGACCTGAACGCCAAGCTCCAGCCCCTGCACCAGTGGGAGATGCCGGCGACGCACGGCACGAACGGCCACAGTTCCGCGACGCCGGTCAGTGACGGCAAGTGCGTCTGGGTGATCTACAACTTCGGCGTGCTGGCTTGTTACGACCTGGAGGGCAACCGCAAGTGGATCGCCTACGTCGACCGTCCGCAGCACGAGTGGGGCGAGTGCGCCTCGCCGGTGCTGGTGGACGGCAAGATTCTCGTGCACTGGAAATTCATGAAGGCCTTCGACGCAGCCAGCGGCCGCCTGGCCTGGACGGCTGAGGGGACCGAGTGGGGCTGGGGCACGCCGGCGGTCCTGCGCGTCGGCGGGGCCGCGGTTGCCCTGACCTCCAAGGGCGACATGATCGCCGTTGCCGACGGAAAGGTGCTCCAGCGCGGATTGGCCAAGGTGACCTTCAACTCCCCGACGCTCAGCGGCAACCTTTGCTACTGGGTGGACGAAGGCCGGGCCTCCGCATGCCGGCTGCTGCCCGGCGATGGCGGCGCGGTGAAGGTCGAGAAGGTGTGGAGCGGCGGGCCGCCCCGCGACCGCTACTACGGCTCGCCGCTGATCCAGGACGGGCTGATCTACGTGATCACGCGCGGCGGCGTCTTCAGCGTCATCGACTCAGCCGACGGCAAGGTCGTCAACGGCGGCGGCCGGGGCCAGAACCTCGACAAGCTCGGACAGGGGACCTGCTATCCGAGCATCACGCTGGCTGGCGCGAACCTCTTCGTCAGCATCGACAACGGTACGACGCTGGTGATGACGACCGGCCGATCGCCGCAGGTGGTCGCTGCCAACAAGCTCGAAACTTTCCGCTCCTGCCCGGTCTTCGAAGGCAAGCGGATGTACGTGCGGACCGACAAGCACCTTTACTGCATCGGCCAGTGACGGCCGGGGAGAATGCCGTGAAGTCGCAGGCCCCATCGGGCGTCTTTGTCGCCGCGCTGATTTGCGCGCTCACCGCCGGCGCCCTCGCGGAGGGGCCTGCCGACTGGCCTTCGGGGACGGTCGGCTGGCGGACCGACGGCACGGGCAACTATCCCGACGCCGCGCCGGCGACCGAGTGGGGTTTGGATGCGAATGTCGTGTGGAAGACGAAGCTGCCCTCGTGGTCCAACGCGACGCCGGCGATCGTCGGCGGCCGCATCTTCATCACCAGCGAACCGGACGAGGTCATCTGCCTGAACGCCGCCGACGGGGCGATTCTCTGGCGGCGGGCCCTGCCGCTGTCGGACGTCTGGACCGAGCAGGAACGGGTGGTGGCCGAGGTCAAACAGGCCGAGAGCGCCGACCTCAAGAAGCAATACGCGAAGCTGGACAACGAGGTGAACGAGGCCTACGACGCTGCCCGAAAGAACCCCGACAAGCCCGAGTTGAAGAAACACTTCAAGGATCTGCTCAACGAACAGAAGGAACTGCGTCGGAAGATCGCAACATACGCCCCCTGGGCGCCGGCGCAGGCCGAGCCCAACAACGGCTACACGTCGGCCACCCCCGTTAGCGACGGCCGGCACGTCTGGGTGCAACTGGGCACCGGCGTGGCCGCCTGTTTCGACGCCGAAGGCAAACGGCTGTGGGCGAAGTTCATCGCCGCTCCCGAGAGCGAATGGGGCCACAGCACCTCGCCCGTGCTGGCCGACGGCAAGCTGCTGCTGCACGTCAAGCGGTTGCAGGCCTACGAGCCTCTGACCGGCAGGCTCCTCTGGACGGCCGAGGACACGACGCGGTCGTGGGGCACGCCGGCGATCACGCGCGTCGCGGGCGTCACCGTCGCGATCACCTCCTGCGGTGACGTCGTGCGCGTCAGCGACGGCAAGGTGCTGGCGGCGCGGATCGGCTCGGTGGAGTTCTGCTCGCCGCTGGTTGTCGGCGATGTGGTCTGCATGATCCAGAACGGCGGTTCGGCCCTGCGGCTGACCCCCGCGCCCGACGACGGCGTCAAGGTCGAGAAGCTCTGGGAATGCGCGCCGGTGAAGGAACGCTACTACGCCTCGCCGGTCTGCCGCGACGGGCTGATCTACTGCATCAACCAACGCAACCACTTCAGCGTCATCGACGCCGCCGACGGCAAGGTGCTCAGCGAACAGGGCAGGGGCGTCGACCTGGACCTGGGCAAGGGCACGGTCTACCCCAGCCTCGTGCTGGCCGGCGATTATCTGCTGGTCAGCAGCGACACGGGCGTGACGATGGTCTTCAAGCCCGGAACGAAGGCCGCCCCCGAGCCGACGCCGGTCGCGACCAATCGGCTGGAGCGGTTCCGCAGCACGCCGGTGTTCGTCGGCTCGCGGATGTTCGTCCGCTCCTACGAGAACCTCTACTGCTTCGGCCCGGCCGGCAAGGCGGACAAACCATGACGACGCGACTGCACCTGGCCGCGATGGC
>JAJVII010000046.1 GCA_022072085.1 Phycisphaerae bacterium
CAGCGGCAGCACCGCCAGCGCGTCGCCGGCGACGACCTGCGATACGTCATCGACGTCGGCGGCACGCGCCCGCCGCGGATGCACTGGGTCCGCGTCGGGCCGGCGGGCGATCGGCCGACGGGCTACAGCGACGGCCAGGACGTCGGCGGCGCCGCCGCCCGGGCGGACTATCGCCTGTCGTGGGGCAACCGGTTGCAGGAGGGCAAGCCCTGCACGCTCAGCCGCCCGGCGTCGGCGGCGTTTCCCGACAACGGCGGACGCCTGCTGACCGACGGCTACGTCGGGATCGCGAGCTTCTGGAACCTCCAGGACATTCGGCTGGCGGGCAAGAAGAACGAGAAGCGTGTCGGCGAGCTGGCCGTCTGGTCGCCGGGCGAGCCGGTGGTCGCGACGATCGACCTGGGCGAAGCCCGGACGGCCGGCGGGGCCCGCGTCTGCGCGGTCGGGCCCAATCACGACATCCTGTTTCCCCAGACGATGGAGGTCGAGGTGTCGGCGGACGGCAAGACGTTCACGCCGGCGGGCTCGGCCGGCTGGGAGGATTGCTTCTTCCCGCCGATCGACGAGATGCGCTGGGAGGGCGAGGACTCGCCGGTCTACGACGACCTGCCGGCCGGCGGGATCATCGACAACCGATTCCCGATCCTGTTCGACCGTCCGCGGGCAGCCCGCTACGTGCGGTTCACGCTGACGCCGCAGCCGGGCAAGGGAATCGGCCTGTGGGAACTGGAGGTCTACGACCGCGTGACGCGGACCGAGGGCGGCGAGCGGATCCAGTTGCCGACGCCCGAAGGGAAGTAGCGGACGGCGGCGAGCTCGCTGACGCTCGCGGCTGAGCGCGGAACTGGGGAAGTCGCGATATTACTCGCCTGACCGTCCCAGCGGGCGGACGGACTTCGCCTTTTCGTCCACGAGCAGGAACGTGCCGGCGACCGGGACGTCGGCTGACAGGTCGCCGTAGCCCGGCAGCGTGATCCGCGCGTCCTCGCGGTCGCCCGTCGGGGCGTGGGCGTAGAGCAGCCAGCGGCGGGCCGGGGCCTCGCCCAGCACCAGGGCCATCGCGAAGACCGGGATCGGCGTGACCAGCTTCCACGGGCGCGGCGGCGTGAGGCTGGTGTCCAGCAGGAACCAGCGGTCCACGTCCTTGAGTTCCTCGGGCAGGCGGTCCTGGTAGGGGTGTTTGGCTGAGCGGTTGGGGACCAGCGTCCCCTTGCGCCAGAACTCGGTGAGCGTCGCGTCGTCCCAGACGCGATCGACCGCGGCAAGAATCTGCGTGAAGTACGGCAGCATGTCCTCGCGCCTGTCGGTCCATCCGCGGAACTCGCGCACGACGCGCGGCCGCAGCAGCCACATGCCGAACTGCACATAGCCGAGGTAACGCGGCGGGCCGTAGGTCTGGCCGTGGTCGGCGTAGAACTTGCGCTGGTCGTTCTTCTGGGTCGGCTCGTAACCGTCCCAGACGCTGATCTCCCACCAGAAGTCCGGGTTGAGCCTGAAGGCCTGGTCGAGCATGAACGGCCAGTTCATCGACTCGACCTGCGGGCTCCAGACGGTGTGGTCGGTGACCGGGCTCCAGTTGTTGACGTAGTAGCTGGGCGAGCCGCCGTCCCAGATCAACGGCGACGGATCGATGCGGCCCGGCTTCCAGAGCGAGTACTCCGCCCAGCCGCCCCACCGCGCCAGGTGGGCCGGCCCGAACGCGTCGTAGCCGACGAACGTCGCCCCCTTGCGCCAGGCGGGGCTGGTCAACCCATCGCGCATGCCGGCCTGGAGGGCGTGGTAGCGCTCGACCCAGCCGTCGGCGACGGCGGACCGTTTGAACGCGTCGTCGCGGCCTTGGTCGAAGCGGTCGAGATAGCGCTTCGACTGTTCGGCGTCCTTCCACGTCAACTTCGCGTGCTCGTTGTTGCTCAGAAAGACAACGCGCGGCGGGTTGGGATACCACTGCTGGAGTTTGCGGACCAGGTCGCGGTCGGTCCACTCGCGGCCGACCTGTCGCCACGGCTCGACCGGCCCGAACGGCGAGACGCGCCGGCCGACCTGGCCGTCGGGCCCGACGACGTTGGGGTTGGCGTCGGGTGGCAGGTCGAAGAACTTCTTCTCATCCGTCAGGCCGGCTTCGAACTGCGTGCCGACAAAGGTGAGCGGCAGCCTGAGCCGGGCGGCCAACTTCATCGCCGATTCGTAGTAGCGCTCGGGCATCGGGTCCCACCACGGGGCGTTGAGCTGAAACCAGGGCAGCAGGTGGTGGCCGCCCTGAATCAGGGTCATCTGGAAGTCCGGGTCCATGCCCGCGGCGCGGGAGTACTGGCCGGTGTTCCAGTGGCCGGCCAACGGGAGTGGGCAGCCGACCTCGGCGGCATTGCCCAATGTCGCCTCGCGGGCAATGGCGGCGGCGGTGCGGGCGGCCAGGTCCTGCTCGCCGTCGGGCACGGTGGTCGGAGCGTCGGCGGCGTGCGCGGCCGCCGCGGCGGCCAGTCCCAGGAGCAGCGCGATCAGCGTCTTGTGCATGGCAGGCGTCCCTCGGCCGGCAGTTTCCCCTCCTTATTGATAATGCGGCGGCGGGCCACGTCAATGCCGCGCTTCCTGCGAACGATGTTGAGCGCCGAGGGGTCGATGGTGTCGCTCTCCAGGTGTCTGCGCGCCTTCGCCGCGAACGCAAATGCGGGACTTACATGCCTATTGAGAATCCGCCGGGGGTCCGGCCGCGTCGATCAGCGGCAGGGTCCGGCTGGCGTGGTAGCCCAGCCTGACCTCGAGAATGCGGCAATTGCCGGGGTCGGCGATGAACAACCGGTGGTCGCTGTGGGTGGCAACGTAGGCGGCGTGGAACAGGGCGACTTCGTCGCCGCCGATGGAGCGGGCGTCGGCTGGTCCGCCCGCGGGCGTCAGCGGCTTGCCATCGTCGACGTTGCCGTAGCGGCCGACGCGGCAGATGAGGTTGCCGCTGGTGTCCAGGACCGCGACGCTGTAGTGGTCGACCTCCGGGGCGAAGGAGCGGGCGAACAGATCCAGCGCGAAGCGGGAATTCCAACAGGCGCAGCCGCCACCGGAGTGGGACGGGTTGAAGCCATCGAAGCCGACCCCGCCGTAGAGCCAGTCGGCGCCCTCGACCCACGCGCTGCCGATCTTGCCGTTGCCCAGGTCGTAGGGCCGCCTGGGGGCGTTCTCCTTGGCCAGCGGAACGACGCCTGCCGAACTGCTGATGACCTTGCTGCCGCGGAGGGGAACCTTGACGAGGGTGCCGGCCATCTCGTTCCAGTAGGGCTTGCCGTTGAGGTAGCGGTTGGCAGCGGCCAGCACGTAGATGTTATCGCGGGCATCCATGGCCACGCCGTTGAGAATGTGCATGCCGGGGGCGGCGTCCTCGCGGAACAACTTGCCGTGCTCGTCCCAGACGTGCACCTCTTCCCAGCGGACACGGCCGGGATAGATCGTCGGCGTGTAGGGCTTTCCGGTGACGCTGTTCCAGGTGCTGTCCCAGGGCGAAGACTCTCCCTTGCGGCGGTCCGGCATCTGGGCCCGGCTGGTGCAGGAGACGACGAGGTAGCCCTTGGGCGAGACGGCCATGCCGCCTTCGTGCCAACAGACCGGCCGAACGCCGGGGGTGCTCAGGCCGGCGGTGACATCGGCCCGCTTGCTGCCGCCCAGAGTGGTGAAGCCGACCTTCTGGTGCTCCTCGCCGTAGTCCCAGGGCACCTCACGCCAGGTCTTGGGGTCGTACCGGACGACCAGTTGGTCGGTGCGGAGGTAGGCGCGCCCGTCCAGGTCGAAGCAGAGGTCCTCGGTGTCGAACGGCAGTTCGACCGGCGCGACCTTGCCCGTGTCCGGGTCGATCTGGAGCATCTCGTAGAAGCTCTTGCTGAAGCCCGAGTCCTCCATCACGTACAGTTTCCCGTCCACCGGATTCACCGTCATCCGCTGGCGGCTGAAGTCCGGCGGCTTGAGCCGGTAGACCGCTTTGCGGGCGTCGACGGCGAAGTCCCGCTCCGCCTTCCACACGCCCCCCTCCTCGTGGAATATGTGCACCCCGTCGCCCATCCACGCGTCCTTCGCCCGCGCCCCGTACGCACCCACCCCGCCCCACGCCACGTCAATCCGCGATATGTTGTGCTTGTGCCCCACCACCCACATCGTCGGCGAGTCCGCCCACCAGTCCACCGCCACGCTCACCATCGCGCCGCTCACGAAGAACCCGCGCCACCCCACGCCGAACGGCAGCGGCCCGCCGCCCACCCGCTCCGGCCGCTCGAACGATCGGTATCGCGTCAGCGTCGGGGGCACCTTCGACCACTCGAACTTCGTTCGATCCAGCATCTCGTTGCTGATCCCGATAATCGGCCACGAGAACACCCAGATCTCCCCGTTCCGCGGGTTCACCAGCACCTGCGCCGGCTTCTGGCTGGCGAAGCTCTTAAGCAGCTTGCCATCGGGCCCGAACACCTGCACCCGGTCGTTCATGTGGTCGGCCACGTAGACCCGCCCGGCCGCGTCCACCGCCACCGACGACGGCACGCAGAACTGCCCTTCCCCCTTGCCATAGCCGTCGCGCGTCATCTTGCCGGCGAAGACCTCCACCGGCCCGTCGCCCTCGTAGGGAATCCGCAGGACCCCCTGCAAGGCGTCGCCGCCGCCCATGTAGAACACCCGCCACATGAACCCCGTCAGATACAGCCACTTGCCGTCCGGGCTGAACGCCATGCTGGCCGGCCCGATGATTTCCTCCCCGCCCTCCTGCCCGCCATAGCCGTGCCACCGCGCCGTGCTGCTCACCTTCGGGCCGGTCATCGGCGCCGGCTTGCCGTCCGCGCCCATCGGGCTGCCGCCGTCGGACGAGAAGCGGTTGATCCGGTCATACGCCAGGGCGATCCGCGCCGGCTTGCCCGCGTCGGTCGGCGCCACCGCCATCGCCGTCGCCCCGTAGCCGGTGCCGAACTTGTACTTCAGTCCGATCAGGCAACTCGTCCCGCTGGTCAGCAGGCTCGCCTGGTCGAAGCCGTGCTTCACCGGCCAGCGCTTGCCGTCCTGCGGGAATACCCGGGTCTCCAGCCCGGCCACCTGCCCCACGCGGTCCGCCGGGAAGGGGTAGACCGTCCTCAGGTAGTTGCCCGCGTGGTCGTAGAGCCTGACGTGGTCCATGCCCGACCCCTCGAACAGGTACACGCCCTCGGGCCGGGCGACCAGCAGCGGCGTGGGACCGGCCATCCGCTTGTGCGGGCTCCAGAACAGCGTCCGCTCGAATTGCGGCCGCAGGCCCAGCGACACGCGGACCCGCAGCGAATCCTTGTTGTCCAGGTACCGCCCCTGGTCGTCCTTGCCGTCCCAGGTCACGTCCTGCGCCAGCGAATTCTTCGCGAGCGGCTCGGGCGCGTTGGGCCCCAGCACCCCGCTGACCAGGTGCCGCAGGATGTTCCCCCTGGCATCCTCGATCGCGATGGTGACGTCGCAGTATCCCTTGCTGGCAAACCGTATCCGCACCCGGTCGCCCGACCGCGAGATCTGGGGGGCCTGCGTGAACTCAAAGACCTGCTCCGGCTTGACGCGGAACTCCTCGGGGATCGTCACCGCCTCGTCGGCCGGCGCCCCCGGGCCCGCCGCCTGATCGCCTCCAGCCGGCGGCCCATCCCCCCGCGCCAACGCCGTCGTCGCCGCCAGCAGCAGGCCGATCAGGATGTGCCGAATCGCGTGCATAGGCTTCACCACGCCCCCCACAACAAACCCACCTCCCGCCCGCCGGTTGCCCCTCAATTGGATCGCCCCAGGCCCCTATCCTATCGCCCCCAAAGGTGAAAGGAATGGCCACGGATTCCACGGGTTTAGCGGGGCGGATGGAGACTGCCTCTCGGGTGTGACACCGTGGCGTCGTCGCCGACGAGTGTCCACTTCACAAACAGGGACGCGCCCTGGTTCAATTCGTGACAAGATCGTTTCTGCACGGCCTCTGACGAATGCCGGGCGCCGTGCCTGCAACAAGGTTGCAGGCATCACTCCCGATCGCCGGCCGACTGATCCGGCCTCATTGACCGCCAATCATGCACGCACTACATTGGCCGGCCGCGGGGGGGCCGCGGATTGGATGGAGAATCACATGCCCAGCTTTGAACTGGCTGAGTTGGCCCAGCGCTGCCGGCGGGAACTGGACGAATCGGTCGTGCCGTTCTGGATGCGGCACTCGCTCGACCGCGAGTGCGGCGGGTACTTCACGGCGCTGGACCGCGACGGGTCCGTCTACGACGACCGGAAGTACATGTGGCTCCAGGGGCGCGAGGTCTGGATGTTCGCGCGGCTCTACAACCGGTGGGACCGCCGGCAGGAATACCTCGACGCCGCGGCGCTGGGGGCCCGGTTCATCCGCAGCCACGGCCGCGACGCGGAGGGCCGCGTCCACTTCTGCCTCAACCGCCAGGGCGTCCCGGTCGCCTATCAGCGCAAGCCCTTCGCGGCCGTCTTCGTGATGCTCGGGCTGCTGGAGTTCGGGGTCGCGACGGGCGACCAGCCCTGCATCGCCGAGGCCGAAGGGCTGTTCTGGAAGATCGTCGCCTGGATCGGCGACCCGACGCTGCTGGGGCGCATGCCGCCCCCGCCCGGCTCGCCGAGGATGAGCCAACTGGCCTGCCAGATGATGCTGATGGCGATGGCCATGGAACTGCTGGCTGTGCGGGACGACCCGCGCGTGCGGCAGGCGCTGGCCGGCGCGGTCCGCGACACGAAGCTGCACTATGACGCGTCGCGCCGCGTGTTCATGGAGAACGCGGCGCTGGACGGGACGAGCCTGCGGGCGAGCCCGGATGGGCGGCTGTGCAGCCCGGGGCATTCGATCGAGATGGCATGGCACCTGTTGCACGCGCTGGAGTTCCTGCCGCCGGACGAGGCGGCCGCCGCGATGGCGCTCGAGGCGATCGAGGGGTCGATGCAGTTCGGCTGGGACGAGCAATACGGCGGGCTGCTCTACTTCCGGGACGTCGAGGGCCGGCCGGTGCTGTTCCCCGAGCACTTCATGAAGCTCTGGTGGGTGCACACCGAGGCCAGCTACGCCCTGGTGCTGGCCCACCTGCGGACGGGCGAGGAACGCTGGCTGACGTGGCTGGAGAAGCTGAGCGACTACGCGTGGCGGCTGTTCCCGGACCCGCAGCACGGCGAATGGTTCGGATACTGCGACCGCCAGGGCAACCGAACGCACGACTGCAAGGGGGGCAGCTACAAGGGCTTCTTCCACGTGCCGCGGTTCCTGATGACCACGGCCCAGTTGATCGAGCGCAACTCAGGCCGGTAGCCGCCGCGACCGGAAGCGGTCACGGCCTGGAAATGTCAGCCAGCTTCAGCGTCGCGGTCTTGTGGTAGTCGAGCTTCACGCTGACGATCCGGGCGTTGCCCAGGTCGGAGATGAACAGGCGGTGATCGGTGTCGGTGGCCATGTTCGACGGATGGACCAGGGCCACCTCGTCGCCGCCGATCTGGCGTGTCGATGCGGGCCCGCCGTCGGCCACCAGCGGCCGGCCGTCGTCGACGCTGCCCCATCGGCCGATGCGGCAGATCGTGTTGCCGTTGCTGTCCAGGACGACGACGTCGCAGCGGTTGATCTCCGGGGCGAAGGTGCGGGCGAAGGCGTCGAAGGCCGGTTTGGAGATCGCCTCGCAGTGGCAGGCGCGGATCTGGGCGACGATCGAGTGCGAGTCCAGCCCGACGCCGCCGTAGAACCACTTGGCGCCCTCGACCCAGGCCGGCCCCAGGCCGGACCGCCAGTTGGACAGGTCCGGCGGGCGCTCGGGCTTGGCGCCCAGCGGAACCGCGCCGGCGTTGCAGAGCACCTTGGCGCCGATCATCGGCGTCTTGAGCAGCGTGCAGGCGGCGTCGTTGGCGAAGCTCTTGCCGTCCAGAAGCCGCCGGGCCGACGCCATCATGTAGAGGTTGTCGTCCTTGTCGATGCTGATGCCCGAGCAGATGCCCATGCCCGGCAGCAGGTCGTCCTGGATGAGCTGGCCGTGCTGGTCCCACAGGTGAACGACCCACTGGACCGCACGGCCGGGGTAGATCCGCGGCTCATAGGGGATCACGCCGGCGACCTGGATGTTCGGCTCCCCCTCGCGCGTCTGGAGCTTGCCCTCGATGTCCAGCGTCAGGGCGATGTGGCCGCGCGGCGAGACGGCCATGCCGCCTTCCTGGGCCGAGACGAAGTTATGCCCGCGGGCCACGACGCCCGACATGATGTCCGTCGTTCGGAAGCCCTGGTTGCCGATGCGATGGCGCTCCTCGCCGTAGTCGAAGGGAACCTCGCGCCAGGGGGCCCTGCCCTCGGCGCCGCCGGTGAACCGGGCGATGACATTGGTCGTCCGCACGTAAAGCAGGCCCTGCTGGTCGAACGCGAGATCCTCGCCGTCGAAGGGCATCGGGACGACCTTGACACGGCCGGTCGCCGGGTCGATGCCGATCAGCTCGCTGATGCTCTTGGAAAGGACGTTGGAAGGCTGGTGCTGCTCGCCGGCGTAGACCCAGCCGTTTTGCGGGTTGCAGTAGAGCCGCTGTCGGCCGAAATGCGGAGCGCGGACCCAGGTGACGGCCTTGGCCGCGTCGCGGGCGAAGTCGCGGGCCGGCGTCCACCGGTCGCCTTGGAGCTGGTAGATGCGGATCTGCTCGCCCGCCCACGAGCTCTCCGCGCCGGCCACCCACAGCCGCAGCGGGTCGGCCCAGGTGTCCAGCGCGACGCGGACCTGCGTGCCGCCGAAGTGGTCCCAGGTGTTCCAGACCGTGTCGAGTCGGAACGGCAGGCCGACGGGCGAGCCGGAGGGCTTCGGGGCGTCCAGCGGCGCCAGCTTCGTCATCGTCAGCTCGACCTTGACCTTCGGGCTGGTGTACTCCAGGTGGGAGTTGATCAGCAGCCAGGAGAAGACGTAGAGCGCGTCGCCCTTGTCGTCGACGACGAGCTTGACCGGCTTGGCGGCCTTGACGCTCCGCAGCAGCTTGCCCGCGTCGTCGAAGACCTGGACGCGGTCGTTCATGTAGTCGGCGACGTAGATGCGGCCCTTCGCGTCGATGGCGACGCTGCACGGCGTGCGGAAGCTGTCGTCGGCGGCCGTGCCGACGCGGTCGTCCATCCGGCCTTTGAAGATCTCGGGCGCCGCGTCGAGTTGGCCGCCGTAGGGGACGCGGACGACGCCGTCCAGCCAGCGGTGGCGCGACCCGCCGGTGCCCCAGGACTCGCCCCAGCGGAACCCGGTCATGTAGACCCACTTGCCGTCCGGGCTGATGGCCGCGCTGCGCGGGCCGACCTGGCGGTCGCCCGTGTAGCCGAGGTAGTTCCGCACCTTCACGGTGAACGAGGTCACCGGTCCGCCCAGCGGCAGGCCGCCCGTCGTGCCGTCGGTCGCCAGCCGATTCAGCCGGGCGTTGGCCAGCGCGATGCGGCCGCCGCGGACCGCCATCGCCGTCGCCGCCGGACTGACCGCGTTGCTCCCGCCGCAGGGCCACGCCCGGCCGAAGCGCAGGTCAGCCGATGTCAGCAGCGTCGTCTGCGGCAGCGTCCACTTGACCGGATAGGCCTTGCCGCCCGGCCACAGTTCGACCGTCTTGAGCCCGAGAATCTTGCCGCCGGCCATCGCGTCGGCCGGAAAGGGGTAGATCGTCCGCACGTAGTTGCCGTCGTGGTCGTAGAGGCAGAGCCGGTCGCCCCCGCCGCCCTCGCAGACATAGACGCCGTCGGCGGTGGGGACCATCACCGGCAGCAACGACGCCAGCGCCGTCGGCGGTGCGATGCGCTTCTGCGGCGACCAGAAGAGCGTCCGCTCCAGACGCGGCGCCAGTCCGAGCGAGACGCGAATGCGGCAGGCGTCGGGCGCCTCGACATAGCGGCCCATGTCGTCCTTGCCGTCCCAGACGATCGTCTGCCGGAGCGAGTTGGCCTGGAACGGCGCCGGGGCGTTGGCCCCCAGCACGCCGCAGGCCAGGTGGCGGAGGATCATCGGCTCGCCGCCCGGGCCCGCCCCGGGACGCTCCACCGCCACCGTCGCGTCGCACCAGGCCTTGCTCGTGAAGGTGATCGTGACGCGGTCGCCGTCGCGCGTCGCGGCCGGGGCAGCCGTGAAGTCGAAGACCTCCTGGCGGCTGATGCTCAGCTCGTCGCCGCCGGCAGCCGGCACGGCCGCGGGCGTCAGGGCCAGAAAGATCGCGAAAGCGTGCCGGGCGATGGGCATCGTTTCACCTGCCGATTGAACACGGCCGATCCGCCGGGGTTGCCCGGGTTTCTCCCGACGCGACGACGACCGAAAGGATCGAAACCTATCATAGGGCCTGCCCGGCGGCGGGTGCGGTCCGATTCACGTTGACTTGCTCGCCGGTGCAGAATATCGATATGGGGAGTCGATTTCGGACAGACCGGCCCGCGGCGTGCCGCCCGGCTGACCGTCGGATATCCACCATGAACGAATCAGGGCGACCGCCCGACAGCCTGAGCGTCGGTTTCGTGGAAGGGCTCTACGAGCAGTTCCTCCGCGACCCGTCGGCCGTTCCGGAGGACTGGCGCAGCCACTTCGCGCAGCTGCGCGAGGCCGAGCCGCCGTCGGCCCCGCTGCTGCCGGCGTCGCCTTTCCCGCGATGGACGCTGTTCAACCCGCCGGGGCACGGCAACGGACATGCCGCCGCCCATCCGCACGCCTCGCTCCAGCATCGCGTGGACATGCTGATCCGCAACTACCGCGTCCGCGGGCATATCGTCGCGGCGCTGGACCCGCTGGGCCGCCCCGGGCCCGCCCCGCCGGAGTTGGAGCCCGGCTATTACGGGCTGACCGAGGCGGACATGGACCGGCCTTTCACGACCGACCACTGCGACTGCAACGGCGGCCGCACGCTGCGGCAGATCATCGAGTGCATGCGCAACACCTACTGCCGCTCGATCGGCGTGCAGTTCATGCACATCGACGACCTGGCCGTCCGGCAGTGGCTTCAGCAGCGGATGGAGAGCAGCGAGAACCGCCTGTCGCTCACCCGCAAGCAGCAGCTCCGCATCCTGACCTGGCTGACGCAGGCGGTGGTGTTCGAGGAATTCATCCAGCGGAAATACGTCGGGGCCAAGAGCTTCTCCCTCGAAGGCGCCGAGACGCTGCTGCCGCTGCTGGAACTGGCGTTCGAGCACGCCGCCAGGCAGGGCGTCATCGGCATCGTGCTGGGCATGGCCCACCGCGGCCGGCTGAACGTGCTGGCCAACGTCATCGGCAAGAGCCCCAAGCAGATTTTCCAGGAGTTCGAGGACACCGCCCCGCGCGAATTCGTCGGCGGCGGCGACGTGAAGTATCACCTCGGCCACAACACCGACCGCCCCCTGCCCGACGGGCGGCGGATGCGCATCTCGCTCTGCTTCAACCCCAGCCACCTCGAGTCGATCAACCCGGTCGCGATGGGCCGCGTGCGGGCCAAGCAGGACCGCTTCGCGCCCGAGGATCCCGACCACCGTCACGGCCTGCTGCTGCTGATCCACGGGGACGCGGCCTTCGCCGGCCAGGGCGTGGTCGCTGAGACGCTCAACCTCTCGCAGTTGCCCGGCTACACCGTCGGCGGGGCGCTGCACGTAGTCGTCAACAACCAGATCGGCTTCACCACGCCGCCGACTCAGGGGCGATCCAGCGCCTACTGCACCGACGTCGCCAGGATGCTCCAGAGCCCGGTCTTCCACGTCAACGGCGAGGACCCCGAAGCCGTCGCCCAGGTCGTCAGCCTGGCGATGGACTTCCGCTACCAGTTCCGCCGCGACGTCATCATCGACATGTACTGCTTCCGCCGCCGCGGCCACAACGAGGGCGACGAGCCGGGCTTCACCCAGCCGCAGATGTATCAGGCCATCGACCGCCGCGAGCCGGTCCGCAAGAGCTACCTCCGCCGCCTGCTGGACCTGGGCGAGGTGACCGCCGACCAGGCCGACCGCACCGTCGACCGCGCGACCAGCCGCCTGGAGGAACTGCTGGCCGAGGCCCGCCGCGACAAGGAGTCCCGCCGCACGCCGCCGCGATACCCCATCTGGTCCGACTACACCGGCGGGCCCGACCGGGCCGTGGCCGACGCCGCCACGGGCGTGTCGGCCGACCGCCTGGGCAGCCTGCTGGACGCACTGACCCGCCTGCCCGACGGGTTCCGCCCGCACAAGAAGATCGAGCGTCTGCTCCAGCAGCGCCGCGAGATGGCCGCCGGCCGCCAGCCGCTGGACTGGGCCGCCGCCGAGGCCCTGGCGATGGCAACCCTCGCGACCGAGGGCTGGCGGATCCGCATGAGCGGGCAGGATTGCGAGCGCGGCACGTTCAGCCACCGTCACGCCGTCCTGCACGACGTATCCGACGGCCTGACGCACATGCCGCTGGCCCACCTTTCGCCCGGGCAGGCGAAGGTCGAAATCTACAACAGCCCGCTGAGCGAGTTCGGCGTGGTGGGCTTCGAATACGGCTACAGCCTGGACGCGCCCGACGCCCTGGTGCTCTGGGAGGCCCAGTTCGGCGACTTCTGCAACGAGGCCCAGGTCATCATCGACCAGTTCATCGCCAGCGCCGAGGACAAGTGGGCCAGGCTGAGCGGGCTGACGCTGCTGCTGCCGCACGGGTTCGAGGGCCAGGGGCCCGAGCACTCGTCGGCCAGGCTGGAGCGGTTCCTGCTGTTGGCCGCCGAGGACAACTTCCAGGTCGCCCAGCCGACGACGCCGGCGCAGTTCTTCCACCTGCTGCGGCGGCAGGTGCTGCGGCGGTGGCGCAAGCCGCTGATCGTCTTCACGCCCAAGAGCCTGCTTCGCCACCCGCAGGTCATCAGCCCCCAGGCCGATCTGGCCGGCGGGCGGTTCCATCGCGTGCTGCCCGACGCGCTGACGCCGGCGCAGTCGGCCAGGGTCTCGCGCATCGTTCTGTGCAGCGGGAAGGTATACTACGACCTGCTCCAGCGGCGGCAGGAGAAGGGCCGCGACGACGCGGCCCTGGTGCGCATCGAGCAGTTCTACCCCTTCGCGGAAGAGGAACTGGAGGCCGCGCTGGCCCCATACCCCGCCGGCATCGACGCGGTCTGGGTCCAGGAAGAGCCGGAGAACATGGGCGCGTGGCGGTTCCTCGGCATGAAGTTCGGCCGGTCGCTGCTGGGACGATGGCCGCTGTCGGCGGTCACCCGTCCGATCTCCGCCAGCCCGGCCACCGGCAGCAAGGCCCGCCACGAGATGGAGCAGGAGCGATTGCTGGCTGCGGCGCTGGGCGAGTGACGGAAGATGTCGAATTCCTTGTCCGGAAACCACCATGCCTGTTGAACTGAAAGTCCCCGAGGTCGGCGAGTCGGTCACCGCGGTCGAGATCGGCCGATGGCTCAAGCGCGAAGGCGACGTCGTCCGCAAGGACGAGACGGTCGTCGAGCTGGAGACCGACAAGGCCACGCTCGAACTGCCCGCCCCGGCCGACGGCGTGCTGGCCAAAGTCCTCAAGGAGCAGGGCGAGTCAGCCGGCGTCGGCGACGTGATCGCCCACATCGACGAAAACGGCCAGGCCGCCGGCCCCGAGGCGCCCGCGAAGAAGCAGAACACCCCGGCTGTCCCGACCAAGACGCCGACGGCACCGACAAAGGCGGCGTCCGCTCTTCCCCCCTCTCCCTCACGGGGAGAGGGCCGGGGTGAGGGTTCTTCCGCAGCCCCCGTCATGCCGGCTGCCCGCCGCATGATGGAGCAGCGCGACCTCCAGCCCGGCGACGTGAAGGGGACCGGCCCGGGCGGGCGGGTCCTCAAGGAGGACGTTATCCGCCACGCAGCCGCCGCCCCGGCTGAGCCGGCCCCGCCTCCAGCCGGGCGACAGGAGCAGACCGTCCGCATGAGCCTGCTCCGCCGCCGCGTGGCCGACCGACTGGTCGCCGCCCAGCAGACGGCCGCCCTGCTGACCACCTTCAACGAGGTGGACCTGCACGCGGTCAAGTCGCTGCGGGCCGAGCACGGGGCGGCCTTCGAGGCCCGGCACGGCGTGAAGCTCGGATTCATGTCCTTCTTCGTCAAGGCCGTCATCGACGCCCTGCGCGACTGCCCGGCGCTCAATGCCGAGGTCCGCGGCGACAGCGTCGTCTACCGCAACTACTACGACATCGGCGTTGCGGTCAGCAGCGACAGGGGGCTCGTCGTGCCGGTCCTGCGCGACGCCCAGCTCATGAGCTTCGCCGCAATCGAGAAGGCCGTCGCCGACCTGTCGGCCCGCGCCCGCAGCAACAAGATCCGCGTCGAGGAGTTGGAAGGCGGCACGTTCACCGTCACCAACGGCGGCGTGTTCGGGTCGATGCTCAGCACGCCGATCGTCAACCCGCCGCAGAGCGGCATCCTGGGCATGCACGCCATCACGGACCGCCCGGTGGCCGTGGCGGGCCAGGTCGTCATCCGCCCGATGATGTACCTGGCGCTGACTTACGACCACCGCATCGTGGACGGGCGCGAGGCCGTGCTGTTCCTCCGCCGCGTCAAGGAAGTCATCGAGCAGCCGGCCCGCATGTTGATCGAGGTCTGAGCATGAGCGAAAGCAACCTGGAGTTCGACGTCGTGGTGATCGGGGCCGGGCCCGGCGGGTATGTCGCCGCCATCCGCGCCGCCCAGCTCGGTCTGCGCGTCGCCTGCGTGGACGAGAACAAGGCCCTGGGCGGAACCTGCCTGCGCGTCGGCTGCATCCCCAGCAAGGCCATGCTCGAATCCAGCGAGAAGTTCGCCGAGACGCGCGACGGGCTGGCCGTCCACGGCGTGAAGGTCGCCGACGTGCAGCTCGACCTGGCGGCCATGCTCAAGCGCAAGGAGCGCATCGTCAGCACGCTGACGACCGGCGTCAAGTCGCTGTTCAAGAAGAACGACATCACAGCCTTCACCGGCAAGGCCCGGCTGGCGGGCGGCGGCCGGGTCGTCGTCAGCGGCGACGGCGAGACGACGCTGAACGCAAAGAACGTCATCATCGCCACGGGCAGCCGGTCTGCCGACCTGCGCGGCGTCGAACTGGACGGCGATCGCATCGGCACCAGCACCGAGGCGCTGGGCTACCCCGAAGTGCCGGGCCACCTGGCCGTCATCGGGGCCGGCTACATCGGGATGGAGCTGGGCTCGGTCTGGCGGCGGCTGGGGGCGAAGGTGACAATGATCGAGTATCTCGACCGCATCCTGCCGGGGACCGACGCG
Organism: Phycisphaerae bacterium; assembly: GCA_022072085.1. Classification (GTDB taxonomy): domain Bacteria; phylum Planctomycetota; class Phycisphaerae; order JAJVII01; family JAJVII01; genus JAJVII01. The sequence continues at coordinate 15,143 of JAJVII010000046.1, forward strand.
GAGATCGCCGCGGCCGCGAAGAAGCTGTTCGACAAGCAGGGCTTCGAGTTCCAGCTCGGCGCCAAGGTGACGGCCGCCCGCCGCGACGGCGACGGCTGCGTGGTCGAATACGAGCTGGAGGGCGCGAAGAAATCCCTCGCCTGCGACCGCGTGCTGCTGGCGGTCGGCCGAACGCCGAACACCGAAGGCCTGGACCTGGCGGCCGCGGGCGTCGAGTTGACCGACAAGGGCCGCGTGAAAGTCGACGCCCAGTTCCGCACGACGGCCGCCGGCGTCTACGCCATCGGCGACGTGATCGGCGGGGCGATGCTGGCCCACAAGGCCGAGGAAGAGGGCATCGCTTGCGCCGAGCAGATCGCCCGCGGCGTCAGCCACGTCGATTACCACGCGATCCCGGCGGTGGTCTACACACACCCGGAGATCGCCGCGGTCGGCCGGACCGAGGAGCAGCTCGTCGCCGACGGCGTCGGGTTTCGCAAGGGGGCGTTCCCCTTCCGCGCCAACGGTCGGGCCCGCACGCTGGACGACGTCGAGGGGATGGTCAAGGTGCTGGCCGACGCGAACACCGACCGGCTGCTGGGCGTGCACATCCTGGGCCCGCGGGCCGGCGACCTGATCGCCGAGGCCGCGGTCGCGATGGCGTTCGACGCGTCGGCCGAGGACCTCGCGCTCTCCTGCCACGCCCATCCGACGCTGTCGGAGGCGTTGAAGGAAGCCGCCATGGCCGTCGCCGGCCGGGCCATCCACTTCTAGCTGCAACCATGACCGACGCGAACCATGTGCCGACCGAGTTTCTCCAGCGCTGCGGGGTGGACCTGACCGCCAGGCCGATTGACACGCTGCGCCGTCTGCACGCCAACCTCGTCGCAGCCAACCAGCAAGCCAACCTGACGCGGATCACCGACGAGCGCGACTACTGGATTCGTCATGTGGCTGACAGCCTGGCGATCGGGCTGGCCTGGCCGGCGGCGATGACCGACGCCCTGCGCGTCGCGGACGTGGGCTGCGGAGCGGGCTTTCCGGCGCTGCCGCTGGCCTGGGCGAACCCGAGGCTGGAGGTGGTCGGCATCGAGTCGCACCGCCGCAAGGCCGACTTCGTTGCCGCGCAGGCGGCAGAGCTGGGGCTGGCCAACTGCCGCGTCATCGCCCGCCAGGCCCGCGAGGCCGCCCGGATGCCCGAGGCGTCGCAGCGGTTCGACGCCGTGCTGTTGCGGGCGGTCGCCGAGGCCGGCCGAATGATCCGCGACTGCCGCGAGCTGCTGCGCCCGGGCGTCGGGGCGCGGATCGTACACTACAAGACGCCGGTCGCCGTCGCGGAGGAGATGCCCCTGGCCCGCCGCGAGGCCGACAAGTTCGGATTCTCGCTGGAGACGTCGGACGTGATCGCGCTGCCCGGCGGCGCCGGCGAGCGGCAGTTCCTGATCTGCATGCGGCGCGATTGAAACGCCCGCCGGACGCGCCTCAACTCTTGGGATAATCCTTCCCGGCCAGGCTGTCGCGGACGGAGTCCTGCCACTGGCGGGCGATGGCGCTCATTCGCTCGACGCGAGCCGGTTCCTTGTCGGCCAGATTGGTTGTCTCGCGGGCGTCCTTGGTCAGGTCGAAGAGCATCACCGGGGCAAGGGCCTCCTTGCCGCCGCTCCTGGGCGAGAGATGCAGTTTGTAGTCCCCGTCGATGAGCGTCACCCAGTCGTCCTTCTTGCCCTGGTAGACCCAGAAGGGCATCGGCTTGGGGCGTCGATCCATCTTGCCGGCCAGCAGCGGCGCGAGGCTGACGCCGTCGATAGGCAGCGGCTGGTCAGGCGCCTTAAGGCCCAGCAGGTCCACGATCGTCGGGTAGATGTCCAGAGTCGAGGCGGGCAGGCCGGTGACGGTCGGCCTGGTCAGACGCCCCGGCCACTCGATGATGCCGGGCACGCGGACGCCGCCCTCCCACAACGTGGCCTTCCTGCCGCGCAGGTCGCCCGTCGAGCGGGCGTCGAAGTTCGCGCCGTTGTCGCTGCAGAACCAGACCAGCGTGTTGTCGGCGATACCGAGGCGGCGCAACTCGGACCGCAGTCGGCCCATGCTGCGGTCGACGGCCGACAGTTCGCCGTAGTAGTTTTGCTCCTTGAGCGGGCGGCCGGCGTAGAGGGCGCGGTCCTTTTCCTGGGCCTGGTGCGGCAGGTGCGGCGAGCCATACCAGATCACGGCCAGGAACGGCTTCTTCTCCCTGTCGGCGGCGGCAGTCGAAATGAACTTGAGGGCCTCATCGACGATGATGTCGGACCCGTCGCCGTGGAACTGCTCGGTGACGCCGTTGCGGCTCATCTTCGGATCGAGGTCAAAGTAGTTGGTGACCGAGACCCACTGGTCGAAGCCGCACCGTCCTGGATTCAGCGGGTCGGCGGCCGGGATCGGGCGACCCGCCCCCGAGTGCCCGTCCAGGTGCCACTTGCCGAAGTGCCCTGTGACGTAGCCCGCGGCCTTGAGCGCCTGGGCAATGGTCCTCTCCTGCGGGCGGATCGGCTTGCCGTGGGTGAAGCAGCCGAAGCGGTTGGGATGCCGGCCGGTCATCACGCTGCCGCGCGTCGGCGAACAGACGGGGTGGGCCGCATAGAAGCAATCGAAGCGCAGACCAGCCGACGCCATTGCGTCAAGCACCGGCGTCTTGAGCACCGGATGCCCGTTGTAGCTCGTGTCGCCCCAGCCCTGGTCGTCGGTCATGCACAGGACGATGTTCGGCCGCGCCGGTAGTTGCGGCGCCGCGTCTTCGCCCCTCAACACCAACGGCATCGCTCCGAGCAAGGGGATGGCGGCCGCCGATCCCGCCACCGTTCGAATGAACTCGCGCCGGCCGAGGCTTGTCCCACGCATGGTCGCATCTCCGGTCAGTGGCTACTTGCCGCCGATCGTCGCGGCGGCTTCAGCGGCCAGATCGAACAACTCCCCGTCACGCTTCTGCCAGTCCGAGGACTCCAGCGCCAGCCAGTTGGCTTCCCAGCCCGGGCGGACGTTGGTCCGCAGGTAGTAGCGGGCCCGCTCGTCCAGCAGCTTGGCCAGCCGGGCGGCGAAGTCCGCGTCCACCTTCTTGTCGATGACGGCCTTCTGACAGTAGGCAATGGCCTCGGCCACCTGAACCCCCTCGCGGAACATTTCGTAGCGCGTGCTGGCGATCGGCCCATCGGGTCCGGGCGCGACCAATGAGGTCACGCTGTTGGGCATGCCGACGGCGAACTGCGTGTTGCACATGACCTCCAGGCGGCCGCGCGGGCCGATGGGAACCGGCCAGAAGTCGCCGCCGACGTGCCCGATGCCGCGCAGGTTGCCCTGCATCGCCCCTTCGCTGATGAAGCGGAAGCATATCAACGGCGAGGTCTCGCTCAGCCGCGAGATGATGCCCTGGCCGACGCGCGGGTTGGCCATCTCGATCCGCTTGGCCCCGGCGGTCCAGGCGGCCGGATAGCCGCCGCCTTTGCCGGAGTCGGGGTTGTAGAGCCCGCCGCAGCCCCAGACCCATTCGCTGTAGGGGACCGGCATGCCGCCCCAGACGCTCGGATTGCCGTGGCTGCAATTCATCCACTTGCCGTCGGGCCAGATCGCCTTGTATTCGTCCACGAGATCCTTGGCCGGGAAGTAGCAGTAGCTGGTGAACGCGACGGCCGTCACATCAAACCAGCCGAGCTTTTCGAGCCGCTTGCGCACCTCGCCGAGCACGGGCTTCCAGAAGTCCTGGTTTTCCTGCGTGCCGTAGGGCGGCTGGAGCATCGACTCGGTCTTGCCGGTCTCGGGGTCGAGCGCCGTCACCGGCAGCACCTTGACCTCCTTGTCGCCCTCCTTGTAGTAGCTCCAGACGTAGAGGGCGACGATGTCGGGCCTGCCCGCAGCCGCCTTGTAGGTCTCCAGGTAGCGGTCGAGGATCGTGTAGTCGTGCTTGAACGAGCCGTCCTTCTGGCGGACCCAGCGGACCATCGACTCGCGGTTGCCCAGGTTGCTGCCCTGCTCCACCAGCGGCAGGACGCACAGGCCGTTGCCCACCTCGCCAAGCAGCTTGAGCGATTGGCCGACCAGCGCGAAGTGCCTGTCGCTCCACAGGTCCGCCTTGTACCAGCGGGCCACGGATTCGGGCGACTCGAACCAGTCGTGGTGCGTGACGAAATCGCCGCTGTCCGGCAGTGTCCAGGCAAATACCTTCAGCCTGATCGGCACGGCGAATTGCGCCGGCCCGGCCGCCCCGTCGGCCGACACGTTCAGCGTGCCCTCGTATTCGCCCGCAGCCGCGCCGCGCGGCACGCGGACCGTCGCCCAGACCGGCACGACGGCCGCCGGCGCCGGCTGCGCCTTGCGGTTGCGGATCGACACCTTGACCGGTGCGACCTCCGCCGGCATCTGCGGAAGCAGCCGCTCGAAGCGCTGCTCGCCGTTGCGGGTGCTGTCGGGCTTAGACTGCTCGGCCCAGCGGATCTCGATGGCCGAGGCGGGGATCTTCGCCCCGCCCGCGCCGACCAGGTCCGTCGCGGAGGCCTTGAGATTCCGGATCGCCGCGCCGCTGCTGAGCACGACCTTGCCGGAGAACGTACCGTTGGGCAGCCCCAGCAGGCGGATCGGGCGAACGGCCTCCTGCGGCATCGCGAAGTCCCAGGCCAGCACCGATTCCAGCGCCTCGCTGTTGGTCAGTCGGACGCCTTCGCCGGGCGCAGCCGCCGAGCCCAGCCCGGCCGGCGAGTCGGCCGACAGCAACGCGTTAATCACGCCGGCGTGCGGCCAGGGCGTCGGCTCGCCGCGCCAGGTGCGGTTGGCCAGCGGCGTCTCGACGATCAGCGTGCTCAGCGGGGCAGCCAGCGACTGGATCGCGATGACGTTGACGCCCTTGCGGAGCATCGACGACGGGACAGCCACGCCCGCGGCGCCCCCATTGGCGGCCAGGTGGCGGGTGCGGACCTTCACGCGCTCAGCCAGTTCCTTGTTCTTCTCGTCGCCCTCGCTGTATCGCTTGCCGTCGGGGCGGATGTAGGCCTCGGGGGGATAGGGGTCAGCCAGCGTGTCGCCGCTCAGTTCGCCGGCCGGCAGATGCTGGCGGGTCAGCTCGACGCCGTTGACATAGACCACCAGGCCGCCGTAGTAGTCGGCCGACAGCGTCAGGGCGCCGACCTTCTGCGGGTCGTCGACGACGAACGTGCCGCGCAGGCAGATGCGGTTCCAGTCGGCCGGCGTGCCGATGGTGTAGATGTTCTCACCGACCCATTCGCCGACGACGGCGTCGCCGTGGACCCGGGGCCAGACCGTGCCGTCGAAGTCCACGCCCGCCCAGCCGGCCGGCGGCGGGGCGGACCGGACCATCGGCACCGGCTTGCGGTCCTCTTCCTTCTGGTTGGGCGTCTTGGGATACAGCAGCGGGACGAGCTTGCCGTCGGCGTTCCGCAGCGGGGGCGTCTTGAACCCGAGGAACACGCGGAACGAACCGTTGTCCTGGTCCAGGACGGTCACGGGATCAGCCGACGCCGTCGCGGCGGCGATCAGGCCGGCAACCCCGACCATCAGCGAAATCCGGCGGAAGCGCGTCATCGTCGTCTCCTTGTAAGTTACCTTCTATTAACCAACGCCGTCCGGGCAGGTTCTGGCTGCCGTGGCCGCTCTCGAAAGGACTTTTCAACAGGCCGCGGGGGACCTAGACTTCAGTTACAGGTAACCCGTGCAGCAGACGAAACGGGCGGCCGGTCGCCGTCCACATGCGAGCCGCAACATGCAAGACTCCCACGAACAGTGCCGCAGAATACACGCATCCAGACGCAGGGGCAAAGCCCGCATCATCCTGATCGTCGTCGTCGCTGTGGCCGTCGTCGCGGCCGCCGCGTGGTGGATGCACCGCCGCAGCCGCCGGGTCCCGCCGCCGGCCGCCGCCGCGCCCACGGTCGTCGTCGAACACGGTGACCTTCTGCTGACGGTCGAGGCCACCGGCTCGGTCGCCAGCAACCTGGACGTGGAGATCAAGTCGAAGGCCAGCGGCCGCGTCGTCGCCCTGCCCTACGATGTCAGCGACCACGTGCCCGCGCACGTGCCGGGCGCCAACGACGGCAAGGCCCTGGTCGTGGCGCTGGACCCGATCGATGAGCAGAAGCTCGTTCAGCGGGCCCAGGCCCAGCGCGACGCCGCCAAGGCCCGCCTCGACCAGGCCGACGACAGCCTGAAGATCGCCAGGGCCGACCTGGAGTCGGCCGCCCTCCGCGCCAAGGCCAACCTGGCCTCGGCCCAGGCCCGCGCCGAACTGGCCGACATCAAGCTGGACAAGATCAAGGGCCTCTACGCCGACCAGCGCGCCAGCAAGGACGAGTTCGACAACGCCAACGCCGACCAGAAGGTTGCCCACGCCCAGGTCGACGCCGCCCAGGCGGACACCCTCGCCCTCGAGGGGCTGAAGGACACCGTCGCACTGCGGGGAGCCGAGGTCGACCTGGCCAACGCCAACCTCAAGGCCGCCCTGGTCGATCTGGCCGACGCCGAGCAGCGGCTGGCCGACACGCGCATCTTCAGCCCCATCGACGGCGTCGTCACCGACCGCAAGGTGAACATCGGGCAGATCGTCGCCAGCGGCATCGTCAACGTCGGCGGCGGCACGGCGATGATGGTCATCAGCGACCTGTCGCGCGTCTTCGTCGTTGCGTCGGTCGACGAGAGCGACATCGGCCGACTCATCGAGACCGAGAAGGTCGGCCAGGACGTGGACATCACCGTGGACGCCTACCCCGGCCGCCACTTCAGCGGGCAGGTCGAGCGGATCACTCCGCTGGGCGTGACCGAGGCCAAGGTCGTCAGCTTCATCGTCAAGATCGAGGTCACCGGCGGCGGCAAGGAACTGCTCAAGCCGCGGATGACCGCGAATGTGACCATCCTGGCCAACCGCCGCAGCCGCGTTCTGCTGGCGCCCAATTCGGCGATCAGCTTCGACGGGCCGCAGGCCTGGGTGAACCTTCTCCAGGACGGCCGATTCGTGCGACGGAACATCACGCTGGGGCTCAACGACGGCCTGCGGGCCGAAGTCGTCAGCGGTCTGAGCGAGGGCGACGCGATCGAGGCCGGCGTCGGCCAGAAGACGCGATGGAGCAACGTCGGCAAGACCCGGGCGCCCGAGTCACAGCCGGACTGAGGGCCCTCCGCAACCAACGCCATGATCAGACTCACGGACATCTCCAAGAGCTACGAACTGGGCGAGAACGTCGTGCACGCCCTGCGCGGCGTCAACCTGGAGATCGGCGCCGGCGAGATGGTCGCCGTCGTCGGCTCCTCCGGCAGCGGCAAGAGCACGCTGATGCAGATACTCGGCTGCCTCGATCGGCCGGACAACGGGCAGTACTTCCTGGAGGACGAGGACGTCTCGCGGCTGAGCAAGAACAGGCTGGCCGAGATCCGCAACCGCCGCATCGGGTTCGTCTTCCAGAACTTCAGCCTGCTGCCTCGGCTGACGGCGCTGGAGAACGTCGAACTGCCGCTGCTCTACGGCGGGGCGTCGTCGGCCAAGCGGCGGGCCGGGCTGACGCTCGAACGGGTCGGGCTGGGGGACCGCACGGACCATCGGCCCAGTCAGATGTCCGGCGGCCAGGCCCAGCGCGTCGCCATCGCCCGGGCGCTGGTGACCGACCCGGCGATCCTGCTGGCTGACGAGCCGACTGGCAACCTGGACACCGCGACCAGCAACGAGATCATGGAGCTGTTCGCCGCCCTGCACGCCGAGGGCCGCACGATCCTGGTGGTCACGCACGAGCCCGACGTGGCCGCCCGCTGCCCGAGGCAGATCCACTTACGCGACGGGCGAGTGGTGGAGTGAACGACAGAGGTCAGGGGCCAGAGGTCAGGGATCAGTGGAAGACCGATCAGTCACCCGCTCCTGCCTGACCCCTGGTCCCTGACCTCTGACCCCCGGAGCTCCCATGCTCATCTGGACGACCATCAAGATCGCGCTGGCGTCGCTGACGACCAACAAGCTGCGCAGCTTCCTGACGATGCTGGGCGTGGTCATCGGCGTGGGCGCGGTGATCGCGATGCTCAGCCTGGGCTCGGCGTTCGGCGACGTCATCAGCGGGTTCATCGGCAAGCTGGGGACCAACGTGCTGTTCATCCGCCCGGGCCAGAAGGGCATCGGCGCGGTGACGATGGTCCAGACGCTGACCCCCGAGGACGGCGAGGCCATCCTCTCCATCCGCGGCGTCAAGGCCGTCAGCCCCTGGGCCCTGGGCTCCGGCCAAGTCGAGGCGGGCAACAAGAACACCAACTCGGCCATCATCACCGGCGCGTCGCCGCCGTTCCTCTCGATCCAGAACTACGAGGTCAGCTACGGCCGCATGTTCGACGACTCGGAGGTCCGCCGCCAGGCCCGCGTCGCGGTGCTCGGGCCCAAGGTGGCCGACGACCTGTTCGGCCGGCGCGACCCCGTCGGCGAGGACCTCAAGATCAACGGCCTGCTCTTCCACGTCATCGGGCAGTTCAAGGCCAAAGGCGAGATGGGACGGTTCAACCCCGACGACCAGATCATCATCCCCTACACCACGGCCATGCACCAGCTCCCGCCGCGGCGGGACTACGTGCAGTCGCTGGTCATCGAGACCTTCAACCGCAACCAGCTCGACCAGGCGACCGAGGACATCCGCGCCCTGCTGCGCAAGCGACACCGCCTCCAGAGCGACCAGGACGACGACTTCGACATCCAGAACATGGCCCAGCTCCTGGAGACGTTCCACGCCGTCAACCTCGGCCTGACCATGTTCCTGGGCACGGTCGCCGCGATCAGCCTGGTCGTCGGCGGCATCGGCATCATGAACATCATGCTTGCGACGGTGGCCGAGCGCACCCGCGAGATCGGCATCCGCAAGGCCATCGGCGCCAAGGACCGCGACATCCTGCGGCAGTTCCTCGTCGAGGCCCTCGTGCTCACGCTGGGCGGCGGGATCATCGGCCTGGTGCTCGGCTGGCTGCTCATGGTGGGCGTGGCAGCCGGCGTGCAGAAGTGGCTCGCGATCAGCCCCTCGCTTCAGTGGTGGGTCGTGGGCATGTCGATCGCGATTTCGACGCTGGTCGGACTGGCCAGCGGCCTCTACCCCGCCCTCCGCGCCAGCCGACTGAACCCCGTCCAGGCGCTGCGCTACGAATGAACGGTCAGCGGCCCTCGCCCGGCGTGGCCGTGAACAGATCGCGCCGGTGCCAGGTCTCCCATATCTCCAGGCCCATCGACCGCACGCCGGCCCAGTAGGCGGCGTCCTCCAGCGTGTGCTCCTTCAGCAGTTCGGCGATCCGCCCGGCGATGCGGCGGCGGTATTCGTCTTTCAGCGTCAGCGTCACCGATCGGCCGTTGTAGCTGAAGGTCACGCTCACGCGTCCGGCGGCCGGAGTGCCCTGCGCGAACAGCGCCCGGCCCGGCGTCGAGCCGGTGGCGACGATCACGCCGTCGTTCAGGCAACTCACCGGCGGGCCCGGCGGCACGTGCGTCACGACCTTCATGCCGTGCTGCGGCGCGTTGAGCAGCTCGGCTGCTCGCAGCCCCATCTTCACGCCGATGATCGAGTAGGCCCCGAGGTGCTCGTGCAGTTCGTTCATCACGAGCTGGGCGAACCACTCGGCTCGCCCGTTGGCTGCGATGATGCGGGCCATCCGCTCCCGCACGTCCGGCTGAAGCGACGCCGCCGGCAGGACCGGATCAACCAGCAGGACCGGGTCGCGGTGCTGGCGGCCTTCGCAGAGTTCGTGGACGAACAGGGCGGCGATGTCCGCGTCCGCCCGCGGCGTCGCCACCTGGACCCCGTCGCGCGTCTGCACGTCGAAGCGGCCCGGCGCGACCAGGTACAGCCAGGCCAACTCGTCGTAGAACTGCGCCAGGCCCGTGACGTAGTGCTTGCGAACCTCAGCCTCGCCGAGCAGGTCGCGCAGAAAGCACTCGCCCGCCGACGTGAGTGGGCCAAGCGTCCACTCGCCGGCCGCCCAGGCCTGCGGCTTGACGGCCTGGCTGTTGGGTTCGATGAAGACGATCGGGGCCTTCGACTCGCGGACCACGGCCCACGCGGCTGCGTCGCGGGCGATGTTCCAGTTCCGCACCGGGTCGGGCGGGCCGGGGATGACGATCCGTTCGATGCGGGCCGCCATCGCCGGCTGAGCCTTCAGCGCCGCCGCCAGGTTGGTCAGCGGGCCCAGCGCCAGCACGACGCTCTTGCCGTCGGGGTCAAGGTAGGAATCGGGGCGGATCGGCCTGGCCCGCACATCATCGGGCCGGCTGGTCGGCCCGGACGCGTCGAGCGCCGCCGCCAGAGCACGCTCGACGAAGGGGCGGAACTTCGGCGCCGCCGCCCTGTCTCCCATCGCCGCGGCGTAGAGCGGCACGTCGCCGCGGTTGAACCGGTCGAGCAGACGCGCCAGCAGGCGGGCCGCCTGCTCGGCCGAGCAGGCGCCGTCGGCAGCCACCACGCCGGCTAACTCCATGTCCGGGCTCTGCAACGCCAACGCCAGCGTGGCCGCGTCGTCCAGCCCCAGGTCGGTGTCGATGACGACGGCAGGACGGGCCGGGCCCTCCGCGCCCTCGTGGGCCAGCGCCGCGCCGCCGCCAGCCGACATCAACAGAACCACCGCCAACAACCAGTTGAACCTGGGCATGGAAAACCTCCTTCGATCAGAGAGCTACTGCGAACAGACGAACCGCCCGTCGCGACAGCGTATCAGGGCGATCAGGCCGCCCGTGCCGAAGCCGCGATACCAGCTCCGCCGGGCCACCGGCCCGTACGGATCGACGTCGGCCGTCGCGTCGTAGCGCGGGCCGACGCTGTAGACGACCCAGGCGACCGGGCAGGGAATCACCTCGCCCGCGTCGCTGCGCGGCCGCGTGGCGTTGTTGTAGATCGCGCCGGCCGGCTCGCCGCCGTCGCAGGCGTCGTGCGGAAACGCGTCGGGCACGAACAGGCTCTTGTTGACCGGCGCGTCGTTGTGGAAGCCCGGCCCGGGGCAGGCGTACTTGTAGGCGTGGCCGGGGCTGTAACGGTCCGGCAGGCCACAGGCCACGGACGACCCCTCGTCGCCGGCCGGCAGGTATCGCCCCCGGGCCAGTTCGACGGGCAACTGGCCAGAGTCGGCCAGGTTCCAGGCGTCGCACGAGGTCCGCATGGGTGGCCAGCGGTCGCGGTTGTCCAGCCCGTAATTCTCCAGGGCGTCGGCGGCCTTACGCAGCTCGCAACGGACCGTCGTCACGCGCGCCGCCTCGCGGGCCGCCGACAGCGACGGCAGCAGAATGCCCATCAGCAGGGCGAGCACCGCCACGGTCACCATCAACTCGATGAGGGTGAAGCCGTGGCGGCGCCCGCCGATGAATCGTCGGCCGATCACGTCAGGTTCCCCGCGTCACCCGGCCCGGCCGCGGCGGCGGACCGCCGCCAGCCCGCCGAGGCCCAGGCCGACCAGCAGCAGCGTCGCCGGCTCGGGCACGACGCCCAGCGTCTGCGTCCCGCCGTCGTAGCCCATCACCCAGACCCGGTAGTCGGTCGTCAGGTCGCTGCTCTGGCACTCCTGGTCGAAGATGCCGATCAGGTCGAACGTCTCACCCAGAGCCAGCGCCTGGGTGAAGTCGTCACTGACGCCCAACTTCACCGCGATGGTCCGGCCGAGCCCGTCGGTGACCTCAAGATCCCCGTAGACGCCCCAGCCGTCGGCGCCGGTGTCGGTGAACCGGACGCCGTTGATGCGAACCATGCAACCCTGGTAATACTCGGGCCCGCCGGTCGGCTGCTCGTCGAACAGCCAGTCGCCGGACGAGTCCTGCACGTCTGCCAGCGTGATCACTTCCGGCGTCACCACGCCGGGATGGCCGAGCCAGGTGATGGTGAAATCCATCGCCGGATCGCTGTCGTGCCGCTCGTTGATGTTGGTCTTGCCGGCGTGGGCGCCGCTGTAGCCCTCGACACGGATCAGGTCGCCGGCCTGAAGCTTGTGCAGCACGCCGTATTCGTCGTAGACGTAGCTCAGGCGGTTCAACTCGGCCTGCCACTCGGCCTGCGTGTAGCTGACCCCGCCCATGTTGGCGTACTTCTGGCCCATCCACAGGGCCGTGCCGGCGTGGTCGCCGCCCGTGCCCTGGATGTAGACCTGCCACTGGCCGCCAATCCATCCGGCGGCGTTCCAGGCGGCGTTCAACATGTCCTCGGCGTCGTTCAGCACCACGCCCTCAATGACCACGCGCGTGCCGCTGTTGACGTAGCCGGCCGGGTCGCCGTAGAGCGGGTTGCCGGCGGCATCGACCGCCTGGAGATAGGAATTGGTGACCTCGGCTGCCGCGTGCAGGGCCCCGGGCCCAGCCACGACCGCCATCACCGCGAACGCGAACCCCGCAACGAACTTCCGCATGGCCCTTCTCCTCTCTCAGATGCCCGCGGCGGATCCCGGCCAACCCCTCCGGCCGGCCGAGCCCGCCGCAAATATTACGATTTGGACAATTGTAATACAGCGCCCGCGAGTACTACGCAATAGAAAAATGTAGTACGGCTGGAGACGGGCTCAGACAGGCCGCTGTGGGGAAACCGGGCGGATCACTGATTGATGTGAATCACCTTGGCCGGGGGGAAGCCGTTGAACCAGGTGCTGCTGGCCTGGGAGTAGGCGCCGATGTTCTCGCTGTAGACCAGGTCGCCCAGCTCCAGGTCGGGCAGGTCCTCGGCCAGCGAGATGGTGTCCAGCGCGTCGCAGGTCGGGCCGAAGACGGCGCTGATCTTCGTCAGGCCCTTCTTGAACGCCTTCACGTGATACTTCAGGTGGTCGAAGATGATGCCGCTGTAGGTGTGGTAGACCCCGTCGTCGATGTAGTAGCAGGTCTTGCCGTCGCGGACGGCTTTGCCGATGACCTTGGCCACCAGCGTCGCCGCCGTCGCGACCATGAACCGCCCGGGCTCAGCCAGGATTTCCATCTCCTTGGGGAACAGCCGGTCGAACTCGCTGTTGAGCTTGCGGGCCAGATCGCGGAAGGGCTTGACGTGCGCGTCGTAGGGGGCGGGGAAGCCGCCGCCGATATCCAGTATCTTCACCTGAGGCCAGCCGCGGTCCCAGGCTTCGTGGAAAATCGACGCCGCCAGTTGCAGCGCCTGGACGTAGTTCTCGAAGTTGGTCGTCTGGCTGCCGACGTGGAAGCTGAGGCCCTCGACGACCAGGCCGGCGTCGAACGCCGCGGCGATGAGATCGACGGCTTCGCCCGGGGCGGCGCCGAACTTGCTGGACAGCTCGACCATCGCCCCGGTGTTGGGGACCTTGATGCGCAACGCCAGGCCGGCGTGCGGGGCGTACTTGCGGACCTTGCGGACCTCTTCGATGTTGTCGTAGGTGACCAGCGGCTTGTACTGGTCGAGCTGTTCGAGGGTCTCGTTGGCCTTGATCGGGTTGGCGTAGATGATCTTGTCCCAGATCCAGTCCTGGCGCTGCTTGGCCGGCAGATCTTTGATGTTCTCGTGGACGATGTCGAATTCGGGCATGCTGGCGACATCGAAGCTGGCGCCGGCCTCGTAGAGCGTCTTGACGATGGCCGGGTCGGGGTTGGCCTTGACGGCGTAGTAAGCCTGCACGCGCGGCAGGTATTTCTTGAACCGCGCGTAGTTGGCCCGCAGCACCTTGTGGTCCACGACAAACAGCGGCGTGCCGTGCCGGCGCGCCATGCTCTGGAGCAGTCGCTGATTCACCATGTCAATCTCCCCCGGCCGACGTCCGGACCGGGCAAACCCGCGGCGGTTCAATCGCCGTCGGTCACCAGGAAGTTCTTGAACTGCCAGGGGTCGTCCCGGTCGATGGCCGGCTTGTTGAACCCCTCGAACGCGCTGGCGTAGTGCTTCAGCGGCGTCCAGTCCGACGGGGTCGAAATGAACCGGCCGAGGTACGGCCTGGAAACCTTTAGGATGTACTCGTGCGGCAGGTCGTCGGGAACCAGCACGCCCCGGGCCGGGTTCTGGATCATCCACATCGACGCCGCCACGACGCTGATGGCCACCTGCATGGTCGTCGCGTTCTGGTGCGGCACCAGGCGGCGCGATTCCTCGATCGACAGGTCGCTGCCGGTCCACCACGAGTTGTACGGATGGCCCATCAGCAGCGCGCCCAGGATGTCCGACCCGCTGACGATCTCGTCGTTGACGATCCGCACGCGCTCGGGCAGTTCGTAGTTGTAGCCGCGCAGCTCGTTGAGGCTGGCAATAGCCACGTCCGCGGGGCAATAGGCGTAGTGCATCGTCGGCCGATAGACCGCCTTGCCGTTCTCCCACACGGTCAGCCGATCGGAAATCGTGAACGCCTCGCCGTGGCGGACGATCATGCCCTGGATGCGGTAGTTGGGAACCCAGGAGACGACCCAGGTGTTGATGCCCATGCGGGCCAGGCATATCTGGTTGCGCGGGCCCTCGCTGTGCTCGTAGGCCAGCGCGGGCAGTTCCTTCTCGTGCGTGCCCCAGCCCATCTCGGCGGTCGTGGTGCCCTCCTCCCGGAAGCCCTCGACGCTCCAGGTGTTGACGAACTCGTCGACCTCCTTGGGCTTGTCGGTGATCTGCGTGTCGCGCTCCGAGCAGTGGATGACCTTCACGCCCAGCGCCATCGCCAGCCGATTGAACGTGCGGTCCTTGGCGTACTGGGCGATCCGCTCGGCAGCCTGGCCGGCGAACTTCCTGTCGGCCAGCGCCCGCTCGGCAATGTCCAGCAGGCCCTGCTTGGTGAAGTGCGAGATCAGCCCCGGGTTGGCGCCGTGCTCCAGGACGGCCGTGGGCCCGGGCGAGGCCCATTTGGCCGTCATCTCGCGGATCCGCATGTGCCGCCAGTAGAGCGTCCGCTCGGTCGGGTGCTTGCGCTCGGCGCCGGCGTATGGGTCCCACAGTTCAACGGAGGTGTTGATGTAGAGCACGCCGCGGTCGTGGCACCACTGGAGGATCTCGGTGGCCTCGATGTTCCAGGCCAGGTCGATCAGCAGGTCGCCGGCCGACACGCGCTTGCCCAGCAGCGCGCCCATGTTTTCCTTCGTCACGCGGTCGCGCACGAAGGTGACGCCCTTGTCGGTCCACTCCTTCAGTTCGCCGCTGCGGTCCTCGAAGTCCATCACGGTGATATTCTTCATCGGGACCTTGAGGTGCTTGGCCAGGATGGGCAGCGTGCACTGGGCCACCGCGCCATAGCCGACGAACAGGACCTTGTTGCCGAACTCGAGCATCTCCGACGTTCTCCTTTCGCGCCGCGGCCGGGCCGGGCGGCCTGGTTGGGATTTCACGGCAAGGATTCTCTTCACCCAGCCGCCCGGGGTCAAGTCATCTCTGCGATGGAGGCGGACTTTTCGCGCGACGGTCCGGGTCTTCCCCCCCCGGGGCGGGCTCACTGGGCCTTGATCCGCGTCCAGACCTCGTCGTACAGACGCGTGTCGGCGCCGACGTCGCGGAGGTATTCCAGCTTCTTCATCTGCTCGGGGCCGGGGTAGATCGCCGGGTTCTCGCGGTCGGAAGCGTGGATCATCGGCAGCGACGCCTTGTTGGGCGAGGCGTAGCGGATGAAGTTGGAAAGCTGCGCCCCGGCCTTCGCGTCCAGGAGGAAGTTGATCCACTTGTGGGCGTTGGCGACGTGCGGGGCGTCGGCCGGTATCGTCATCGCGTCCACCCAGATGACCGCCCCTTCGCGCGGCAGCAGGTAGCCGACGTGGGGATCCTCCAGCCGGACCGCGTCGCCGTTGTAGACCATGCCGATCAGCGCCTGGCCGGCCTGCACCTTGTTCAGCGCCGCCACGCCGCCGTCGAAGGCCGTCACCTGGCCGCCCTTGGCCGCCAGGATCGCGTCAGCCGCCTCCTTGAGCTGCCCGGGGTCGGTGCTGTTGATGTCGCATCCCTTGTACGCCAGCGCCGCCGCCATCATGTCGCGCATCGAGTCCATCAGCACGACCGGGCCCGGCTGCCGCGCCGGGTCCAGGATCATCGCCCAGGTCGGCTCCATGTTGGGCAGCTTGTCGGTGCGGTAGGCCAGCCCCACCGTGCCCCACTGGTAGGGCAGGCTGTACTTGCCCTCGGGGTCGTAGGGCGGGTTGACGAACTTGTCGGCAACGTTGGCGGCGTTGGGAATCTGCTTCATGTCCAGCGGCCGGATCATGCCCTTCTTGGCCATCACGCTGATCGCGTGGTCCGAGACGACCACGACGTCATACTGCCGCGGTGCCCGCTCCAGGGTCGCCAGCATCTCCTCAGTCGTCTCGTAGACGTCCAGCTTCACCTTGATGCCGGTCTCCTGCTCGAACTCCTCCGGCAGCTTGGGGTCGATGTATTCGCTGTACATGTAGACGGTGACGACCTTCTCGGCCGACGGGTCGGCCTTGCGGTGACACCCGGCTGCCGGCAGGCAGACCGCCGCCAGCAGCAACGCCGTCGCGAGCACCCGTCGAGTCATGTCGCGGCTCCCTTCCGTCGCCGGCCGAGCACCTGGAGGCCCAGCACCAGCAGGATCGTGAACAGGAATATCAGGGTCGACAGGGCGTGGATTTCCGGGCTGACGCCCCGCCGCACGGACGCATAGATGTAGATGGGAAGCGTAACCGAGTCCGGCCCGTGGGTGAAGAAGCTGATGACGAAATCGTCGAGGCTGAGGATGAACGCCAGCATCGCCCCGGCTGCGATTCCCGGCGCCAGCAGCGGCAGCATCACCCGCCGCAGCACGTACCAGCCCGAGGCGTAGAGGTCGCGGGCCGCCTCCTCGACGACCGATCCGATGATCGCCAGGCGGCTGGAGACCACCAGCGTCACGAACGCCACCTGGAAAGTCACGTGGGCGACGATCATCGCCGTCAGGCCGGGCTCGAAGATCATCCAGACGGTCCGCAGCAGGCCGAACATGACCACCACCGCGACGGCAAAGATGATGTCCGGCGTGACGACCGGCAGGTAGATCAGCAGGTCCATCAGGCGGCGGACGGCCCGCGGCCAGGGCGCTTTGCGCATGCCCAGCGCCAGCAGCGTGCCCAGCACCGTGGCGATGAGCGTCGAGACGGCCGCCAGCGCCAGCGTGTTCCACGCCGCGTCTCGGACCTGCTCGTTGTTCAGCAGGCGGCGATACCAGTCCAGCGTGAACCCGCCCCAGCGGGCGCCGAAGCGCGACGCGTTCACACTGTAGGCCGCCACCGCCGCCATCGGCAGATACATCAGCCCCAGACACGCCCAGGCCAGCGCCGAGATGCCCCGCCCGCTCCGCCTCACGCCGCCTCCCCCCGCCCGCGGCGGCAAAGCAGGAACAGGCCGCCCAGCATCAGCACCATCAGCGCCAGGCTGACCGCCGCCCCGAAGGGCCAGTCGCGGCTGGCGCCGAACTGCTGCTGGATCAGGTTGCCGACCATCCAGACTTTCGCCCCGCCCAGCAGGTCGGGCACGACGAACGCCCCCATCGTCGGGATGAACGTCAGCACGATCGCCGCCGCCAGCCCCGGCCGCGTCTGCGGCAGGATCGCGTGGCGGAACACACGCCATCGCCCGCCGTAGAGGTCGCGGCAGGCCTCGACCAGCGACCAGTCCAGCCGCTCAACGTTGGTGTAGAGCGGCAGCACGGCGAACGGCAGGGCGCTGCTGACCAGCCCGAGGTAGACCGCCAGCGAACCGGGGAAGAGCGCCTGGGACGGGCCGATCCACCCGAGCCACTGGGCCAGCCTCGCCGGCGGCATGCGGTTGTCCAGGATCAGCATCCACGCGTAGGTGCGGATGACCAGGTTGGTGCACAGCGGGATGACCACCAGGGCCATCCACAGATAGCGCGTCCGCGCCGGCCGGGCGGCGATGAAGAACGACAGCGGATAGCTGGCCGCCACCGCCAGCAGCGTCGTCACCGCCGACATCAGCAGCGTCCGCCCGAGGATCGCCAGGTAGGCGCTCGACCAGCCGAATCGGCCGTAGCCCATCAGCCGCCGCAGGTTCTCCAGGCCCAGTTCCCACTCGACCCCGCCATAGGGGCCGCGCCGGGCGAACGCCATCGCGACCATCACGCACAGCGGGACCACCAGGAACGTCGCCACCCACGCCGCCGGGACGCCCATCATCGCCAGCCCGCGCAGCCGCAGCGTCCGCCGCGTCGCCAGGTGGCCGCCCCACACGATGATCGGGCGCCTACTCACGCAGCGCCTCCAGGTGCTCGGGCGGCAGGCGCAGCCAGAGCGACTGGCCGGGCTGCACGCCGCAGGCCGACGACGCCCGCACGCGCAGGTTGCCCGGCTGGGCGAAAATGTCCACGTGGTCGCCGCGATAGATCACGTCGGCGGCCGTGACGGCCAGGCCGTTGGCGTCCGGCTGCGCGGGGCACAGCTCCACGCGCTCGGGCCGGATGGCCAGCGTGCCGCGGGCCCACTGCGGCGTGACCCGCGGCGTGAACAGGCCGAGTTCGGTCCGCACCGCCTGCCCCTCCCGCCCCGTCGCGGGGATCAGGTTGGCGGCCCCCAGGAAGGTCGCGACGAACCGCGACACGGGATGCTCGTAGACCTCGCGCGGGCGGCCGGCCTGCTCGATTCGGCCGTCGTTCATCACGAGGATGCGGTCGGAGACGGTCATGGCCTCGTCCTGGTCGTGCGTGACCAGCACGAAGGTCTTGCCGATCCGCCGCTGAAGCCGGCGCAGCTCGAGCTGCACCTCGCCGCGCAGCTTCGCGTCCAGCGCCGACATCGGCTCGTCCAGCAGCAGGACGTCGGGCTCGTTGACCAGCGCCCGGGCCAGCGCGACCCGCTGCTTTTGCCCGCCGGAAAGCTGGTCGGCGTGCCGGTCGGTCAGGCCGTCCAGTTGCAGCATCGCCATCGCGTCGCCGACGCGCCGATCGACCTGCCCGGACGCGAACCGCCGCGCCCGCAGGCCGAAGGCGACGTTCTCGAACACGTTCAGGTGCGGAAACAGGGCGTAGCTCTGGAAGACGGTATTCACCGAGCGGCGGTTGGCCGGCCAGGCCGAGATGTCCACGCCGCCCAGCAGGACCCTGCCGGCGTCCGCGGTCTCCAGCCCCGCGACGATGCGCAGCAGCGTCGTCTTGCCGCAGCCGCTGGGCCCCAGCAGCGTGACGAACTCGCCGCTCTGCGCCGCCAGGGAGATATCGCGCAGAACATCGACGCGGCCGAAGCTCTTGCTCAGGCCCTCGACGCGCAGCTCGCGCGAAGCCGGATGTGCCTCGCCGGATCCGCTCAGCGGCCAACCCTTTCGATTGCGGTTTCGTTTCCGGTCGGCGCCCGGCCGGGCAGGACGCCCGCGTGATTCTGCCCAATCGCGAGACGCGAATCAACAGGTTCGCCAGCCGAGCGGCGTGCTGGCCGCCTCATGTGGCGCACGGCCCGGAACCAAACTCTGACTGGGGGGAGATTTCAGATGCAGAAGTCGGCGACGAACTCCGCGCTGTCCTGCGCCGCCAAGTCGGCAAAGTTGGCCGAGTCCAGGACGTTGCTGACGGCGTCCCGGGCGCGACGCCACGTGCCGACCAGGGCGCAGCGATGGCTCCGCGGACACTCGCGTCCGCGTCGGCCGGTCTCGCATCGCACCATGTCCAGCGGACCGTCGATGAAGCGGACGATCTGCCCGACGTTGATTTCCCGCGGGTCGATCGCCAGGAAGAAACCGCCCTGCACGCCGCGGCGGGAGCCGACGAACCCGCCCTTCTTGAGTTGATTGAGGATGACCTCGAGAAACCTGGCCGAGATGCTGTAGGCGCGGGCGATCTCGCTGATGGGAACGGCCCTGCGGCCGGAGCGCTTGGCCAACTCCAGGACCGCTCGAATCGCGTACTGGCATTTCAGCGAGATGGTCATCCCGGATGTCCCGAAAAGTTCCAGGGTGGTCTTCGGGTTGAATTATCAGTGGTACGATCAGGTTTGTCAACGGTGCAACGCGCTACATTTCGTCAGAAATAGCGTGAATCTATTTAGCACCGCAACACTCCTATTGCAAATTGCCAGGCCTAATCATCACAATTCCAATTGACATTCACCCGCGAAGATTTATAGTCGGCGACAGGCATTGGGTTCACGGATGTCGAATTCTTTGTTACAACAGTGGCCATAATTGGCGGGCCAATCCGCCTGCCCCGGCGGAGGAAGCCGGCGAGCGAACCGCCAGAAAGGACCTGGGCGTCATGAAGAATACGAACATCGGCCTGTGCAACGAGTGCCGCGGGCGCGTCCCGTCCGAGTTCTTTACCAAGAACGGACAGACCTGGATCCGCAAGACCTGCCCCAAGTGCGGCGTAACCGAGTCGCTGGTCAGCGGCGACGCCGAGGCCTGGACGACCAAGCGCCAGATGTGGGACTACGTCAGCCTCGACCGCAAGTCCTGCGCGATGCACTGCGACAAGTGCCACAATCACGCCAATCCGAACATCGTCTTTCTCGACGTCACCAACCGCTGCAACATGAACTGTCCGATCTGCATCGCCACGATCAAGGGCATGGGCTTCGACTTCAACCCGCCCATGGAATACTTCCATCGCGTCTTCTCCGAGGTCTCCAAGCTCAAGCCCAACCCGGTCATCCTGCTGTTCGGCGGCGAGCCGACCGTCCGCGACGACCTGCCTGAGATCATCGGCATCGCCCGCAGCTACGGCCTCAAGCCGCACATCGTCACCAACGGCATCCGCCTGGCCGACGAGGAGTACGCCAAGAAGATCTGCGAGATCAACGTCGGCATGCGCTTCGGGTTCGACGGCCGCAACCGGGAGATCTACGAGAAACTCCGCCATCAGCCCAGCGCCTATGACAAGAAGATGAAGGCGTTGGAGAACCTCATCAAGTACAGCCGCCGCAAGCACACAATCATCGTGACCGCGGGCAAGGGCTTCAACGACAAGTATCTGCCCGACCTGTTCCAGTACTGCCACGACAACCGGGACCTCGTCTCCGACATCGGCCTGATCCCCCTGACGGAGAACTGGGAGCCTGGCGCGTTCGACGCCGGCGTCCACACGACCATGGAGGACGTCGAGAAGATGGTCGCCGCCTCCATCACCGGCGGCAACGTCGAGTTCATCCCGGCCGGCCTCTCCTATGCCCTCAAGAAGCCGCGGCTGTTCTTCCGCCACAAGAACCCGCGATCCGAGGTGCTCCTGCTGGCCGGCGTGCACCCCAACTGCGAATCCATGACCCTGCTGATCTCCGACGGCAAGACCTATCGCAGCCTCAGCAACTACCTCCGCAAGCCGCTCAGCCAGGTGGCCGTCGAGTTCGCTGCCATCGGCAAGAAGATCGAGCCCAAGCTCGACAAACTCGACCCCCAGAAGTTCTTCCAGCGGCAGCGCGGACGGCTGATCGTACTCTCGGCGTTCGTGCCCTGGGCGTTCCGCCGCATCCGTCTGTTCAAGCTGATGGGCAACCCGCTCACCGCCTTGTGGAGGACGTTCTTCGGCCGCCCCGGCCGCCGGTCGCAGGGCACCAAGAAGACGCTGCGTCGCTCGCGGCGGATCATCCGCGTCGCCATGCTGCCCTTCGAGGAAGAGCACTCGATCGACGCGGCCCGTCTGGAGAAGTGCCGCGGCCTGTTCGCTTACGAGGACACCGCGGACGGCCAGGTCAAGTACATCCCTGCCTGCCTGTGGTATCCGTACCGCAACGCGTTCCTGGAGAAGCTCTCCAACAAGTACGGGGTGGTCAACAAGAAGGGCCAGATGATGACCTGCGGCACCGCGGCCGACGGCGCCAATGCCGACTCGTCCGATACGCCGGCTGAGGCGACCGCCCAGGCCTGACCGCCTCGCCACGACACCCACCGGGCCGGGACTGCCGCATGCGACAGATTCCCGGCCCGCTGTCTGTACTGACACGGGCGACCGCCGGAAGCGCACGGGCAAGGCCACGCCCCGCCGACTTGACTTTGGCCCTGGATCATCTATATTGTGAATGGACGTTCACATGGAGGCCTCGTCATGGCCGCCCTTAAGATGGACACCCGCTCCCGCCGCCGCCAGATCACCCAGGCGGCCCTGGGCCTGCTGGCCGAGCAGGGCTTCCGCGGACTGAGCATGTCGGCCGTCGCCCGGCGCGTCGGCCTGGTGCCGTCGGCGATTTATCGCCATTTTTCCGGCAAGGATGCGCTGCTCGACGAGATTCCCGACCTGATCCGGGAGAAGTTGCACGGCCACGTAGCCGCGGTCTGCGAGCAAATCGCAGACGCGATGGGGCGCCTGGAGCAACTGGCAGCGATCCACGCCGAAATGCTGAAGGAGAATCAGGTTGTCCCCCGCCTGCTGTTCGCGGAGGACTTCTACATCGGCCATCCCGAACGCAAGGAGCGGATCTACGCGGTGGTCCGCGGCTACCTGTCGCGGCTGGGCGAGTTGTTCGCCGACGCCCAGAGGGCCGGCCAGGTCCGCCGCAATCTCGAACCGGCCCTGCTGGCGACGATGTTCCTCGGCGTCTTTCAGCCGGCCGCGGTGCTCTGGTTCGCCAGCGGCGGGCATTTCGACGCCGTAGGGCACACGCGAAAGGCCTGGAAACTGTATCGCGACGCGATCGCGACCAAGTGACCACAAACGCAGACTGTGAATTCTCATTCACACGGGTGTTGCGATGAAGCGAAAAGTCCTGCTGCCGATACTCGTGGCCATGGTCCTGGCCGGCATCGTGACAACGGTGCTCTACCTTCGTCACAACGGCGGCGAGGAAGGCGTCATCGTCCTGTCCGGCAACATCGAGGTGGACGACGTGGAATTGAGCTTCCGCATCGCCGGCCGGGTCGACCGCCGCCTGGTCGACGAGGGGGAGGCCGTCAAGGCGCTCCAGCCCGTCGCCCTGCTCGACCGGCACGACCAGGAACAGGCCGTCGCCATGCGACAGGCGGACCTGGACGCCGCCGCCGGGGCGCTGGCGGAACTGGAAGCCGGGTCGCGGCCGCAGGAGATCGCGGCGGCCAAGGCGGCCGTCGGCGAAGCCCAGGCGGCGCTGGCGGCGTTGCAGGCCGGCTCACGCCCGCAGGAGAAGGCCGCCGCCCACGCCGCGATCGACCAGGCCAAAGCCAGCCTGGAGCAACGGCAGATCGAGTATGATCGCCTGACCCGGCTCCAGGCCGACGGCAAGACGACGACGATCGAGTTCACCGCCGGCAAGACCGCACTGGAAGCCGCCAAGGCCGCCCTGGTCCAGGCGCAGCAGCAGGCCGCCCTGGTCGACGAGGGGCCTCGCAAGGAGGACATCGACCGTGCCCAGGCCGCTCTGGCCCGGGCCCAGGCCAACCACGACCTGGTCCTCGCGGGCCCGCGCAAGGAGGACATCGACCAGGCCAAGGCCCGCGTTCAGGCCGCCCAGGCTGCCCGGGCGATGGCCCAACTTCAGCTCGACTACACGACGCTCGCGTCGCCCATCGACGGCATCGTCCTGAGCAAGAGCGTCGAGTCCGGCGAGTTCGTCGCCCCGGGCACGACGGTGGTCACGGTCGGCAACATGGCCCACGTCTACCTGCGGCTGTACCTGGCCGAGGGCGACCTTGGCCGCGTGAAGATCGGCCAGCCGGTCCGCATCACGACCGACAGCTATCCCGACCGGACCTACGAGGGCCGCGTGTCGTTCATCTCCCAGCAGGCCGAGTTCACGCCCAAGAGCGTCCAGACGGCTGAGCAGCGGGTCAAGCTGGTCTACCGCATCAAGGTGGACGCCGAGAACCCGAAGATGGAACTGAAGCCCGGCATGCCGGCTGACGCGCGGATCGAAGTCGGGAAAGAGTAAGCCACAGATGAACACAGATGACACAGATGGGATCGGCCGCCGAGACGCTGAGAAGAGAGTTCCCACGAAGGGCCCCGCTCCCCTCTGCGTCTCGGCGGCGGAACCTCTTCGGTTCGGAGCGACCTCATGCCCGCGATACAGACCGACAAGCTGACGCGCGCGTTCAGCGGCGTGCGGGCCGTCGACGGGCTGACGTTGCAGGTCGAGCCGGGCGAGATATTCGGCCTGGTCGGGCCCGACGGCGCCGGCAAGACGACGACAATGCGGCTGCTCACGGCGATCATGACCCCCTCCGACGGCCGGGCATGGGTGAACGGCCGCGACGTCGTGAAGGACGCCGAGGCGCTCAAGGCCGACATCGGCTACATGAGCCAGCGATTCGGGCTCTACGAAGACCTGACCGTGATCGAGAACCTGCGATTCTACGCCGACATCTACCTCGTGCCGCGGCAGGGGCTGGACGCGCGGATGGAAGAACTGCTGGGCTTCTCGAACCTCACGCCGTTCAGGAACCGGCTGGCCGGCAACCTCTCGGGCGGCATGAAACAGAAGCTCGGCCTGGCCTGCTCGCTGATCCACACGCCCAAGGTGCTTTTCCTGGACGAGCCGACCAACGGCGTGGACCCGGTCAGTCGGCGCGACTTCTGGCGGATTCTCTACCGCCTGCTCCGCCAGGGCGTGACGATCTTCGTCTCGACGGCCTACCTCGACGAGGCCGAGCGGTGCAGCCGCGTCGGGCTGATCGACCGCGGGCGGCTGCTGGCGTGCGGCAGGCCTGACGAAGTGAAGCGGCTGATGACCGGCAGCATCCTGTCGGTCGGGCCGGCTGATCCGCGCCGGGCGGTGGACCTGCTGCGAAAGGACGAGTCGCTGCACGCGCTGGCCGTGGGGCTGTTTGGCGAGCAGGTTCACGTCGTGACCCGCGACGCCGAGTCGGCGGAGCGGCAAATCCGCGCTCTACTCGCGTCGGCCGCCATCGACCCCGGGCAGATCGAGCCGGTCGAGCCGACCCTTGAGGACGTTTTCGTGTCGGTGCTGGCGCACGTCGAGGAGGGCCTCCGGCCGGAGGGGTCGCCGTGACGCAGACGCCGCGTCAGGACAGGCAGCCGGCGGTCGTCGTCCGCGACCTGGAGCGTCGGTTCGGCGATTTCGTCGCGGTCAACCGCGTCAGCTTCGAGGTGGCCCGCGGGGAAATCTTCGGCTTCCTCGGGCCCAACGGCGCGGGCAAGAGCACGACGATCCGCATGCTCTGCGGCATCCTGTCGCCGTCGGGCGGAACGGGCAGCGTCGCCGGGCTGGACATCCGCACGCAGCCGGAGCGCATCAAGGAACACATCGGCTACATGAGCCAGCGGTTCTCGCTCTACGAGGACCTGACGGTCGAGGAGAACATCGACTTCTACAGCGGCATCTACCGCATCCCGCGTCAGAAGAAGCGGGACCGCAAGGAATGGGTGATCGAGATGGCCGGCCTGGCCGACCACCGCCGCAGCCGGGCCTCGGTGCTCTCGGGCGGGTGGAAGCAGCGGCTGGCGCTGGGCTGCGCGATCCTGCACGAGCCGCCGATCCTGTTCCTGGACGAGCCGACCAGCGGCGTGGACCCGATCAGCCGACGGGCGTTCTGGGACCTCATCTACGACCTGGCCGGCGGCGGCGTCACCGTCTTCGTCACCACGCACTACATGGACGAGGCGGAGTACTGCGACCGCGTCGGCCTGATCTACCGCGGGGAACTTATCGCCCTGGGCTCGCCGCGGCAGCTCAAGCAGGAGGTGATGACCGAGCAGGTGCTGGAGGTGACCTGCGATCGGCCGCAGGACCTGCTGGACCCCGTCGCGGCGCTGCCGACGGTGAATGAGGCGGCGCTGTTCGGCCGCGGCATCCATGTCGTAACGACGCATGCGGACGAGGCCCGCCGGCGGATCGCCGGGCTGCTCGCCGACGCCGGCCAGCCGCAGGCCCGCGTCGAACCGATCACGCCGTCGCTGGAGGACGTGTTCGTCTCGCTGATCGAGGCCCGTGACCGCGCCGGCCGGCCGCAGGCGGAGGTGAAGGCATGAAGCTTCGCCGCGTGCGGGCCATCGCCGTGAAGGAGTTCATCCAGGTCATCCGCGACCCGCGCAGCCTGGGCATGGCCATCGCCATGCCGATGGTCCTGCTGATGCTCTTCGGCTACGCCCTGACGCTGGACGTGGACCGCGTGCCGATGGTGGTCTGGGACCAGAGCGGCACGGTGCGCAGCCGCGAGTTCATCGCGCGTTTCACCGGCTCGCGATACTTCGCGCTGCACGCCAGCGTGACCGACTACCGCGACATGGAATACGAGATCGACAGCGGCCGGGCCCTGGTCGGGCTGGTCGTGCCGCGCGACTTCGCCGACCGCGTCCAGCGAGGCCGTTCGGCGCCGGTGCAGTTCATCGTCGACGGCAGCGACTCGAACACCGCGACGATCGCCATCGGCTACGCCGACTCGGTCGCCCGGGAGTATTCGCTGGACGTCACGATCCAGCGCACGCTGCGCAACGAGCGGAACGCAGCAACGGCCTCGCCCGACGCACAGGCCGGCGGCAGCGTCGGCCAGCCGCTGGAGCTCCGCCCGCGCGTCTGGTTCAACCCGGAGCTGGAGTCGCGCAACTTCATCATCCCCGGGCTGATCGCCGTTATCATGATGGTCATCGCCGCACTGCTGACCTCGCTGACGATCGCCCGCGAGTGGGAGCGCGGCACGATGGAGCAGCTCATCAGCACACCGGTGAAGACGACCGAGCTGATCCTCGGCAAACTGGCGCCATACTTCGCCATCGGCATGCTCGACGTGACGGTGGCCGTGCTGATGGGCCAGTTCCTCTTCGCCGTGCCCCTGCGCGGCAGCGCGGCCCTGCTGTTCGCGACTTCGGCCGTCTTCATGGCCGGCGCCCTGTCGATGGGCATGCTCATCAGCATCGTGACGCGCAGCCAGCTCCTGGCCAGCCAGTTCGCGCTCGTCTCCTCGTTCCTGCCGGCGTTCCTGCTCAGCGGGTTCATGTTCGCGATCGACAACATGCCCCGCCCGATCCAGATCGTGACCTACGCCATCCCGACGCGGTACTTCGTGACGCTGCTGAAATCCATCTACCTCAAGGGCGTCGGGCTGGAGCTGCTGTGGGTCGAGGCCCTGCTGCTGGTTTTCTTCGGCGCGATCATGGTCCTGCTGGCCAACCTGAAGTTCAGGAAGAAGCTGATGTGATGTTCGACCGCATCCGGCACATGCTGATCAAGGAGTTCATCCAGGTCTTCCGCGACCCGCGGACGCGGTTCGTCATCTTCGCCATCCCGGTGATCCAGACCATCGTGTTCAGTTACGCCGTCACAACCGACGTCAAGCACATCAAGCTGGCGATCCTCGACCGCGACAACAGCGTGGCCAGCCGCGAGCTGGCGGCCCGGTTCGTGGAGTCCGGCTATTTCGACCCGGTCGCCCGCCCGTCCGACGAGCGCGAGGTCCGCGACCTGGTCGACCGCGGCGACGCCCAGGCCGTGCTCGAGATCGACGCCGGCTTCCAGGGCGATCTGCAATCCGGGCGGACGGCCGTCGTGCAGCTTGTCGTGGACGGCACGGACTCGAACACCGCCGGCATCATCGCCAGCTACGCCGGGCGGATCGCGACCGACTACGCCGGTCGGCTGATGATCCAGCGGCTGGCGCGGCTGGGGCAACTGACCGGTCCGCCGGCCCAGGTGGAGCTGGACACGCGGGCGTGGTTCAACGAGAACCTCGAGAGCCGCAACTACTTTGTGCCCGGCGTGATCGTGCTCATCATCACGCTGGTGACGCTGCTGCTGACGGCCATGTCGATCGTCCGCGAGAAGGAGGTGGGCACGATCGAGCAGATCATGGTCGCACCGATCCGCCGCATCGAATTCATCCTGGGCAAGACGGCGCCGTTCGTGCTGATCGCGTTCCTGGACGTGACGATCATCTCGCTGGTGGCGGTGCTCTGGTTCGGCGTGCCGATCCGCGGCAGCATTCCGCTGCTGTTCCTGGCCACCGCGGTCTACCTGCTGACCACGCTGAGCCTGGGCCTGCTCATCTCGACGGTCAGCCGAACCCAGCAGCAGGCAATGATGAGCGTCTTCTTCTTCTTCATGCCGGCGGTTCTGCTCAGCGGGTTC
Source organism: Phycisphaerae bacterium (assembly GCA_022072085.1). Classification (GTDB taxonomy): domain Bacteria; phylum Planctomycetota; class Phycisphaerae; order JAJVII01; family JAJVII01; genus JAJVII01. The sequence continues at coordinate 42,957 of JAJVII010000046.1, forward strand.
GTCTTCCCGATCGCCAACATGCCCGTGCCGGTGCAGTGGCTGACCTACCTCAACCCGCTGCGTTACGTCATCACCATCGTGCGAGGCATCTTCCTCAAGGGCATCGGCCTGGCCATCCTCTGGCCGCAGTTCGTCGCGCTGGTCGGAATGGGCGCCGCCCTGCTGGCGCTGGCGTCGCGGCGGTTCCACAAGTCGATGGGCTGATCCCCGGCGGCGACGCCTACGGGCCGCTGCCGATCCAGTCGCGAATCTTGCGGAACGGCTCGACGCGGACCTTCGGCTCACCGGCCGTGCCGGAGACGACGACCGTGTAGACCTGGGCCAGCACTTCCTTGGCCACCTGGCTGGCGATCTTGCCGCCCTCCGCGCCGATCTTGCCAAGGACGTCCAGAACCGGGCTGCCGCTGCTGGTCTTCTCGCCCCCCTCCTCGCTGGCGAGCACCGTCGCCACCTTCTCGATCGGCCCGCCGTTGAGCAGCAGGTTCAGGCGGCTGTCGAACCACGCGTCGCCGTAGCCGGTGACCGCGTAGGTCGGCGCCTGGGCGAGAATCTTCGTGAAGTGAACCTTGTCCCCGGCGAACCGGAACCGCAGGTCCGCGCTGTCGCTGTCGGCGGCGCCGGGCGGGCGGCCGGTGATGACCGACTGGACCTTCTCGGCCAGCGCCTGGCCGATCTGGGCGAGCACCGGCAACTGCGTCACGCGGCCCTCGCTCAGCGTCAGCCACCCGTCGCCGCCGGCCTGCGTCGTGATCTGCGCCATCGGGCCCGTCAGCGTCACCTCGGCGTTGACCAGCCCCTTATACTTTGCCTGGCCCTGCCCGCCGCCCGCCGCCCGCAGCGTGTCCTCGATGCGGATGTTGTCGGCCTTGAGGTAGACGCGTCCCGGCAGATCGCCGCCGAGCGTCACGTCCGCCGTCGCGTGCACCGCGCCGCGCAGCGTCTGCGCGTCCAGCGACTGCACGATCGCGTGGCCGCCCTTCAGCTGCGCCACGGCCTTGAGGTCCTGGGCCTCGCCCTTGTATTCGCCCGCGACGAAGTGGCACTGCTCCATGCCCAGGTTCACCGACAGGTCGGCAGCCGTCGGATCGCCCAGGGGCAGCCGCCCCGACGCCGTCAGCTTCAACTCGCCGGTCACCTCGTGCTCGCGCAGCAGGGACTGAAGCTGCGGCGGGAGCTTCTCGTATTGCGACGGGCCGAGTTGGATGTTCAGCCCCAGCGTGTCCAGCGCCAGCACGATGTGGTCCAGGTCCAACCGACCCTTGCCGTCCACCTCGAAGACCGGCTTGCGGTCCATCGCCAGGGCCAGTTGATACCACCCCTGCTCGTCCTTCTGGATGTCCATGCGGCTGTTGATGCCGTCCAGCTTCATCGGCGGCTGGCCGTCGGCCCGCGATTCGTAGTCCACTTCCCCCTCGATGATCTGGAGCAGGACGATCTGGAACACGTCGCTGAGGCGGACCTCCTGGCCCGGCTCGGGCTGGCCGGACGTCTCGCCGCCCCCACCCGACGGGGCAGGCACCGGCGGCCGCCCGCGTTCCTCCTTCTTCTTCACGAAGTTCGCGAAGCCGATGAACTGGCCGTCGCCGCGGGCCGCGATCGCGTTGATGTGCGGATGGTCGAGAATCAGTTGCTTGATCCGGATGGGCTTGTCCTTGCTGGGAATCTCCGCCAGCTCCAGCCGCAGCTTGTCAACCTTGACCACGTCGAGGGTCTTGCCCGGGTTGTCCGGGTCGTCAGCCGTCAGGCGGAAGTTGGTCAGCAGGACCGTATACGGCCGCTGGTAGTCGATGTCGTCGAACTCGACCTTCGGGTTCAGGTAGGCGCCTGCGATGGACTTGATCTGGTTGCCGATCCATCGCTCCAGCGGCGACGTGCCGGCCATCCCCATCCACCACCACGCCCCCACGACCGCCGCCGCAAGGACAACCAGGCCGATCAGAGAATAGCGAACGATCTTGAACTTGGCTGCCAAGGTGCATGATCCTCTCTGCCCCCATGAACGAGCGGGACGCTCAATTATAGACCCTGCGCGACGCCGGCCCAGGGGTCAGGGGTCAGGCGTCAGGGGTCAGGCGTCAGGGATCAGGGGTCAGGGGTCAGAGATCAGGGGTCAGGGGTCAAGGATCAGGGGTCAGAGATCAGGGGTCAGGGAACAGAGGCTCGGGGACAGAGGCTGGAGGTCAGGAGCGGCGATTCTTCTCCCTCTCCCTCGTCCCCGAGGGAGAGGGCCGGGGTGAGGGTTCTTCACTCCGCACTCCGCACTCCGCATTCCGCATTCCGCACTTCGCATTCCGCTCTCCGCACTCCTCCGTCCGCACTCTTCACTCAGCACTCGCCACTCTGTATTCGCCTGCATTGGCCTGTGATGGCCTGTATCTGCGCCGGCCGAGCCCGGCCAACGCGATTGGCCGCGTCCGACCGCGTCGGGGGTATCCGGGGTAGGGGCAGGTCGGCCGATCGCCTGCCAGACCCCTTGGCCCCCGGCCAAACGCATTCTGTGAGGTGTCCCGGCCCCAAGCGTGGGAGTCTCTACTCACACTGAGGCGGCGGGCCGGCGTAGGCGTAGGCGGCGACGGCCGGGGGGCCGGTCAGCCAGCCCAGCGATGCCAGGAACCCGTCAACCGCCTCCAGCGTGGAGGTGAACATGCGATTCTTCCCGTCGAAGTAGTTGAAGAAGCCGTGGCCCTGGCCGGGATACTCGATCAGGTCGCAGCGGTTGCCCAGGCGGGTCATCGCTTCGCGGAACCGGCGCGACTCGTCCACGCTGACGACCTTGTCGTCCACGCCGTGCATCAGCAGCGCGGGCGGCAGCCCCGGCCGCACGTGCTCCATCGGCGACAGCGCCCGGGCCGGACCGTGCCCGCCGAACAGTCCGATCCGGCGCGTCGAGGCCGTCAGATCCAGCGCGGGGTTGAACAGCACCAGCGCGTCGGCGGCGCAACTGACGGCCAGGTTCTCGCCGGGCTCGTCGAACCCCTCGATCAGCGTGGTGGCCGACGCCACCTGCGCGCCGGCAGACCCGCCCGCGGCCGCGATCCGCTGCGGGTCGATCCCCAGTTCGTCCGCGTGGGTCCGGACCCAGCGGAGAGCCGAGCGGGCGTCGGTCGTGCAGAACGCCGGCGAATCCACGTGCCGTTCCAGGACGCGGACCTCGACAGTCATGGCGACCATGCCGCGCTGGGCCAGGTAGGCGCACTGCGGATAGAACTTTGCAGGGTTGAAGCCCCGCCAGCCGCCGCAGACAACGAAGAGGATGCCCGGGCTGGGGCGCGAGGCCGTCGCAGGATCGAACACGTGCAACTGAAGCGACACCTGCGGCGTAACTTTATAGACGACCAACCGAGGACGTGCCATGATGATCAATTCCGCGGCCGTTGAGAGATGACGTTCGGCCGCTAACGAGGCATTCTAGCACCGCCGGGGGCCGGCTGTCCAGAAGCTGTCTCAAGACCTACGCGGGATCGCGCAGGTCTTGAAACAGTTTCTACTGCCTCATGAGGGTGCAGGCGGCGCAGGCGGGCCAATCGCGGAAGTCGCCCCGGCCGGCTGCCTCGCGCAGGCGGCGGTAGGGCTCGTCATTCCAGACCTCGGACAGCGTCCGATCCTTCACGTTGCCCAGGACGATCTGGTGGTCGGAGACCACGCAGCAGGGGCACACGTCGCCGTTGTGCTTGATGACCGCGAAGCCAAATGGGAAGCGGCAGGGCCGGGGGGCCGGCGTCGGCGGCGGAGGCACAGGCACGACCCGGCCGTCGCGGCCGACGTACTGGATGCCGTCCAGCCGCGTCAGCGGCGCGACGGTGATGACGTCGCACCAGGGCCGCCAGAACCGGGCGTACTCCTTTACGAACTGCTCGTCCTCCTGGTAACGCTCCCAGTGCAGCTCGATCTGCATGGGCGAACCGGCTTCGTCGCGCAGGCGGTGCAGCGTGCGGATGTTCTGCACGACCGTCTCGAACCGCGCCCCGCGGCGGATTTGCTCGTAACGCTCCCGGGTATATGCCTCGACCGAGAAGGCGATGCGCTGGAGGCCCGACGCGATCAGCCCGCGGGCCGTCTCCTCGTCCACCAGCGTGCCGTTGGTGACCATCCGGACCTGGATGCCGCGCTCGACCGCGTGGGCGATCAATTCGACCAGCCGCGGGTGGAGGAACGACTCGCCCATGTTCTGGAGGCTGATGCTGTCGCCCGGCTGGTCGGCGATCTCGTCAAGCAGCCGCGCCGCCATCTCGAACGGCATGTCGCCGCGCGGGGCGGTCAGGCGGTCGTGGTTGCACATGATGCAGCGGAGGTTGCACCGGCTGGTGAGCTGGATGTTGATCGACCGCGGGAACGGCGGAGCCGGCCGCACGCGCGCCGGCGGCGGAACCCGCCGGGCCGACACGACCGGCGACGGTAGCGTTCGAGGAAGCGCCATCGCTGCGGACTCCTGACCCGGGCACGGCTGACGGACTCGCCGCCGATGCCCCCTTGGTATCGGCTGGTTCCGGCTTCGGAATTGAGAGTTGTCCGTCAAGATCCCCGCGGGTCGGCGACGCGGCCCATGAACAGGATCGTGCCGGTCGCGCGGTGGCGGATCAGGAAGATGAAGGGGTGGTCGGCTCGGAAAACCTTGGGGTGCTCGGGCTCGACGGGCATGGCCGTCCCGACCATCATCACGGCCGTCGCGGCGGCGGCCTCGGTGCCCTCCTCGTCCACGGCGACGAAGGCCTTGTGGATCACCTCGCTGATGCAGAGCTTCTCGTGCGTGGCCATGCCGGAGAAGTCGGCTTTGTCCATATCGAACGCGTCGGTCATGCCCATGGCCTTGAGCGTGTCAGCCAGGGCGAACTCGGCGGCGAACTTGAACTTCGGCAGCGAGAGCTCGACTTCCTCGTGCCGCATCGCGGCCAGCCAGCCGTTCAGCTTGCCCGCCTGGATCGACTTTTCCACGTCGGCCAGCCCGTCGGCCTTCTTCGGCAGCAGCACGACCATGTCCAGGTCGCCGAGTTTGTAGGGCAACGACAGCATCTGAACCTGTTCGTTCTCGCCGTAGGCAAACCGGTGCTGCTTGTGCATCATCGGGACCTTCGCGGTCTTGTCGGCTGACAGCTTGAAATCCTCGTCGCGGGTCAGTTCCTTGACGAACTTGTCCTGCCAGTTGCTCTTGAAGTAGATCGCGTTGGTGAGCACCAGCCGCGTGTCGGGCGTCAGGGCGCCGGGGGGGATCAGGTCCTTGATCTTCTCGCGGGTCTGGTCGGAGACCCAGTCGTTGATGGTCTTGCGGGCCGCATCGGGCTGGGCGAACTCGACCTGCTCCAGCCCCGCCCGGTAGGACTTCTTCAGGAGGCCCAGGAACTCCGGCACGAAGGCGTAGCCCTTCTGGCCCCACAGGGCGTTGGCGACGCTCAACTGGTAGGCCGGCTTTTTCACCGGCTTGGGCTGCCCGCCGTCCGGCGGGAACTCATACTCGGTCGCCTGGCCCGGCGTGTTCAGCGAGGTCACCAGCCGGGCGAACGCGTCGCTCAGCCGATCGCGCGGCAGGTCGTAGTGCAGCGTCGCAGCCATCTGATCGGCGGTCCGGCCTTTGGCCCCGGCCCAGGTCATCGCCAGGGCCGTGTCGATGGACGCCGGCGAGAAGAAGAGGTTGCCTTCCTTCGCGGCCGCCAACCTGGCGTAGAGGTCCGCGGCCAGTGCGTTGCAGCCCTGGGCCAGTTTCTGCGAGTCGGCCTTGACCGGCTCATCGGGCGCGGCCTCTGTCGGCTCGGGCGCCCCGGCCCGGGCGACCAGGGCCAGCCCCATCAGGATCACGGCGACTTCGACGGTCGTTGCGGCCATCTTCATGTGCGGCTCCTTGGGTTGTCCGACGCCTCGCTTATCCATGCACGTTCCTATCATACCCGATGGCGGGGTTGCGCGGGCGGTCCCGCGGCCCGGCACAAGCCAACGGAAGTGGCGACGGCGGGCAGCCGATAGGGTATAATAGGGGCCCGGCCGATGGAGCCGGCAACGTTCTTTGACAGATCGGCCGACGCTGTCTGCGGACGCGTCGTGCCTGTCGGGGGCGACAGGTTTCGACCGGACGAGTGACGGTGAAGGTGGCGTGCCCAGGTTGTCAGGAGGCCTGGTAAAACACCTGGCAATTTAAATTTACTTGCCAATTCCAATTTGGCTCTGGCTGCGTAACACGTAGCCCGTCTGCCCGGTCTTGCCCGCGAGGCTGGAGCAGGCGAAAAACAGCGGGCTGGCTGGCGTGATGCCCGGTAAACGCCGGCGAGACTAATCGGGCTGGTCCGATGCGGATCCTGTCGACCGGAGCCGCAAAGGGCGAGACTCAAACGACCGACTACGCACGTAGAAGCCTCACTGCTGCCGTTACGGGACCGGGGTTCAATTCCCCGCGCCTCCAGTTTCGAGTGGTTCTCGAAACCGTCTCTATCGTAGCAGGCCGTCCCGGAACACCGGGACGGCCTGCTACGTTTCTGGGCCCATTTCGCAGGGGTTTTCGCAAGGTGGACCGCGCCTGCGGGCTGCCCCTCGTCGGACTCGCTCGCCCTGTCTCGGCCCCGTTTTCGCCCTTTTCGTCTCTGTTTGGCCGAGATATCTCTGTTTCGTCGGACACGGCCCCAACGAGTCCGATGAGACGTAAGCAGCTTGTCCGTCGCGAGTTGCCAAAAAACGCTCATCGGACCCGAGCAAAGTTCGATGCCGGGCGCAGGGAGTAGCAAGCGTTCCATCGAAATTGGAGACGGCTCAGCCGGGAATTCCTTCGTCGTTGCTTGTGCGTTCGTCGAAGTCGTCGAACTGGCTGTACAACTTCTGGCCTCGCTTCATCCTTCCCAAGCGGGTGTTCTCGATCCGCTGTTGCAGGAACCTCGCCCCTTGCTCGAACAGGGAAACTGGCGTGTGGATCACCTTGTAATGCAGTTCGTCCTCGTAGGCATTGCGGATCACCCCGTAGCCCATCCGTGTGCCGCTACGATCACAGTCCCACTTCTTGAACTTCTCGTAGCGCCGGACGAGGTAGTTCAGATACCCGACCATCCGTGCATCTTCCGAGACCGTTCCTGGGATTATCGGGGGCCGGGTCGCCGAACGTCCCTTGCCTCTCTTTGGCCTGGGCATGTTCACGGTGTAGTTCACGTCGCCCCCGGCCACGACGTTGTTGTCGCCGCTGACGCTCAACGGGCCAGCCCGTCCAGCCGGGAATCTGAGGATGGCGGGGGCCTGCCGCAAGGGCACTTCTCCTCGTGCTACGGCGTCGTGCAGCTTCTGCCGATAGAGCCGCACCTCGTCCTCGGTAAGGTTCTTGGTCTGGCTCGTTTTGGAGTCGTATGTGTCGTGATGGAGTTGGCAGAGGTAGACGAAGTTGTCGATTTCATTATTGGAGCGATCATGGTCAAGGTGGGCGAGTTGTCCCTTCTTCTCCGATGCGTCGTGATCCAACGCCAGGCAGACGCAGCAGCGTCGCCGACACTTGGCGAGCAGTTCCGCTTCATCGGCACGAGATAGGGACCGACGATTCGGCCTGTTCATCGCTTTCTCCTGGCTCTTGCCAAGTCCCCCGCCGCGGGGCTTCGGCGTTCGGGTTCGTGATGCTGGTCCGCCCTTGCCTCGTCGTGTCCTGGCGGCAACGGTCATACGTCTGGCTTCGGCGAGCAGGCCAAGAAGCACGGGGCCTTCCATTTTCGCCAACGAATCGGGAGCGTGCCCACCGCAGACCAGATCCCGCTTGACGTTCAGCCAGTTCGGATTGTTGGGGTCACTGCCCGGGTAGACAGCAGCCAGGATTGACAAGTCGTCGTCAGATGGGCGGTAGTATCGATGCCAGACGCACCAACCGCTGTCAGGCGTTTTGCCATCCCGCAGTTCTGCCAGTGTTGGAGCCAGCGGCTTCCGATTGACTGGTGTGCCATCTGGCATCAGGCCGGCGGGGATGGCCGCCCCGGTTCGCTCGCTATGAACCATCTGCACGACACAGCCGGGGGACTCATCGATGGAGCAGCACATGTTCGGCGTGTGGTCACGTTCCAGTGGCCGAAGCGCCCATATCCAGACTCGCTCACCCACTGCCGGAGCGGCCGCCTCGGACTTGACGTTCCGGCGCGGCCATACTGGTCGCCTTGCGCGCGGTCGCGAGACGCTGGGCAGTTCCTTGCGCAAGAATGATTCCCACTTGCGAGCCTGGTCGTAATGCCGAACCAGCAGGACCGTTCGCGGATCGTTTGGAAAACCCAACAGTTCCCAGCCGTCGGGATCGAGGAAACTGCTCGGTGCGATCTCCGCGAGCTGCCGCACCTCCTGGTGGAAACGAACGCATTCGGTAGGGCCGTGATCTGCCCCGTCCACTACCTCGAAGATGGGCGGCGATAGTGGATTGGGGCCGGATCTGGACGCCTGCTTATAGGCAGCTCGTTGCCAAGCAGCGTCCGGCTCCTCCTGCCGGAACAGGTCAACCAGTCTGTCGGCAATGGCCCGTAGGTCGGTCAAGAAGAAGACGTGTGAATCCTGTTCGTGCTCAGGCGCAGATGGGGCGGTGCGATCAGGGGGAGCATTGCCCAGCACCTCCAGTGGAAAACGCACTGCCAGGAAGTAGGTTGACATTATCCGCCCGCCCTTGGGTTCACCGCCGGCGCGGCGCAAGCGTCCTTCGCGGCCGTGTAATTCGTGTCCAGCGTCGGCTGTACGAGCAGCGTACAAGCGAGGCGGCGTGCTACATCGGCCAAGTACCGCGCCTCGTCGGCCGTCAGGCCGCGGGCGAGGATCGCGGCGTCGCGGTAGCTCAGCCACTTCTTGAGCACCTGGAAACCGCCAATACAGTAGTCCCACACGTTGGCCGGGACGTTCTTCCAGTAGGCCGTCTCGTTCAGGTAGATGTCGCGGGTGTCCGGGCCGAGCAGGTCGAGAGCCTGCTTCTCGGACAGGCTGCGGGCCTTGGCGGCCTCGGCAACGGCGGCCCGCTCGGTCTTCTCGTAGTCTCGCGTGACCACTCGACCCTGCCCCGGCATAGTTACACCGTCCTGGCCGAGGTAGCCCCAGCCGGTCAGCTTCAGGTCGCCAGCCTCCGGGTCCAGGCTGCCGCCGCCGACCTTCGAAACCGCGCCGAGCGTCTTGAACAGCGGCTCGATCCGGCCGGCGGTCACGCCCGGCACCGGGGCCTCCGGGTCCAGCAGCGCCGCCAGTTGCCGGCCGAGTTGAACCGACTTTTCAAACTGCCGGCGGTCCTTCGGCAGCGGAATCCGAGGCCAGTCCCGGCGGATGCCGTCGGCGTTCTCGGCAAGGTAAGCGGGACTGTAGCCGATGGCCAGGGCGTGCATCCAGATCATCGCCGCCGATTCCTCGTTGGCATCGAGGTCGGCGATGCCGATGCTGACCAGGTATTCGCGGGCGCGGGCTGACAGGTTTGCTCGGCAGTGGTCCGGCCCGGCGAAGAGGTGTCCGCCATCGACGCTCTGACGAAGCCGGAGCGGGATGAAGTAGGCGTCCTTGTGCATCACGTGCTGATCGCCGAGGAACCGGCCGAAGTAGAGGCTGGCCCCGTCGATGGATTTGGGAGCGTGGCAGCGGACCAGCAGGAACCGGCTGTCTTCCGAGTAATCCTCGACGAGCCTACGCCGGACCTCATTCCAAAGCTTCGCCCTTGTTTCAACGTAGGCCCATCGCACGTCGAATGGTCGGAAGAAGAACTTGACGAGCTTGGACTCCTCGAAGCCGCCGAGCCGCAGTAGTTCCTGGCGGGTCCCCGCCGCATCGAACCGGGCGGCGTCCGTGGCGAGGCCAGGATGAATGTCGGCAAGCTGGGCAAGGCTGACCTTCGGATCGAAATATGTCCGCATTCGGTCGGCGATGACTTCTCGGTCGATAGCGTGGACCCCCTGCTTACGATTGTCGTTCAGACCAAGCGACGGGTCCGCCTCGGCCAGTTCAGGGATCGTCGGCCAGTCATAGTAACCTTCGGCGACCGAATCGGGCCGGTAGGAGAATTGGTTCTCCGTCGCCGGGTGAACCGGCTTGTACTGGCCGTTGAAGTCTGACGATTGTAGGCTGGCGAGCAATTCCCCGCGTTTCTCAGCACCCCAGAAATGTCGGAACCGAACGACGGGCTTCGCGTCCCGATTATCTCGTTGGACGATAACGCACACTGCCGTGCCGACGCGGATTCCCTCGCGGTTGTATTCGGTGGAGAAGACTGACGGATCGGGCTTGCCGTCGGGCGTAACCTTGCCCGTCTCCCGGCTGTCGCCGTTCATGCAGTCGAACCAGAGCCGGTCGAACTCGCCCAGGAATCGCTGCCGGACCACCACGAACGACGGCTCGGTCATGTACGAGAAGTTGGAGATGAACGAGACGACACCCTTGCCGGACATCTCGGCGATCCGTCGCTCCGCCAGCCGGAAGAACCGAACGTAGAGGTCGTCCAGGTAGTTCTTGTTGATGCCCCATTCCTTCAGCCCGGCCTTGTAGGGCTCGATCAACTTGGCCTCTTCGTCCACGGCCACGCCGGCGAAGCCGTTATATGGCGGGTTGCCGATGACGACCAGAATCTTTGCGTCGCGCTTCACCTTCTCGGCTGCGTCCCGTTCGGCCTCCAGCTCGGGGAACAGCAGTTTCTTCGGCTCCTTCGGCGGCTCCCAGCCAGTCAAGGCGTTGGTCAGGTAGACGCCCACCCGCTCGCTCTTCTTCGCGTTCAGCGGCACGCCGGCCCGTTGAAGCATCAGCCCGAGTTGGAGGTGCGAGACGACGAACGGGGCCGGCAGAATCTCGAAGCCGAACACCCGCGTCATCGCGGCTTTCTTCAGGTCGGAGGCGACCAGGGCGTCGCCGCCCTTGTCCTTCAGCGTGCCGGCGATGTGCCGGAGAACCTCGACCAGGTAGGCCCCGGTCCCGCAGCAAGGGTCGAGCACTACGACGTTCGGGTCGGCCAGGCCATCGGGCAGGCCCAGTTCCTCTCGCAGCACGGTGTCGACGCGAGCGACCTGATACTGCACGATCTCCGGCGGGGTGTACCAGACGCCGAGTTCTTTCCGCAACTCCGGGTCGAATGCCTCCAGGAACGGCTCGTAGAAGTACTGCACGGCGTGCTCGTCCTGGAACTGCTGGAAGAACTCCCGGCGGTCCACGCGATTGAGCACGGCGGCGGTCCAGTCCAGCACCTCGACCAGGCCGAGCGGCCCGAGCTTGGTGGGCGTGGCCACTTCGTCGTACAGCGCCCGGATGAACGGAACGCGGAGCGTCCACGGGGCGACGCGCCAGTCGAAGGCGTCGCGGCGGGTGGGTTTCTCGCGATGCCAGAGCACCCAGGCGGAGAAGACGCCGTAGAACAGCGTCTGCACCAGCGTGGAGCGGAAGAAATGCTCGCCCCGGTCGCCTGTGAACTTCATGCCAAGGGCGTTTTCCAACGCCTCGCGAACCGCCGCCAGCGCCGGCAGATCGCTGTCGGTGATCCGGGCCAGCGCGTCGCGGGCGTAAGACGCCAAGAACCAGGCCACATCCTTCGGGTCTGCCAGCGGGGCGTTGTGCTGCATGACACGGGCGAGGTATTCGACAAACCGCTGGCCGTGCCGGTCGGCCAGCTTGCGGGGGTGAGCGGCGACTGACCAGAAATCGGCCTCGCTGTCGGCCAGGCGGTAAGCCTCCAGCGGCGTCGGCTTGCCCGACCCGTCCTGGCCGACCAGCACGAAATCGCGGTAATTGGTAACGAGCACCACGCCGTACTTCTTGCAGTACCTGGCGACCTGATCGGTTTCAGACACGTCGGCAGCGGCGACGGATGTCGATTTGACCTCCATCGCCCCACGGGCGGGCAGTTGGCCGGGCAGCGGCTCAGCCGCCGACCGTTGGAACTGGTCCGGCAGGAACAGCCCGCCGTCAGGGATGCCGGCGCCGCGGTTGGCGATGTTGATGACGCAGCGAACCTTGGGCTTGAGCCGCTTGCCGACCTCGTTGAGCAGGTTGGCCAGCGGCGGGTAATAGGATGTCTCGGGAACAGCGGCCCCCAGAGAACGAATATCGCGCATGGCGATCAGGTAGGTTTCCAGCGGATTCATGAGTGATGGTTGTACCCGGAGGGCGACGTGACTGCAAGGTTTCGGGGATTCGGTTGAGCGTGGGCGGGCTGCCAGTCCGCCGCGGTCTCCGGGTTCCAATCCTTGAACCGCCGCCCGTCGCCTTGGCCGTCTGACCTGTAGTACCCGCCCCTGATACACCCGACTTTCGCAAATCTTATGCGCCCCTAACTCCTTATGGCAGCAGGGCCCGCCCCCGGTATGCGCGGCCGCTGGCGCATATGCGCCGGGGATAAGGGGAGAGCAAGTGTGGCCGGACGGAACGTGGCAGGAGGTTGGCCTGAGGCAAAAGACGCGACCTTAGCGTGTCACGTTTGGAGCGGAGGACGACTTACATCGGGGAGCGAGATGAAACGCAATCGGCCAAGGCGGGCCCGCGGCCCCCCGGCCTGCGAGAGAACGTGACACAGCAGATAGTGCCCCGTCGGGTGTTCCGGCCGGGCGGACGAGGCGAGCGGAATCTTCATCGGAAAGGACAGCAGTCATGAACGCACGAAGAGTGATGCAGTCGGTGTTGGTGGCGGCCCTGGCCGCCGCCATGGCGGTCCCGGCCCTGGGCGCCGAGACCAGCAACGTGATTGATCTGAAGGCGGTGGACGCCCAGATCACTGCCGCCCAGGGCCAGGTGGTCGCCGGCAACGTCGACGCCGCCCTGAAGGCCATCCAGGACGCGCGGGCCAAGGCGGTGACGGCGGAACTGGCGGCGCGGGTCGCCTTCGTCAGCAAGTTGGCCGAGGTCCGCCTGGCCGAGAAGCTGGCCGACCCGGCCAAGGTGGTCACCGCCTTGACCGAGGCCAACGGTCAGGCCAAGCAGCCTGACCAAGTCGTTGCCGTCTGGCAGACGGCGGTGTCGGTGACGCGAGCGATGATGGCCGCCAAGGCCGACGCCGTGCCGGTGATCGACTTTATGGCCAAGGTCGCCCCGGGGATCAAGCAGTTCTCGGCCTGCATGGAGGTGGCCAACCTTCGGCTGGCCACCGGCAACCTGGGTGCGGCGGAGGCGGAACTCCGCAATGCGGCCGCACGGGCCGGTTCCGTCGGTGACTGGGCCGCCTGGGTGGCCGCCGTGTCTCGGTTGGCCACGCAGGTGGAGGCACAGCTTCCTCGTGCCGGGGCGGACGTGTTCGATCGGCTGGCCGAGGTGGGCAAGCCGGCCGCGGCGGCGATGGGCATTGCCAAGGGCCGGTTCCTGCTGGCCCGCGGTGTGACTGACGGTGTCGGTGCGTTGGCCGAGCAAGCCATCGCAGCGGCCACGTCCGATGGTGAAGTCCTGGCCGGCATCTCCCTGACCTACGACCTGGCGGGGGCGTTGCGTAAGGCCGGTAAGGCCGAGCAGGCCAGTCAGACGCTGGCCAAGGCCGAGGCCCTGGCCCAGTCGCGTTCGGCAAGCGTCGCCTTGGCCAACATCCGCGGCGCCGCCCTGGCCGCGTTCGGACAGCCCGAGAAGGCCTCCGAGGTCTTCGCGGCCACCGCCCAGGCGGTCAAGACGCCGGCGGAGCGCGACCAGATGTTGTCGGCCTGCGGGTCGGCGATGGTCGCGGCGGGCAACTCGGCTGACGTTCCCGGCAAGCTCCAGGCCGCCAAGGCCGGGCCGGCGGTGTATGTCGCCGTCGCCGGTGCGATGGCCAGGGCCGGGGACTCGACCGGCGCCCTGAAGCTGCTGGCGGCCGTGCCGCCGACGGCGTTCGCCGCCGAGCCGCAGTCGGTCGCAGGTGTTGCCCCGCTGATGCAGCAGATTCAGGCCCAGCGGCAGCAGGTCGCCCGCGAGCAGGCCGCTCGCGTCAAGGCGATTGCCGCGGCGTTCGACGCCGCCGCCAAGGCGGCCCAGGCCAAGGACCCCAAGGCCGCCGCGGCGCTGACCAAGCAGGCCGCCGCCATGACGGCCCTGGCCGGGCAGGTGGAGAAGTAACCGTGATCGGAGGATTGGTGATCCGGGGGCCGGGCCTCGTCGGTCCGGCCTCCCGGATCTGTTCCCGCTACCAACAGGAACCAACGCAGTATAGGGAGTGCAAACCATGTTCAGCAAGCAATCATACCGTAGCTACATCGGCTTCTCTCTGACAGTTGTCTTGGTGCTGGCACTGTCCCTGCCGGCAATGGCCTGCCCTCAGGCCGGCAGTCCCGTGAAACCCGACAACACGCCGAATACCAAGACTCGATGTGAATGCCCTTGCGAAGGTGACGCGGGCAGCGGCACTGGCTGTGGAGGCTCCAGGTCCGGACCCAACGCGGAGCCAGCCGACAGGGCTGCCGGGGACGTGACCATGCGTCAGACGGACGTTGCCCTTCCGGCCTCTTCACCTTCATGGTTGCAGGTTCGCGGCTATTCCAGCAGCTTGGCGGGCGGCACCTATATCCAGGGCACTAAGTGGAGGGCCGACGTGTTGACGGCGTTCCTGGCACCGGGCGATTCGGGCAGCGTGGAGTTGTACCGCAGCCACGTCAGCAAGCGGGTCTTCACGTTCAGTGGCGGCAGCTATATGCCCCCCGATGACTTCCATGCCAACTTGACGCACGACACCGGCAACAAGGTCTTCCTGCTCAAAATGACCGACAGCGGCGAGCAGTTCATGTTCCGCGACTTCGACGCTAGTTGGCCGGCCAACAGTCGGGGTATTATCCAGTCACAGACCGATCGTAACGGACAGGAGAGCATTCAGTATCTCTATGACACGGCCGCGCCCGGGGGCCGGATCACGTCGGTGACGACCGCCCAGGGCTGGACGGTCGACTACGGCTACGTTCCCTCGGGGACCAACGTGGGGCAGATCGACACGATCGAGGTCCACAACGGCGCCGGCCAGGTCATTCAGCGGGTCCGCTACACCTACTACAAGGACGGGGGCGGGTATTCGACCGACTGCGGGAGCAACGGGGACCTGATCATGGTTCAGACGTTCAGGCGGGGGACGGGGGACGACCTGAACCAATCGTCCGACGCCCACTTCTCGGTGCAGCGGACCACGATGTACCGCTACTACCGCGACGGGTCGGCCGACGGGGCCGCCGGCCAACTGAAGATGCAGATCAACCCGGCGGCGGTGGCCAAGGCGATGGCCGACGGGGACAAGACGGCGGGCGAACTGCTGGCCACCGCCGACAGCGGGATCGTGACCGGCAGCACGACGCTGGGCGACTACGCCGCGGCGACCTACCGCTACTACACCAGCAACTTGGACACCACCGACGTGGACACGGCCGAGGGCGGGGTCGGCGGCGACAACGAGGACCTCCAGGACGCCTACGGCGGGACGAACGTCGACGAGACCGGCTACCTGCGGTCCGAGACCATCCGCAGCGTCACGGCGGGGGCGCTGGGCACGCGGACCTACTTCTACATGGACAAGTACGACCCGGCCACGTCGGGGCCCAACGCGGTGACCCGGATCCTCGTCGAGGACACCGCCGACGACGGCACGCGGCGGATCACGGCGGTCAACAAGGACCGCATCCCGCTGCGGCAGATCACCGTGGACGACCCGGATGGGGCGACGCCGAAGTACTGGTGCAGTTCGTCGGTGCTGGGCGAGACCAAGGATACCTCCACCAACGACGTCAACCAGGTGGTCGAGAGCCGGCCCCCGTCGGCCCACACCTGCATCGACAGCCTGGCCAAGGTCCGCACGTTCCTGGCCGCCAAGACAGCCACCGACTGGACCAACACGGACATCCTGAACGCCTCGGCCGGGCGGATCTCCCTTTACGCCTACAACGCCCAGGGCTACCAGATCGAGGAGCGGATCAAGCAGGGCCGCACCGGCGACGCCTACTACCTGCACGTCACCGAATACGGCGACGGCTCAGCCAACCAGCCCACCTATCTGCCGGTGACTGACTACGCCTACCCGGTGGAGACAACCTCCAAGACCGACGCCAGCCGACTGACGACCAGCTACGCCTACACCTTCTGGGACACCGCCGGCAACAGCAACCAGCAGCTGAAGACCCGCACGACGACCTACCCGATCGTGACGACCGACCGCAACGGCCCGGGCACGGCGGTGACCGGTGCCGAGTATTACGACGATAGCGGCCACCTCCGCTGGACGCAGGACGGCGACGGGCACGTCAACTACTACGCCCACAACGCCCACACCGGCGGGACGGGCTACATGATGGTGGACGTCAAGACCGACAGCCTGCCGGCCCATATCACCAACGGCTCGGACCCGGACTGGGTGGCCTGGAGCGGGACGCCCCCGTTCAGCTATACCGCCGGCGACGCCCTCCAGTTGGTCAGCAAGTACACTTATGACGACCAGGGCCGCCAGGTGAGCGTCCAGGACCCCGAGGGGCTGGTCACCGCCACCGCCTACGGTGACAACCAGACCCGGGTCTACCCGGCCTGGGACGCCACGAATCACACCTGCGCCCTGCCCATCGAGATCAGCAAGACCGACGATGACGGCCGGACGACCGACGCCTATTCGGTCGACCCGACGGGGGTGACCATCGGCACCAGTGGCTCCCTGCCCACCGGCAGCGACGGGGGCGAGACGCAGGACGACTACACCGCTTGGACCCGCTACGCCTACAACGCTGTCTCAGGGATGCTGGAGATCACGGACCGCTACCACACCATTCCCAGTTCCGGCTTCGGCAGCCTGGGCGCCAATTTCCAGCGGACCTTCTACCGCTACGACTCCCTGGGGCGGACCATCCGCACCATCGGGGTCGTCAGCGGCACCGACGCGGCCGGCCTGACTGGCTGCGTCGAACAGGTCACCCGCACCGACTACGACTCCCTCGGCCGGGTCAAGGCGGTCTACCGCGGCGTCAGCAGCGCCAGCCACGTCATGAAGACCACTACGATCTACGACACCGACCCGACGATGTACAAGGTGGCCGAGAACTTCTACGACGAGACCTCCCCCGGCAGCGGCACCGAGGCCGTCGGCGACGGCAACCTCACTGCCAGCCGCACCTACTTCGACAGCGGGGCCAACGACTACCTGACTGAACTGAACCAGTACGACTGGCGCGACCGGCTGGAGCAGACCCGCGTACCGGGCGACATCACCGCCCGGTACACCTACTGCAACCTCGACCGGCTGCTCAAGACCGAGACCTACGCCGACGCCGACGAGGACTGGACCATCGACGGCGGGGGCAACTACGAACTGCGGGCCGTCCAGGAAACCAGCTACGATCAGCAGGGGCGAACCTGCCGTCAGTCGACCTACGACGTCACTTCCGATGCCCCCACCGTCAAGCTGACCACCAACTACTGGTACGGCGCCCGGGGCAACCAAGTCAAGACCAAGGACCCCGCCGGCCTGTTCAGCAAGATCGTCTACGACGGGGCCGGACGGGCCGTCGCCGACTACGTCTGCTACGACCCCGACGAGGCGGACACCGATTACGCCCAGGCCCTAACCGTCGACGCCGTCGGCGGCAGCGGGGCCGACACCGTCGTCAACGTCACTGCCAGCGTCTACGACTCCGATGGCCGGGTCACCCAGGTCAAACGGGGCACCTCCCTGGCGAACGCCGTCACCGTCCGCAAGGACTGGTACGACACCGCCTGCGACGGCAGCGGGACCCAGCGGCCCTACCTGACCGGCACCAGCGTCCTTAAGGCCACCGACAGCACCTCCGCCTTCGCCCTGACCACCTACGAGTACGACCGCGCCGGGCGGCAGTCGGCCGCCGTCCTGCCCGACCCCGACGGCGCCGGCGACCTGGTCCAGACCAAATCCGAGCAGACCTTCGACGCCCTCGGCCGGGTCCTGACCGCCACCACCAGCAAGAAGGACGGGGCCAACTGGGACCTGCTGACCCGGAGCGAAACCCTCTACGGCGACTCGATCTACCCCACCACCAGCCGGACCTACAAGGCCGACACCAGCGTCTACCTCCAGACCGCCTACGACTACGACGGCTACGGCCAACTCCGCAGGACCACCGGCCCGAACGGGGCGTTCACCAAGGCCGTCTACAACGACTACGGCCGGCTGACCGGCTCCTACGTCGGCACCGACGAGGGCGACACTGACGACCCGCTGAGCGTCACCGACGACACCGTCGTCCAGCAGACCGTCCCCTCCTACGACCCGGCCACCGGGCGGGTCTGGATGACCGCCTCCTACCAGCGCAACGACGGGGCCGCCGGCACGGGCGCCCTGACCCCCTCCAACGCCCGCGTCTCCTACGCCGTCACCTGGTTCGACGACGTCGGCCGGGTCAAGTGGGCCGCCGACTACGGCACCAACGGCGGGACGGCCATCACCAGCCGGTCCTATGACTTCGACGGCGCCGGGGCGGGCAGCGACTATGCCACCGCCGCCATGGCCGCCGGGACCAGCGACTACATCCTGACCGCCCTCCAGTACGACGGCTACGGCCGCAACGACCGGGTCACCGACAACAAGGGGCACAAGACCCGGACCTTCTACGACACCAAGGGCCGGCGGACCCACGTCGCCGAGAACTGGGACGACTTTGCCGCCACCGACGGCGGCAGCGAGTCCGGCTCCGGCGATGCCACCGACACCTCCAAGGACCGCGTTACCAAGTACGTCTACAACGACGCCGGACAGGTCACCCAGTTGATCGCCTTCGATCCCAACGGCGACGGCAACTCGGCCGACAACCAGGTCACCCGCTACGTCTACGCCGCCGAATTGACCGACAAGGGCTGCCCCGTCCCCGACAACGCTCGCCTCCGCGGGGTCATCTACCCCGACAGCGCCGATACGGTCACCAGTAACGCCATGACCGGCGCCGACCACGTCGAGGTCACCTACTACGCCGACGGCTCGGCCGCCACACGCACCGACCAGCGCGGCGTCGAGCACACCTACGCCTACGACGACCTGGCCCGGCCGCTCACCGACGCCCTGACCGCCGTGCCGGCCAATGACGTCCACTTCGACGGAGCGATCCGCCGGATCGGAAGGACTTACGACCAGCTCGGCCGGCTGGCCAGCGTCTCCAGCTACGACGCCGCCACCGGCGGCAACGTCAAAAACCAGGTCGCCTTCGCCTATGACGACTGGGGCCCGGTGATGACCTCCTGGCAGGCCCACGCCGGCTCAGCAGTCATCAGCGGCGGCAGCCAGTCCCCTCACGTCGACTACGCCTACGCCGACGGGGCCTCTGGCGACATGGCTAGTTACCTCAGATTGAGTAGCGTGACCTACCCCGGACCGTCTACCCAGCGGGCGGTATACTACAACTACCCGGCCAGCGGGTCGATCGGGGGTCGGCTGAACCGGCTGGACAACATCGCCACCAGCGCCAGCCCGAGCAGTTCGGACAAGTATGCCAGTTACACGTATTTGGGGGCCAGCGCCATCGTCCAGGTCGCACATCCCGCGGTGACCAACGGGCTGACGCTCACCTACGGCTCAGGCGGCAGCTACACCGGGCTCGACCGCTTCGGGCGGGTCATCGACCAGACCTGGCGGGACACCCAGGGCACGCCGGTCACCAAGGACCGCTTCCGCTACGGCTACGACGCTGCGAGCAACCGGGTCTGGAAAGAGAACAAGCTGGCCTCGGACAGCTCCAAGGCCCTCGACGAGTTCTACCTCTACGACGGCCTGGACCGGCTGGCTGACAGCAAGCGCGGCCATCTGGCCGGCACCTATCCTTCCTACACCGGCATCGCCAACACCCCAGCCGACCAGCAGACCTGGACCCTCGATCAGTTGGGCAACTGGGGGGGCTTGGTGGTCAAGGCCACCGGGGCGACGACGTTGGATCAGTCCCGCACCAACAACCCCGTCAACGAGATCACCGACATCGCCGGCAACAACGGCACGCCGACCTGGGTCACCCCTGCCTACGACGCCGCGGGCAACATGACATACGGCCCGAAGCCCGGCGACGAGGCCACCGCCACCTCGGCCCTGCTGTGCGTCTGGGACGGCTGGAACCGCCTGGTCAAGGTCTACAAAGATGACGGCACGGGCGACGGCAACGCCGGCGCGCTGGTCACGGACCCCGACGAGGGCCAGACGGCTGACAGCCTGGTGGCCGAATACCAGTACGACGGCCGCGGCTACCGCATCGCCAAGATCGTGCCCAACGGCGAAGACTGGGACCGCACCGACTACTACTACAACGAGTCCTGGCAGTGCCTGGAGGAACGCTTCGCCGCGGCCACCGCCGACAAGACCGCCGTGGCCACCGCCCCCAAGGTCCAGTGGTTGTGGGACATCCGCTACATAGACGCCCCCGTCTGCCGCTGGCGCGACGAGGACGACGACGGAGACTTCACAGACAGTGGCGAGGAGTTGTACTATTGCAACCACGCCAACATGAACGTCTCTGCCCTCGTCAACGCCTCAGGCTCGGTGGTCGAACGATACGTCTACGGCCCCTACGGCCGAACCACCATTTACGATGGGACTTGGACCAATACCCGCTCAACCTCCAACTACCACAACGAAATCCTTTACTGCGGCTACCGTTTTGATCCCGAAACAGGGCTCAACTACGTTCGGGCACGATACTATGCTGTTAGTCTAGGCTCGTGGATCAATCGAGACCCACTCGGTTACATCAGCGGATCCGACCTCTACCAATATGTACGTTCTCGTCCAACGACTGCGATTGATCCTCTCGGCCTAAATGATGATTCTCTTGAGGCAAGAGTTAAAGCTGCTACCAGGGAACTCGCGAGAGATATCCGCAATCAGCTGTTCGACTACATCAACGCTGCCGCAAAGACCGATCGGCAATTCGGGCTTGAGACTCAGCCGAATCGTCTGAAAGCCCTGCAGGATGTCTACAAAACTCTGTTTGCCGGAGGGGCCTTGGCCACCGAATCGCTCCCGCCTGACATATGGACCGAGGCGATGCATATCTATGCAGATGCCCGTTCTAACGCTCCTGCGTCTATGCCGTACGTGGACAACACCGTCCTTCTTGCTGAATTGCAGCCAAGTTTCAAGTATATATCCCAATCCATCGCCCGCATGATGAAGGATCGCTGCTATGACAAGGAGGGAAGGCTTCGAGTAATAGGCGGCGATATTGCCAAGACTAAGAGCGGCGAGTGTTGCACCAAGTCGGATTGCAGCGTCTGGGTATGGCGGAGGCCGGGCTATCTCGGTTTGACCAACAAGGATGCCAAGTGCCGTCTGTCCGGGCATTCCATTATTGAGGTGCAAGGACGGAAGGGGGCGTACGCTGCCATTGACGCCGCGCCTGCGGGAATCGGATGGGTCGGGTTATTGGGGAACGTGAAGGGTCAAGTCAGGTTCCGGACCGCGCCCCTATGGCAGGATAAGCCCCAAGGCGGCCCAGGCACCGACTACGTTGAGCAGCACGGCTTCGTCAAGATCCCATGCCAGGTTGCGGACGCTGCCGGGGAGGCGTGGAATAGAGTGCTGAAGAAGTGTGAACCCGGCCCCTTGATGAGTTCGTTCTTTCGTGATTGCCGCTGGTACGCTCGTGATATGTTCGTCCATTTGACCAAGGTTTCGCTTGAGCTTGAGGTCAGTCCCTGCAATGCAGACCAAATCAAGCAAGCTCCATCGACCGTCCCAGAAGGCGGCTTCCTATGAGTTTGAGGTACTGCCGCAGTCAAAGGACGTTGCCGCGTTGTGAGAAGGCTGGATTCTGCCTTGGGTCAGTGGTAACACTTCACCCGCCTGCAATGACTGGGGCGGGTAAGGGCGGGAGTTGGCCGGTGGTCAGGTAGGTTCGCAGGGCGGCGACCATGGTGTCGGTGGGGTCGTGGCCGCGGAGTCGGAGCGTGCGGTAAATGCTCATCAGCACCGCCTGCGTCGCGGCGCCCTTCTCGGAGCGGTTGGACTGGCTGTTCTTGCGGATCAGGACGGCTGGGCGAATCATCCGCTCAGCCAGGTTGTTCTCGAAGGGAACCGCCGGGTGATCCAGGAACGTGAACAGGCTGTCGCAGTATTTCAGCAGCCGCTTGGCCAACCGGCTGGCGTCGCCGTCGCCATACTCGCCCTGGGCCAACGCCATCAGCCGACGGGTTCGGCCAGCCCGGCGGCAGGACGGCCGCCAGCTTGCCCAGCCGCAGCAGCTTGGCATAACGCCGCACCGCGTCCCGGTTTATGCCCAGCTCGCTGGCGATCCGACGCTGCGGCCAGTTGGCCAGCAGCAACGACACAATGGCTTGAACGGCCACCATCTTGAGTCGATTGGCCATGCCACCCGACCCTCCGGCCCCGCGACATTGCGGTCCGAAGAGCCTACATGACCCAACCGCCGACTCCTCATGGGGCCGGTTCTGGGCTTTACAGGTGGTAGGTCTGGGTGGTAGGGTTTGGGCGCCCCCTGACAACAACCCGGCCTCGAGCATGATCCGCCCGCCGGCAAAATGGGCCAGGGCAATCGCATCTAAAATTTTTTTCCGCGTTTCCAAGTTGGAAACGCCGTTCGGCTTCCACCCGATCCGCTGTCCGCGCTCCGCAGATCCGCGTTTCTGAGGAGCCAGGCAAGGGTGGCTATTTTAGATGCGATTGCCCTGCAAAATGGGCGACGATGGCTTTACAGCCGTGGAGGGAGAAGGTAAGTTGCTAGCGACAGTCTGTCATGGAACGGCCTCCCTTCCCGGTATATGCGGGCGTTTCAGGCACCCGCATTATGCAGGACTTCGGAGGACGCTCTTATGAAAAAACAGCGTAAAACTCGTGAATGAGCAGGGCTAGGATGCTGCGGCACAACTACCTGACAATGGCGCTATCGTTGGTTTCCCTAGTGCCTCCTGTTTTGGCGGCGATCATTATCATGGAATTGGGTGTAGCTCGATCGTTTCCGATCAGCCTGCTCCTGTGTGCTGGCGCGGGTCTCTCTTTTGGGGTGATCGTCATGCGGCCCCTTACGCTGATGCGAGGCTCGCACCGCTTTTGGGGAGCAATTCCAGTTGTCGCCAGCATTTGTGGGTACGTCGTTGCCTTCAGGTTAGTCGTCATGGGTCAACATCTGATGCTGCCCGTGTTGGAAGTTGCCGCAGCACCGTGTGCTATAGTGACAGGCGGACTCGTTCTGATGTGCGATGCAGCGTGGCCAATACGGATTGTGGTCAAAGTGATGGGCCGTGCCCTGATCTCCTTGATGATTTCGCTCATGTGTGGCATGGCTGCAACAGGCCTCATTGGGGCGGATGATCATCTCGGCTGGATCCCAGTATGTGTATTCCTCTTGGTTTCCTACGCACTTTTTGGATTCCTGCTCGGTGGCTGTAGTCGTACGCATGACGGAGTGTAGTGGATGAGGTAGGCAGCTGCCTGCACGACTCGGTCGAACAACACTTGGCCAACGACCGCCCGGCCGGTTTTGTGCAGGCAAGTCCGCCAGGGGGTAAGGGACCTATTCTTCTGAGGCGGCTCGGCCATCCGCCGAGTTAAGCCTCTTGCGTGTTTTCGTCACCGTTGCTTTTCCCTGAAGCGGAGCCGTTTGCGCTGCTCTGGCCACGCCATGGGCGGGTTGGACAGGTTCCGGAGGGCCAGACCCTCGGGCTCCTGGCCAGCCAGGATCATGTCGATGATGTCCGGGGCCAAGGTCGCCAGCCGCAGGATGCGGCCGATGTAGGAGGCGTCAACGCCGTTCATCGCCGCCAGTTCCTTGATCGAGCCGACCTGGCCGGTCTCCATCATGGTTTGCCACTTGAACGCCTTGGCCAGGGCGACGACCAGTGGGCGGCGAGGCGTGGGCTTGGGCGTCTCGGTCGCGCCCGTGCCCTCCGGCAATATGATCTCTTTCCGGCCGCCGCGCTTTCGCAGGGCCATCGGCAACTGGATAACAATGGCGTCGCCATCAACCCAGACCTTGCGGCCGGGGTACTTGCGGTTCAACTCGGCCCCCAGGTTCACGTCCGCTTTGCGAATCATGCCGTCACCAGCCTTTCCACAACGTCTGCCGCGTCCTCGTCCATGACACCGCCATCCGCGACACCGGCCATCTCGCCGACCAGTTCGCCCACGCCGGCCGGACGCAGGCGCACCGTCAAGCAGTCCGGCTCCATCACCACCTGCTCGACCAGCAGCCGGAAAATCCGCCCTTGCTCGGCTGGATACAGGTCGGCCCACAGCGGGTCAATGTCCCGCAGGGCCTCGGCCACCTGCCGCTCGCCGGGCAACGCCGCCTGTTCCTGGGCAAGTTGGGCGTTCAGTTCGGCCAGACGGGACTCGGCGGCGGCGCACTCGTCGTTGACCTTCCGCAGTTCGTCCGACACCGCGGCCGCGGGGCCGTCGGCTGTGACCTTCGCCAGGTTGCGGACCATCTTCTTCAACTCGACCAGGCGGCGATCCAGGGCGTCCTTCTCACGACGTAGGCCCTCCTGCTGCTGGCCGGCCTGCTCGACGAACGACCGGTAGGTCGCGGCGATGACCTCGGGCGAACGAAAGATGCCGCGGAGTTGGTCGACCACCGCCGCCTCGATCTGGTCGGCCGCCACGGACCCAATCGGGCAACTGTCGTAGCCCGACTTCCCGGCGTGATTGCACAGGTAATAGCGGTAGCGTCGGCCGCGGCGTTTTGTGAACGTCGCGCCCATCGCCTTGCCGCAACGGCCACACCGCAGGATGCCCTTCAGCAGCGCTGGCGTGGTTCGGCGAGTCTCGCTGGCCCGATTGCGGGCATTCTTCGCCAGCAGGGCCTGCACCTTATCCCAGGTCGCCTGGTCGATGATCGCCTCGTGCTGGCCGGCGTAGTGCTGGCCTTTGTAGTCGATCACCCCGATGTACTTCGGGTTGGTCAGGATGCGATGGACGTTGACCTCGTGCCACTCGCCGCCGCCGTTGGACTTGCCCTTGGATGTGGTCCAGACCTTTGTGCGGTAGCCCTGGCCATTGATCTCGCGGCCGACCTTCTTGCACGAGCCGAGTTTGAGGAACCGCTGGAAGATGAGTCTCGCCAGTTTGGCCTCCTCGGCGTTGACCACGAGCTTCTTCGCGGTATGGTCGATGTCGTAGCCAAGGAAGGGGTGGCCGCCGATCCACTGGCCCCGCCGCTTGGCAGCGCTGATCTTGTCGCGGATGCGTTCGGCGATGACCTCCCGCTCGAACTGGGCGAACGACAACAGTACGTTCAACGTCAGCCGGCCCATGCTGGTGGACGTGTCGAACCGCTGGGTGACCGAGACGAACGAGACGTTGTGCTGGTCGAACAGGCCGATCAGCTTGGCGAAGTCCATCAGCGACCGGGACAATCTGTCCACCTTGTAGACGAGCACCACATCGACGCGGCCGGCCTGGATGTCCTTGAGCAACTGCTGCACGGCCGGCCGGTCCATGTTGCCGCCGGTGAACCCGCCATCGTCGTACCGGGTGGGCAGGACCTGCCAGCCCTCGTGGCGCTGGGCGGCAACGTACGCCTCGCAGGCTTCGCGCTGGGCATCCAGCGAATTGAACTCCTGGTCCAAGCCTTCCTCGTGCGATTTTCTGCAATAGACCGCGCACCGCACGGGGCGCGGCCCGGTCGATGTTGCTGTCTGGATCACTTGGCCACCTCCTTGTTGCCGCCCGTCAAGCCGAAGAACCGCGGGCCGCTGTGGTGGGCGCCGGTGATCACCTTGGCGATCATGGTCAGGGACCGATACCGCCGGCCGGCGTACTCGAACGTGCCGTCGGTGCCGACCGTGACCTCATGCCGCCGCCCGCCCCACAGGCGGACCAGCCGGGTGCCGGGCACCAGCCCTGGCTTGGCCTGCCGCCTGCCCCGTCCCGCGCGCCGGGCGGCGCCGGCCGGCGCTATCTCCGCGGCGACCTGCGCCAGCGTCCGCTGGGCCTGCTCGCTCAACCCGCCGCTGTTCAGTTCCTGGACCCGCCAGGCCAGCCGCCGGGCCATCTGCTCGGCGCTATACGCTGGGGCGTCGGTGCCGAACAAGGCACGCCACTTGTCCCGCAGCCGGACCAGCGGCATCCGCTGGATGGCTGCAACTTGTTGTAGGACAGTCAGTTCCATACATGAGCCTCCTTTCTTGACTCAGAGACAGTCAGCCTCGAATCCGCCGGAAGCTCAAGGGGATTCTGCGTCGAAAAGCGTCTCTGTTCCGACAGCGAACACTGCCTCATCCGCAGCCGGCGGACCAGGCCGCCGGCCAGGATTTCGCTGACCTCGGCGAGGCGTTCGGCGGCCGACATGGTTTCGATGGGATCGACGAGATTACGCACATCATCCTCCTTGACGGTGGCCCGGCCGTGCCGGGCGCTTCGACATGAACAGGATCAACACGATGTTGCAGCCAGACGGTCAGACCGGCTGGTCGGCGGGCGCCTCGATCAGCGCCGTTATCGACGACCAATCGATGCCGTCCACATCGATAGGCTCGGCCAGATCATCCGCTCTCTCGACGCGGCTCGAAGATTCTGTTTTCCGGGCCGCCGTTTGGTTGCCGGCGTCAGCCCGTTCCTCAGCCAGCAGCCTCTCAGCCACTTCCAGACCCGTGGCCGTCAACCTGACGTGCGAGGCCCGGCGCATTGTCCGCCGGTCGGTGTAGAAATTGAGTCGTCTCAGGAGGCCCATGATTTCCAGCCGGTCAAGTTCGCGGCAGTACATCACCCTGTCGCTGGCGGTCGGCTGACGGCCGAGCCACCCCTCCAGGTTGATGGGAACCGCGCCGTCGCGGGCCCGGACGATTGCCAGGCGGTACTGGCCGCGCCGAATGCTCGTCGCGTAGTCGGCGGCGTGGTAGTCCATGCCGGCCAGCGCCCGCTGGCTCCGCAGCACGCCGGCCAGCACGATCTTCTGCTTTGCGTTGAGTTTCATGGCGTCTCCAAGCGTTCGCCGAGTTAATAAAGAAAGTGAAACTAATAACGCGACTGCTCCCCCGGGCCTCAGGAAGAATCATCGCCAGGTAGGACCCGTAACGGATAATGGCGACAGATAGCCCTGCCGCCCTTGCCGTCATGCGACCGCACCGTCGAGCCGGGCACGCCGACGGTGCATGGCCTGGCGGCAGGCGTTGGAGCAGTAGACACCGTCTGTGCGGGCGGCAACGAAGATGCGCCCGCACCGCGGGCAGCGACGGCGACGCGATTGCTGAACGCCGTCGGATCGCTGCCTTCGCCAGGCGGCCTGTCGGCAACGCCGGCTACAGTGGCGGGCGTCGGACCGCACCGCCACAAAGGGTCTGCCGCAGGTAGTGCAGACCGCATCGCCATGCCGTTGGAGGGCGAGTCGTCCGTTGCTGCCCTCGCCAGACACACCATTGCTCAGTTCCGCGGTTCCGTTCATCTGTCGGTTCCTCCCGTCATGCCCGAACGAATCGGGACTTGTCCCAATCTTGTCAGCAACCAGTGGTAGGCCAGGCGGCCGGCGGTGTCGTCGTCCAGTCCGCCCTCGACGCTGGCGATCGCTTCGCGTTCGGCAAACAGGTCGAGAAGGTCGGCTCGGTCGATGTCAATGTGCTCTGCCAGCACCGTCTCGGCCTGGGTTCGCCAGCGCGTTCGCGGATCAGCCAGGAGGACGATCAACTCGGGCTTCTGTTCGCGGACGGCTTCCAGCAGGTCGGCCGGCACGACGCTCCCCGGGCGGAGGCTGAGCCGCTCGCCGCGAAGCGTTACGGTCACGCCCAGGCGTTCCAGTTCGACGAGCAGTTCGGCGGGCGATACGGTCGTCGTGCCGGTCATACGAGCACCTCGTCTTCCTCGGCGACGGTGGCCGGATCTGCGCCTGGTGCGCCTATTGCGCCTATGGGTTCCATTACTTTTCCAATACACGCACCTTTTTCATGCATATTTCTAAAAACACTCATATTTTGAACCTCCCTCATGGCTATTACAGAACCCATAGGCGCATTAGGCGCAACTGGGGATTTCATAGGCGCACTCATAGGCGCACCTATAGGCGCACCATAGGCGCACTTTGCGGCCGGCAGGCTGGCGGCGGAGGCGACGGGGTGCTGCTCGGCGTCGTTATTAACAGCGGTGGGGCAATCCGCGCCTATGGTGCGCCTATACGCCGGATGCGCATAGGCGCAAACCGTTTGGGCCTCGCCGAAGCGGTATTCGCGGGTCGTGCGGCGGTTCTCCGGGTCGAACGACTCCTGACGGTCGATCTGGAACCCGTCGATCTGTCGTGCCGCCTGGGCTCCGAAGCACTGGCCCATCCGCCGCCCGACAGCCTGGAGTACCTTCGTCCGCACCACCGCGTCGGTCAGGTCGCCATCGTCAGGCAGGCCGGGTATCTCGACGTCCGACGCGTTGGCGACCAGGTCAACCAGATCGCTGGCCCGCAGCCATTGATCCAGGCAGCCGGCGTTACGCACGGCAATCGCCACGTCCCGCAGCCAGTTCAGCACCGGCGTGGCCATGCGAATCTGCGTCTCGCGATGGCCGTCCAGCAGCGGTCCGGCGCCCAGGACGTTCCGGGTGATCCAGTCCAGCGTCTGGGCCCACGGCCGGAAGTCGTGCCGCGACTCGTCGGTGCGGGGTTTACCGGCCTGGTGCCAGGCGTGGACGACAGCGAACACTGCACCCAGGTACTGCGACTGGTTGGCCCGGACGTGGTCCAGCACGTCGCCGTCGGCATATCGCCTGAACCGGTAGCCCTCGGCCTGCTTGAGGATGCGGACGCAGGACGAGCGGTTGGCCAGGTCGGTGGTGATATCCGCCCGGTTGCTGGTCAACTGAACGATCACGCGGCGCGGATCGATCTCGATGGCCTCCTGGTGCGGGACGCGGGCCAGGTAGGAATCTTCGGTCAAGAACGATTCGATGGCCGGCGAGTCGATCTCGCCGCGGACGTTGTCCAGCGAGATGAAGCAGTGTCCCTTGACCAGTGCGGTGCTGAACGTTTCCTCCAAGCTGCCGACGCCGCCCTTGCGCTGCGTGACCGTCTTGGGGTAGTGACGATAGACGGCCGCGGTCAGCTTGTTGCGGTAGCCCTTGCCGGTCTGGCTGGCGTCGGCCTCGCCCAGGTCCACCGGCGCCCGCCCGCCGAGCAGTTTGCCGAATACCAGCGCCGGCGTAATGACCGCCGCCAGGGCCCGAGCGCGGTCGGCCGCTGTAGCGAAGCGAAAATCAGACAACATGTCGGCCAGTAGTGCGACGGCTTCATCCAGCGGCACGTCAACCGCCGGCTCGCCGAAGGCCATGATCCCAGACGCCGCGTCGTAGCCGCTGATGGCGATCAACTGACCGTCCCGCTCGACCAGCACGGGGCAACGGCTGAGCAGGCGGATCGGCGGCAGCACAGCCTGGAAGGACGGCGCGTGCTGGATCAGCTTCGCCTCCTGCTCCGAGCAGACGGTCGGCGTCGGGACCATCTCGCCTTCCTGTTTGGTGTAGCACATGAGTTGGGCGACCGTTTCGAACACGCTGGCCAGGGTGGAGGACTTGAGCGGTTCCAGGATCGGCGCCCCATCCTCGTCATGGCCGATGGCGACGGTCGCGCCGCCCCTGATGAAATGCTTCCCCGTCGCTGCCAGGAGCCGGCCCAGGCCGCCTCCGACAGACAGGATCGTGGTCGAGCCGCCGGGCAGAAAGACCTGGGGCAACCGCGCCGATGCGGCCCCGGGTTCGGCTGGCAGTGGCGCTGCGCCCGACTGAGCGGCAGGGCCTTGTGGCGATGATGATTGTGACGATGGTGCGGCCGAGGACTTCGCGGCGCTGCCTCCGGGCGCCTTCAGCGCCAGCAGGCGGCGGTGCAGATCATCCGCGTCCGTGTCCGGCTCGGCCTTGACCACCGCCTTGACGAATCGCCTGCGGGCCGCCGCCTCGACCAGGTGCAGCTTGTCGGAGTGGATAGGAACGCCCTCGGTGCCGTCGGCCCACCGGAACGCCTTGACCGTGGCCCGGCCGCGCTTGTCCGCGAGTTTCGCCAGCAGCACCAGGGGAGGCGGCGCGATAGCCGCACTGACCGTCTGACGGGCAACAGCAGGATCGTCAGCCTGCCAGTCAGGCACCAAGTGCCGGACCCACTCACGCAGATCCTTGACGTCGTCGGGCGGGAACGCCACCGGCACCGGACGATCCCACGTAGCCTCCAACCGCTGTGCGACCAGGTCGGCCCCCTCTTTACCCGGCCAACGACCGTCCGGCTTGCGGTCGTTCTCACCCAGAATGATGACCTGCCGGTGCCGGCACGCCTGTGCGATCTGCTCGACGCCGCCCGTATTGCTCGGCCGGCCGATGACGTTGATCCCGACAGCCCGCCCGGCGAGCACGTCGGAAGCGCCCTCGACGATCACGACCGGATCGGGCAGCTCTTTCCAGCCCACCGGCAGCGTCAGGCCGCGATGGTAACCGTTGGGCGCGGACTTGGTGCCCAGCGGCTTGCCGCTGCCGTCGGTCTTGTCGGCGACCGCCACGGCCGGGAATCGAAACGTGACGCCATTCAGGCGGCCCTGGCCGTCATACTCCGGGAGCACCCATGCTCCGCGGACTTCCGCGTCGCCATGGTGTTTGGCCGAATCGCTCCAGCCGATCGACAGCGCGCCCAATGCCGGCTCCGGCAGACCCAACTCCGTCGCTAATGTCGCCCGCCGCTCCGGCGTCAACGCCGCAACGCTGGCGGAGAACAACGTCGCCAGGTGGGCCCGGCGATCCTCCGCCGGCGCGCTCGGCGCCGTCGCGGCAGGCTTGGGCGTCGCTGCCGGCGATGCCGTCGCACCGGCCTGCTGGCGTGAACGCTCTTTGCCGATCTCCACGTAGACTCCTGTCTGGCCGTCCTTGGCCAAGCCCCTGTAGACATATCCCGCAACTTCCGGCGGGCTGGGCGGGCGCTTGCACAACACCAACCCGTCATCCCGTCGGGCACACCAGCCGGTGTGGCCGCAGATCGGACACGCCTCCGACTTGAATTCCTGGATGTTCAATTGGCACCCTCCGCCTTCCACGTTCCCAGCGTCTTGCACACCACGGCCCGAACCCCGGCCAGGGACGCGGCGTCAGACTTTTCCTGTTCCAACTCCGCGTTGAACACCTCGGTGTCCAGCACCGAATCGATGGCCGCCTGGACGACCGCCTGGAGTTGTGCGGGCCGCAGGGCCTCCAGTTCGAAGACGCCCTTGCCGTAGCGGGCGACGAACTTGCGGTAGTTCGAGCTGCTCAGTTTCGCCTCGGTATCGCTGACCAGGTTGAACTGCTCGACCTGCTCGGCGGTCAGGGCGACCTTGATCGGCTCGATGCCCCGGACGCCGAAATCGTCGCGCAGCGAGCGGGCCAGGGAGTGGGCAATCTCCTCGCCGTCCGGATCGAAGTCGCTGACGATCAGCAGGATGAACTTCTCCTTGCCGCTGCGCATGAACCGGCTGGCCATGTCCCGCCGTGGCGGCAGGGAGCAGTAGCCCCGGCCGACCGTCGTGGGCATGCAGTACTTCTCCGCCACCGGCATCAGGATCGGAGCGATAGTGTTCTTCTCGATCACCAGTTCGATGTGATTGGGCTGGCTGGCCAGCAGGTCCCGCCAGTAGCCTTGGAGGAAGCCGGCCATCTCGTCCCGCATATAGTCCTGGGGATCCCGGTAGACCTTCCACGTGGTCACCGGCCGGGTCTCGTCGGCGATGGCATCCATCGGCACCAGATCAACCAGCCGAGCCCGGGTCAGCAGTTCGGTCAGCGACTTGTACGACGCCTTGTCGTTGCGGTAGGCCGAGTCGGGCTTGCCGGCGTGCCGCAGCGGCGGGTCGTTCAGCAGAGCATAGTGAATCTGCCGGGCCGATAGCGGACAGAAGGCCGCCAGGTCGTCCAGCACCTTGTTGATCGCGTCCACGAATGGCATCTTGGCTTCGGTGATCTCGGCGCGGCGGGTGGCGCCGCAGATGGCCATGCGGTCGGCGGCGATGGCCGACCGCCGGCTTCGGTGGGCGATCAGCGACCGGTACGCCCGATCTGGGTTGACCGAGACGATCTCCTCGCGGAGTTTCTCGTCGAACGACTTGACCCGCTGGCGGTTGCACTCCCGCAGCAGGGTCATGAACCGGTCGTGGTCGGCATCCTTGACGATCGGCGCGATCCGGCACGGCACGGTCCCCAGCCCGGCAAGCCGGGCCGCCGCGAACCGCCGGTGTCCGCTGATGATCCAGCCGTCCTGGGTGATCAGCAGCGGCTCCTGGACGCCGTGCTCGCCGATGCTGCCGGCCAGCTTGACGATCTGCGGATCCGCCGGATCGATCGGCCGGTAGAGCCGGTCGTTCTCCGGGCTGGGCCGGATCTCGTCCAGCGGCAGGTCCAGCATTGGGACTTGTCCCAATTCGGCCGACTCCGGACGATCAAGGTGTTCAACTGTGGCTACCAACGCCCGCCTCCTTCGCAATCGCCAGTTCGTCCAGGCCCAGGTCCCGTTTCAGCAGCACCCACGCCGCCCGGCGCAGGTCGGCCTCGGTCCAGATGTAGGCCCCGCCCGGCCCCCTGGTCGGCGGGGCAAGCCGGTTGTCCCAGACCGCCTTCGACAGCGTACTTGGCCTGACCCCCAGAATCGCAGCAGCCTGCCTGGTTCCGATCACAGTTTCACGCTCCCTTCGTCCAGCGCGGGTGATTCCCGCATGGCCACAAAAATAGGCGGCGGTCGCTTCGCCGAAACGTGCCCGAATCGTCGGCGGCCTGGCCCCCCTCAGGCGTCGGTGACGCAGGTTGTCAAATGGTGGACCGCCGAGTATCGCCCTTGTGCTGCCCGATGCATTTTCTGTCATGTCGAATGGTGCCGCCTTCAAACCTAACGTCGCCATGCAAGCCGTCAAAAGTCTTCCGCCACAAATCGAAAATTGTGCCACTAATAGCACTGCGTGACCGCCCCGCCGTCCCGGCGGGGACAGAAGGCGGGTTCTCTCTATCTGTGCTAACCAGGCGAGAAGTGACGGAAGAATCCCGCCGCCACACTGTCGGCTGCGACTGCCGCAGACGCATCACCACCGTTGGTTACCTATGCCGTCGCCGCCCAGCCTGCCCGCCCGGCCGGCAGAACGGCACCAAGCCGTCGCCCCGGCTATTCCTCTACATCTGCACCTGGGTCGAATCTGTCGCGCGAATTCCCGAAAATTCATCGCCGCGTACAGGACGGCCCTCGACCGCGAGGGGCACGCTTGGCCCCTATTGGGTTATCTATGCCGTCGCCGCGAAAACCTGTCCGCTCAATGCCCGGATGGCTGGCCAGGGCACCAACCGTCGGGCGTAACGCTGTCCCCTCTACTCCTGTTTTTTTGCGTGACCGGCCGATTCTGAGCAAAATTCCTAGGCCGACCGCATCTACCCTCAATTGGGTAGCCACATAAGCAGCGGGTTGCCCGGAGCTTGCGGCGCCGACGGGACCAGCACCCGCTCGACCGGAAAACTCGCCGCCCACCCGCAAGTTCCCCGGCCCATCCGCCCAAACCGCTGCTCCCAGGCCCCCGTGCCGGCCCCGGCCCGACTCCGCATCCTCCACTACGCTTATTGCCGGTCGGGCCCGAAGAGCGCGGCCGCCACACAAGATCACATGAGGCTCATATGAGGTTCGCCATGAGGATTGGTGCCGTACTGCGGTATCCGCCCGGCTCGTTGTCCCGCCACATCGCGCCCGGGCGACCGCCCTTGCACCAAGTGCGGCACACAACAAAGCACATACCCGCCATCGCCTTGACATAAACAGAGCCAATCGTCCCCCAGATTTTTCCGGGGACGCTGATGGGACAAGGACTTACGCGTGTTCTTCGTCCGGGGACGAGCCGGAGACGACCGCCGGGGACGAGGGCCGTCCCCGCCGG
Organism: Phycisphaerae bacterium; assembly: GCA_022072085.1. Taxonomy (GTDB): domain Bacteria; phylum Planctomycetota; class Phycisphaerae; order JAJVII01; family JAJVII01; genus JAJVII01. The sequence goes on from JAJVII010000046.1 coordinate 76,605, forward strand.
AACCAGACGTGCCGGCAGCGCCCGGATGCAGAATTGGCCAGCCCGCCGGTCGGCGGTATACTGCCGTGATGATCGACGAAGCTGACAATCAGGAGCCGGACGAGCCCGATACGCACGAGCAACTGCTGTGGCTCATGCTGAACGGGGCGTCCGAGCAGTGGACCACGGTGAATCTGGATGAGGCGACGGCCACCCAGAGCGGGGCTTTTCTGCAACTGGTCCTCAGCGGGCAGATCGAGCTTCGCTTGCGGGTGCTGGCCCGGGGGCTACCGACGGAGCCGGAGGTCAACGTCGTCTGCATCGTCATGGGTGACTACAAGCAGAAGCTCGTCGACGCGATCCAGGCGGCCGTGCCGGAGTTCACCAGCCGCGTCGTCGCCTATCCGCAAAGGACGGTTGAGTTCCGGCTCAGCGCGGCGGGTACCGCAACGCAGAAGGAAATCCGGCTCTTCGGCGGCGGGGAATATGAAGAGAGCTTTCTGGCGACCGCCATCGGCTTTACGATCCCCGGCGTGGTCAACATCCACGAATTGCAGTATGTCCGGCGGGAGCTGGCGGCCGCCCCGCTCGCTCAGGCCCCCGCCGATCCGTCCGCAGCGAACAAGGAACGCCGCGACCCGCCGGCTTGGCCGGGAAGAGAGGTCGATCATCACGTCGCCGCCCACCTGCGGGCCAATCGCCAGGAGTACTTGGCCATGGCCCAGGATGTCCTGGATTACGTCGATGGCGCTCAGCAGCGGTTCGAAGGGCGTTTCGGCTGTACGCCCATCGCGGCGGCGATCACCGAGAATGTCGGCGACAAGCGTCGCCGGCCGTGCGGCAAACGGGACGTCCAGAAGACAGCCGCCTACCGCAGGGAGGTCATGCCGCTGCTGGCCCCCAAGCCAGGCAGGCCCAAGAACTTCGACGATCTGCTCGCCGGCCGGGAGTGGGGCGAATCGCCCGATGTTCGAGACAGCATTCCGTTTGCGGGGGACGATTCGTGACCGCCGGGAGGTATGAGTCGTGCGTGCGGCAGAGCCAGTTCTCCGAGGCCAGACTGCTGCGGGACGAGTTCTGCTCCCGCTGGTGGATTGCGGAAAGCCACGAATGGAAGCGAGACGGCCACGGCCGCATTCTTGTTTGCCGCAAGGCTGGTGCATATCCCGTCGGCGGCATGATTCGTTGCGGCATCTGTCGGCGGTGGACGCCACCGGATTGGGGTGGCGGCCTGTGCGTCGATTGCCGGACCGACCTCGACTACGAGGCGTTCTTCAAGCGGCTCCGCCACTGGCGCAAGCGCGATTGGCCCATCTTCTTTGCCCTCCACTGGCGGCGGCCGGTCTGGCTGCCGGCTTGGATCGAAGAGCGCATGCCGATATCGACAGCCACCCGCAACGACTACATTCCCAGGGCGCCGGTCCCGGAAGATGATCAGCAGGACAGGGCCAAGACCAAGGAGGAGCGGGAGCGCGACCGCATCGTCGATGGCTCGCTGATCAACGAGGCGGACTGGTTCAACGGCGACCTCGAACCGGATCAGAGGTGGGGCCCGACTGACGCCGACCAGCGTGGGGCCGTGCGGCAACTTCGCAAATCCTTCCGCGAGGTGTACCGCAACAAGAATGGCAAACGGAAGTGGCGGGTGAAGCGGCGCGGCGCCGGCTGCACCAAGGCGATGCTGCCGGAATCGGACGGCGCCCTGCGCTGCGAGGTTCTGTACTACAAGCTCACCGACAAGATAAGGGCGTCAGCACGCCGATTGAACAACCCGTTCAACAAACGGGAAGACCCGATCCCCATGCCCGGCGAACACGGCAAACAATGGTGGTGAACGCCGCCTGGCCTGCCGCCGCGGATGCCCCGGCCCGCGGCCCACAGACGGGGGATGGTGGCCCACCGGTGCCGGCCGGCCCGAAATCCGAAGAACTCGCCGCGTCTGCCACGGTTCAATACTTGGCTTCATCACCCATCCCAGCGCATGGGCCATCGGGCAGGCCGCCAGGCCGGTTCGGTGGCCCGTTTCATGCGCGGCACCGCCGGCGGGTTCATTCCGCCCAGGACCGCCCCGTTCGCCCGTATTGCGTTCGGGGCCGCCCATGGCGTCCGTTGGCCGAGTTGGCCGTCATCTTCGCCCTGTGGCCAACACGTGGCATTCCGTGGCCGCCCGGGCTGAGCGTGCCGGGCCCACCGGCGCATACAGGGGCGCCGCGAACAACAGCAACATCATGCCGAAGAGGACCCCGACCCATGCAGGGCCGGGGCTGGAGGGGGGCGTCGGGCGTGGCGATTTACTTGGCGGCGGCCTTGCCGGCGTCGGTCCCGGTGAACAGCCCGCGGTCGACCTTCTTGAACCGGGCCTGGTCGCCCTTCTTGGCGATCTCGACGATCATGCGGCGTAGATGGTCGCGTGGGGCGTCTTGCCGCCGGGGCTGGTCCAGTAGCCTTTGGCCGTCATCGCCTCGACGATCTGCTTGGCGTCCATCGGCTCGGCCGACTCCGCCAGCACCTTGGCCGCGGCGTCCAGGCCGCTCATCTGTCCGCCTGCTTTGGCCTTCTTCGTGATAGGGCCGCCCTGTTTGCCCGTGGGGCGGCCAGTTGCGGCGGTGGTGCCCTTGGTCGAGCCGGCGGCCCCGGACGCGGCGGGGGCCAACGTGTCGCGCCCCTTGGCGGCCCGACGACCAACCGGCATGGGCACTTCGACTCCCTTCGTCAGGTCGCCATGCTGGACGGCGGCGACAGTCTTGGCCACGTCGTCGGCGGGCATCGTACGAAGCTTCAGGGCGATCCCGATTCGGTTGCGGTACTGGTTGGGCAGGCCGGGGTGCTTGATGGCCTCTTCGAGTTGCCCGACCGTTGCGGCGTTCAGCGCGTCGGTGAACGCCGGCCCGCGGGCGGTCAGCAGCGGGTTGCCCGCGGCAGCGCCGGCCAATGCCTCGCCGGCGGCGGTGGCGACCTTGTGCTCCATGCTCTCGTCGGCCTTGGCCTTCGGCTTGCCCGCCGCGGCCCGCAGTCGCTGGGCGCTCTTGATGCGGACCGTCTTGTTCGTCGCGACGTTGATCCCGTCCCAGCCGCCGTGACGGTTCTCGCCGGTGATGCGTACCTCGGCCAATTTGCCGCTGACCTTCGCAATGTAGTTCGCGCCGACCTGGACGTCCTGCTTCTTCATGATTCGCTCCTCGATAATTGTGCCTCGGGTCGGACCTCCCGACCCATCGTCCCGGTCGGTCGCGTGAGCGACCGGGACGGCGGGCCGGAACCCGCCTGGCGGTCACATGGGGCCGGCCGGGCTGCAATCGGAATCGTCGTCGGCGGCAGGCTGCCCCTGGTCGGGCCGGTAGACCATCCCGCAGCTCTGGCACTGGACCTGCTCGTCCTCGTCGTTCAGCCAGACCAGCTTGTCGCTGTCCCGCTCCCCGCAGTTCGGGCAGGCGGCGTCCTCGTCCACCTCGTCGCCGGCGTCGTCGGCCTCCTGGCTCTGGACGATGGTCACCTGGAACTCGCTGCCGTCCTTCATGCGGACGACCATCCCGGCGTTCTTGGTCAGCACCCCGGCCTCCTCGAACGTGTCGATGCGGCCGGTCGTGGCCAGCTCGTCGGGCAGGCCGGCGTCGGCCCGGTCTTCGTCGTCCATGAAGCCGACCTCTTCGAGCAGCGTCTTGAGCGCGTTCTGGAACTCGGTCTCGTTCATCGCGGTCTCCTTGGGTTCGGGTTTCTGGTCCATCGCCCGGCGTCCTCGGCGAGGGCGGCGGGCGGCGGGCCAGCGCCCGCCAGCCGGTCAGTCGGCGAAGGTCTCGATGACCCGCTGGTAGTCGGCCACGTCGCCGGCGGTGCCGATCTGGCCGTCCAGCGTCCGCTGCAGCTTGCGGGCGGCGTCGATCTGCTCCCACTCGCTGCGGGCGCTGACAACCCAGGTGTCTTCGTGGCGGCGGATGCCGAAACGGCCATGCTTGACGATGGACAGGTTGATGACGATCTGGTCGCTGCTGCGGAAGACGATCGCCTGGTTGCCGTTGTTGCCCTCGATCTGGATCTGCGTGGTCTTCATCGTTCGCTCCTCGCTGTTCGCGTTTTCGATGTCCATGACGACATGAGGGCCAGGGTCGCGCAGAACATCCACTTCAATCTGGCCGGAATTCCGAGATTTCGCGGGGGCCCAGCATGAGCCTAACTGACGGCCAGACAAGAGCTTCCGTCGCGCCCGTGGCCGGCCCGGTCAACCCGGCGGCGCTAACCGTGGCCCAGGCCGCCCGGATGCTGGGCGTGGGCGAGCAGGCCGTCCGCGACCACATCGCCGCGGGCGCCCCGACGGGCGTCGGCGAGACGATCAACCTGGTGGCCTATGCCGCCTGGCTGAACCGCCAACTGAAAGATCGCGATGCCGATTGACCTGACCAGACTGAGCCAGAGCGAACTGCTCCAAGTGGTCAACGCGACCCCGCTGGGCGTGGTGCTGACCCGGCCGCGGCTGCGCCGCCAGATGGACGCCGGGGCCCTGCGCTTCGGCGACGGCCAGCACATCCACCTGGTGCGGTATGTCCGCTGGCTGATCGGGGAACTGGATCGGCCCCGGCCGGCGAAGGTGGACTACAACGAGGCCCGGCGTCGGCAGGCTGAGAAGAACCGGGCGGCGACCAAGGCCAGCCAGGACATCTACCCCGTCCCAGAGATCGAGGACTGGGAGCGGCGGTGTGAGTGTGGGCAGTCGTTCCGGCGGTTCTGCGAGGTCTACTTCCCCGTCGCCTTCCACCGAGCCTGGTCCGACGACCACCTGCGGGTGATCGGCAAGATCGAGCGGGCGGTTCGCGAAGGCGGGCTGTTCGCCTTCGCCATGCCGCGCGGCAGCGGCAAGACGACGCTGGCCCGCTGCGCCGCCCTGTGGGCGATCCTCTACGGCTACCGGCCGTTCGTCTGCCTGATCGCCGGCAGCCAGGACAATTCCCGCGAGTTGCTGACGCCCATCAAGAAGCACGCCTTGGAGAACCCGCTGCTCTTGGCCGACTTCGCCGAGGCGATCCACCCGCTGCGATGCCTGGAGAACTCATCCAAACGCCAGCTCCAGCAGCACTGCCGCGGCCAGTTGACCCACGTCCACTGGGGCCAGGACAAGCTGGTGTTCCCGACCATCGAGGGCGACAACCTGCCGACAGCCCTGCGCGAGGCCGGCTTGGAATCGTCTCCCTCCTGCGGGTCGATCATCACCACGACCAGCCTGGACTCGCACCTGCGGGGCCAGCAGCATTCCCGCGTGGACGGGTCAATCATCCGCCCCTCGCTGGTGCTGCTCGACGATCCGCAGACGCGGGAGTCGGCTCGGTCGCTGGACCAGACTCGCAAGAGAATGGAACTGCTGCACGGCGACGTGATGGGCATGGCCGGGCCGGGTGAGACGATCTCGGCGCTTTGCACCTGCACGGTGACCTACGAGAACGACCTGGCCGACACATTGCTTGATCGCGAGAAGAGCCCGGACTGGGATAGCGAGCGGACCAAGTTGGTCATCTCCTGGCCCACCGAGGAGAAGATGTGGGACCGCTATGCGGAGATCCGGCGGGCCGATGGCCCGAAGGCGGCGACGGCGTTCTACGCCGCCAACCGGGCGAAGATGGATGCTGGGGCGGTTGTGGCCTGGCCCGCCCGTGTGGACACCAAGGCCGGGGAACTGTCCGCCATCCAGAACGCGATGAACCTGAAGCTGCGGATGCGGGATCAGTTCGCTGCCGAGTGCCAGAACGAGCCGACGCTGCCGCAGACGTCCGACCTGGTGCTGACCGTCGACCAGGTCATGGAGAAGGTCAACGGCTACGTGCGGGGTGAGGTCCCGTCGGCATCCACCAAGCTGACCATGTTCATCGACGTCCACGACCGGCTGCTGTTCTACATGGTCTGTGCGTGGGAGGAGACCTTCTCCGGTTACATCATCGACTACGGCACGTTCCCCGAGCAGCGGCGGTCGTTCTTCACGCTGGCTGAGGCGACCAAGACCCTTGGCCGGGTGTTCCCGGGCGCTGGCGTCGACGGGGCGATCCACGCCGGACTGGAGCAACTCGTCTCGACCTACCTGGCCCGGGAGTGGAACCGGGGCGGCAGCCTGCTGAAGATCGACCGGCTGTTCATCGACATGGGCTACAAGCCGGGGATCGTGGCCGATGTCAAGCGGAAGGTCGGCGGCGCCGTCACCTGGCTGAGCAAGGGCGTGGGCATTCGGGCCAGCCGAAAGGGCATTGCGGACTACGCCAAGAAGCCTGGCGAGGTGATCGGCCACTACTGGTACGTGCCCAACGTCCGGCGGACGGGCCAGTTCGCCCACGTGCTGGTGGATGTCAACTACTGGAAGCGGTTCGTCCATGACGGCCTAGCAACCGCCGCCGGCGACCGGGGCTGCATCAGCCTGTTCGGCAAGGACGGCCGGGCCCACGAACTGCTGGCCGAGCACATCGCCCGCTCCGAGAAGTGGGTCGAGGTCACCGGCCCCGGCGGCACCGTACGAGAATGGTCGCTGCTGCCCGCCAAGCCGGATAATCACTGGTTCGACTGCCTCGTCGGCTGTGCAGCGGCCGCCAGCATGGCCGGCGTGAAGGCGGGCGGCGACGTCGTGCCGGTTCGCGAGCGGAAGCGGTATTCTCAGGACGACTTGCGGAGGCGATGATGGCCGAGCGAACCGAGCGTCCGATGCCGCCAGCCGCGTCCCAACCGCGAGGTCTGGTTTGCCCACGGTGTGCATGTGCCGACCTGCGGGTGCTCAATACACGCTATGCGCCGGGGCGAATCGTCCGCTACCGGCAATGCCGGCACTGTGGGCGAAAGGTCACGACTTACGAGGTCACCCCGTCGTTGCTCGCCAGACCGCGTTGACGGGCCGGAGATGTTGCTGCGGGTTTGCGGTCTGGCTATATTGATCTGGCGCGGGGGAGCTACTCGAGGGGCTGTCATGATAAAATTCCGCTGTGCCCAGTGCAATCAGAAGATCGGTGTGCCAGACGAAGACGCGGGCAAGCGAGTCCAATGTCCGACCTGTGGTTCAGTCAATCTGATTCCCCCTTGCACACCCGCAGAACTCCTACCGCCCAAGGTCGTAGCGTCAGTTCCCACTGTGTTTCCGCAGCCACAGTTGGTTGGCAGGGAAGACATCCTTCCCTCCAGGATAATCCCCTCGGCGTCCGGGAATAGCGACATGTCGCTGTCACCCGCCTACCTGCTCTTTCTGAGTCAGTTCGCCAAAGGCGACGATCCCGCACGGTTTGACAAGCAGGACTATTGGCAGGCCGCACTGGGAACCAGGCCCGCCACCGTAATCGCCCGGTTCCTCAGGGAAGGAACTCTGGAGCCGGCCGGTTTGTCCGAGGTGATGAGCCATAAGTTCAAGGTCCCCGATCTGAAGGCGATGCTACGGTCAAACAACCTGAAACTCAGCGGCCGCAAGGATGAACTCATTCGCCGCCTCATCGAAAGTGACGAACAGGCAATGGCTGCGGCGACGTCGGATGTGAAGCTTCTTAGATGCACGAACGCTGCACTGCCGATGGTAGAGGCCTATCTGGCCGACGAGAAGGCCAAGCGAGAGGAGGCGGAGCGGGGCGTTCTCGATGCGCTGACGCGACGCGATTTCGCTCAGGCCGTCCGCCGACTCCTTGCGTTCGAAGCGGCACAAGTGTTCCCCCGAGGGCTGGGCATGGATTGGAGCAACTCGGACGGCTCCATGCAACTCGAAGCCTTGGATGTGATCTTCAACTCGAGACCAGGCATTCTGAGCGGCATTCCAGAGGACCGGATCGGGCCGTTCCGTATTGCGGCTGGCATGATGGAACTGTGGGGCACGCACAGCGCCATGGCATGGCTTCCCCGCGGCGTAGACACCGGCATCGCACTGGACCCAGACACGGCATGTCGGATGCTCATCTTCCATGCGAGCCATTTGCGTAACATGAAAGGCTACAGGGAGGCCGAGATCAAGACCGTCAGAGTCCTGGGTGTTGGGGACGACAGAACATGCCCAGCGTGCCGGAAGCTTGACGGTAAGCGATTCCGCCTGAACCAGGTGCCGGAGTTCCCCTGTCCCAGATGCACGAGCGAGATGGGTTGCCGATGCACCACTGTGGCGGAATTTGACTGAGGAAACGGCGGCAATGATACATATGGCACAATCTGCGTCTTACGGCATTTCTCTTTTGACGCCCCGCGCCACCATGTGAGAATCACGGCAGACAACCAGGACGGGCGACGCGCCGGCTGATCCCCGGGGCGAGGCCAACGAACCGAGCCGTGCAGGGCTGCACCCCTGCACGGTTTTTTCGTTGGCGCGTTCGGCCGGTTGTCGACGGCGGGATGGAGCAGCGGCAGCTCGGCTGGCTCATACCCAGCAGGTCGCCGGTTCGAGTCCGGCTCCCGCAAGTGGAGGACGCGATGGCTGAGGACACGCAGGACAGCCTAGACGACGCGATCAAGGAGAACGCCGCCGGGCCGGCCAAGGCCAGCGGGGACTCGGGCAGCATGGAGCAGCACCCGCTGCCCGACCAGATCGCGGCGGACAAGTACCTGGCCAACAAGAAGGCGATGGCCAGCCAGACCCTGGGCCTGCGGCGGGCCAAAATCGTGCCGCCCGGGGCGGTCTGACAGGAGCGCGAATGTTCGGTTGGATTCGACATTTCGTCGGCGGGCGCAGGCGGGAGACCTTCGGCGCCGCCCATGTCCGGGTCATCCGGGCCAAGTTCGACTCGGCCCAGACGACCCCGGACAACCGCCGGCATTGGGCCAACGCCGATGCGCTGTCGGCTGACGCCGCGGCCAACCGGGAGGTCCGCCGGACGCTCCGCAACCGGGCCCGCTACGAGGTCGCCAACAACAGCTACGCCCGCGGCATCGTGCTGACCCTGGCCAACGACGTGATCGGCACGGGACCGCGGCTTCAGATGCTGACCGACAGCGCCGAGACCAATCGGACCATTGAGCGGGAATTCATCGCCTGGGCGAAGGCCGTCGGCCTGCCCGAGAAGCTCCGCACCATGCGGATGGCCCGGGCCCAGGACGGCGAGGCCTTCGGCATCCTGTTCACCAACGATAGGCTGGCGTCGCCCGTCAAGCTCGACCTCAAGCTGGTCGAGGCCGACCAGGTGACCACGCCGGACCTGTCGCCGATGGCAACGGCGAACGCGGTGGACGGCATCCTGTTCGACGCCTTCGGCAACCCGCAGGAGTACCACGTCCTGAGGAATCACCCCGGCGGCGGGCGGGTCGCGTTCTCGCGTGACTACGACCGCGTGCCGGCCGAGAGCATGATCCACTGGTTCCGGGCCGACCGGCCCGGCCAGAGCCGGGGCCTGCCGGACATCATGCCGGCGCTGCCGCTGTTCGCCGATCAGCGAGACTTCACGCTGTCGGTGGTCAAGGCGGCCCGGTCGGCCGCCGACATCTCGCTGGTCATGAAGACCACCGCCCCGCCCGGCGGGGAGTCGGCCGAGGTCGAGAAGGGCGCGGCCCTGGAGATCGAACTGGATCGCAACACCGCGATCTTCGCCCCCGAGGGCTGGGAGCCGACGCAGATCAAGGCCGAGCAGCCGGCGACGACCTACGACATGTTCCAGCGGACGCTGCTGAACGAGATCGCCCGTTGCCTGAACATGCCGTACAACATCGCGGCCTGCAACTCGTCGGGCTACAACTACGCCTCCGGCCGGCTGGATCACCAGACCTATTACAAGTCCATCCGCGTCGAGCAGGGCCACTGCGAGGCGGTGGTGCTCGACCGCATCCTGTCGGCCTGGCTGGCCGAGGCAGCCAATGTGTTCGGGCTGGGCGAACTTGAGGATGTTTCGCACCAGTGGTTCTGGGACGGCCACGAGCATGTGGACCCGGCCAAGGAGGCGTCGGCCCAGGCCCAGCGACTGAGCAGCAACACGACCACGCTGGCCATCGAGTACGCCCGCCAGGGGCTGGACTGGGAAGAGCAGCTTCGCCAGCGGGCCAAGGAAGTGGCCCTGATGAACGAACTGGGGCTTTCGCCGGCGCAGGCCCCGCCCGCCCAGCCGCAACCGACGCAGGACAACGCCGACGAGGGTGACCCGCAAGACGAGGAGGACAGCCGTGCCGCAGCGTGAACAGCAGCAACTGGAGGCCGCCGGGCCGCTGAGCTTCTTCAGCGAACCGGGCTGCCTGACCATCGAGGCGGCGGCCGCGGGCAGTGACGGCAAGGCCCCGCTGCCGCGATTCAACATGGTCGCCTACACCGGCGGGCCCATGCGGGTCAGCGGCTGGCGGTATCCGGTGATCATCGACCTGGCCGGCCTGGCGATCCCGTCGCAGGCCCGGCCGATCCGGTTCGGCCACGACATGGCCGCCGGGGTCGGGCACACCGACGCCATCGCGGTCCGGGAGGGCCAGCTTGTCGCCGCCGGCGTTGTCTCCCGCGACACCGCCGCTGCCCGCGAGGTGGTCGCGTCGGCCAAGAACGGCTTCCCGTGGCAGGCGTCGGTCGGGGCGTCGGTCGAGCAGTTCGAGTTTGTGAAAGAGAACCAGCAAGTGCTCATCAACGGCCGGCCGTTCGCCGGGCCGGTCAACGTGGTCCGCAAGGCCACGCTGGGCGAGATCAGTTTCGTGGACCTCGGCGCGGACGGTAACACCAGCGCCAGTGTGGCCGCTCAGGCCAAGGAGAACCCAGTCATGGACGACACGACCATCACCACGCAGCAGGACACCACCGCCCAGGCCGCCGGGACGGACGCCGGCAAGGGCGACACGGCCGCCGCGGGCGCCGGCAAGGAGGCTGGCGCCCCGGCGGTGCAGGCGGCCGCGGTGACCGCGCAGGCCGACGCCGGCATCACCGC
>JAJVII010000035.1 GCA_022072085.1 Phycisphaerae bacterium
CGGCGGGCGGCGACCTCGACCCGGCCGACGCGGCGGTCCGCGATGCGGTCGAACGCGGGCTGACCTTCGCGTATCCGCAGGCCGACCTGACGCGGCTGGCGGCCAAGATGAGTGTGAGCGAACTTAAACGCCTGTTCGACACGCGGGCCGAAGCTGACGAAGCCGTGCCGCAGGCGATGACGCCGCGGACGTGGCGGCGCGACGAGCGGGCCCCGTGGGACCGGCGCGACGACGCCTCGGCGCTGGCCCGCGGGACCGCGACCCACACGCTGCTTCAGCGTCTTGACTTGTCCGGCCCGCTGGAGCAGGCGGGGGAGATTCGGCGTCAGGCGGAGCGGATGGCAGAGGAGGGGGTGTTCACGCTGCGGCAACCGGGCTCGGCGCCCGGCAAAAAGACTAGCAAGGCCAGCCGGGCCGGCCTGGCGGACCTGGTGGACGTCGAAGCCGTCGCGGCATTCTTCGCGGGGGATGTCGGCCGACTGATCCGCGCCAGCCGCGATCGCGTGCGGCGGGAGTGGGCCTTCTCGATGGCGATGGACGCAGGCGACGTGCTGCGGCTTACCGGCGGGCCGGGCGCGGCAGCGTCGGCCGACGGCGATTTCGTGCTCGTGCAGGGCATCATCGACCTGCTGTGCGAGTTGGAGGACGGCTCGCTGCTGGTGCTGGACTACAAGACCGACGCGGTGCGGACCGAGGAGCAACTGGCTGATCGCGTCGCCGGCTATCGCGGCCAGGTCGCGCTCTACGCCCGGGCGGCGGAGCTGATCCTGGCCCGGCCGGTTTCGCGGCGGTGCCTATACTTCCTGCGTCCGCGGCGGCTGGTCGAACTGGAGTGACGTGACCCGATGGGCGACAGGCCGCTTGCGGCTTCGCGGAACGTCGGCTTGCCTGCGACTGTTTCGCGAAACGACAAGTCGCCGGCCGATCGCGGGACAATTCCTCTGCCGGAATCAATAGCCGGGAACCCGGCACGGTCCCCGCGCGTCCAATCTATCCAGAAGCGGACCCGTAAACCCGAGCCGAGGGAGAATGCCATGACACGCCATATCGCTCTTGCGTTGCTGATCGCCCTGGGCCTGCCGCTGGCAGCGGCCGTGGCGGCCGACGCCCCGCCGACCACCCAGCCCGAGGCGGCTGCCCGGCACGTCGATCTGGCCATTTGCCTGGACACCTCCGGCAGCATGGACGGGCTGATCGACGCGGCCCGGGCCAAGCTGTGGGACATCGTCAACACGCTGGCGGCGGCCAGGCCGAGGCCGATCCTCCGCGTCGCGGTCTACGAATACGGCAACGACGGCCTGAAGCGGGAGACCGGCTGGGTCCGCCAGGTCGTGCCGCTGACCGACGACCTGGACACGGTCTACAAGGAGCTGTTCGCCCTGCGGACCAACGGCGGGACGGAATACGTCGCCCGCGTCGTGACGGCGGCGACCGACGGGTTGAAGTGGAGCGACGACAAGCGGGCGCTGCGGATCATCTACGTTGCGGGCAACGAACCGGCGACGCAGGATCCCGAGATCAAGGCCGTGGACGCCGCCAAGAAGGCGATCACCGCGGGCATCATCGTCAACACGATCCACTGCGGCGACGTGAACACGGGCATCAACACCGGCTGGCAGGCGGTCGCCCAGGCCGGCGAGGGCAAGTACGCGAGCATCGACCAGAACCAGACCTTCGCCGTCGCGACGCCCTACGACAAGGAACTGGGCGAGTTGAACGCGAAGCTGAACACCACCTACGTCGCCTACGGCGCCGAGGGTCAGGCCGGCCAGGCCAACCAGGTCGCCCAGGACGCCAACGCCGCCAAGCTGGGGGCCCCGGCCGCGGCGCAGCGGGCGGCCGCCAAGGGCTCGGTGCTCTACAACAACGCCCGGTGGGACCTCGTTGATGCGAGCAAGCAGAAGGACTTCGACCTGTCCAAGGTGAAGGACGAGGACCTGCCCGAAGAGATGCGCAAGATGAGCCTGGAGGAACGCAAGGCCTACGTCGAGAAGATGGCGGCTGAACGGGCGGCGATCCAGGACAAGATCAAGGACCTGGCGGCCAAGCAGGCGGCGTTCATCGACAAGGCCCGCAAGGAGCAGTCGGCGACGGCGGCGACGAGCTTCGACACCGTGCTGCTCAAGTCCCTGACCGAGCAGGCCGAGGCCAAGGGCTTTACCTTCGAGAAGCCGCAGGAGCAGCCCAAGGAGCAGCCGGCCCCGCAGAAGGGCGGGAACTGAGCTGAAGGGGGCAGGGGGAGAGCCGCGCCGCCCCGGGCAGCCGATGTCCGGGGCGGCGGTGCGTACGGGCGGTTAGGCCTGTTCCAGCAGGTCGATGTAGGCGCAGCCGATCAGGTCGGCTGGGGCGATCTGGAGCCGGGCCATGAGGTCGTCGGCTTCGCGGCGGGCGGCCTGGGGGTCTTCGCCTTCGGCCAGCACGACCTCCAGTTCCATGAAGTCGCCCAGCCCCTGCACGTGGTCGATGTGGATGCGCGTGCGGCCGGCCAGGTAGAGCAGCCGCGTCTTGCGGACCACGCCGCGGACGCCGAGCGCGGCGGCCAGCGCCCTCCGCAGGGCGGCCGGGTTGGCGACAGCGGCGATGAAGTATTCGGATTGCATGGGCCCGTCGTCGTCGGGCCGACGATAGGAAATCAACTCGCCGCGGCCGTCGCCGAAGTCGCGCAGCTTCAGCCGCCCGGCTGGGACGTTGAAGAAGGTGTCTTCCTGCTCCAGCACAGCCGGCGGGCCGCTAGCGGCCTGCTCGGCCAGCCGTTGCAGCCGGGCGACGTCGCGCACGCGGGCCTTGATCTCGACGTTGGATGGCATGGTTCCGGTCCGCGGCCGGCCCGATCTACTTCGCGGCCGCCGGCGTCTTGAGCATCTCGCAGGCGAGTTGGCCCAGCCGCTTGATGCCATCGGCCACCTGCTCGGGGCTCGCGACGCCGAAGCTCAGCCGCATTCCGCTGCGGCAGGCGGGCGAGCCGCTGTCGGGATAGTAGAAGTGCTCGCTGGGCACATAGAGCACGCCGCGCTCCAGGGCCGCCTTGAAGTACGGCGAGCCCGGGCTGGTGCAGACCGACTCGGGCAGCTCGGCCCAGATGTAGAGCCCGCCGGCCGGGTCGTGCCACTTCGTCTGCGGCGGGAAGTACCGGCGGATGCCGTCGGCCATCACCTGCTTCTTGGCGGCGTAACCGGCGCGGACCTTGCGGACGTGCTGGTCGTACGAGCCGCGCTCGATGGCCCGGCTGATGACCATCTGGTTGAGGTTGGCCGACCCGAAGTCGTGGTTGCCCTTCTGCCGCAGCACGGGGTCGAGGATCGCGTCGGGCAGGATGCCGAAGCCGGTCTTCATGCCCGCGCTGAACGGCTTGCAGAACGTCCCGGCGAACAGCACCCACTCGTTGGTCGGGTCGAACTTCTTGATCGGCGGCAGGGCGGGGCTGTCGTCGCTGAATCGCAGTTCCTTGTAGGCGGCGTCTTCGAGCACGAAGATGCGTCGGCCGGCCTTGGCGCTGTACTTCTTCGCCAGTTCGACGACGTGCGGCCGCCGGTCGGCCGACATGCTCACGCCCATCGGGTTCTGGTAGTAGCTGACGACGTAGATGAGCTTGAGGCGGTCGAGCTTGCCCTCGGCCTCGATGGCGGCCAGCGTGTCGGCCAGCGCCTCCATGTCCATGCCGTCGCCGTCGACCGGCACGCTGCGGACCACGGCGCCCATGCTCTGGAGGATGCCCATGTAGACGAAGTAGCTGGGGGCGCCCAGGACGACGATGTCGCCGGGGTCCAGCAGCACGTCGCTGGCCAGGAAGAGCAACTGCTGCGAGCCGGTGGTGACCATCACGTGATCGGCGTCAAAGCCGTGGCTGGCGGCCGTCATGCCGTCGCTGTCGGCCAACCGCTGCGCGATCTGCCGCCGCAGGGGGGGGTAGCCGATGGTCGTGCCGTACTGGAGCGCCGCCCGGCCGCTCGCCGGTGAGGCCATCAGCTCGTCCACGCACTCCTTGACGATCTGCACGGGCAGCGTCGCGGCGTCCACGAAGCCGGCCGCCAGCGAGATGCAGTCGGGGTGATCCAGGGCGTATTTCATCAGCCAACTGATCGGCGGCTCGTGCGTCCGCCCGGCCCGCTGGGAAAAGCGGACGGCCGGCGTCTGCGTGTTTCGTGAGGCAGTCACTTCCGTATCCTCCATCGATTCGGCCGAATCGTGCCGAGACCCCGCATCATACAGCAATCGGCCAACCGGGCCAAGCTTCTGTTGTCCGGCTGGCTGACCGGCCGCGGGAGGGGCGGCGTGGGGGCCGGCGACGGCGTCGACCTGAACTCCCGCGAGGGCTGCACCAGCAAGAGGGGGTGGCAGCCGTCCGCTACATCAAGTCCCGCGCCAAGTCGCCCGTTGTCCTCAACCAGGACACCGCAGTTGAAGGCGAACCTCGCCGGCGCTTCGTCGGCAACCTGGCTGGCTCGCCCGGCCGTGTGGTGCTCTTGGCCAAACTCGGCAAGCTGCCGCAATGGCGGATCGTTCCCGACTGGACCGTCGGCGAGTTGGGTGGGTTCCACGTGATGCTTGACGACTGCGACGAAGCATGCGATGTACTAGCGCGCCTCGCAATGGACGTTCGGGTCTTGGCCGAAACTGGAGTTCGGCGGAGACATCGCGCCGAGTGCCGTCGGCGGCTTTCAATGCCAGTCGTTCCCGCACCAATAGCAATGGCGGGCCTTGGGCGTCCGGACAATGCGACTGCATTTCGGACACCGGTTGATGTTTGCCTCGGTCGGGTGTTCACGCAGAACTCGTTCACGCACCTTACGTCGGAATAGGTCAATGCCGTTGCGAAGCTCGGCGGCGATGAGCGGATCCTCGTCACGTCGGCTGAGCTTCGTTAGGGCCTTCTTCATGCCCTCGCTCTTGGCAACGGCAGCTTGCTCCAGAATCTGGGCCGCGCGACCTACCTCAAGCTCGTTTTTCGTCATTAAGTGCCAGCAGTGACACCAGACGTAGTGGGTGAGTTCGCAATCTTCGTCGTACGGCTTCTGATAGGGGAACCCCATTTGAAGTCTCCGGTCAGTTCATGGTAGTGCCAGGGCGGCTGTATGCAAGCGTTGTTGACAGGATGCGATTTCTGCATCCCCAATGGAGTTGCCCCGCCTGCGGAACGCAGGCGTTGGGGCAGTTCGTTGGGGCAAGATGTCTTTGTCCATGAGTGGTTGCCCCGGCAATCGGGGGGTGCAGAAGGGGCCATCTCTCATGGCACGCAAGACGGCGTGGACGTGGGCGGAATATCGGATGGCCCGGCGGCTCATGGCAGGGGGGCGGGGGCCTTCGCACGCCTGCGTAGAGCCCCGAGCCCGGGGCGGCTTGAGGGGCCGGGGCGGTGTGGATATGCTGGATGCGACTGCGGACGGGGGCGGGCAACACCGGGGAGGCCAAACCATGTGGCGAAGAATCCTGACGGCGGCGCTGCTGGCGGCTGCGATCCCGACGGCCGGCGGCTGCGCCCGCGACGCCCGGCGGGTGCTCAATGAGGCCCCCGAGCAGTACGTCATCGTCCACTATCCCGATAGCCGCTCGGTCTACGTCGACGGGCGCGAGCACGCCCTGACCAACCGGGTGATCCTGATCAGCCCGGGGCACTACGAGTTCTCGCTGGGCTCGCCGGACGACTACCGCCCGAAGACCGTGGTTGCGGACGTGCGGGGCACCTCGCGCACCGCGCCCAAGGAGATCGTCTTTGAGAAGCTGCCCGCGTCCAACTAAGGCAGTGGCGGCCGTGCTGGCGGCGATCGCGCTGGGCGTCCTTGCCGGCTGCGCGGCGCCGATGAACCCGCGGCTCGATCACTTCGATCCCAGGGCCGGCTATCGCTTCGCCAACCTCGACGCCCCGGACAACAGCGATGACCTGTTCGTCATTCTCACCTTCTCAGGCGGCGGCACGCGGGCGGCGGCGCTGGCCTACGGCGTCATGCAGAAGCTGGCCGACACGCCCATCCAGATCTTCGGCCAGCAGCGCCGGCTGCTGGACGAGGTGGACGTGATCTCGGCGGTCAGCGGGGGGAGCTTCACCGCTGCCTACTTCGGCCTGTTCGGCGACGAGCTGTTCACGCGGTTCCAGAAGGACTTCCTGCGCGCCAACGTGCAGGACGGCCTGGTCCTCAATGCGATGGCGCCCTGGGGCGCCCTGCGGCTGCTGGGGCCCTACTACTCGCGCAGCGACCTGGCCGGCGACTACTACGACCGCAGCATCTTCCGCGGCCGCACGTTCGCCGACCTGGCGGCGCGGAAGCGGCGACCCTACATCATCATCAACTCGACCGACATGACGATCGGCGCGCCGTTCCACTTCACGCAGGACCAGTTCGACCTGCTCTATTCCGACCTGGGCCCGATGTCGGTCGGCCGGGCGGTGGCGGCGTCGTCGGCGGTGCCGGTGTTGCTGGCCCCGATGACGATGCGGAACTATCCGGCCGGCGACGACTTCCGCGAGCCGACCTGGATCACCCGCGCCCTGGACAGCGACCGGCCCGGCAGCAACGCGCGCTACCGCAAGGCCGAGCAGTGGCAGTCGTACCGCGACAAGGAGCGGCGGCCCTATATTCACCTGATGGACGGCGCGCTGTCGGACAACCTCGGCGTCCGCCCGGTCCTGCACGCCCTGACCACCGACAGCAGTTGGAGCCTCCAGAGCATGGTCAACCTCGACCGCGTGCGCTGCATCGTCGTGATCGTGGTCAACGCCGGCACGCAGGGGCTGTCGGAACTGGACCGCTCGCGGGCGACGCCCGACGTCGTCAACGTCGCCCGGGCCACCGGCGGGGCGCTGCTGACCAACACGGTGCTCGACTCGATCACCCTGCTGCGCGAGCGCATCGGCAGCCTCCAGCAGGCGGCCCATGCCCCCATGCCCACGTCGGCGCCGGACTCGACGGTGAGCGGGCGGAACTTCCTGGTCATCGAGGTCGGCTTCGACGGGGTACGCGATCCGAAGCGGCGGGCCGACTTCTGGTCGATCCCGACGTCGTTCAAGCTCAAGGACGCGCAGGTGGACGAACTGATCGCGGTCGGCGGGGAACTGCTGAATGCCGATGAGGGCTTCCAGGCGTTGGTCGAGGCGCTGACGCCGCCGCCGACCACCCAGCCGCAGGGGAACTAACCCGCCCGGGGCTATCGCAGGATCAGCAGGAACACGCCGGCGATCGCCAGGGCGGTTCCGCCGACGGTCCGCCACGACGGACGCTCGCCGTAGGCGAGGTAGGCGATGGGGATCAGCATCAGCGGCGACGTGTTGATCAGCGCCACGGCGATGCCGGACTTGGCCCCCTCCAGCGCGACCATCGACATCCAGATTCCCACGACCGGGCCGACGATCGTTCCGGCGACGACGATGGCCATCGCCCGGCGATCGCGAAACGCCGACAGCGTCCGGCCCAGCCGGCCCATCAGCGGCAGCGCCAGCCAGCTCGCCGCGGTGGCGGAACCCACGCGGATCACGGTTGCCGACAGCGGCTCGATGCCGGTCCGCGGCCCGCCGGCTGAGAAATATCGCGGGCCGGGGAGCATGCCCATCCGCGACAGGACGTATCCGATCGAGACGACGACCGTCGCGGCGATGCACAGCAGCACGCCGGTGCGAAAATCGCCCGGCGGGCACTGCCACGCCCGGCGGCCCTCGCGCTCGGCCAGCACCCAGGCGATGCCCCCGACCGTCAGCGTGATGCCCGCGACCGCCTGGAGGCCGAGCGTCTCGCGCATCATCGCCAGCGCGAACAGGGCGGCCATGAACGGCGACAGCGACATGATGAGCATGCCCTGGCGCGGGCCCAGCAACAGCAGGCCGCGGAACAGCAGCAGGTCGGCGACCGTCGCCCCCAGCACGCCGCTGGCGACCATCAGCGCCAGCGACTCGCCGTCGATGCCCGTCGGCCAGGGGCGGCCGCGGAGAACCCAGTGCGCCGCCATCAGCACGACGGCGGCCAGCGCGATGCGGATGGCCCAGACCGCGACCGAGCCGACGCGTCGGCCGGCCATGCTCCAGGCCAACGCCGAGAGCGACCAGAGGAACGCCGTGGTCAGCCCAGCCAGGTCCTGTTGAAGGTGGTGCATCGCCCGCTCCGGATGAAGCGAGCGATTCTACCAGCCGCCATCGCGACGGACCAGCCGCCAGCCCCGGCTGTGATGCCGTGGTCTTGGCCGATTGACGGCAATGGATTACACTTTCCCTGCCCCCGGGCGAGTGGCGGAACGGCAGACGCAGGGGACTTAAAAACGGTCCAGGCGTCATTGCGTGAAGTTGTGCCATCTCCCGCCGTGATGCGGAAACCCCCGTCAATCAAGGCGATTCCGCATGTCGCCCGCGAGTGATCGCGAGTGGTCCTTTCTCTCCGCGCGCCGTGCGCGCTACCCAATCTCTTCCCAATTCCAAGCGCGGGTTTCGCTGTCGATTCGGCGTCGAGTCGAGCGGGGCCTGTGCGCAGAGAAGCGCCCTGAACGGTCATCTTGGCGGGTGGCGTTCAGGGCGCGGGGAAGATCATGCACGATCATACCGTTGCGTCTACACCTGTTCAAGCGGGCTTCCTGGGCGATTGGGCGGGCAGGCCGGGGGCCGGGGGCGGTTCATCCGCCCCGGCCCCGGCCTCCGCCCGGCCCGAAGGGCCGGGCAGTAGACTTGAAGTACAGGGCAATAAGGTTACCGGGGGCATTGAAGGTCGCGCCCTGGTGGTCCGTCGCCATCGGTGCGGCTGCCGAGTCTGCCCGACGTGCGGGCCGATCCTGGGTTCACGCGTGCGGGGCAATCTGCTCAGCCAGGGCGGCGAGTGGATCAGGCCGAAGTTGTTCACCCTGACAGTCGATCCCAAGCGATTCGATTCGCCACAAGCTGCGTGGCGGTACGTCACCAATGGAAAGTACCTCCCGCGTCTGTTGCGTGGCCTGGGCATCAAGCGGTGGGTGTGGGTCCTGGAGTTCCAGAGCCTGGAGCGCGGCGGCTGGCCTCACTGGCATGTCCTCATCGACGTTGGCCGGCTTCCTCGGGCCTATGTCGATCTCGACCGGGCATGGCGGCTGTGGCGGGATGAGTGGCATATCGGCGGCGTCGATCTGAACAGCCGCAAGCGCGAGGCCTGCAAAGGCGTCGTGGCCGCCATCCGCTACATCACGAAGTACCTCATCAAGTCACCCAAGGGCGGCTTTCCTGATTGGGTCCTCGCCCTGTCGCGTGTGCGTTTCATTCAGGGCAGCCAAGCCGTCGGAGCGTTGGTCAGCCGCCGGCGGGCGTCGTCCTCATCCGCCAGCCGGCCGGGCGACGAGAACGGCGAAGATCGAAAGCGGAAACGCGAGAAGGGCGAGCCGTCGCCCCTCGCCCAGCGTGTCAAGGGCTGCGGCAAGTCCTCCGTCGTCCTCGATCAGGACACCGGCTTCGATGGCGAACCTCGCCGGCGATTCGTCGGCAACCTAGCTGGCTCACCTGGGCGCGTGGTGCTGCTCTCCAAGCTCGGCAAGCTGCCGCAATGGACAATTGTTCCCGATCATTCCGGCGGGGAAATGATCGGGTTTCATGTGGTGCTTGGTGATGGGGAAGATGCAAGAGACGTCTTGTCCCGCCTGCAGGCCAACGTGGAGGACGCAGCTGTACGCGAAATCCTCATAGGTCGAAATCGTCGAGGCGAAAACTGCAAAGCATGGTCGTATCAACAACCTTGATTGTCCCGTTGTCGTCGGCCTCTACGTTCCACGGCCAGACTCTGCACCTTGGGTCCTTTGGGTCATCAACCATAGAGACGAACCTTATCGTTTCGAACTCGCCGGGAATGCCAACGCACAAACGTCCCTGGTAGATACTGCCGGGTAGGTGTGTGCATGATCGCATGTCCTGCCCGCAAATTGAGCACCGGAGCTGTTTGCAGACGATTTCGGGACTGACGTAAGGTCCGTCCCCAAAGCTCTCCTTTATGTGGTTGATGACCGCGTCAATGCGTTCCAGACACCACTGGGGAAAAGCGTGTGTGCAACCTGCCATAGCGTAAGAGATTCTTTCCTTGGCATCCCAGAGGACTTGCCAAACCTCTTCAACAACTTTCGGACTTTGGATCCATCCCACACGAGCTGTGACGTGGGCGGCATGGACGCAATCTGCCAAGCCTCGGAACAGAATTCCCGCGATCAGGGCAATGGTGCGCAAGGCACCATCGCTGCCCATGTCTGATGCAAGCATAGTCGCGCAGTGCTTAACCGCAGTCTTGCACCTCATGTTTGCGGCGTCGAAATCCGCGTCATGAAAGTCTGTCTCGATTGCATCTAAGCAGTCCGAAGCCCAAGCCTGTATCTCGTCGTGCGGGGTATCACTTGTCATCCGGGTTGTTCTCCGTTGCGGCCAGAAGACGAAGAAGTACCTCGGAATCGCCTTCGTACTTGATGGAACTGAACTCTCCGTCTTTCCGAAGGAGAATGTTGACTCGTACGGCTAGGGGCTTATCTGGCGGAGTATTTGAACCGCTGGACTTGCCGGTCTTGCGACCGAAGAGCTTTGTTGCCAGGATGTTGACGAGGAGAGGGACAATGACGGTATTCAATATCCAGATCGTTCCAAGCCAGATCAATGCACCGCGTCTCTCGAGGAACTTGGTTTCCAGCCCTAGGTCGAGTGAATTGGCGCATCGGATGTTCTCGGCCTTGACCAACTTGCTCAGGGTGATTGAGGAGTCTGAGTCGTAGAGTTGGTCGCCCTGCGCAGGGCCTTCGATGTTCTCGGGCAGGCAGAGCACGTCGAACTTAAGAATGTCCTCTTCGGCCACACCGAGACGGATCAATGGGGACAATTTGCTATCGATCATTGTTGGGGCTCCCTACTGGAATTCAGTGCGATTATCGCTCGCTGGCCAAGCCGAAGCAAGCATCCTCAATCGTCTTGCTTGGGCCTCCTTGTTGGAGCGAACCTGCCGCACCAGCGGCAACGGGTTCGGTCGATGCAGCCCGGCCCGATGGATGTCCATGAGTGATTGCCTCGGCAATCGGGGAGCAGCAGAAGCAAGCGGGACAGCGCAGCAGGCGAGACGGCGTGGGCAGGGGCCAAACGGGGACGGCCAGGGGGGCCGGCTTGGCCCCTGGGGACCCACGGCGTTTTGCCTGCCGCCGGGCTGCCGAAGAAAAGTGCATCCGTCGTCACCTTTTTAGTTGACGCGTCGTTCACTTCCTCGATAGGATTCCCGGCATGGGCAAGAAAGACTTTGAATTCGTGGAGATTCCCGACCGCCTTCGGCCGCTCCTGGGCGAGGTCGATCCTGGCACGCGCCTTTTCCGGCGGTTCGGGAACGATGACGACTACCAGGAGTGGTGGGACGCGGTCTGCGAAATCTGCGGCGAGGAAAGCAGCCTCTCGCCCGGCGGCGTGTCCATGTATGCCGCCGTCTCGCGGGCCGGCGTTCACAAGCGGATGAAAGAGGGCCGCATCACGGCGTTCATGTTCCACGTCGTCAAGGGCCAGTCGCGATGGACGCGGCGGGAGCTACTGGAGAACAGCGTACCGTACATCTACATCCCGGGCATCGAAGTTCGCCGGTGGGCCGAGATTCTCGGCGCGATGAATCGCGCCGAGGCAAAGCGGGAGGCGTTCGGCGACGGCGATTTTGTGGGGCGTTTTCTTGAATCGCGGGGGCGGAAGCTCCCCAAGGGCAGCAAGAGCAAGGAGAAGAAGTGATGGCTACGAGCGTGGGCGAATCGTCTGGAGGCGATCGCCTGGGGGATTTCGGGCGGCTGCTGTCGGAGGCGGAAGTCATTTCGATTCTGTCTCTGGACCAGCGGAGGAACCCGAAGGGGGCGTTGCGTTGGCTGATACGAACGGGACGGCTCGCGGTTGTCAGGCTGGCCAAGGGGATAAACGGCTTCAGACGCGAGGACGTGGCTGCGTTCATCGAGTCTTGCCGTGTGCCGGCTACGGACCGGCGATAAGGGGTATCTGGCATGGCAATCAATCGCAACCCAACAGCGGTGTGGATGGTCCGGCGCCGGGGCAAGCGGGGGACAAGCTACCAGCTTCGCTGGATCGACCCGCGAACCGGCCAGCAGCGGGCGGAAGCCTGTGGCCGGGACAGCGTGTATGCCAAGACGCGGCGGGCGCAGCTCAAAGAAGAAATCCGCGAAGGGCTGGCCGGCCGACTGCCCGAGTTGAGCCTGACGGACCTGGCTGGGGCCAAGGGACAACCCGGCAAGCTCGACGCGATGATGGCTGGTCGAAGCGTGGCCACGGTCAGCAAGACCAAGGACACCCTGCGGCTGTTCAAGGCGCTGTGCGACATCGACAGCGTGGCGGCCATCGACCGACGGGCCGTGATGGACTTCAAGGCGAAGCGGCTGGCTGGCGGGGTCCGCCCTGCGACGGTGAACAAGGACCTGCGGCAACTCCGGGCCGTGTTGTCCTACGCGATGGACGCCGGCTATCTGCGGACCAATCCCCTGCTGCGGTGGCGGGGCCTGATGCTCAAGGAACCCGAGAAGCAAGTCCGCGTCGTCGAGGCCGACGAGTTCGCCAAGCTGCTCAAGGCGTCGGAGAACCCGGCCTACCGCGCCCTGCTCGTCGTGGGCTACTACCAGGGCCTCCGCAGGACGGAGCTGGTGAACCTGCGATGGTCGGCCGTCGATCTGGTCAACCTGGTGCTCCACGTGGTCAACGTGGCCGACGCCGGCGAGTTCACCAAGAGCCGCAAGAATCGGTCGCTGCCGATGGACCCGGCCGTCGTGTCGGTCCTCAGCCAGTTGTGGAAGGACACGCCAAAGCGGGTCGAGGGTGGGACAGCTACGCCGGTCAGTCCCCACGTGTTCACCTGGCCGACCGGCGAGCCGTTCAAGAGTGATTGGGCGACGCGGGAGTTTGAGCGTGTCGTGAAGCTGGCGGGCGTGGCCAAGTGCTCGCTGCACGATCTGCGGCGGTCGTTCAGCACGATTGCCCAGCGGGCCGGCGTTGATAGGTCCGTGGTCAAGGACCTGGGCGGCTGGTCAACGGTGGCCGTGGTCGAGAAGCACTATACCGGCAACGTCTCGCCGGCGTATCGGGCGGCGATGGAACGCATCGCTGCCAGTCGGACAGCCTGATATGGGCTGCGCGCTACCCGATCTCTTCCCAAGCGGGAGTGACGGGCTTGCGACGATCTTTGTAAGATACTACAAGGGAAGAGTTTGGGCGAGTGGCGGAACGGCAGACGCAGGGGACTTAAAATCCCCTGGCCCCTCTGGGGCCGTGTGGGTTCGAATCCCACCTCGCCCATGTGACTCGTGATGGCCGGTGTTGGCAGGTCGTGCTAATCGCCTTTGTCTCCAAGGACTGCTTCAACGCCTGGCAGGGCCATGCCACTTCGGACTAACGCCCGCTCCTGCACTCGGGCCTGCCGGAGTACGGGCGCAGGATCCGGGCGAGGCTAGGCGCGGCGACAGACCCGGCAAGACGCGAGTTCTACGAGACGCTGGCTGTCGTCATGGAGGGGATTCTCACGCTCGTCCAGCGGAGCGCCAATGAATGCGCCCGGCTGGCCAAGGAGAGCCGGGACGCAGCGACGGGGCGCCGTCTGCGGCGCCCGCGTTCGCCGGGCGCGGCCTTAATGCGACAGTCCGCAAACCGAAGCTTGCAGGTCGGCGTCCGGTCGGATAACTTCGGTGGCAGATCGTACCGGACCCTGGCGGCCGGGAAGTCATCGGCGCGCCGAGGGACCGCCGGGCGTCGGCTTCGTCGCGGATCCTGTCTGTGTTCGGGGTTGGCAGTGCGTCACGTCGCGGACCTAATTTTGCAGCGCGAGGCGGAAAGCCTCCGACGGGAACCCGGAGGAGCGCGGCCCACCCTGCGCCGCACGGCTGCCGACGTCGCCGTCATTGCGCTGCTGGTCGCGATCGTCACGGGGATCAGCGCGACGGCCCCGGCTTCGACCTACGCCCACGCTCAACGCTACCAGATCGACTGTGTTCTGGATGCCATCCACAACGGCCGCTGGCTGCTGCCGCGCAGTCAGAGCCGGGGCCTGGACCGCAAGCCGCCGCTCTACATCTGGCTGGACGCGCCCATCGTCATGCTGACAGGCGTCTGCGACGACATCGTCTTTCGCGTCCCGACGATGGCTGCGACGCTGCTGACCGGGTTGATGATCTACAGCCTGGGCCGGCGGTGGCACGATCGGCGGGTTGGACTGCTGGCGGCTGCGCTGTTCCTGACGGCGGCCCATATGGGCAAGCTCGCCTTCATGGCTCTGACCGACATGCTGCTGACCTGCACGATCACGGCAGCGGTGCTCTGCGCCGACCGGGTGCTCTACCATCGCGCGGGCGTGCGCCGGCGCGGGCTCTGGATCGTCGGTTTCTGGCTGGCGATGATCGTGGGGGCGCTGGCCAAGGGATGGGGGCTGGTCAACGGCTGCCTGGTCGGCGGGACGCTGTTGCTGGCGTCGGGGCTGCGGAACGGACTTCGGACGCCGCGGCCCCGGGCAGGCTGGCGCCGCCGCCTGGGCGATTGCATTCGGCTTCTCTGGCGGCGATGGCGTCGCGACGCCGCCGCGATGCGGCTGCCGCTGGGACTGGCGGCCTGCCTTCTGCTGCTGACGCAACTGTATGTCGCGATGGCCCGCGTCGGAGGCGAGAGCTTCCTCCGCGTCGTCTACGTCGAATTCTGGCAGCGGCTGACAGGGGTCGGCGAGTCGCCGCCGGGGGGAACCTCGGTGCCGCCCATCGTGCAGCTTCTCTACTATGACTTTCCCGTTTCGGTGTTTGTCATCGGGGCGTTCTTCCTGGTCAGTCCGCGGCTATGGCTGCGAGGCTCCGGACCGATCCTTCTGCCGCTGTGCTGGATCGCGGCCGTCATGGTCCCGTTTTCCGTGTCGCACGGGTTCCGGCCCGACTACATGGCGCCGTGCTACCCGGCCATGGCGCTGCTGGGCGCCTGGGCGGTGATCCGTCTGGCCGACGCGCCGGCCGACCGTCGCCGGCGGCTTAGCCCGCTGCGGCACGCCTTCGCGGCGCCGGCGGTCACACTGGCGGTGTTCTGGCTGCTGCTGCCGTTGAACCTGCTGCTCAAGCCGTACATGTCGCGCGACCTGTACCAAGTGATCCGCGTGCCGGTCGAGATGCCCGAGGCGACGCGGTGGACGATCGTCGCTCTCATGCCGGCCGGGATACTGCTGCTGCTGCTGATCGTGCGGGCCAGCCTGTCGTGGCGGATCCGACAACTGGCGATGCTGACGGTGGTGGCCATGCTGGGGATGCTGTTCATGGATCGCCACATGCTCTGCCGCCACGCCTCCACGCTGGACGGGGAGACGATGCGGCAGTTCGCCCGGCAGATCGAGCCGGTCGTCGGCGCCCAACCCTGCTGCCTGGCCGGCATGGACCACACGACCGTGCCGCTCTACCTGGGCCGATGGGGCGAGCGGATCCTGCCGCCGGCTGACCCGGCGGTGCAACTGAACGAGTCGTCCGCGCGATGGATCGTCGTCTCTCAGCGCGGGCTGGTCGAGATCGGCGCCGCCCGGGTCGATCCGAAAGGCCGCTACCGCTTCAAGGTGGGCAAGACGGAGTACGCCTACGCTCCCGACCCGGCTTCGCTGGGGCGCGTGCACCTGACGTCGCCGCGGCCGGTGAAGTTCGCCGAGATTGGGGAATTCTACCTGATCGAACTGAAGCCGCGGCCGATCGTCCTGCCCGGCCGCCCGGTCGATGTGAAGAGCCTGCTCCGCGGAGAGTCGGACGAGGACCTCGAGGGCGGGTAATGAGCGGCGGGTGAGCAGGGGGTGCACAAAATATTTTGCAAAGGGCGGCCCATCGGTTAGAATGCTGGACACAGGCCGCCCGAGTCGGCCGGGAGCGCCGCTAGCTCAGTTGGTAGAGCAGCTGACTCTTAATCAGCGGGTCCGGGGTTCAAGTCCCTGGCGGCGCATGCAACAAAGCCCCCGCAGGTCGATGACCTGTGGGGGCTTCTTCTTGCGTCCGTTCTCGGGCCGCGTTGCCCGCAGGGGCGCCATCGTTCGGGGCGTTGCGAAACCGTCGCTTGCGGCTTCAGGGGACAGGAGACGTTTCCTCGGCCTGGGCGTCGAGCCTGACGCGCACCACGCGGTTGCTCACCGTGTCGTTGACGAAGGCGTAGTCGTCGGTCACCGCCACGTAGGTCGGCCAGGCCAGGGGAATTTCCGATCGGCCGCCTGCGGCGTCCGGGCTGCCGGCGTCCTGGTTACCGTATCGGCCGAACGCGCCGATCCAGTTGTTCGCGGTGTCCACGACCTCGATCCGGAACTGTCCGAGGTTGGGGTAGAAGACCCGCCCGAACGCGTCCACGTCGAAGCCCACGCCCTCGCACATGCAGAAGCCCGCGCCGCGCGGCTCGGCCCAGGGGGAGAAACCGAATCGGACCCACTGGGCGCCCTGCACCTCGACAGGCCTGTAGTCGTAGCCGACGTGGCGATCGAACGTCAGCTTCGGGCTGTCCAGCAGCGCAGCCGGCGGCTCGCCCTCGACGCTCGGCGGCAGTTTCTTCTCGTACCAGATCATCCCGCCGCCGGGCGGGAACTTCACGATGCTGCCGTACATCGTGCTTTCCCAGAACCGGCCCATGTTCTCCGCGTCGGCGGCGAACTTCTGGCCGGTGACGCCGTCGGGCGTGGGTTTGTACTTCTTGCCGAGTTTGTCGTCGAAGAACTCGGGATAGCTTCTGCCGACGGGCTTGAGCATGTCGGCGACGTAGATGTTGCCGCGGGCGTCGGTGCGGAACGTGGCGCCGGCTGTGCATTGCCAGACCAGCGTGCGCTTGGTGGCACCGTCCGGTGCGAGCACGTTGATGGAGGTGTACTTCCCGCCGCCCTCCTGGCCCTTCGCGGCGCTGCGGTAGTTCGGCGGCAGCATGATGAGCATCTCATCGATGCTCGGGACCGCCAGGCAGCGCTGCTGGAAGGTCATGATCCCGCCGAACGGAATGACGTTCGTCTCCCGCCCCGGCCAGTTGAGCGGCTTGCCGTCGCGGTCCAAGCGGCGAATTCCGGTCTTGCCCCAGCTCAGGGTGACCAGGCTGCCGTCCGGGGCGGCTGCCAGTTGCGTGCCGGCCGACGAGAGGTTCCCGGCCACTCGGGTGAGGTCCAGGTCCGCCAGGATCTGACCCGTGCGTACATCCAGGCGGTAGTAGCGCTGGACGCCGTGCTTGACGTAGAGTTCGCCGCGGCGCCGGTCGATGGTCAGGTCGCGCGGGCCGGCGGCCCATGGCGTCTTGAGCGCTCGCGGATCGCCCTTGGCCTGGAACGCCTGGCCGGCGTCCTCGATGCAGTGAATCTCGCCGCTCTGCCAGCCCAGCGTCGGCAGCCAGATGCGGACCGGCTGAGCCGACGCGTCCACGGCGATCCGCTGCGGGCCGGACTCGAACGTCTTGGGCAGCTTCATCCGGCAGACCTCGCGGCCGTCCTGCCAGCCTGAGAACTTGATCAGTTCGGCTGTCCCCCTGCCGGTGTAGGCGCAGACATAGACGGCGCCGGTGGCCGGGTCGACGCCGATGCTCTGTGGGTTCTTCACGCTGATTTCGCCGACGAACGACCGGTCCGCCTGCTTGAAGACCGCGATCCGGTCCGCGCCGCCGTCGGCGACGTAGAGCAGCCCCTTGGCCGACGCCAGCCCGCGCGGCCGCGTGAAGCGATCTTTCTCCGTCCCGGCCTGTTCCGCGTCGCCGAGGAAGACCTCGGCCTTACGCGTGGTTGTGTCGATCCGCCACACGCAGGGCAGCCAGCGGGCGTTCTTGCCCCACTGATCGTCGGCCTTGCCGATGCCCGCCGCGTAAAGCGACTTGTCGTCGTCGCTCACGCAGACGGTCGGCTGGCCGGTGAGGAACCGGACGTCCGCGAACAGCGGGTCGCTGAGGAAGGTGTCGTAGGGCGGGCTGCCGTCGGCGTTGACGGCTTCCAGGCGGCCGCCGGTGATGATCCAGTAGGCCCGGCCCTTGCTGTCGACCGCGGGCGCGGCGGAGTCCGACATCGCACTGCCACGCTCGCCGGAGGCTTCGTAGTAGATGCTCAACTGCTGGAGGTTGTAGACCCGCGGGACCGCGTGGCCGTCGGCGTCGGCGAACGCCCCGAGGACCTTCAGCCGGTCGGCGTCCAGCGTCGCGGGGAAGGGCATGAGCGTGCGGATGTACCGGCCGTCGCGCGTGAGGACCTTCAACTTGTTCGTGCCCTGGTTGCCGTTGGCGGTGTTGTCGTGGTGCCAGAGGTAGAGCTGCCCCCCTGGTCCGACGGCAACGGCGTTGACCTTTCCGGTCGCGGCCGGGTTGTCCAGGAGGAATCCGTCGAACTGGGGCTTCATGCCCAGGCGGACGCGGGCCTTGAACGGCCCGCCCGCTGCCGGTTTGCCCTCGTCGTCCTTGCCGTCCCAGACGAGCGACTGCTCCAGCGAACCGGCCTTCAGCGGCGGCGGCGCGTCGGGGCCGAGCACGCCGGCAACCAGGTGGCGGATGACGCCGCCCCCGGCGTCGAGGATGCAGACGGCCACGTCCGTCGCGGACGAGGCGGCAAAGCTGACGGCCAGGCCCTCGCCCGACCTGGCGACCGAGACGCTCCTGCTGAACTGGGGCCCGTCCGCAGCCTGGGCCAGCGAGGCGGCCAACGCGACAGCGACGGCGGCGACGTATTTCATGGGGGCCTCCTCAGCAAGTGGCGGCCCTCAGTGTACTGCGGGGGGCTCGAAAATGCCATCGGCCCCGTATGTTCGGAATTCGTCATTCTTCCGTCATTCCCCCTTCACCCCTTACCTCCGTTGCCGCTGACCGATACAATGGCCTCGCAACTCGCCGTTCGAGGTCAGCCATGGATGCGCCTCAGCAGACCGCTTCGCGTCACGGACGATTCATCTCCGCCGCCCGCGTCTTCGCCGGCCTGACGCTGGTCAGCCGACTGCTCGGCCTGGTCCGCGACAAGGTCTGCGCCCTGATCTTCGGCAACGGCGAAATCTGGTCGGCCTACACCATCGCCTTCATGATCCCCAACCTCTTCCGCAGACTCTTCGGCGAGGGGGCGCTCTCCTCGGCCCTGGTGCCCGTGCTCACCGACTACGAGACCGGCGACGCCCCCGAGGTCCGCGAGGCCGGCCGCCGGCTCGTCAGCGCCGTCGTCACGCTGCTGACGATGCTGCTGGCCGCCATCACGCTGGGCGTCGAGGCGATCCTGCTGACGGCCTGGACCGCCGGCGGTCTCTCGCCGCACAACGTCCTGGTCGTCACGCTCACCGCGGTCATGCTGCCCTACATGATCCTGATCTGCCTGGTCGCCGTCGGCAGCGCGGTGCTCAACGTCCGCGGCCGGTTCGCCGAGGGGGCGGCTGCCCCGATCGTGCTGAACGTCTGCATCATCGTCGCCGCTGCCTGGATGGCGCCGCGGCTGGCCGACAGCCCCTCGCGTCAGATATTCACCGTTGCCTGGGCCGTGCTGGTTGCCGGCGTGCTGCAACTGCTGCTGATCTGGCGGGCGATGCGCGTCCGCGGCATCCGCCTCAGCTTCCTGGCCGACTGGCATCATCCCGGCGTCCGCAAGGTCGCGCTGCTGATGGCCCCAATGGTCGCGGGCCTGGCTGTCGTGCAGCTCAACACGCTGGCCGATCGGCTGATCGCCTGGATACTCACCGAGCGCGTCGGCCACACCGCCTGGCACGTCCTGGGCGTGACGATCCCGCGGATGCTCGACGAGGGGGCGGTCGCGACGCTGGAGCGGGCGACGCGGCTATACGAATTCCCCCTGGGCCTGTTCGCCGTCGCGGTGGCCACGGCCATCTTCCCCGCGTTCAGCCGACACGCCGCCGAGAACGACCTGCCCGGCCTGGCCGACACGCTCCGCCGCGGCATCGAGATCAAGCTGCTGGTCGCGATCCCCGCGACGGTTGGCCTGGTGATGATCCGCCGCGAGCTGACGCAGCTCATCTTCGAGGGCGGGCGATTCCGCGCCGCCGACACCCGCCGCGTCGCCTGGGTGATGAGCTTCTACGTGCTGGGCCTGGCGGCGTTCAGCGTGCAGCAGCTCCTGACGCGGGCGTTCTACGCCCTCAAGCGCGTGCGGCTGCCGGTCCGCGTCGCCGCCTGGATGGTCGCCCTGAACCTGCCGCTGAATCTCGTCCTGGTTCTGAGCATGCGCGACGAGGCTGGGCTGGCGCTCTCGACAACGATCTGCGCGTTCATCCAGGCTGTCTGGCTGGCCGTCGCGTTGCGGCGGCTGCTTGGCCGAATGGGCGGGCGGCGGATGCTTGACGCGACGCTGCGAATCTGCGCCGCCTCCGCGGTGATGGCCTCCGCGGTCTGGCTCGTGCGCGACTGGGCGGTAGGATACTGGGGCAGCGGGCTGGGCGGCTGGGACGCCCGGAGCGGCCGCGTGCTGATCCCGGTCGTCGTCGGCGGCGCGGTCTTCTACCTCGCAGCCCGGGCCCTGCGGATTCAGGCGCTGCGCGAGCTGCTGTCGCGCGAGGCGTAGTGCGCCCCGCTGCCTCGCGAGACGAAGTATCCGCGCCCCTCGCTCTCGTTTATTGAGACCTGCAAGAGAAATCTTTATTCACCACAGAGGACACCGAGATCACAAAGGAGGTCAGAAGCGTCAAGAAACGCCTGAAATCAAGAATTTCTTGATACTCCCGACTCTGTGCTCTCTGTGTTCTCTGTGGTGAAGATTGCTTCTACAGGATTCAGTAGTTGCGACCGCAAGGGAGCGCGATCCGAACGCTTTCTGGAGTTCTCATCGATGAAGATCGGCGTGCTGCTGGATCATTACTTCCTGCCGGTGCGAAAGGCCGTGGTCGAGGCCGCCAAGGCCGGCTTCGAGGGCGTGCAACTCTACACCACCGCCGGCGACCTGGCCCCCGAGAACCTGTCGCGTTCGGGCGAGCGCGACCTGGCCCGCCTGATCGCCGGGCACGGGCTGACGCTCTCGGCGCTGTGCGGCGACCTGGGCGGCCCGCGGTTCGCCGACCCGGCGACCGTCGACGCCCGCGTCCACAGAACCTGCCGCATCCTCGAACTGGCGGGGCGCCTGGGCGTGCCGGTGGTCACCGCCCACGTGGGCACGATACCGGCCGACCGCGATGCCCCGGCCCGCAAGCTCATCCGCGAGGCCCTGGACGCCGTCGGCGCGATGGCCGACCGCACCGGCGTGGTCTTCGCCGTCGAGACCGGCCAGGAGCCGGCCGACGTGCTGGGCGGACTTCTGAGCGAGTTCAACAACCCGGCGCTGGGGGTGAACTACGACCCGGCCAACCTGCTGATGAACGGGTTCGACCCGATCGGCGGCGTGGCGGAGGTCTGCGATCGCATCGTCTACGTCCACGCCAAGGACGCCCGCCGCGGCCCGCCGGGACGCGAGGCGCCACTGGGCGAGGGCGAGGTCGACTATCGCGCCTTCGTTGCCGCGCTGGTCGGCGCCGGATATCATGGCTGGCACACCGTGGAGCGGAAATACAGCGTGAACGCCGTGGCCGAACTGGCGGCGGCGGGTTCCTATCTTCGCAAGGTCCGTTCGAGCTGAACAAGGAGCCGCAGAATGAAGAAGGGCCCCAAGGTAGTCGTGGTCGGCGCCGGCAGCATGTTTTTCGGGCGACAGGCCCTTTGGCAGATGCTGCACTCGGAGGTGCTGCGGACCGGGACGCTGACGCTGGTGGACACAGACGAGAGCCGGCTGAAGCGGCTGCTGGCGCTGGGCCGCCTGCTGATCGACCACCTCGACAGCCCGCTGACGCTCGAGGGCTCGGTCGACCGGCGCGACGTGCTGGAGGGCGCGGACTTCGTCGTGCTCAGCTTCGCCGACCGCGGCGTGCACTTCCGAGGCGTGGATGTCGCGGTCTCCGCGAAGCACGGCGTGCGGATGTGCTCCGGCGACACGATCGGGCCCGGCGGCATTTTCCGCACGCTGCGCGAGCTGCCGGAGATCCTCAACGTCGCCCGCGACGTGGAGCGGCTCTGCCCATCGGCGTGGGTTATCAACTACATCAACCCGACCGCTGCCAACGGCATCGGCCTGATGCGGCACGCCCCCAACCTCAAGAGCTTCGCCCTGTGCGACGGGCTGCACATGCCGCACGTGAAGCGGCGCTACCTGGCGCGGGCGGGCGTCGTCGCCGAGGCGAAGGACGCGACGCCGCAGATGGAGGCCGACTTCGACCTGCGCATCACCGGCGTGAACCACTTCACCTGGCTGCTCGGGGCGACCTACAAAGGCCGCGACGTGCTGGACGACATTCGCGCGTCGGTCGCGGCCGAGGCGGCCAAGGAGACCGACACCGGCCACGCCAAGGCCCGCTATAACCAGTCCTATGCCCTGGCGCTGTGGGACATCTTCGGCTGCTACCCGGCCTGCATCGCCCACACCAAGGAGTACGTCCCCTACTGGCAGGGCCACACGACCGGCCGCGACCGGCTTCCGGCGCTCTCGCTGTTCGACGCCGCCGAGCGCCAGCTCAAGCACGACGCGATGTGGGAGGAGATCGACGCCTTCATCGCAGGCCGAAAGCCGCTGGACGATTTCGTCGCCAACTTCGGACCCGACCACGCGACCGACATCATCGAGTCGATGTGGAGCGGCGCAGGCAAGCGGTTCTACGTCAACACGGCCAACCGCGGCGCGGTCGGCGACCTGCCCGACGACGCATTCCTGGAAATGCTCTGCGACCTGGACATGGGCGGCCCGCGGCCGCTGCCCTGCGGCCGGTTTCCCGACGGGTTGCGCTCGCTCCAGCAGCAGGTGCTGGACACCCACGAACTGACCGTCGAGGCCGCGGTGACCTGCGACCGCGGCGTCCTCCGCCGGGCGATGCTGACCGATCCCATCGTCAACAGCGTCGCCGACGCCGATGCGATCATCGACGAACTGCTGCTCGCCGAGCGCGACGCGCTGCCCGAAGCGTGGACCGAAGGGGTGGCGGTGGCGTGACCGCCGGGGCGGCGGGCGTCATTCCGCCTTGTCCCTGGCCGTCGCGGGGTCGTAGCGGAACAGCAGCGTCTGCATCGGGCCGCTGAACCGCGACGGGACCAGGGCGACGACCACGTCGTGCACCGGGTCGTACCTCATCGCGGACTCGGTGCCGTAAGCGCCCTTGGGCAGGGCCACGTCGAGGTGTCGCCACTTGTTCGTCGTGCAGTCCACGGCGTAGACCTTGTCCTGGCTGGACATCATCAGCAGAGCGTCCTGCCGGGGCAGGTAGACGACCTCGCGGCAGATGGCCGCCGGCCCGGTCGTCGTCAGCGCCTCCCACCTGCCGTCGCCGTCGGCCGACATCGCCCGCGCGTGCACCTCGACCTTCTGGGCGTCGCCCATCAGGTGGATCAGCCGGTCGCGCTTGGAGTCGTAGACAACCGGCTGCCATTCGAAGTGGTAGCCCTTCTTCCCGGCGCTGGTCGGGCCCTTGCGGTCGATGGCCGACCAGGTCACCCGGTCGTCCCTGACGGTCGCCTTGTAGAGCGTGCCTTCGTTCATCGCGCAGAGGCCCGCCGGCGTCGTGCACAACGCCAGGTGCCACGTGTTGTCGAACGGGCGACCGAGGCTCGGCAGCGACATCTTCTTCGTGGCCGGATCGAAGACCCAGGTCCAGCGGCCCATCTTCTTCGAGTCGTAGGCGACGGCGCTGTCCGGGTCGGACGGGTCCCAGGCCAGTTGCACGCCGTCGCGGATCGTCATCCGCGGGCAGTAGACCACCCGCTTGCTGACCGGGTCGTAGCCGTACCAGAGATAGGTGTGCTGGCTCCAGGGTCGGCAGTGATAGGCATAGCCCCACGGTGAGGCGTTGCCGCCCTCGATATACGGCGGAAAACTCGGCGGGTAGGCCTGCGACCAGCGATTGATGGCCACGTCGTAGATCGCCCAGTCGTTGCCGCTGTATCCGGAGTGCCCGCCGCCGGTGTAGATCACGCGTCCGGCGTTGGTGTCCATGATCGCGCCAGACCAGGTCTTGCTGATCAACAGGCCGGGCGGCTTGGCGTCGACGAAGATGTTGGCCGGCAGGGCGGCGAGCATCTTCGCGGTCGCCGCCGGATCGGGTGGCGGGGCGTCGGCCAGCGAGTTGCGCTGATCGGGATACTTCCATGCGACGGTCCCGGGCGGGCTGCCCTTGAGTTTGGACGTTACGCCGGCCGACGCGTCGTAACGCAGGGCGTAGGTTCTCCTCTGCGAGCCGACGGCGACCATCAGCGCGACGCCCGGCGTGCCGCAGCCGGCGGCCGTCATCCATCCGCTCGCGACCGTCAGCTTGTCCTCGACCGGGCTCCAGCGGTCGGCGGCCACGTCGTAGGCCCACGTCTGCTTCGGCTCGCGCGTCGCCGAGTGCGTCCGGTCCTCGCCCAGGGCGTTGTATTCGCACGCAATGACGTGCCCGCCGCCGACGGCCGCGACCGCGGGCGCGAACATCGGCGGCGGCGAAGGATCGGGACGCCGCTGCTCCCAGCGGCGATCCTTGCAGCGATAGACCCACGTGTCGTTGAGGGCGGCCGTCTGGTCGTAGCCGCCGAACAGGACCATCGTCTGCGTCGCCGGGTCGTATACGATCGGCGCGGTGCAGCGCAGCGGCGGCTCGATCTGGCCGCCCAGCCGCCGCCAGGTGTTGTTCGCGCAGTCGTAGAGCCACGTGTGGGCCCCGCCGTCGAGGTTCAGGGCGTCGCCGCCGCCGAACAGAAGGGCCTCGTCGTTGACCGGGTCGTAGCAGAGGCCGGCCCAGGCGAGTTGCTCGCAGGCGGCCGGCTGCCGCTGCGGGGCGAGGTCCGTCCATGTGTTGTCGGTGGGGTTCAGCGCGAAGGTATGCCCGCCGGCGTAGAAGAGGACGCGCTTGCGTTTAGAGTCATAGCAGGCCTGGTTGAACAGGCATAGCGGGCTGGGCCGCTGCACGCCGTCGAAGTCGTGGAACTCGACCTGGTTGCACGCGGTGTTGCCGACCGATCGCAGCGGCGGGCCCTTGGCGTCGCCGTTCTGGCCGTACAGCGTGAACGGCGGAAACTTTCCATCGGCCCATGCGTCGCGCTTCGAGATGGGCAGGGCCTCGGCCCATGCGAATCGGCCGGGCTTGGGCTCGAAGCTCTCCAGTTCGTATCGCAGGTAGCGGTTGCGGGTCGGCATCGCCCCGCCGATGCCCCAGAGATAGAGCCGCCCTGCGTCGGCGGCGAAGACCGCTCCCGACAACGCCTTGCCCCCGGCGCCGTCTTCCACGGCGATCAGCGTCCACGTGTTCGCGGGCAGCCCGGCCAGGTCCTCGACCTGCGCGGCCTCCGGGAGCTTCGCGTTGTCGGCGGCCAGCGCGGGCAGACCCGCCGACAGCAGCGACGCGGCGAACAGCATGCAGCGGTTCATCTTGCCTCCATCGGCCGGTCACTGTCCGGCCAGTTTGCAGCTTGCCTCAGCCGACCACGTCCGGGCCAGCCGCCGCCGACGAGGCGGTCACCTTGTCTCGCAGGTCGCCTCGGCCGAGGGGACCAGGTCGACGCGGAGAATGCGGCGGTTGATGAAATCGGTGACGTAGACGCCGCCGCGCCCGACGCTGACGGCGTAGGGCCAGGCCATCGGGATCCCCGGCGTGGCGATGCGGCTGCCCGCGCCGGCTGAGTCTTCGTTGCCGTAATCGCCGAAACGCAGAATCGGATTGTTGGCCGCATCCACCACGGCGACCTCGAACGCCCCGGTGTCGGGGATGAACACCCGGCCGAAGCGATCGACCGTGAACCGGTCGGTGTAGCAGCCGCAGCCGTGACCGGCCGGCACGACGGCAAACCCCGGGTGGACCCATGTCGCCCCGGCGATGAACGCGTCGACCAGGGGGTTGCGCATCTTCGTCATCGCGTCGGCGCCGGCCGGGGGCCAGCCCTCGCGGACGGGCGCGCCGCTGCGCCGCTGCTGATAGATCAGTCGCCCGCCGGCCGCGGGGAACTTGACGACGCTGCCGTAGAAATTCGCATAGCCCAGACTGGAAACCTTGGCGTCCATCTGGCCCGGGAATGTCCATCCCGGCGGCATCATGCCGACGCCCAGGTAGATGTTGCCCGCCGCGTCGAGCACCGGCGAGCCGTCGGACTTCTGCGTGCCGGTCACGATCAGGCGGCTCCTGATTGTGCCGTCGGGCGCGTAGACCGTCAGGCCGGAACCCGAGTCATCCTCGCCGCGGTCCTCGATCATGATTTCACCGCGGGGCGAGACGGCAAAGCCCTTGCTCGCGGTCGTGCCGTGACCGCTTACGCCCATCGGCAGTTTGGCCAGTTCATTGGTTGTCAGGCCGGGCATCGGCAGCGGCTGGCCTTCGCGGTCGAAGCGGTCGATGGCGATCTCGCCCGGCGAGTAGCGCGTGCTGCGGAGCACGTAGAGCGAGCCGTCTGGGCCGACGCCCACGTCGTGGCCGCGAATCTTGTCCAACAGCTTTGTCTCGCCTGTGCGGCCGTCAACCCGGGCGAACTGGTGCTCGCTGTAGCTGTGGATGAAGACGTCGTCGTTGACAGGCGAAGCGGCGATCTGGAAGACGTCCGGCAGTTGGCGGTGGCGGATCACCTCGACCGGCTCTGACAGCGTGCCGCCGTCGTCGACGACCTTCTCCACGCCGCGGCGGGGCTGGGGGTTCTCCCAGGTGTCGAAGAACGTGCGGGCCAGCCAGATCACCGGCGACTCGCCGGCCGTGTCCAGGGCCATGGCCGGGTAGCTGCCGTCCAGGTCGATGCTCGTCGACGCCGGCTTGCCGATGCCCGGGAACCGCACGAGCCGGCACTCGCGCTTGCGGTAGTCGAGCACCTTGTAGGTGACGACGTAGATGACCCCGCTCCGCGAATCGACAGCCACCTGCTCAGCCGCCGGGCAGTCCACCTGGCCGGCCCATTTGCCTTCGGCGTCGAAGACGGCCACCCGCCCGTTGTCGTAGTCGCAGACGTAGACCCGGCCGGCTGCGTCGGTTGCCAGGCCTCGGGGCCGCGACAGGTGGGCATGGTCGTCGCCGGCCTTGTAGAGTTCGCCGATGAACGGCTTGGCCAGTTCCTTGTCGTCCAGGCCGACGCGGTAGACGACATGATGCGGCGGGGTGCTCTTGGCGTCCCAGCTCATGCGGTCATCGTTGCCGTTGCCTTTGCGCTGACCGGCAGTGTATATGCACTTGCCGTCAGGGCTCAGCGCGACGAAGCAGAGGCCGTGGGCGATCTTCTCGCCGCCGGCGAAGGGCCCGACGTAACCGGACGCCGGCACCGATCCGTCGGTGTTCACATAGAGGATGTGCTGATCTCGCAGCCCGCCGTTGTGGGTCTTGCTCGCGTTGACCAGCACGATGCGTCCGTCGCGGGTAATCGGCATGGTCTGCGGCCGCATGCCGGTCGAGAGCGGATAGAGGTCTCGGTGCGTGTGCAGGTAGATTTGCGGGACGATTCGCCCGTCGGGCAATTTGGCGCGGGGCAGGCCGGCCAGCCCGTCGGCCGCCAGGTTCGCGGGATAGGGCATTACCGTGCGGACGTACTTGCCTTCCTTCGTGAACGCCTGGAGCAAGAAGGTGCTCTTGGTCTGGCCATGCTCCATCAGCACGTAGAGCAGACCGTCGGGCCCGACGTTCACCGCCCGCGGGGCGAAACTGATGCCCGGCTCGTCAAACAGCACGCGGCCGAGTTTCGCCGTTGTGCCCAGCCCGACGCGGACGCGGAAAGGTCCGCGGTCGGCCGGCACGGGCGCCCCGATATCGTCAGCGCCGTCCCATGCCAGCGACTGGTCGAGCGAGTCGGGCTTCAGCGGCGCGGGGGCGTTGGGGCCCAGCACGCCCGCAGCTACGTGGCGGACGATGCTGCCGGCCTTGTCGAGTATCGCGACCTCGACGTCGGTCGGCTCCGAAGCCGCGAAGCGGATGAGGGTCCGGTCGCCATTGCGCTCGGCAACGGGGGGCGAGGCGAACTTCACCTGTCCGCCCCGCGCAGACGTGACGGCCAACAGCAGAGCCGCGATTGCCGTCGAGCCCTTCATGGGCGTTCTCCTCTTCGGTGTGCCGTCAGTCGCCCAGGCCCCAGGCGCTGAAGCCCGCGCCCGTGCCGCGTCCGCTGAGGCGATAGAGCGTCCCGGCGGCGTAGGCGGTGACCCGCGTGACGACGTAGTCCATGCTCTTGCCGCCGAAGACGCCGCCTTCGCCTTGCTCGTCCTCGCCGCGGAATCCGCCGTCCGCGAGCGGGTTGCCCGTGCCGGCCACCTGGAGGGCGAGCAGCCTGGGCAGGTTCGCCAGGACCCAGTCGATATGGTCCTCGCCGCCGGCGGCGGCGACGTCCAGCACGTTGTTGGCCTGGATCGGGAAGACGCAGTAGGGCGGCTGGATGGCCGGGGCGCTTACCGTCCAGCGGACGTAGGCGTTGGCCGAGTCGAGATACTTGCGGTCGCCGGTTTCCAGCCAGGCGGCCAGCACGACGGTGAGGATGCTGTCGTCGTTGCGGAGCAGGAACTTGTCCCGTCCCTCGCCGATGCCGTGGTGGTGGTTGGGTGACGGTGGCTTGGCCTTGTCCAGCGCGGCCACCGGCAGGGTCGCCAGGGCGCCGTTCTCGAGCTGGTAGTTCTCGACCACCTGGTCGGCGGCCCAGAGCACGGGCGTGAGGTACTTCTTCTCGCCGGTGCGGCGGTAGAGGTGCCACAGCGGGATAATCGTGCAGTAGTGGATGCAACTGCGGGCGAAGTCGCCGAACTCGATCTTCTGCTGCGGCCAGAGGATCGCCTTGGAGGGCAGGCCCCGCTCGGGCGTCCAGTGGCGGAGGAGGAAGTCGCAGAACATGCGGCCGAGCCGCAGCCAGTTCGACTGGCCGGTGAGCTTCTCCAGCAGGATCAGGGCGCTGGCGGCCTGGGCGGCGTCGAGCATGCCGCTGACGATGCCCTGGGGGATCAGTTCGCGGATCGCGCCCAGGCACTGGTCGTAGTGCGGGTCGGTGACGACCAGCGACTCGATGTACTTCGCGCCGAATTCGGCGCTCTGGCGGTATTTCTCGTCGCCTGTGATCTTGTAGGCGTCGCTCAGGACGAACAGGGCCCGGCCCATGGTCCAGTTCAGCCCGGGCACGAATCGGCCGTCGGGCAGATAGTAGTAATAGAGGAACCGCCCGCGGTTGGTGTTGAAGGCGATGCCGCGGCTGTCGCTCCAGCTCTTGGACTTGTCGCGGTGACCCTCGAAGGTTTCGGAGGTGAAGTAGTGATCGTCCCAGACCAGGCGGTCGTCCTCGTAGGGCCGCCACTGGCCCTGCTGGGTGTGGACGAACCAGTCGGCCGCCGCCAGGGCCCGGCCCAGGTGGGCCTTGCGATCGGTCTCGCTGATCTTCCCGGTCACGACGTCCAGGCGCGTCTTGCTCATTCGACAGGTTCCTCAGGGTTGGATGTTCGCAAACCGCCCGCGGCGGTCACTTCGAGTTCAGTTTCGCGCTTACCTCGGCGGCGCAGTCCAGCAACCGCCGGCTCAGCTCCTGCCACCCGGCATGGTTCACGTGCACGTACGAATGGGCCCACTGCATCTGGTCGCGCGAGCCGTCGTAGCGGAGTCGGTCGGCCAGCACGTCGTGGCAGCGCCTGGCCAACTCCGGGCCGATGGCGTCGGCGTGCTCGTTCATCGCCTCGCTGAGAACGATGCCGGCCTCGGCTTCCTGGAGGCCTTCGATGAAGGCTTCCAGCCGGACGGTGGTTTCGGCGCCGGACGGTCCGGGCCAGGTCATCTTCTGGAGGCTCGGGGCCCGCTGGGCGCAGGAGCTGAACGGGTAGCGGTTGTAGATCCAGTCGCGATGCCCGTTGGGCAGCTTGAGCACGTTCCAGAAGTCCAGGCAGATACGCCCGACGCCGCGCGTGCCGAAGAACAGGCTGATCTCGGGAAAGTTGCGATACCAGATCAGCGTGGCGGCGCTCTCGTGTCCGCTGATGCGGTGGTAGGCCGCCGCCGGCTTGCCGCGCTGCGCGTGGATCTTCGGCAGCGGGCCGTCGGGGTTGGGCAGGTTCAACCCGTAGCAGTGCTCGTGCAGCACGACGACCCCGCCGCCGCGGCTGGCGCGGTAGGGCTTGGGGCTGCCGTTCTGACTGTGCAGGCCGCGCATCCACCGGGCCGGCCCGCCGCCGGGCCAGACCTCGTCGAACATGCGGAAGACCTCCTCCGGCGCCGTGCCGTCGGAGAGGATGCCCATGATCATCGTGTCGGCCAGTCCGAGCTTGTCCAGCCGATCGCGAAACGCCGCCAGCGCGGGCTTCCACAGCTTCTTGCTCTCTTCACTGCCGAAGACGGGGACCTGCACGTGCTCATGTTTGCCGGTCTTGGGGTCGGCGACGGTGATGGTGTTGTGCTCGTCGGCCTTGCGGGTTTCCCAGCCGCCGCTGTGCCATATCTGGAAGGCGACGAACTCGGGCTTGGGGCAGTATTTCAACGCCAGTTTCATATAGCGGTCGAAGATCGAAAAGTCGTAGTCGTATCCGCCGCCCTCTTTGGGGATGAACCGGATCATCCCCTCGGGGTTGCCGAATTGCGTTTGATCGACCACGTTGACCAGGATCAGCTTGTTGCCCGCGCGGCTGAGAAGCTCCCAGCTCTTCTCCAGCAGCTTGAAGTGCTCGTTGCTCCACTCCGGCACGCCGTACTGCATCGCCACCGAGGTCGGCGACTGGTAGATGCCCACGTAGGTGCGGTAGTCCGACGGGTCGGGCACGCTCCACGCCGCGACGTGCAGCTCGACCGGGACCGCCGTCGGCGGCAGGCCGGCCGCCGATAGCGTGACCGTTCCGCGATAGTCGCCCGCAGCCGCGTCGGCCGGGACGCGCACCTCGATGCGGATCGGAAGCACCGCGCCCATCGGCAGCGGCGTCTGCTGCCAGCGCGTCTGCATGTAGACCGGAACCTCGGCCGGCAGGGCCGCGGTCAACGCGTCGCACCAGGCGATATAACTCTGCGACGGCCAGTCCATGCGGCCATACAGCAGCCGCACGGCCGACGCGGGGATCTTCGCCCCGCCGTCGGCGGCCAGGTCGCTTGCCTGGGCCTTGAGGTCCTTGATCGCGTCCGGGCTGCCGACGGCCACCTGGGCCGACCAGGTTCCGTTGCGGGCCGCGACGATCCGGGCCGGCCCCAGCGGCTCGCACGGGTCGCCGTAGTCCATCGCGGTTACGCGGTCGTTGACGTCCTGGTTCCAGACCTGCACGCCGGCAGGCCGGCCCACGTTGGGCTGCACGCCGGACCCCTCGGCGGTCATTTCGATCGCCCCGACGTCCAGCCCGTGCCAACTCGGCACGAATCGCGACAGGACGTTCGCATTCAGTTTGCTGCGATGGATTTCGATCGCCAGCACGTTGACACCCTTGCGGAGTTCGGAGACCGGCAGCTTCAAGGCCGTCAGCCGACGCGTGCGCGACGCGACGCGGGCGTTCAGTTCGGTCTTCAGGTCGCCGGCCTCTAACTGGCCGCGGTGGTAGTCGTCCGGCATCTCCCTGCCGTTGGGCTGGACGAAGGCCGTGTCGGGATACATTTCGCCGAGCGTCCCGGGCGTCAGGTCGCCGGCCGGCAGGTTCGCGCGGGCGACCTCGCGGCCGTTCAGGTAGACCGCCGCCCCGCCGCGGTAGGCCAGCGACAGCGTCAGCGCCCGGACAGCCGCCGGGTCGGTCACGTTGAACCGCCCGCGCAGGCAGAGCACATTGCCCGACCAGTACATCGACACCAACTCGTCCAGCCACGCCGGCCGCGACCGGGGCCATGCCCGGTCGTCGAAGTCGGCCGACCGCCAGCCGTCCGGCGGCGGCGGGCTGCTCAGGCGGTCCAGGTTCTTCACGCCGGTGGCGGCCGGGTCGGAGCTCATCGGGGGGCTCAGGTGCAGATACCAGCGGAAGTAGCTCTGGCCGGTCAGGATCGTGGTGCCGGCGTCGGCTGGCGGGGCCGAGGCGTCGTCCGCCGCCGGCGCCGCCGCGAGAAGGCAGGAGATTGTCGCCAGCAGCAGCGCCGCCGATCCGATCCGCAGCAGGGGTCCGAACGTCATTGCCCGCAGCCTTTCAGTCGGGTGTTCGCCGGCCGAGTTCGCACCGGCGCGATTCACACGAACAGCTTGTTGGTCCAGGCCCGTCGGCCGTCCAGGGCGCGGACTTCCAGCCGAAGAAACGGGATGTCCTTCTGCGTGCCCTCGCGCAGGAAGGCGATGTCGAACTCGTGCCGCTCGACCGCGCAGCCGGGCGGGCAGTTGATCCGCCGATTGAACCAGCCCGGACCCAGCAGCCAGATGTGCTGCGCCGGCGTGCACTCGACGATCAGCCGGTCGCCATCGACCGTCAGCGAGCGGAACTGCGGGCCGGTCGTGCTGTAAAACCGCCCGCCGCGGATGGCCGACAGGATCGACTCGCGCTCCAGGCGGTCGGCCGCCACCATGATCCAACCCAGATCGTGCGTGGGCAGATCGGCTGGCCGGCCGTGATTGTCATCGGCGGCGAAGCCCAGCACGTCGATCCGGTCGCGGAGCAGTTCGTCCCAGAAGTAGAGCCCGACGTCCTTGTGGTTGTGGTAGAACGTGACGCCGTTGAATATCTCCACGCCGTCCAGCCCGGTCGCCCGCCACTGCTCCAGCGTGTTGCTCGACCAGTGCGGATGGGCCAGATAGGTGATCGCCCCGCACGCGCGGGCCGCCTCGAGCATCGTGTCGAACTCGTTCCGCTCGGGGAAGTCGTCCCCGACGCCGAGGCAGACAACGTGCCGCGTGCGGTAGTCGGCCGCCTCGTCGTTGATCTCCGTCGAGTCGATCAGGCAGAAGCTGTCGGTCGAGCGGCCAGCCAGGCGCGTGACGACGTTGTGGTCGGTGGGGCAGAGGAAGTCGTAACCGGCGGCCTGGTAGCGTTCGATTGTTTCGTCGACGCTCCACAGACCGTCGCTCCCGGTCGTGTGCAGGTGCGTGTTGCCCTTGTAGAAGCGGGTAGCGCCGTCGTATCGGAACCGCATGGTACAACCTCTTATGCCGGGCGCCCGAAGGCGCGTGTGGGCCGCGGGTGGACGAGGCGGTATTTTGCGTCAGGAACGCCCCGGGAGCAAGCCCGGAAACCGCGGTATGCGGCATTCTGCCTACTTGAACCGGAGGTCACGGATCTGCATCTCGACGGTCACGCGGCCGGCCCACTCGTTGATCACCGGCTCGAACGCCACGTCGAACGCCCGGGCCGACCGCAGCGGCTGTTCCCAGGCGGCGCCTTTGAAGGCGATGGCCTTGAAGATGCGGTCGCCCAGGGCGACGTGCAACTGGAGGTGGGCCCCGTCGCGGCCGACACGGCGCGGCTGGCCGCTCAGCCGGCAGCCCTCGCACGCGAGCACCGGATGCGGGTTGCCCATGCCGAACGGCGCCAGCGCCCGCACCTGGCGGATCACCGCGAGGTCCAGGTCCGCCGAGGTGGCCAGCGCATCGATCCGCAGCACCGGCGTCAGGTC
Source organism: Phycisphaerae bacterium (assembly GCA_022072085.1). Taxonomy (GTDB): domain Bacteria; phylum Planctomycetota; class Phycisphaerae; order JAJVII01; family JAJVII01; genus JAJVII01. Next base: position 33,337 of record JAJVII010000035.1, read on the forward strand.
GTCTGGCGTGAGGCAGCGGCGGGCGTAGGCCTCGAACGCCTCGGCGAACGCGGCCACCTTGTCTGGTTCGACCTTCACCCCGCCGGCCATCGCGTGCCCGCCGTGGCTGACCAGCAGGTGGCCGCAGGCTTCCAGGGCGTCGTGCATGTTGAATCGCCCCGCGCCGCTCTTGAGCGACCGGCCCGACCCCTGGCAGACGCCGTTGCCCGAGCCGATCAGCACCGTCGGGCGGTTGTAGCGGTCCACCAGGCGGCTGGCGACGATGCCGATCACGCCGGGGTGCCAGCCCTCGTCAGCCAGCACGATGCTGTAGCGGTCCTCGCCCAGCTCGTCGCCGCCTCCGAGCTTCTGGATCGCCTCGTGCAGGATGCTCCGCTCGGTCGCCTGCCGCTGGCGGTTGTGGGTCTCCAGGTAGTCGGCGATTTCGCGGGCCCGGGCGGCGTCGGCGGCCGTGAACAGCTCGACCGCCTGGTGGGCGGCGTCCATTCGGCCGGCTGCGTTCAGCCTCGGCGCCAGGGAAAAGCCGACGTGGTAGCTGTCCACCTTCTCGTCGCGCAGGTTGGCCGAGTCGATTAGCGCGTCCAGCCCGGCCAACTGCGTCTTCTTGATCGATCGCAGCCCAAACGCAGTGATGATCCGGTTCTCGCCCAGCAGGGGCACGACATCGGCGACGGTCCCCAGCGCCGCCAGCGTGACGGCCTGCATGAGGAACTGGCGGAATTCCGGCGTCACCCGCGTGTTGGGCGAAAGCTGCTGGCCGATCGCCCAGGCCAGCTTGAACGCCACGCCTGACCCGCACAGGTCGCCGTTGGGATAGACGCTGCCCGGCAGCCTCGGGTGGACGATGGCCGCCGCGTCGGGCAGGGCGCCCCCGGCTGCCGGCTCGTGGTGGTCGGTGATGATCAGTTCGATTCCCAGCTTGCGGGCGACCTGGGCCTCGTCGATCGCGGTAATGCCGCAGTCGACGGTGACGACCTGTGACGCACCGTCGCGGGCCAGGCCGGCCAGCGCCTCGGCGTTCAGGCCGTAGCCTTCCTCCACGCGGTGCGGCACGTAGTAGCCGACGTTGCCGTCGCGGTCGCGTCCGCCGGTGCGGGCGGCCAGCCGGATCGCGTGCCACAGGATGGCCACGCCGGTGATGCCGTCCACGTCGTAGTCGCCGTAGAGGACGATGCGGCGGTTCTCGCGGACCGCGGACAGGATAAGTTTCGCGGCGTCAGCGGCCCCGGGCAGCAGTTCGGGCTCGGGCAGGTCAGCCAGCTTGGGGTCCAGGAACGACTCGGCGTCGGCCGGGTCGCTCAGCCCGCGGGCCGCCAGCAGTGTCGCGACCAGCGGCGCAACCGCTCCGCTGTCGGCGGCCGGTGGGGGAGGGGTGACGATCCATCGCTTGGGCGTGTTCACGGCGCATCCCTGCCGTTGCTGGGGGTCCATCGGAACGGTCGGCGCCGATTATAGACGCGGGCCAGAGGGGTCGCAAGGAAGAGTGCCGGGACGCATCTCCGTGACGGGCGACGGGGCTTGGCTGAAGATCAACGGCGATCAGGGGTGAGTGAAGAGAGACAGTTGCGATTGCCCGCCTGCGGGCGGCGGGGCGACGTGAACCGGCGTCGCCGGCTGGGGGTGGACCTCGCCGGCGACGGCCGTCCCGTGTCGCCAGGTGATGAACCCGGAACTGAGCATTCCCAGAAGCACCAGCCGCGTGAGACCTTTGCGAAACATGATCGACCTCGCCTTAACTCGCCTCTCTTGCACCTGTCCGCCTGGCCGGACCCGCACAGTTGGCCGGGTAGAGAGCAAACGCCGTGCCAGCGGCGGCGCGCGGCCGGGCCGCAGGGGCTAAGGCGTTTCGACGGACAGGGTTGCAGCTTTCGGCGGCTGCCACCGCCGGGAGTTATCGCCCCCTGCCGATGTACTCCGGCAGCAACACGCCCGTACTCACCGCCCGACAGGGGCGACACGCGAATCGCCCGTTGCGGGAGAGTTCTCATCAGGCACTTGGACTTGCGCCGCGGGCCAGCTCGTGGCGACGCACGAGTACCCCTCCAGGTAGGCGCGTCGGACCCCGGCGCGATACGTCTGGCGCGTCCGGCGGTCGGGCAGGGGGGGTGGGGGCTGAGGCGGGGGCCTTATTGAGAATCGCGGCGCCGCCTGTGACGATGTTCTGCGTTTCGCCCGGCGATGTTCCGCGTCCGCTGAACGATACTGCTCGTTTGTCGCCTGTCCGCGCGCAACGGTGGCGACGCACACGCTGAACTTACAACCCTATTGATAAGCTTGCGGCGTGCCCGGCTCGGGCCGTCGGCCTACTTGGGGGCCGGGGCGGTTTCGCTGTTGCCGGGGACCAGCGGCGGGCGATAACCGCCCGGCTCCAGGGCCCGGTCCACGCGCGTCGCGTTGCGGATCCGCTCCTCGTCGTCTGGCTGCGTCGTCGGCGGCTGGGCGTCCGCGGGGGGCGGGTAGACGGCGCTGTTGCCCGAGTTGTCCTCGACCGGCGCCTGCGGCGGGCGAACGACGGAGGTCGGCGGAACGGCCGGCGTGGCCGGCTGGCTCGGCGTCGGTTCGGTGGTCGGCGGGACCATTGGCGTCGGCAGTTCGGACTTGGCCGGCTCGTCGGCGGGCTGCTGGGCAGCGGGCGGCTCGGCCGGGTGCAGGATGGCCGGGCTGGTCTGCGGCAGCGACGGCGGCGAGGTCGGCGTACGGACCCAGAAGCTGAACCCGCGGCCGATGTTGCCGGACTTGTCGGCGGCCTCGACGGCGAACTGCATGCCGCCGTCGCGGGCCATCTCGCTGACCGACACGGCGATCGAGCCGGACAGCGGGAAGTGATCGCCCAGCACGCGGACCGTGGCCGGGTAAGTCACGCTGTAGATCGTCACCTTCGCGTCCGGGCTGATCCAGGCGTCGCTGACCGACCAGGAAACCGTCAGGTCTTCGCCGACGCGGTAGAAGTCCTTGGTCGGCTGCACCTGCACCGTGATCGCCGGCGGCGTCAGATCGACGTGATAGATCCGCTGCGGCGGCACGTTCGGATCGACGCGGCTGGGCTCGATGCCCGGCCCGAAGAACCGCACGCCGTAGTCGCCCTCGCCGGGGGCGGCGAACGAGAAGAACGGCTGGTTCACGCCGAAGTAGCCGGCCTTGTGCCACGAGCGCCCGCGGTCGTTGCTCCAGTAGATGCCCAGCCGCGGCGTGATCGAGCCGTCCGAAACGTCCGGCCGCTTGATCAGCACGACCGGGTCGCGGAGGTAGTAGTGCAGGATGCGTCCGTCCAACCCCACGTCGGTGGCTTGCGGATCGGCGGCGGCCGACGGCTGGTAGTAGTAGGGCGCGTCGTAGGCCCACTCCGGCAGTTCCTCGCCGGCGGCGTCCCACTGCTTAGGCTCGTTGTAGCACCCGCCCAGGACGGCTGAAACGGCCGGCAGGCAGATCGCGATTGCCGCCAGTGACAGCCAGACACGATGTCCGCAGCGCATTGACATCAGACAGACTCCTGCGAAGGCATGCCCCGCACTGAAGATATGGTCAGTTTATCGGCCAGACCGTCACATGCAATGCAGAAACTAATGGCCTCTCATCGGCGGCGCGAAGGGCTGAGCCGCGTCGGATGACGCCTAGCTCCGCCGCAGGAACTGCACGCCGTTGGTGAAGACGGCCAGGCCGTCGGCGGGCTTGAGGCCGCGGCGGGTCCACTGCGGATGCTGCGTGGGGATGCTGTGCCGCTCGGGGTGCGGCATCAGGCCGAATATCTGCCCGGTCGGATCGCACAGCCCGGCGATGTCGTCCACCGCGCCGTTGGGGTTGAGCGGGAACACGCCGCCGGCCGCCGACCCGTCGGCCGACGCGTAGCGGACGGCCACCAGGTCGTTCTCTTGCAGCGCCGTCAGCACGGCGGCGTCGCGGACGGCCAGCTTGCCCTCGCCGTGGGCGATGGGAAGGTAGATCGGCGGCCCGCCGGCCGGCAGGAACACGTTGCGCCGGCTGGCCGGTGTCAGGTGAACCCAGCGGTCCTCGAAGCGGCCGCGGTCGTTGGCGGTGATGGTGAGCAGGGCGTTTGCCCCGGCGGTTGCCTGGCCGTTGCCGCCGGCCGTGGGGCCTGCGGGCATCGGGGGCAGCCCGGGCAGCAGGCCGGCCTTGACCAGCACTTGAAAACCGTTGCAGATGCCCAGCACGAGCTTGCCCGCCGAGACGAACCGCCGCAGGGCGTCGCCCAGGTGCAGTTCGAGCTGCTTGGCCAGGATTCGCCCAGCCGAGATGTCGTCGCCGTAGCTGAACCCGCCGGGCACAACCAGGAAGTTGAAGCGGTCCAGGGCGTCGGGCTTCTCGATCAGCCGATTGACGTGAAGCTGCTCGACGCAGTCCGCGCCGCCCAGCGTCAGGGCGTAGGCCGTCTCTTCGTTGCAGTTGACCCCGGCCGCCCGCAGCACCAGTGCATTGACCTTGCTCATAGGCGGACCAGCATACAGGACGCGGCGGCGATGAGCAACGATCAACGGGCTTCGACGCCGGTCGGCCTCGCCGCCGGCCCGCCCGGCGGCGTCAGGGTCGAGGTTCTGCCCAAGGCATCGCAAGACTCCGCGCCTCGACGGACATGTCGTTGGTCAGCAGCAGGACGATGCGATCTGGGGATGACTGCGACAAGTAAGACTCGACCTGGCCGGCACAGTAGCGCGCCGGCCGTGGACTGCACGCGGGCGGGTTACACCATACGACGACTTGCGGGCCATGGCGGAGTTGTTGCCCGCTGAGGATCGTGCGGGTAGGTTCCTCAGATTGGCAATCACTTGTTGAGGTACACCGATTCCGGGCCTTGTTTCCAACCATCAGCCGTATGCACCCAGGGTACCACGATGGTGAAACGCTTGCCGTTGCTTTCGACAACACCAACAACTCGCGCCGACTTCGCGCTGTCCTGAGCAGGGAATCGCGCCTGTTCAGACCAGCCGAATTTGCTGGGGAACGCTTCGATAGTTGGGTGAACAGTTTGCCGAACACCGTCAACGTCGAGTTCGGCATGTAAGATTCGGGGACGCCGGTCCTCGCTCATTGCCGGAGAACGACTGACGACCCATAAGCGAACCGAATCGGGCAGGAGTCCCAGGTCCTCGACGCAAACAGCATGTTGAACGGCGGACGAAGAGAATGAAGTCGCTTCTTCCGGTTGTGTGCTTGTGGTTAGCGCGGGAGCGGCTGTCAGTTCTATTGGCCACGGGTAGGTTAGGCAATAGGGCCGCACCGACAGGGGGCCATCGACCTTTTCCAGCCTGCGAACCAGGCGCGGCATCGCTCCTGGCAGGATTCCCTGTCGCCAATACGAAACGTCAAAGCGATCCTCACTACTGACAAACCCTCTTGATTCCAAGTACGTCCCACCGTCAGTCCTGATTCGTGTCACATATCCTACCTCATCCGCCGATAGCCAACTGAAACCGGCCATGTCCTCATTCCGGCCGGCCACCCCCCATGTCTTGCCGGTGGCTAGGTCGACGATCACGACGTTCATCTGGACGACAACCGCAAGGTGTTTGGAGTCGGGGGAAAAGAAGAGGGCGGCCTCGGCATCGGCCGACACGATACTGTACGGCAGGCTCTGCGTTGGGATTTGCGTCTTTGTCTCAGACCACAGGGAATCGCCCGGCCCCCAACGGACCGATAAGCGTTCGGCCACAACCTTGCCCAACATCATTGAGTTGGGAATGCCGAGCCATAGGCGGTCAATCCACGGATACGCTTTCATGGAGCCGTTTGGCGAGATGACCGTTCTGCCCTTGTCGGTTTCTGGCACTATGCAGCCCGCAAGGCCAGCAGTGACGGTAGCTATGACAGCGATCACGGCGGTTCGGTTCATGACTTACCTTCCGCGACTGTCAGCAGTATAGGTAATCGACAGGCCTTGAACGCGGGCTGAAGTCAGCAAGGATAGATACCGGTCTCTCGTAAGATCTTTCGGCAGCCGCCATTGGGCGGATGCTTGGACTTCGGGCCCTCGGCCTTCTCCTGGCAGACATCCAGGACCGACCGCGTCAGCCGCGGCCGGCGGGCGCTCAGGTGTACACGAAGCTGGCGGTCGCGACGCAGTCGGCGTCGCTGGTCACGCGGGCCCAGTGGGCCGACAGGCCGTCGGGCAGGACGATCGCCTTGTATCCGCCGGCCGGCAGCTTCACGGTCTCGTAGGTCCGCCACGAGCCGTCGCCGAGGAAATCGAGCTCGACGGTGAACGCGGCGGCTGGGCCCTCGTCGATCGCCAGGTGCAGGCACTTGTGCTCGAAGCCGGTCATCAGGAACGGGTCGCTGGGCACGCCGGCCTTGACGAGGTCCTTCCACCACACCGCGCCCCAGCCCGAGGGCTTGCCCCAGCTCCAGAGGTCGTCGCTCTTGCCGAACCAGAGCCCGGCCTGCGGCTGGCCGACTACGGCGTTCGCGTCGCCGATGGGCGTGGTCTGGTTGCCGGCCATGACGAGCAGGCCGTTCCACGAGCAGTAGTCGGGGATGATCCGCAGGTGGCGGCAGACCGGCAGCACACCGAAGACCCGGCCGCCCCACGGCACGGGCGTCAGCTCGTAGAACATGCCGCAGACGTCGAGCATGTAGCGTTCGGTCTCGATCTCGCGGATGCGCGGCCACTCGGTCTGCCAGCCGTGCTCCCAGGTGATCGAGGCCTTGGGCAGGCGGTAGACCTGCCACTGGCCGTCGATGCAGGCCCGCAGGATGGCCGAGCGGCGGTCCCAGCCGTTGGCGAAGATGGACCGGCCGAAGTTCCGGCGACCGGCCACGTCCAGGTAGGCGCCGGTGTCCAGCACGCGCCACTCGTTGCCGTCCCACTCGCCGAGCCGGCCGGTGAAGTGCGTGCGGTTCCAGTCGCACTGGAAGAAGCTGTTGTTGGAGACGACCAGGCGGTTGCCGATGCAGTAGCCGCCCTTGAAGTGCGACTGCGGCTCGCCGGGAAACTCCGGCCGCTTCTCGCTCTGGGGGTAGGTGATGCCGAGCTTGTCGTTCACGTTGAACAGCTTGGTGACGGCCAGCGAGTGAACGTCGCACTCGTAGAACTCGCCCTCCATGCCCAGGAAGTAGACCTTGTTGTCCGGGTCGGTCAGGTGGGCGATGGTCGCGGTGATGCGGATTTCGTTCAGTTCGGGGATCACCCGCACGTGGCCGGCGGCGTCGATGGCGTAGCAGCCGATGAAGAGCTGGTCGCTGGCCGGGTGGACCAGCCGATTGGCGTGCGTGCCGACCAGGCTCTCAGGCCGCTTGGTGATCGAGAAGTCGTCGCGGATTTCGTAGAGCCCCATGCCGTGGCCGCTGCGGGCCTTGCTGGAGGGGTACGAAATCATCCAGAGCCGGTCGGCCCAGGGCATGAGGGCGCCGATGCCGATCTCGGTGCGCGGGGTCTTCATCTCGGCCTTGACGGTGAGCGAGGGCACGACGCCGGAAATGCTGAACGGGCCGGCCGGGGAAGCGGTGACGCTCATGTGCATCGAATCCTTGTTCAGGTGAAGCGGTTAAACGGTTCGGGGGCGCATTGTAAGAAGACCGGCGGTCGATGAAAAGCCCCGGCCGACGATGGTGCAAATCGAATCGTCGCTTACAATCAGGTCGAGCGTTTCTCCTGATTCGGTTCGCCGCTGAGACGCAGAGGCGCTGAGGGAAAGGACTTGGATGAAGACGGGCATCGGAAGCAGCCGAAACAGTCCGGCGCAGCGTCTTCCACAAGCCGTTGTCCCTCTGCGACTCAGCGCCTCAGCGGCCAATTGCGGAAGATCCTGGGACCCTGTAACGCCGCCCGCCACGCCTGATGCAAAGGAGCGATTCGTGATCCGATCGGCTGCCCTCCAGATCGCCGCGCTCTGCCTCGCCGCCCTGTCGGCTGCCCGGGCCGACGTCATCGCCCCGCGCGTGACCACCGACCGCTCGGTCGACACCTACAGCCTGCCGGGCATCGTGCGCGACGTGATCGCCCAGGCCGACGCGAAGACCGACGAGCAGAAGGCGATCGCTCTCTACGAATACGTCCGCCGGGTGATCTTCCACTACGAGCAGCGCGGCGAGAAGCGGGACCAGGTTTACGACCTGGACGCCCTGCGGCAGATCAACACCTACGGCTACAGCTTCTGCACCCAGCAGATGCTCGTGCTGACGCACCTGTGGAACACGGCCGGCATCGAGGGGAAATACTGGAGCGTGCCCGGCCACTCGACCGCCCAGGCGTTCTACGGCGGCACGCTGCACTGGTTCGATCCGCTGATCGGGGCCTACGTCTACAGCCGCGACAAGACCAACGGCATCGCCAGCCTCCAGGAGATCGCCAAGGACCCGACCGTGCTGACGAAGGCGGCTGAGGAAGGCCGCGCCTCGCCCACGTTCATGCCCTGCGGCAAGGTGCTCTACGAGGACGCCGCCCGGCTGTCCGGCAGCGCCGAGTACGCGGCCTTCTGCAAGGGCTTCGGCGACGACGTCGGCTACATGGCCGCCAACGCCGCCAAGGCCAAGAAGGGCGGCGGGCCCCGCCGCTCGCTCTACAGCCCCGACATGACCCTGCGCCCCGGCGAGACGGTGACCTACCTGTGGGACTGCCTGCCCGGCGAGTTCAACGTGAAGGCCGACGCCCCCAAGGACCAACTCCCGCCCAACCACTTCTGCGGCGTCGAAGCCGACAGCCGCGACAAGGTGAACTGGCCCTACTGGCGCAACTACGTCAAGGAGATCAACGGCGTCAAGACCGCCCGCTACTACGCCAACGGCACGCAGACGTTCCGGCCGGCGTTCAACAACGAGCACTTCAAGCAGGGCGTCGAGTCCAACAGCTTCGCGTGGTTCGGCTGGAGCGGCGCCGGGGCGCCCAGCCTCCGGCCGGCCGCGGTGGGGCAGGCCGCCGACATTGTCTACAAGATGAGCACGCCCTACGTCTACACCAGCGGCACGCTCAGCGCCGAGTTCCACCGGGCCGCCGACGCCGATGTCAGCCGGCTCTACGTCTCCGCCGACGCCGGGGCCCACTGGACGAAGGTCTGGGACGCCGCCGAGGAGAAGGCCGGCGCAGGGGTCGTCAAGGCGACGGCCAACATCGGCCCGCATGTGCACGGCCTGCACGAGTTCTGGGTCCGGGCCGAGTGCTCCACCGACGCGACGCGGACCGTCAAGGACAAGGAGGGCAAGGAGAAGATAGAGATGGTCCCGGCCGGTTTGCAGTCGATGGCCGTCACGGCCGTCTTCCAGCACAACATGTATGCCCGGCCGCAACTGATGGCCGGCGACAACAAGGTGACCGTGACCGCCGCCAACCCGGCGGTGCTGGAGTTCCAGAACTTCCACGTCAAGTACGTCTGGGAGGAGTCCGCCGCCGACGGCGGGCCGGCGGTTGAGAAGACCAGCGACGAACGCGTGACCAGCTCTCCGCAGACCTGGACGATCCCCGTCGCCGGCGAGGCCATGCCGAAGATGAAATCCCTGACGCTCTCGGTCACGCCGTGAGGTGGAAGTAGATGCAGTTGAACGGCGCGGCCGGCAACGTTAGCGCCGGCACGAGAAACGCCCCGCATGCCGATGGGCATGCAGGGTCGTTCCTGGGCGGACCTGCCTGTGGTTGCAGAAGGCGCCGTCTTCGGTTCGATCAGCTACACAATCACTTCAACTTAAACTTCCTCACGCACCTCAACGGCGCGCTCCACGACGCGTTGCACGAACTGGCCGAATGGCCGCCGCTTCGCCGCGCCCGGCTGCTCCTGCCCCGCGGCAGGAGGATCCGGTCGCTCCACGGCCGGCCCCACGGCCTGCGGCGCGATGTCCCGCGCCGGTTCCGCGGAGGTCCCTGACCGGACAGGGTTGGGTGTCCGCGGCCGCGTCGCCTTTCATGGGCCACAGTGACTGAGGCGCTCACCTCGGCCCGGGTCGATGGCGTTACATCCTGCCCGTTTCCGAGAGCTGCCGCCCGCAAGGCCGCTGAAAGTAAGGTTGTGTCGTTGCCGCTTGGTCGCCCGGCGGCCGCCGGTGCGACGATCCCGCCAGCGCTGACGGGGGAGGGGACGCGGGCTCTAGAATCGCGCGACCCCTCCATAGATAGGCTCGCGGCCGGTCGAAAACGGGACTTACGAAAGCCGTGAAAACCGGGCCGATTCCGGCCGCCGGCCCATCCGTCGGCCCGGCCGGCGCTTGGCCCGGCGAAAGATTTTCGGAATTTCGGACGGATTTTCGCAGGCAGTTCAACACGAAGGGAGGAGTTCGTCTACGACCACGATTACGGTGAAGAGAGGGAGGGTCTAAGAGAGGTACCGGGGATGGCAGCCGGGGTGGCGTTGGTCTGGTGGATCGGCCACGGGCCCACAGGCTGTCAGCCTGGTACCGCTCGATCAGCGTGGCGTCGGTGTCGCCGGAGTCACGTCCCGCGCAGCAGAAGGGCCGGGACGTCCCCCGACGGTTTCCCGGCCCGGGCCGAGCGACGCTGCCTGCATGGCGGCGGCGACCGGCCTCTTTGGACCCCCGACGCCCCCCAACGGGAACGCCGGGGAATCGGTTACGAGTTGTCTCCGTCTCCGCCGGCGACCAGGCGGACGACCTCCAGCAACTTCTCCTGCATCAGCGGCGGCAGGCTGCGATACGCGGCCAGCAAGTCACGCTCCCGCGCGGTCAGGGGTCGGCCACCCGGCGGCGGGGGCGAACCGGAAACTTCGGACTGCCTGCCCGAAGATTCCCGCACGGATTGTTCGCCTCTTGCAGGCCGTTCCGACATGCCCGCCCCCGTGATCCTCGATGCCTACCCGGTCACCGCGTCCCGCCGGCCGACCCGGTCGGCAGGCGGTTCAACTCGCCCCTGAGCCGCTCGATCAGATTCCACTGCCAGCGGCAGACCTCGACCAACCCGTCGAAGTCCCTGCGGATCGCCCGGTACAACTCGCCGGACGGATCGGCTGCGGGGCTTGCGGCCCCGCGACCGCCAGGTCCGGCTTCCTTCCCGCTCGCACTCCCGTCTGTCGGTTCCATCCGCTCACCCCCGGTCGATCCAACTGCGGATTTCCCTTGGTCGATCCCTGCGTTCGGTGTAATATCCATGATTGTGTAAATCGAGCGGCCGGCACTCCCCGCCGATCGGCCCGAAAACGCAGTCGGGCTATCCGTTCACAGACATCGGTTACAAATATACACAAATATGAAAAAATCGTCAACAAAGAAAACTCGTCGTGCTGAAGAATCTGCGGCGGGGCAGGCTGGGCCGGAAGACTTCGGCAGGGGCATCGCCGAACGGCTGACGCAGTTGCGGGTGGAATATGCCGGCGATCGCGGCCGGGCCCGCTTCGCCGAGAAACTCGGCCTGACGCCCTCGACCTACGGCAACTACGAGAAAGGCCGCACGCCGCCGCCGCTGGTGCTGGTCAAGGCGGCCGACCTCACCGGGGCCGACCTGCGATGGCTGATCACCGGCCGGCCGCGCGAGGAGGGCGGGGCGGGGCAATCGGCGGCCGACCCGCGCCACCGCGCGGTTCTGGAGCGGGCGGCGGCGCTGCTGGCGGACCGGCCGGCCAACCTCGCGGCCCTGGTCGCGTTCCTGGACCTGCTGGAGCAGAAGACGCTGCTGGAGCGGTCGGTGGGGATCGTCCAGGGGCAGGGGGGCGCGGCGGCGGGTGAACCGGTCGGCGAGACGGCGGAACCCGCGGCGCCCGCGCGCGAGGGGGCCTCGCCGTTCGGCCGATGGGTTCCGGTCTTCGGCCGGGCGGCGGCGGGGCTGGCGCGATTCTGGGCCGAGCTGCGCGAGGGGTCGCCCGATGTGCCCGAGGCGTCGGCCCTGGACCGCATGATCGCCGAGGCGGCGGCCGAGAGCGACCCGGACAGCCAACTGGCTGTGCTGGAGCTGCCGCCCGTCGGCCCGACGCCGGGCCGGTCGCGTTCGCCCAAGGGCCGGCCGAGCGACGCGGACGACATCACCGTGCGGCTGGTGCAGCTGACTCGGCCGATCACTGATTTCCAGCTCACCGAATTTCTGGAAGCGCCGCGGCTGGCTGAGCGGCTGAAGTGCGGGCCGCTGCTCGGCCTGCGGATCGACGGCGACTCGATGGCGCCGATGATGGAGGAGGGCGACATCGTGCTGCTGAGCCCGGGCGAGCCGGCCCGGCCGGGGCGGGCGGCGGTCGTGCGGCTGGCCGGTCAGATCGGGATGACCTGCAAGCTCTACCGGCCTCGCGGGGAGATGGTCCGCCTGGTCCCGGCCAACGACCGCTACGAGTCGCAGGAGTTCCCGGCCCGCCAACTCGAGTGGGCCCTGGCGGTGCTGGGCCGCGTGCGGCTGGGGTGAGAGCAAGGGCCTGCGACAGAGGGAGTTTCCCACCTGGCCGGGTCCGGCGGCCGCAGGTCACCAGGAACGATGAGTCCGCCTGGCGTGCGCCGGGCGATCGGCCCTCCATTGTTTTCTTGATTCCCGCGTCAACTTTGCTACCGTCATACCGTCACGGAAGAGCGGCATTGCGAGCAGTTAGGGACGGACTACCTTGCACTTTACCATCCTTCAGTTAGCAGTCCTGGCGGCACTGGGTCTGGTGGCGGGCGTCTTCGGCGGCATGCTGGGCGTCGGCGGGAGCATCATCCTCATCCCCGGGATGCACTTCATGCTGCGGCAGAGCCAGCACCTCTACCAGGCGGCCGCGATGGTCGTCAACGTCTTCGTTGCGGCCCCGTCGGCCTGGGGACACTACCGCAAGGGCGTGGTCATTCCTCGCGTCATCCGGTGGCTGGTTCCTTCGTCGGCGGTGGCTGTGCTGCTGGGCGTGTGGGCGTCCAACCATCCGGTCTTCCGCAACGAGGGCACGCTCTACCTCGGCCGGATCTTCGCGGTGTTCCTGGTCTACGTCATCGCGTATAACATCTTCCGCCTGACGCTGGCCCGCGACCGGCTGCCGCAGATGGACGCGGCCCGCATCAACGCGATGCCGCGCTGGCGGATTTCTCTGGTCGGCGTTCTGATGGGGTTTACGGCCGGGTTGCTGGGCATCGGCGGCGGGGCGCTGGCGGTGCCCATGCAGCAGATCATCCTGAAGATGCCGCTGAAGAACGCCATTGGCAATAGCGCCTGCACGATCGTCTTCTCGGCCCTGGTCGGGGCGATCGTCAAGAACTGGACGCTTGGCTCGCAGGGCCTCTACGTCAGCCAGAGCCTGATCATCGCCGCGACGCTGATCCCGTCGGCGTTCATCGGCGGATGGCTGGGGTCCGTCCTGACGCACGTCCTGCCGCGCACCCCCGTGCGGGTGCTCTTCCTGCTCATGCTCGTCGTCGCCGCGTGGAAGATGTGGAACGTCAAGACGCCCGGCCGGAAGCAGGCCGACCCCGCCCGTCCGTCCGCGGTGCAGGCCGCCACTCCCCAGCCGGCTTCGCCCACGACCGCGCCGGCGCCCTAACCGCCGATTGCCTGTCCCCGGGCCGAAGCTAGAATTGACCGGTCCATCCCGGAGACGCCGCATGAAGCCCGACGACACGGTCTGCTACTGCTATCACGTCCCGCTTCGCAAGATCGTCAACTACATCGAGCGGGAGAATCCACCCGTCGCCAGCCTGATCAGCCAATGCCTGTCGGCCGGCACCGGCTGCGGGTGGTGCGTGCCATTCCTGCGAAAGCTGCACCGCGACATGCAGGCCGGACGGCCCGGCGGGCTGACTCGGCTGACCGCCGATGAATACGAGAAGATGCGCAGCGGCTGGCTGGACGAGAAGAAGCCCGGCCGCGACCTGGACCGCTTCGCCGACGACGTGCTTTCCGGCGACGCCGAGGACGAGGGATGCGATGAGTGACACGCCCGCCGGCAGGCTGACGATCGAGCGATTCACCTGTAGCGGAAGCTTCCATGAGAACTGCTACTTGCTCTACCCGTCCGCCGGCGGGGCGGGGCGGACCTGCTGGATCGTCGACCCCGGCGCGGGCCAGGGGGCAGTGATCTCGCGGATAGACGCCCTGGGCCTGTCGCCCGAGGCGATCGTGCTGACGCACGGCCACGTGGACCACATCGCGGGCGTGCCGGAATTGCGGGCGCGGTTCGCGGACGTCGGCATCTGGATCGGCGAACTGGAGGCCGACGCCCTCCAGTCGCCCCGGATCAACATGTCCGAGGCGTTCGGCCTGTCGTTCGCTCTGGAGCAGACGCCGACGCGACTGCTCAAGGACGGCGAGCGGCTGTTGCTGGGAGCGGTCGAGTTCGAGGTCATCCTGGCCAGCGGGCACTCGCCGGGCGGCATCTGCCTCTACTGCCCGACGGAGGGCGAACTACTGGTCGGCGACGTGATCCTGATGGACAGCATCGGCCGCACGGACACCGTCGGGGGCGACCTGACGGTGCTGCTGGGCAGCATCCGCGACAAGCTGATGGTCCTGCCGCCGCAGACGCGGATATGGTCCGGCCACGGCCCGCTGTCCACGTTGGCTCGGCAGGCAGCGGTCAACGAGGCCCTTGTCGCTCACGGCATCGGGTTGCACCGGGAGGCGGAGGGGTGGACAGGAACAGGAAAACATTGAACATTTATGGAGGGAAGCGCATAGTAGTAGGGAATCCCGTTCGCGGCTGGGGTTCATCCCGGCCTGGAATCCGTCAGAAGAGCAAGTTCAAGCAGGCGTTCAAGTTCAAATACAAATGCATGCTCGGGCTTGAGTTCAGGTTTCCGAAGCGGCGGCTGTTTGACCGGGGACAGGCCGATATTGTCCTAATCCATCTCTCATAACGGGTTTGTCCCCCGTTGCCGTCCGTCGCCTCCGACAGCGCTGGGAAAGTACAGATCGAGGACGTTCGAGGTTGCGTCTGGCTCCGCGGCCAGGGGTCTATGCGGACACGCCATGCCCCGGGCCAAGGGTGCGTGACACCCCTGGAGTCTGCGCGGAGACGCCGGCTGCGGTCTGCTTGAACGCGGACATCGCGGCCGGTGGGCGTCGCACGCGGCGGGCGGCGGTGCGCCGCCTTGGCCGGCAGATGCAGCAGCCTCGACAGGCAGCGTGAAAATGGCTGATACGACAACAGCCCGGCTGGTGGTCATCCAGGGCCCCGACAAGGGACGCACCTTCGAGGCCGGCGCTCCCGGTGTGCAGATCGGCCGAAGCACCGGCGAGATCGACATCAACGACAACACGGTTTCCCGCCTGCATGCCCGCGTCTACGCCGAGAACGGTACCTGGATTCTGCGGGACCTGGACTCGGCGAACGGGACCTACATCAACGGCGTGAAAATATCCCGCCCGCTGCCGCTGAAGCAGGGCGACCAGATCCGCATCGGCTCGACGCTGCTGGTCTTCGGCGGCACGGAGGTCAGCGCCGGCATCACCGTCCGGCCGGACGGACGCAATGAGGACCTGGTCAGTCTCGACAGCGGCAAGCTGGTCGACTCGGCGATCCTGGCGGCACTGCCCAGCAACGAGGACAGCGTGATCATGGCCTCGCCGGAGTCGGCTGAGGCCATGGGCAATCTCCGCGTGCTCTACCAGCTCACCTCGGCGATCGGGTCGATCTTCGACACCGAGCAGCTCCTGGAGCGCGTGGTGGACCTGATCTTCGACAAGGTCCGCTTCGAGCGAGGCTTCGTGCTGATGCGCGAGGACCTCGGCCACAACGGCGCGTCGGACAAGGACCACAGCGATACGAGCATCGGCCGCCTGACCCCCAAGGTGATCCGCTACGCCCACGCCAACGCCGCCAACAAGATCACGATCAGCCGAACGATCGTCAACCACGTGCTGCGCCGCCGCGAGGGCGTGCTCTGCTCCAACGCGATGACCGACCAGCGGTTCACCAAGGGCAAGAGCGTGCACAACTACGGTATCCGGTCGGCCATCTGCGTGCCGATCCAGGCCCGCGACCGCATCCTGGGCGTGATCCACATCGACTCGGCGGTGGCGACCGGGACGTATTCGCCGGACCAGTTGCGGCTGATGACCGCGATCGGCTACCAGACGGGACTGGCGATCGAGAACGCCATGCTCTACCAGGCCGGCGTGCGGGCCGAGCGCCTGGCGGCCGTCGGCGAAACGGTGGCCACGCTGTCGCACGCGATCAAGAACATCCTCCAGGGCCTGCGCAGCGGCGCGGACGTCGTCGAGGCGGCGCTCAAGTCCGGCGCCCTGACCAAGGCTCGCACCGGCTGGCCCATCGTCGAGCGCAACCTCGAGCGCATCTACCAGCTCGTGATGAACATGCTCGCCTACTCCAAGCAGCGCGAGCCGCGCACCGAGCCGGTGAACCTCAACCACATCATCCGCGAGGTGCTCGAACTGATCGAGCCCCAGGCCGACGAGAAGGGCGTCATGGTCGTCACCGACCTGGACTCGCTGCCCGCGATGCCGCTGGACGCCGAGGGCGTTCACCAGGTCGTCCTCAACCTGCTGACCAACGCACTGGACGCGGTCTCGGCGCCCAACGGGACGATCCAGGTCCAGACCCGTTACGACTCGATGGTCCGCGAGGCACGCGTCGTCGTCGAGGACAACGGCGTGGGCATCAAGCCTGATCGCATGGAAAGCCTGTTCGAGCCCTTCGAGTCGACCAAGGGCCAGTCGGGCACCGGCCTGGGCCTGGCCGTCGCCCGCAAGATCGTCCAGGAGCATCACGGGCGGATCGAGGTTCGCTCCACTCCCGGCGAGGGCACGGCCTTCACCATCATCTTCTCGGGCCTGCCCGCGACCGGCCGCGAGGAGATGGAACGCACCCACGGCCCAGCCTCCCCGCGCCGCTGAACGCCCGCGAATTCGTCGATCGACATGAAGGTTGACCCGGCGTTTTCGGCGGGCTATATGGACGATCATTCTCGGCGGCAGATGTGGGCGTTCGCCGACTGACAGGTCCCGGATCGGGGGGGGGCAGGGGCTGGGTTGACTTTCACTTGTTGGCTTCGGGCGCGACCTCGCTGGGGGCCCAGATGAAGCGGATCTTCTCTTTCGTGTCGGTTCGTTCCCAGATGGTCCGCCAGCGGCGTTTGAGGTCGTCGACGTCTGGCGTTGCGTCCTCGGGGACGATCCAGTGCACGCTGCCGTCGAAGTAGAGGATGTTCTGTCCGATGGGGTCCGTACTGCCGCTTACCCCGTGGTTGACGATCTGCGAGCCGTTCTTCCGGACCATATTGATGTCGCCGACGATCGGTCCGTTGACCGACGCCCAGCGGCTGCCCAGGTAAGGCCGCTCGTAGACCAGCGTGTCCACCCAGGTCGAGCCGTTATAGGTCGGCCGGTTCGACTTGCTCGACCAGACGTACTTGCCGCCGGTGGGCCCCGGGTCCATGGGATCGGTCGGTCCCGGCTGGCCGTCGAGGACCACGTAGCTGAGTTGCTTGGTCTTGGCGCTGTCCCAGGTCGCCGGCGGGGTCATGCTCGCGTTGTTATCGGGGCAGTAGAAGATTCGCGGATCCTTGATGAACTGGTTGAGCACCTGGTCTTTCCACGCGTCGTCCCACTCGTTGGGGTAGCCGACCGTGCTGGCCCGCCTCGGCCACTGCTGATAGGCCGTGAAGTATGCGTGGAACCCCTTGCCGATGTCGTTGAGCTGCGTCTGGCACTTGGTGCGGATCGCGTACCGCCGGGCCGCCGCCAGCCCGGGCACCAGCAGCGTCAGCAGCAGCATGATCAGCAGGATGACGATGAGCAGCTCGATGATTGTGAAGGCCGTCTTTCGCATCCCGCGTCCTCGCGCAAGGTCCATGGCACGCCCCAATTCATTGTAAGGCGCTGACCAGGCTCAAACCAGAGCCATTCGTTGTGATGATGCGGGGCGGGCGGCTGTTCGGCTGCGTCATCGGCCCGCCGGCGCCCCGGTCGTGGGCGCCTTGACGGGGGGCGACTTGGCCTGTTCCAGCACGAACCGGGCCAGCCGCGTGCCGTTACGGGTCGGTTCGACCTTCCCTTTGTCCAGCAGGAAGCGGGCCGTGTCGGCTGCCTGGTCCTGCCGCCCGGCGGCGTACTGGAGGTAGCACAGCAGCGTGAACAGTCGCGGGTCGGGCCTGACCCCGGCCAGGGCCAGCCGCTTAAGCTGCGCGAGCCGGTCGGCGAAGCTTTCTCCCTCGCTGCCCAGGGCGGCCACCAGGTCGGTCCGGATCGACGCGACCGAGGGGAAGATGTCCATTGCCCGGTCGAGGTTGAGCGCCGCCGAGAAGAACTCGCCCGCTCCCACGTAGGCGTGGCTCATGCGCAGGAAGATCAGCGGGTTGGCTGGGTCCATGCCGCGGGCGCCTTCCAGGCAGTCGATGGCCTTGTAGTACCTGCCCTGGCGGATCAACTGCTCGGCCTGTTCGATCTGGGCGTTGGCTGCCCCGGGCTTCCGCGAGGCGAAGCTGTTGTATTGAAGCCCCAGGTTGAGCAATTCCTCGGCCGTCTTCACCGTGATCTCCGGCGGCTGCGGGTTCCCATCATCGCCGGGCTCGGCCTGCGGGTCAGGGACTTGAGCCGCAGGGCTTGTCGGGTCGGCGGGCGTCGGGTTGGGCTGCTGGGGCGGCGTCGGCTGCTCCTTGGCCAGCAGCGACTGTGCCTGGCGGATCAGGTCGGTGTAGATATCCTCGCCGGGGGTGACCTGCGGTTGCGGTTGTTGAGCCGCAGGCGTCTGGGCGGCTGGCGGCGGCTGCTGCGCCAGCGGCGAAGGGGCGAGGCCGCCCGGCTGCTGATCGGCCGGGGCGGTCATCCGATACTGGTCGCGTTGAATCTGCGCCTGCACGAGAGCGTCAGCCCACGGGCCTTCCTGGATGCGCGTCTGGGCGGCCAAGGAATCTTCAGGCCGAGGCGGCAGCGTCCGGGCGTTGAAAGAGTGTGTCGCGTTGGCCTGCGCGGTGGCCGACTCGCCGGCCGTCGCGTTGTAGATCTGGTTCTCCCACTCCTGCTGGAGTTGGAGATTGCGCTGCCGCAATACTTGCAGGTCCGACAGGCCCAGTTCTTCGGGCGCGACGTTGGTGCGGCTTGTCGGCAGCCAGCGATCGGCCGCCGTCGCAGCCGGCGTCGTGATGTATCGTGGCTGGGCGAAGGGGTTGACGACCGACTGGCTCGTGCGGTACGTGTCGCCGCTCCAGGCGGACGTGTGGAGACCCTGGGCCCCGAAGACCGTGCGGCTGTTGAACTGGTAGGTGGGCGCCGGGTTGGCGAAGTTGTACCCGCCGGGACGGTTCACCTCCGGCAGGCCGACCGAGTCGCGGGTGAAGTCGTACAGGCTGGACGATCCGAGACTGCCCTGGTATTGGTTCAGGGCGGAGTAGGGGACGTATCCGCGGAAGCTCTGCCCGCCGCCCACCTGGCCGGTGACCAGCAGGTTGCCGCGGTTGAAGTCGTACCGGCTCACCGGGGAGTTCACGCGGCTGCCGCTGGCGTTGGGATTGGCGTCCAGCGCGTGTCCGTCCTGGACCTGCCCGACCTGCCCCCAGGCCGACGCCGCGGCCAGCAGGAAGGACAAGGCGGTTGCCGTCAGGGTCTTCATGGCCTCTCTCCTTATTCCGACCTCAT
Organism: Phycisphaerae bacterium; assembly: GCA_022072085.1. Lineage (GTDB taxonomy): Bacteria > Planctomycetota > Phycisphaerae > JAJVII01 > JAJVII01 > JAJVII01. The sequence continues at coordinate 52,763 of JAJVII010000035.1, forward strand.
TCGATATTCTATCGGCTACACCGGAGGCCGACCACTGCTATGCTTTGGACGGCGGGCTCCCGTGCAGGTTCCGCCGGACTGCAAATTCACAGCAAGCGCACGGACCGAAGAGCCGATGATAGGCTTGTCCGTGTTGCCCTGGGTCTTATGTGCCGGTCGAGGCCGATTCGTATGATCAACACCGTGGTTCACGTCACACACGAGGCCGTCGAGAAGATCGGCGGCATCGGTGCGGTTCTCGAAGGCCTGCTCACTTCCGGCCACTATCAGAAGTCGGTCGCCCGGACCATCCTGATCCAGCCGCTGTTCAACCGCAGCGGCGGCGCCGACGACCGCCTCGGGCCCGACGGCGAAGTGCTCTACAGTTCGCTGGACGGCCGGCTGGGCCACCAGTACGGGCCCGCCTTCGCCCGCATCGAGGCCGAGTGGAACACCGACATCGTCTACGGCCACCGCACCTTCGGCTACCCCGGCGCCGAGCTGACCACGCAGGCCGAGGTGGTCCTCATCGACGTCAGCCGCATGGACGTGCACCGCATCAACCACATCAAGCGGCTGCTGTGGGACCACTACCAGCTCCAGTCCGACCGCTACGAGCACAGTTGGGAGTTCGACCAGTACGTCAAGCTGGCCGGCCCGGCGCTGGCCTGCCTCCAGGCGGTCGGCGCCGCCCCGCGCCGCTCGGCCGCGGCCGAGCCGGGGCCGGGAGGTTCCGGTTCGCCGGCCAAGCTCAAGCTCCACAAGGGGACCGGCGACCACTGCGTCGTCATCAGCCACGAGTTCATGGGCATGCCGACGGCCCTGCTTGCGGCGGCCGACCCCGAGCACGATTACCGCACCGCCTTCTATGCCCACGAGGTCGCCACGATGCGCCGGCTGGTCGAGACCAGCGCCGGCTACGACACGATGTTCTACAACGTGCTCGGCCGGGCCATCGAGCAGGACCGCTACGTCGAGGGCGTGTTCGGCGATCAGCACCCCTACTTCAAGCACCCGCTGGTGGCGCGGGCCCGGCTGCTGGACAACGTCCTGGCCGTCGGCGACTACGTCATCAAGGAACTTCGCTTCATGGGGTCCAACTGGTCCGACGTGCAGGTGGACCTCAGCTACAACGGCATCCCGGCTGAGCGGGTCTCCATGGAACGAAAGCTCGCCAGCCGAGGCATGATCCGCGAGTACTGCCGCAACCTCCTCGGCCACGAGCCGGACTACATCTTCACGCACGTCACGCGGATGGCGGTCAGCAAGGGCCTGTGGCGCGACCTGAGCGTTCTGGAGCACATGGACCGGCAGTTCGAGAAGCGCGGCTGGCGCGGCGTGCTGCTGGTGCTCAGTTGCGGCGCCGCCCCGCGGAGGCCGGGCGACGTGCGACAGATGGAGGCCGACTACGGCTGGCCGGCGGCCCACCGCTTCGGCCTGCCCGACCTGTCCGACCCCGAGGCCGACTACTACGCCTGGGTGCAACTGTTCAACGCCCGGGCCCGCAACATCAAGGCCATCTTCATCAATCAGTTCGGCTTCAGCCGCGACCTGGTCGGCCAGGCCGTCCCCGAAGGCACGACCTTCCACGACCTCCGCATCGGCACGGACGTGGAGTTCGGCCAGTCGATTTACGAGCCGTTCGGGATCGCCATGCTCGAGCCGCTGACCTACGGCGGGCTGTGCGTCATCAGCAGCGTCTGCGGCTGCCGCGGCTTCGTGGACAACGTCACCGGCGGCGCCGACTCGCCGAACGTCATCGTCGCGGACTACACGGACCTGAACGGCCGATCGGCGGCCGGCCTGAGCCTCGAAGACCTGCTGGCGATGAACCGCGACTTCCGCCGCCAGGTCGAGCGGAAGGTGAGCGCCCGCGTCGCTGAGACGCTGGTCGGCCGACTGCCGGTCGACGACGCCGCCCGCGAGGCGCTGCTGGCGTCGGGCTACGAGTTGGCCCGCCAGATGAGTTGGGACGTTGTCGCCCGCGACTACTTCCTGCCCGCCCTGGACCGCGCCTGCCGCCGCGAGCGCACCCGCCAGATGTCCGCGGGGTAGTGGGGCGACCCGGATGGGCGCCTCCGACGGGGGCTCCTCTGGAAACGCCCATTCCCTCCTCGTCCGCGCGGTGTTATAAGGGTCTGCATGGCCTCCGAAATCCTCAACGTCTACCTGCACGGCATGGTCGAACTGGGCGCGTCGGACCTGTTCCTGATGGCCGGCGCGGAGCCCGCGTTCCGTGTGGATGGGGCGCTCACCCGCGGCCGCCTGCCGCTGCTGACCGACGCCCAGATGGCCGAGTGCTTCGACGAACTGCTTACGCCGATGGCGGCCGAGCGGTTCGCCGCCTCGCCCGACGTGGACCTGGCCTACACGCTGCCCGGCGTGGGACGCTACCGCGTGAACCTGTTCATGACCCAGGGCCGGCGGGCCCTCGTCGCCCGGGCCATCCCCCTGGGGGCGGTCGAATTCGGCCGACTGAACCTGCCGGCGTCGATCCTGCGGATGGCCGAGAAGCAGAGCGGCATCATCCTCGTGGTCGGCCCGACCGGCTGCGGCAAGAGCACCACGCTGGCCGCGATGATCCACCACCTCAACGTCACCGCGGCCGAGCACATCGTGACCATCGAGGACCCCATCGAGTTCGTGCACGAGGACATCAAGAGCCTGGTCCACCAGCGGCAGGTGGGCTTCGACACGAAAGACTTCGCGACGGCGCTGCGGCATGTCGTGCGGCAGGACCCCGACACGATCCTCATCGGCGAGATGCGCGACCGCGACACGATGGAGACGGCGATCAACGCGGCGTTGACCGGGCACCTCGTGCTTTCAACGCTGCACACCGCCAGCGTGGCCCAGTCCATCGACCGGATGCTGAACTACTTCGACCCCGGCGCCCGGCCGCAGGTGCAGGCCGACCTGGCCGTCACGCTGGTGGGCATCGCGGCGATGCGTCTGCTGCCGCGCAAGGACGGCGGCGGGCGCGTGCCGGCGGTTGAGGTGCTGACCGCGACGCCGACGGTGCGGCGGATCCTCGCCGAAGGGGCCTGGGCGGAACTCTACGACGTGATGAAGCGCGGCAAGGCCGACGGCATGCAGACGATGAACCAGTCGCTGCTGGGCCTGGCCAACGCGGGCCTGGTGGACCCGGCCGTCGCGCTGCGCGAGTCGCCCAACCGCGAGGAACTGAAGCTGAACCTCCAGGGCATGTTCACCGGCATCGACTCGATCGACCTGCGGACGGAGAAGCGAAAGGAGGATGAGCGGAAATGAGCGCCGCCAAGTCCAAGCAGCCTCCGAACCTCCCGCGCCGCGCCCTGCCCAAGCTGTCGGCTGACCGGATCGGCATGAAGGATCTGTTCGAGTACACGCGGCTGGCGCGGGCGTCGGACCTGCTGCTCACCGCGGGGGCGCCGCCCATCGTCCGCGTCGACGGCGATCTCTACCCCGTCGCCGAGGTCGCCCTCAACGGCGAGCAGACGCGGATGCTGGTCTGGTCGCTGCTGAACGAGACCCAGCAGGAGGTCTTCGAGCGGAAGAAGGAACTGGATTTCTCGCTCGCCGTCGGCGCGGAGATGCGCTTCCGCACCAACGTCTACTACCAGAAGGGCAGCGTCGCGGCGGCGTTTCGGCTGATCCCCAACGAAGTCCCCGACATGGCCGGACTCGGCCTGCCCGACGTGCTTCGCGAGATGACCCTTCGGCCGAACGGGCTGATCCTCATCACCGGGCCCACCGGCAGCGGCAAGAGCACGACGATGGCCAGCATGATCGACCTGATCAATCATACTCGCCGCTGCCACATCATCACCGTCGAGGACCCCATCGAGTTCGTCCACTTCAACAAGCAGGCGGTGATCGATCAGCGCGAGGTCTACGCCGACACGCTCAGCTTCGCCAACGCGTTGAAATACGTCCTGCGCCAGGACCCCGACGTCATCCTCGTCGGCGAGATGCGCGACATGGAGACGATTGCCGCCGCCCTGACAGCGGCCGAGACCGGCCATCTCGTCATTGCCACGTTGCACACCAACGACGCGGTGCAGTCGATCGACCGCATCGTCGATGTCTTCCCGCCGCACCAGCACGACCAGATCCGCGTGCAGCTCTCGTTCGCGCTCCAGGCGATCGTGAGCCAGCAGCTTATCCCGCGAGTCAACGGCCAGGGCCGCGTGCTGGCGACCGAAGTGCTCATTAAGAACAGCGCCGTCGCCAACCACATCCGCGAGGGCAAGACGCACCAGACCCGCTCGGTGATGGAAGCGGCCCGCCGCGAGGGCATGGTCACGATGGATCACCGGCTCAAGGAACTATACCGAGCCGGCCTGATCGCCTGGGAGGAGGTGGTGCACCGCATCAGCAATCCTACCCAGCTCAAGGACATGTGAGGGCCCGGCCGTCCACCCGGCGACCGGACCGAAGTTTTTCCGTGCAGTTGGTCGATGTACCGACTGCGGCACAGACACAGCTTGGACGCTTGCAGGGAGTCATGGATGGCCACCAAGAAGAAGGCAGCCTGCGTAAGCACGCCGACGTTCTGGGACAATGCCAAGGCGCAGTTCGATGCGGCAGCCGACCTGATCGACCTGCCCGCGTCCTGTAGAGCAATGCTCGGCAACTGCAAGCGCGTCGTGCGCGTCAGCCTGCCTGTGCGGATGCGCGACGGATCGATCCACACGTTCACCGGCTTCCGGGCCCAGCACTCCAACCTGCGCGGGCCTTTCAAAGGCGGCATCCGCTACCACCCGGACGTGACGATGGAAGAGGTGATGGCGCTGGCGATGCTGATGAGCTGGAAGTGCGCCGTGGTCAACGTCCCCTTCGGCGGCGGCAAGGGCGGCATCGTCTGCGACCCGCGCCAGATGACCCCCGGCGAGTTGGAAGGCGTCACTCGCCGCTATACCAAGGAACTGCTGCCCATCATCGGTCCGGAGGTCGACATCCCCGCGCCCGACGTGAACACCAACGCGCAGATCATGGCCTAGATCCACGACACCTACTCCATCGAGGTCGGGCAGACCAGCCTGGGCGTGGTCACGGGCAAGCCGGTCAGCCTGGGCGGCTCGGTCGGGCGCGAAGACGCCACCAGCCGCGGCTGCTTCTACACCGTGCTCAAGACCCTGCCGATGTTTAAGAAGAAGGTCGAGGGCGCCACGCTCGTGGTCCAGGGATTCGGCAACGCGGGATACCACATGGCCCGTCTATGGGGCGAGGCCGGCGGCAAGGTGCTGGCCGTTTCCACCAGCAAGGGCGGCGTCCACAACGCGAAGGGCCTGGACATCGCGGCTGCCCAGGAGCACTACCGCAAGCACGGCAACCTTGTCGCCTTCAAGGGCGGCGACCAGATCGCCAACGAGGAACTGCTGGGCCTCAAGTGCGACGTGCTCTGCCCGGCGGCCCTGGAGGGCGCGATCACGGCCGACAACGCCGGCTCGATCAAGGCCGGCATCATCGCCGAAGCCGCCAACGGGCCGGTCACGCCCGACGGCGACGCGGTGCTTCAGGCCAACGGCGTCTTCGTCATCCCCGACATCCTGGCCAATGCCGGCGGCGTCACCGTCAGCTATTTCGAGTGGGTCCAGGGGCTGATGAGCTTCTTCTGGAAGGTCAGCGAGGTCCACGCCCGGCTCAAGGAGATCATGGACGACGCCTTCGACGCCGTCCACGCCCAGAGCCTGAGGCTGAACATCTCGATGCGGTCGGCGGCTGCCACGCTGGCGATCCAGCGCGTCGCCGACGCCTTCATCCAGCGCGGCCTGTGGCCGTGATCGGACGTTCGATCGCGGAATGAGTCTGCGGTCGGCGGCGGGAACCCTTGCGGTCCCGCGCAAGGTGTGTCATTATGGGAGCCATGCCCCCGACGAGCGAATCAACGCGCGTGCAGTATCGCATCCGGCCGCTGGAACCGGCGGACCTCGAGCACCTCTGGACCATGGAGTGGGACCCGCTGCCTCGGCAGATTTCGACCTTCTATCTGCTCTGCACGATCGCCCATCCCGAGTTCTGCTCGGTGGCCATCGACGGGCAGCACAAGATCGTCGGCGTGCTGCTGGCGACGCCCAGCCAGAACGGCCAGTGGATCTACCTCAACCACCTGCGGATCGAGCCGCATCTCCGCGGCCAGGGCGTCGGTGGGGCGATGGTCCGCCACCTTGAGTCGCAGTGCCGGGCTGCCGGCATCGGGCGGATCTGGCTGCTGACCAGCAGCGACGTCGAGCCGTTCTACCTGCCGCTGGGCTACGCCCGCGACGACTCGTTCATGCCCCCGGTCACCCGCCGCCTGATGAAGGAACACCGCGCCGCCGCCCTGATTCTGTCCAAGGAACTGTAACCGCGTCCCGGCCCGGGAAGACATCTCTGCCTTGCAGTGTCGGCCGATTCCAGTAAAATGTCGCGGTTTTTGGAAAGGGAACACCGCGATGGCCAATCTGCCTGATGTCGTCGTTGTCGGCGGCGGGATGATCACCCAGATTCAGCTCCTCCCGACGCTCTATCACCTTCAGCGGACCGGCGTGCTGGGCAAGCTGAGCGTCTGCGCCCTGGACGCCGGACCGATCCGGGCCTTGCAGAACGACCCCGTGCTGGCCAGGGGGTTTCCCGGCCGGTCGTTCACGCCCTATCCCGACCCCGCGAAGGTGGACGCGAAGGCGAAGTTTCCCGACCTCTATAAGGAAGTGATCGCCAAGCTGCCGCCGCAGAACATCGTGCTGGTGGCGCTGCCCGACCAGCTCCACTACGGCACGATCAAGTTCGCCCTCGAGCACGGCCAGCACGTCATCACCGTCAAGCCGCTGGTGCTCAAGCACGCCCAGGCGGTCGAACTGGAGGAACTGGCAGCCGAGCGCGGCCTGATGATCGGCGCCGAGTATCACAAGCGGGCCGACTACCGCGCCCTGATGGCCCGCCGCGATTACCGGGCCGGTCGGTTCGGCGAGTTCCGCGCCGGCCAGGCCAACCTGGTCGAGTGCTACTACTACCGCAACAGCAACTTCCAGAACTGGTGCACCTGCGAGAACAGCGACATGTTCACCTACATCGGGTGCCACTACGTGGACCTGGTGCACTTCATCACCGGCCTGCTGCCGGCGTCGGTCTCGCTCTACGGCGTGAAGGACAAGTATCCCAACGGCAACGAGGGCTACCTCTGGACCGACGGGCGGGTGACCTGGGAGAACGGGGCGTTCCTCAGCGTGCTCAACGGGCTGGGCTATCCCGACGCGGCCCCGGGCGGCAACAGCCAGGGCATGACGATGTTCTGCGTCGGGCCCAGGGACGGCTGCCTGATCCGCCACAACGATCAGCACCGCGGCGTGGACCACAGCTATACCGCCGCCGGCGGCGACCCGGGCGACACCGTCTACGCCGAGCCCAACCCCGACTACTTCCGCCTGCTGGACTACGGCGACGGCGGACTGACGCCTGTCGGCTACGGCCATCGCTCGGTCGAACTGATCGTGCAGGCGGTGCGGCGGGTGCGGGCCGCCGGCGACGACGTGGCGGCGCGGCGGCGGCTGCTGGCCGAGATCGACGACGCCGGCATCATCGCGACGCCCAGGAACAGCAGTTACAATGAACTGGTGATCGAGGCCGGCCGACTCTCGCTGGCCAACGGTGGCCGCGAAGCCGCCATCGAATACGGAGACAACCCGCGGGTGTTCCTCAAGTGACCGCCCCGGAAAGCGGAACACGGATGACACCGAGGAGACGGATTTCACGGACCGAGGACGGGAAAGCGAAACGCTCTCTCCGTGCAATCCGTGTCAATCGGTGTAATCCGTGTTCCTCCGTCGGGTCGGTCATGGGCATGGAAAACCGCCGCGATTGCGGATACATTGTTGGGGCTCCATGTTTCGCAACTTTGACGTCACGCAGTGACCGTCCAGGAAAGGAAGCAGTATGGGCAAGGAATTCTCTCTGACGCCGCGCAAGGTCGCCAAGGTCCAGACCCGGTGGCGGAAGATCGTGACCGATTTCCCCGTGCCGCAGTCGGTGACGCTGCTCGAGAAGCTGCGGGCCAACGAGGCCCGCTCGATGCGAGGCCAGCCGCCGGTCATCTGGGACCGCGCCCAGGGCGTCAATGTCTTCGACCCCTACGGCAACATGTGGCTGGACTTCTCCAGCGGCGTGCTGATCACCAACGCCGGCCACGGGCATCCCGACGTGGTCGCGGCCATCACCGAGACGGCCAAGGGGCCGCTGGCGGCGACCTACTGCTTCCCCAACCGCCATCGCGCGGAGCTGGCAGCCAAGCTGATCGAGATCAGCCCGCCGGAGATGGAGAAGGTCTTCATCCTCTCCACCGGCGCCGAGGCGACCGAGTGCTGCATGAAGCTGGCGTTGACGCACGGGCAGAGGATCAGCCCGGACAAGAACGTCGTGATCAGCTTCGCCGACGGCTTCCACGGCCGCACGCTGGGCGCCCAGCTCATGGGCGGCAGCGACGCGCTGAAGTCGTGGATTCCCGCGCCGATCCGCAACAGCGGCTGCTACGTGCAGGTTCCGTTCCCCGACGGCTTCCGCCAGGAGGACACGAGCTTCGCGGTGTTCGAGAAGACCGTTGCCGACGCTGGCGTCAAGCCCGGCCGCGTGGCCATGGTCATCGTCGAGACCTATCCCGGCGGGTCGGCCCAGTTCCTGCCGGTCGAATACGCCAAGGCCATGCGGGCCTGGTGCGACAAGAACAAGGCCATTCTGGTCTTCGACGAGGTGCAGGCCGGTTTCGGCCGATGCGGCAAGTGGTTCGGCTACCAGCACTACGGCGTGCAAGCCGACCTGATCGCCTGCGGCAAGGGCATCAGCAGCTCGCTGCCGCTGAGCTGCGTCATGGGACGGGCCGCCCTGCTGGACCAGTATGAGCCCGGCAGCATGACCAGCACGCACAGCGGCTCGCCGATCTGCTGCGCGGCTGCGCTGGCCAGCATTGCCGTGATCCAGAAGGAGAACCTGGTCGAGAACGCCGCGAAGGTCGGCAAGGTTCTCGGCGAGGGCATGTGCAAACTGATGGGCAAGTATCCCGACCACATCGGGGCGGCGGCCGGCAAGGGTCTGGTTGCGGCTGTCCAGGTCGTACAGCCCGGCACGAAGGAGCCCGACCCGGAGGTCGCCTTCGACGTGATCCTCAACTGCGTCGAACAGGGCCTGCTGTTCTTCGCCCCCGTGGGCAAGGGCGGCGGCACGGTCAAGATCAGCCCGCCGCTGTGCATCACCGAGCAGGCCATCCGCGAAGGCCTGGAGGTGCTGGACGGCGCGTTCGCCAAGGTCCTGGGCGCCCTGCCGGCTGCGGCCAAGTAGAGTCGATCCCGAAAAGTGCAAAGCCCACGGCCAGTCGGCCGTGGGCTTTTTCTTTTCTTGGCGTCAATTCGGCGGAGGCCCTCGCTCACCTCGCGCGGCGCCGCCTGCGGGTGGCGGTCAGGATTGCACCGGCGGCAGTCAGCAGCAGCAGCGTGCCGGGTTCGGGGACCTCGCCCACCGCGAACGGCGAGAGGCTGTCTACATTCACCGAAATGGTGTGGTTGAAGATGTCCACCGTGCCGCCCAGTGGCACCCAGGCGCCGCCGTCGAAGTGGTAGATGTCCAGCAGGCTCTCGTCGGTTCCGGGCGGCAGGGCGCTGGGATCATAGGCGAAGACCAGGTGGATGGCGCCGTCGTACGACCCGGAGAACTCCAGATCCCAGAGCTGAAGTTGGCCGGGGATCAGGAAGTCTGGCGTGGTGAATTCGCCTTCGGCCACGTGCTCGGCGATCTCGGAGGTGTCGGCCAGCGAGTACTTCGCATAGAAATTGCCGTCATCGCCCAGGTTGTCGAACGAGAAATCGACGCCGCCGGGGCAGTAGCTGCCGCCGTTGGCGCTGCCGCTTCCTCCGCCGGAGGAAGTCACCCGCGTCCCGGTCAAGATCGACAGCACGACGCTGAAACTCACCGACTCCCCCGACGCCAGCGAGCCCAGGTCCCATCGCTGCGCCCCGGCCACCCACAGCAGGGCCGGTGCGAACGAATCGGTCCCCTCGCGGCCGGCGTAGGGTGCGGTCAGCCAGTTGTCCTCGACCGAGAGGTGCACGCCGTCGCTGGGCTTGCCGGTGAGGTGGTCGTCCGTTCCGTCGTCGATGCCGTAGCGCCCGATCTCCAGGGCGGTCGGAGCGGTCGTTGCGTGGAACCCGATGTAGTCTTCCAGACCGTCGGCGGAACTGCCCGCGCCCGAGGAATAGGGGTCGACGCCCCGAAGAGTGACATCGTAGCGGTAGCTGCTCATCGGGCCGGCATAGAGGCGGTCGTCGTAGACGCCGCTCTGGGCGTTCAGCCCGTGCAGCAACTGGAAGAACTGGACGCCGGTCATGTCCTCGCCGGACGTGTTCTTGAGCGTGTAGGTCTGAAGCAGCACGTAGCGGTTGCTGCGGATCGAACTGCCCGCGCCGCCCGCGGAGGCCGGGGACGTCCCCATCGGCGTGCCCACGACGGTGTCGACCATCTCGTAGTCCTGGGTGATCTGAAGGGCGCCGTTGCTGATGATCGACCTGGCGACCGGCAGGCCCTGGGCGTTCGTGCCTGCGGCCGCGATGGGGCTCACCACGCTGAAATTCGAATTGGTTGTCCAGTCCGGGTAGATGAAGTTCGGCTCAAGCCATTTCGGCGAGACCGTGCCGCTGCTGACCTGGGTATACCCGACGGCCGCGCCCCACTCGCCAGACAGATATTCCCGGCCTTCGAATCCCGGGGTCAGGTCGCCCAGGTAGTCCGAGTAACCGAAATCCGTCAGATCGATTTCCCAGTTAGGGTTGACCAGAGTGTAGATGGTCTCGGCTCGCGCTCCGTTGGCCAGCAGCGTCAATGCCGCGACCAACGCGACCCCGGCGACCTTGCCCCGAACGTTCGCACCACCGAATGTTGTTTTGCTCATGGATTCCTGCCTCGCGGTTGGTTGACCTGATCGACACGAACGCCCACGCCTGGGACGAACGAACCGACTCTCCCGCTGGCAGGTATTGAAGAAGCTATTGGAAGTATGCCTGCAAGACGCGTGCCAGGAACGATTGGCGGCGAGGAGGGCTGAATGTCAAATCTATAAGTCTTTCCAGACAGATAACCTGCAATCTGCAAGAGGCGTCTGGGATCATCTTCACGTGTGGCGGACTCTTATCCAACTGTTGCTTTTTGGAAACATCACGGTGACCGGAAGCAACACGACCTCGTGCTGCAACGCCATTCAGCCGCTGGCCGCCTGGCGGCCTTCACTCCTCGTGCGCGTACAACGCGTCGTCGATGTGGTCGGGCATGCCGCCGGCCGCCGGCGCCGCCGGTCGGGACTCGGCGACGGTCGGGGCCCGCCTGGGTCGGCGGGCGGGGCCCATCAGACGCACGTGCTCGGGCCCCAGCAGGGCAGCCACCGCGTGGATCAGGGCCTCGCCCGGTCGAACGCGGTAGCGGTCGTCGGCCTTCATCGTGACCGCGACCGGCTCGCCGCGGCCGTTGGTCCCGATCTGCGTCGTGATCGAGAAGTAGACCGGCACCGAGCCGGGGTGGTCCTCGACGATCCGGGCCAGTTGCGACAGGGCCGTCGGGTTGGAGGCGGCCGACGCGACCGATATCACCACCGCCGTCGTCAGCTTCTGCTCGGCGTCCTCCAGGGCGACGACCTCGTCCACCTTGATCGACGGCGTCTCGCGCTGCCGGTCCACCCGCCCGCGCACGAAGACCATCGACTCGTTGGTCAGCAGCGGCTCGTGCAGCGCGTAGGCCGACGGGAACAGCACGCCGTCGACCTGCCCGGTAAGGTCCTCCAGCGTGATCATCGCCATCTTCTGTCCGGCGTTTCGGCCGTTCTTGGTAACGGTCGGACGGACGCGCGTGATCATGCCGCCGACGATGACCTCGGTGCCGGCGGGCGTCTGGGCCAACTCGGTGAGCGTGTAGGAGGCGTATCGCTCCAGCGTCGCGGCGTGCTGGCTGAGCGGATGGCTGGTGACGTAAAAGCCCAGGACCTCCTTTTCGCCTGCCAGGAGCTGGCTCTCGGGCCACTCGGGCAGGTCGGGCATGGACTGGTCGGTCGGCTGGGCGGCGGCCTGGTCCTCGAACGTCTCGAAGAAGTTCATCTGCCCGCTGCGGCGGTCAGACTGGGCCTCGCCGCCGACGGTCAGGGCCTTCTCCATCACCGCGAAGAGCTGACTGCGCCGGGCCCCGAGGCTGTCGAACGCCCCGCTCTTGATGAGCGCTTCCATCACGCCCTTGTTGACGACGCGCAGGTCCACCCGCTCGCAGAACTGGTAGAGGCTCTTGAACGCCCCGTGCTCGGCGCGGGCGGCGATGATCGACTCGACCGCGTGCCGCCCGACCCCCTTGACCGCCGCCAGCCCGAAGCGGATCGACTGGCCGTCCACCGTGAAGTCCGCGTCGCAGGTGTTCACGTCCGGCGGCAGCAGGGCGATGGCCATGCGGCGGCACTCGTCCCAGTACTGCACGGTCTTCTTCAGGTCGACCATTTCGTAGGTCAGCAGGGCGGCCATGTACTCGCGCGGGTAGTGAGCCTTGAACCACGCGGTCTGGTAGGCCACGATCGCGTAGCGCGTCGAATGGCTCTTGTTAAAGCCGTAACCGGCGAACCGGACGATCAACTCGAAGAGGTGCTCGGCCTGCTGCCTGGAAATCTTCCGCTCGGCGGCGCCCTTGATGAACGCCTCACGCTCGGCGGCGATCACGTCCTCGACCTTCTTGCTGATGGCCTTGATGAGCTTGTAGGCGCGGGTCAGCTCGATGCCGCCGGCCCGGTTGGCGATCCGCATCACCTGCTCCTGGTAGACCATGATGCCGTAGGTCTCCTCCAGGACCTCGTCGATGATGGGGTGGACCTTCTCCCACTTGCCCTCGTGCTTGCGCTGGATGAAGTCGGGGATCATCTGCATCGGGCCCGGCCGATAGAGCGCGTTGCAGGCGATCAGGTCTTCCAGCCGGTCCGGCCGAAGCTTGATGAGCAGGTCTTTCATGCCGCCGGACTCGAACTGGAACACGCCGTCGGTTTCGCCGCGTCCGAACAGGGCGAAGGTCTCCGCGTCGTCCAGCGACAGGGCCTCGGGGTCCACGTCGACGCCGTGGTTCTCGCGCACCAGCTTGCGGGCCCGCTCGATGATCGTCAGCGTCCGCAGGCCCAGGAAGTCGAGCTTGAGCAGGCCGATCTTGCCGCAGGTCGGCCCGTCGAACTGCGTCATTGTTTCCTGCTGGTTGTTGGTGCACAGCGGGCAGAAGTCGTCCAGCGGCTGGTCGGCGATGACCACGCCGGCGGCATGGACGGAGCTGTTGCGGGCCAGGCCCTCCAGCTTGCGGGCGAAGTCGATGATCCGCTTGGCGTCGGCGTCGCGGTCGTAGAGCCCGCGGAAGTCGGGGTCCTTTTCCAGCGCCTTGTTCAGCGTGATCTTCAACTCCATCGGCACCATCTTGGCGATGCGGTCCACGTCGCCCAGGGGCACGTTGAGCACGCGGCCGACGTCGCGGATCGCCGCCCGCGCCGCCAGCGTGTTGAACGTGATGATCTGGGCCACGTGGCCGTACTTCTGGCGCGTGTACTCGATCAGCTCGCCTCGGCCGATCTGGCAGATATCCAGGTCGATATCGGGCATCTCGTTGCGCGACGGGTCCATGAACCGCTCGAACAGCAGGCCGTACTGGAGCGGGTTCACGTTGCAGATGCCCAGCACGTAGCCCAGCAGCGTGCCGACGCCGCTGCCGCGCGGGCCGACGGGGATGCCCTTCTCGCGGGCGTGGCGGACCAGGTCCCACACGATCAGGAAGTAACTGGAGAAGCCCTTGCTTTCGATCACTTCCAGTTCGCGGTCCAGCCGCTTGCGCTGCTCGTCGGTGACGCCGTCGCCGAAGCGCTGCCTGAGGCCCTCGTCAGCCAGCTCGCGGAGGTACTTCTCGGGCGTCTTCTTCGCCCTGCCGGCCGACGGCGGGCGGTAGACCGGAGCGTGCAGGCTCTTGAAGTCGAGCTCCACGTTGCACATCTCGGCGATGCGGGCCGTGTTCTCCAGCGCCTCGGGGTAGTCGGGCGCCAGGTCGAGCATCTGCTGGCCGCTCTTGAGGTAGAACTGGTCGGAGGGGAACTTGAACCGGTCGGTCTCCTCCAGCGTCTTGCCGGTGTTGATGCAGCAGAGGACGTCGTGGGCCTCGTGGTCCTCGTGGTTGAGGTAGTGGATGTCGTTGGTCAGGATGACGCCCACGCCCAGCCGCCGGGCCAGCTCGACCAGCTCGGGATTGGTCTGCCGCTGCTCGGGGATGCCGTGGTCCTGGATCTCGATGAAGAAACGGTCGGGCCCGAAGATTTCCAGGTAGGTCTCGGCCATCTGCCTGGCGGCGGCCATGTCCTTCATCAGCAGGGCGGTGGGAACCTCCCCGCCGAGGCAGGCCGACGTGCAGATCAGCCCCTCGCTGTGCTCGCGGAGCACCTCCTTGTCGATGCGCGGCCGGTAGTAGAAGCCCTCCTGAAAGGCGATCGTGTTCAGCTTGAGCAGGTTGAGATAGCCGGTGCGGTTGGCCGCCAGCAGCAGCAGGTGATAGGATGCCTCGCTCATGCCCTTGGCATCCTTGTCGCGGCGGTCGCCGGGGGCCATGTAGGTCTCGCAGCCGATGATCGGCTTGACGCCGGCCTTCAGGGCCGCGCTGTAGAACTCGATCGCCCCGTACATGTTGCCGTGGTCGGTGATCGCCAGCGCCGGCTGGCCGAGTTCCTTGGCGCGGTGGACCATGTCCCCGATGCGGCAGGCCCCGTCCAGAAGCGAGAAGTGGGTGTGGTTGTGCAGGTGAACGAACTTGGCGGCAGGGCTGGTCATCCGTGACTCTCCACTTTCGCGGCGGGTGCGCTCAGGGGCGACGCCCGATTCTATCGCGCAATTCCTGCGCGTCCAGAGGAGGCGCCGGCCGGACGCCGATTCGCCGACAGCGCGGGAGCGGGCGCGGGTGTCTGCGACCCAAGGGCGATGTTGTTCCTGGAAGACATGGGGCCGACGCATGTTGACAAGACGCAACATCCGGGCCGCGATCAGGAATGTCGAGCGTAGGAAAGTGTTCTTGTAACACTCTTCTGATATTGTGTTTATGTGATTTATGGCGGCTTGTTCAACCGTCTGGCACAGGATTTGCAGGCACTCTATTCCTACCCCGGCAGGGCGGATTTCCGCCTCGTCGGCAGATCGCATTGGCGGGCCGTCCAATATCGATCCGGAACTGAGGAGGACGCGCAATGACCCAGACTCGAGGCGCCCGACGCCTGGCCCTGACGGGTGTTGCCGTGGCGGCCACACTCGCGGTCCTGTCGCCGGCGTGGGCCGTCGATATCGACGGCACGTGGAAGCAGAACGTTGACGGCCTGTGGGGCGTCGCCACCAACTGGGTCTCGGACAACATCGCCAACGGCGACAACAAGACGGCCGATTTCAGCACGCTGAACATCAGTGCCAACCGGATCGTAACGCTGGACTCCGCACGCTCGATCGGCACGCTCAAGTTCGCCGACACCGGCACCGACGGCTCCAACACCCGCGGGTGGACGATCACCAACGGCGGCACTGCGGCCAACAAGCTGACCCTGAGCACGGGCGGCGCGGGCACGCCGCAGATCTACTTCGGCGCCAAGAGCAGCAACGCCGGCAACACCGTCACGTTCGACCTGGTGCTGGACGGCACCGAGGGCGTGACGCTCAACCCCCTGGCCGGCTACGCCTATGCCCGTCCGGTGATATTCAGCGGCGACAACACCTACACCGGCACGACGACGGTCTCGACCGGGGCGTTCCTCCAGTTGCAGCACGATCACGCCCTGGGCGGCAGCTCGGCGCTGATCCAGAACGGCGGCGAAATCCGCATCGTCACGCCCAACAACGTTACGCGGACGATCTCCAACAACATCACGATTCAGGGCGGCGGCACGCTGTCGGGCGCCGGCGGCGGCTGGACCAGCCTCGTGCTCTTCACCGGCGGGTCGATCAGCGTCTCCGGCGAGGTCCATTTCAATCCGCATCTGTACGACACCTTCAAGATCGACGAGGTGATCTCCGAAACGAGCACGGCCAACATCTCGTTTGACGGCGAGGTCAGCGGCAACCGAGGGGCGATCCGGCTGACCAAGGCCAACGCCTATTCGGGCACCTCGACGCTGACCGCCGCGTCCAAGGTGTATGTCGATCATTCCAACGCGCTGGGAACTGCGGCCAACAGCATCATGGTCAACGGCACGTCGGCGAGCAACGGATACGCATTCCTCCAGATCACCAGCACGGCCGGCGGGCTGAACGCGAACAAGACCCTCACCATCGGCCAGTACGGCGAAATGACTCAGGGCGAGGGCTTCACGCTCTCGAACACCGTCTATCTCAACGGCGGCACCTACTCGTTCGCTGACGATCTGGCCGGCAACAGCCATCCCAACACGACCCACAACGGCTCGATCGTGCTGGGCGCCGGCACCGAGTCCACGTTCTATCGCAAAGGCGCTGCTGGGGTCCGTTGGTACCAGACCGGACAGATCAGCGGCGACGGCGGCATCCTGATTCGCGGCACCGACAACAACGACAACGAGCTTCACTTCCAGGGCAACAACACCTATCACGGCGGGACGCGGATCATCCAGGGCGGGCTCGAACAGCAGACCCTCGTCGGCAGCAACACGGCCTTCGGCGACGGCCCGGTCGTCCTCCAGGGCGTCATCGGCGACTCCGACGGCAACGACACGATGTTCACGCTGGACAACAACGTCAGCATGTCCAACGCCTTCAGCGGCGTGGGCAGGATCGCCACCGGCGCCAACACCTTCACGCTGGCCTCCGGCGGCAGCATGGCCCCAGGCAGCAGCATCGGCCAACTGCGCGTGGACAACCTCGACTTCAAGGGCATCTACTACTTCGAATACGACCTCGATGGCGGCGATACCAACCCCACCGACAGCGACCTGATCTCTACCGCCAACCTGACCTTCTCGTCGGGCACGGCTACCCTCGTGGTTCAGTGGACCGGCGGCGGGGCGGCCGGGCAGGGCACTTATGTCCTGTTCACCTACACCGGCAACGACCCGACCAACCCGAACTGGACCATCTACACCACCGAGGCCGACGGCCTGCACGGCGTGGTCACGGTCGACACCGACACCAAGCAGGTGCTGCTGACTCTCTCAGAGGTCCCCGAGCCGGCGACGATCTCGCTGCTGCTGCTGGGGGCCGCCGGTCTTGCCGGCGGGCTGAAGCGCAGCCGGCGGATTGCACGCTGACCCCACTGTTGCGTGGACGCATCATGCAGCCGGCCGATGTTGTTTTTTTGCAACATGCGGCACTCGCCCTGGCTGGTCCACGCTATTCCTAAGTTGATAAGCACCAACTGGTTGTGTTTCGCCGCCCCGGGCCGGCAAGGCCTGGCATGCAGTTTGCAGGATATTTGAGACGGCAGGACTTGGCATCGGCTTCGCCGAAGGCGTCCATCCTTCGGCCCTGCTGCGATTGGCGAGGCAGAGGGCCCCTGGTCGCGTGTGGCGGCAATCTCGGGAGCGGCAGATGAACCGTTGCATTCTGTTCTCAGCGTTCGCGGCAGTGTCGATCCTGGCGGGCGGGCAGGCCCGCGCCGGCGTCATCAGCTACGTCGCGTTCTCCAACGACGCCAACAGCGGCATCTCCAGCGCCAACACCTACACCCATGCCCTGGACGCGGGCAGCACGGGCTCGGCCCCGACGATCAACGGCGTGAAGTTCACCAAGGACAACTCGGTCACCGCGTTCAACGCGCCCGGCGCCGGCGACGCGGCCACGTCCAACGCCGGCAGCTATGTCGCAAACACGACCGGCACGATGACCAGCCACGCCGGCTCGGGCAGCTATCCCCCGGTGGGCCTGGAGGGCGGGGCGGCGTCGGCCGGCGTCTACACGCTGCTCTACGACATGTGGTACCTCGCCTCGTCTTCCTCCCCCTATCGCGGGGCGGCGACGTTGACGCTGACCGGCCTGACGCCGGGCGCGACCTATGACCTGCGCGTCTACTGCCGCGTTTGGGACCCGAGCCTGACCCGCAAGAACCTGTTGACCTTCACCAACGGCAGCGAGGTCGACACGACCACGATCTACGAGGACGATCCTTCCCAGGACGGCCTGGGCGGGGATGTCGCCTTTTACGTCAACTACCGCTACACCGCGTCGGCTTCGGGCCAGGTCACGATGCGCGCCGACAACACGCTGGCGGCCATCCCGGCCGGCGACACCAACGGCACGTTCCATCTCTACGCCCTGACCAACCAGGTCGTTCCCGTCCCCGAGCCGGCGATGATGTCGCTGCTGATCCTGGGCGGACTCGGCTTGGCCGGTGCCGCCCGCCGTCGCCGTCGCTGACCGCGGCTGACCATCATCCCACGCACTCTCGAAGGCCCGGGCCCGCGCGCGGGCCTTCCTGCTGCGCCCGGACAGCCCGCCATTGGTTTTTCCGCACCTTTGGAGTATCATTGACCGTTTCGATCCCTTGCCGACCGCGGAGGTTCACTGTCCCGCACATGGCTGACTTCCTGCAAATCCTGTCCCAACGCGTGCTGGTGTTCGACGGGGCGATGGGAACCCAGATCCAGGCCCACGAGGGCGAACTGGACGTCGAGCGCGACTTCGCCGGCCTGGAGGGCTGCAACGAAATCCTCTGCGTCACCCGGCCGGACCTGATCGAGCACATCCACGAGCACTACCTGCTCGCCGGCGCCGACGCGGTCGAGACCAACAGCTTCGGCTCGGGGCTGATCGTGCTGGCGGAGTACGGCATCGCCGATCGCATCGGCGAATTGAACCGGCTGGCGGCGCAGATTGCCCGCCGGGCCGCCGACGCCGTCTCGACGCCGGACCGCCCGCGGTTCGTCGTCGGGGCGATGGGTCCGGGGACCAAGCTGCCCAGCCTCGGCCACACCGACTGGGACGCCCTGGAGAGGAGCTACCGCCTCCAGACGCTGGGCCTGATCGAGGGCGGCGCCGACGTGCTGCTGCTGGAGACCTGCCAGGACATCCTCCAGGCCAAGGCCGCCATCGCCGGCGTCACCGACGCCATGCGCGACGCGAAGCGCGAGCTGCCGCTGATGGTGCAGGTCACGATGGAGGCCACCGGCACGATGCTGGTCGGCACGGACATCGCCGCTGCGCTGGCGGCCCTGGACCCCTACGAACAGGTTCGCGTCATCGGGCTGAACTGCGCGACCGGACCGGCCGAGATGAGCGAGCACGTCGCCCACCTCGGCCGGCACAGCCGCCGCCCCATCAGCGTGCTGCCCAACGCGGGCCTGCCGCAGATGGTTGGCGGAAAGGCCCACTACCCGCTCTCGCCGGCCGACTTTGCCCGCTGGCAGATGCGCTTCGTCGAAGAGGACGGCGTTGCGATCGTCGGCGGCTGCTGCGGCACGACCACCGAGCACATCGCCGCGCTGGTCAAGGCCCTGGGCGACCGCCCGCCCAAGCCGCGGCAGGCGACGTTTGCCCCGCAGGTCGCGTCGCTGTTCTCGGCGGTCGATCTCGGCCAGCAGCCGGCGCCGCTGCTCGTCGGCGAGCGGGCCAACGCCAACGGTTCCAGGAAATTCCGCGAGATGCTCCAGGCCGAGGACCTCGATGGCATGGTCGCGATGGCCCGCGACCAGGCCAAAGAGGGCGCCCACGTCATTGACGTCTGCGCCGCCTACGTCGGCCGCGACGAGGCCCGCGACATGGGCCGCCTGATCGACCGGCTGTCGCGCGAGTGCCCGATCCCGCTGATGATCGACTCGACCGAGGCCCCGGTGATCGAGCAGGCGCTCAAGCGCATCGGCGGGCGGGCGATCATCAACTCGATCAACCTGGAGGACGGCGAGAAGCGGATGGCGGCCGTCTGCCCCATGGCCCGCCGTTACGGGGCGGCCGTCGTGGCGCTGACCATCGACGAAGAGGGCATGGCCAAGACCGCCGACCGCAAGGTGGCGATCGCCCGGCGGATTCACGACCTGGCCGTCAACAGGTTCGGCCTGCGACCGCAGGACCTGCTGTTCGACCCGCTGACCTTCACGCTGGGCAGCGGCGACGAGGAGTGGCGCGCCGCCGGCGTCCAGACGCTGGACGCTATCGCCCGCATCAAGGCCGAACTGCCCGGCGTCTACACGCTGCTGGGGCTGAGCAACATCAGCTTCGGCCTGAACCCCGAGGCCCGCCACGTCCTCAACAGCGTCTTCATGCACGAGGCCGTCGAGCGCGGGCTGGACGCCGCGATTGTCCACGCCGCCCGGATCATGCCGCTGTCGCGGATCGACCCGCAGGCCCGCGAACTGGCCCGGCGGCTGGTCTACGACGAGCGCCGGGAGGGCAGCGACCCGCTGACCGAGCTGATGGCCCTGTTCGCCGACGCGGGCAAGTCCAGACAGAAGGCCGAGGCCCCCAAGCCGAAGAACGTCGAGGAGTCGCTGCGGCAGCGGATCATCGACGGCGACCGCCAGGGGCTCGATGCGGACCTGAACCGGGCGATGGAGAAGTACCCGCCGCTGGAGATCATCAACACCTTCCTGCTGGAAGGCATGAAGGTCGTCGGCGACCTGTTCGGGGCCGGCGAGATGCAGCTTCCCTTCGTGCTCCAGAGCGCCGAGACGATGAAGGCCGCGGTCCGCCACCTCGAGCCGCACATGGAGAAGATCGAGGGCGCCGGCAAGGGCCGCATCGTGCTGGCGACGGTCAAGGGCGACGTGCACGACATCGGCAAGAACCTGGTCGACATCATCCTGACCAACAACGGCTACGAGGTGGTCAACCTCGGCATCAAGCAGCCGATCGGGGCGATCCTGGAGTCGGCCCGCGAGAAGAAGGCCGACGCGATCGGCCTGTCCGGCCTGCTGGTCAAGAGCACGCTGGTGATGCGCGAGAACCTCGAGGAGATGAACCGCCAGTCGGTCGCGATCCCGACGCTGCTGGGCGGGGCGGCCCTGACGCGGGCCTACGTCGAGGAGGATCTCCGCTCGCTCTATCGCGGGCGCGTCTTCTACGGCAAGGATGCCTTCGCCGGGCTGCGGATCATGGACGCCCTGATGGCCGAGAAACGCGGCCAGGCCGACCGCGGCGCCGCGGAGAAGGCGTCGGCCGCGTCAGCCGGCCGCAAGACGAAGGAACGCCCCGAGGCCCTGGAGAAGCGCCGCCTGGAGCAGGCCCGCGCCCTGGTCGCGATGGGGCGTGAAGAAGAGATCGACGCGTTGGGCGACGAGGGCGAAAAGGCAAGCCGGGAGGAGCAGGGGACGCCAGCCGAGTCGGGCGGCAAGGGCAGGGGCCCGGCCGCCGCCGTCGCGGCCCGCAGCGCCGTCGCGCCGCTGGCGGACCCGCCGACGCCGCCGTTCTGGGGCCCGCGGGTCGTCGAGCGGATCCCGCTGCGCAGCATCGTGCCCTACATCAACCCGGTGATGCTCTTCCAGGTGCAGTGGCAGTTCCGCAAGGCCGGCCGGCCGCAGGCGGAGTTCGACCGGTATCTCGACGCCGAGGTCCGCCCGATCCTCAACCGCCTGCTCGACCAGTGCGAGGCCGAGTCGATCCTCCAGCCGCGGGCGGTCTACGGCTTCTGGCCCTGTGGCAGCCGCGGCGACGACGTGGTCATCTACGACCCGGCCGACGCAGCCCGCGAGATCGCCTGCTTCACCTTCCCGCGTCAGGAAGGCAGGGAGCGGCTGTGCCTGAGCGACTTCTTCCTGCCGGCCGGCGGCCCGCGGCGCGACGTGATCGGCCTCCAGATCGTCACCGTCGGCGCCGACGTCAGCCGCATCGAACGCGAGTGGTTCGCCGCCGACCGCTACCGGGACTACTTCTTCCTGCACGGGCTGGGGGTCGAGGCGGCCGAGGGGCTGGCCGAGTTCGTCCACAAGCAGGTGCGGGCCGACCTGGGCATCGGCGGGGACGACGCCCGCGACATCCGCCGCCTGTTCCAGCAGGGCTACCGCGGCAGCCGATACAGCTTCGGCTACCCGGCCTGCCCGCACCTGGAGGACCAGGCCAAGCTCTGGCCGCTGCTGGAGCCCGGCCGAATCGGCGTCGAGTTGACCGAGGAGTTCCAACTCGAGCCCGAGCAGTCCACCAGCGCCGTGATCGTCCACCACCCCGACGCGAAGTATTTCAACGTGCGGTGAGCCGGGCCCTGCCGGCTGGGCGGATCGGGGAGGGGAGGAACACGGATTTCACGGACAGGACACGGATTTCACGGAAGAGGGCAGGGGTCAGGGGTCGGGGGGCAGGGGTCAGTCAGACCGATCCCCGCCCCCCGACCCCCGATCCCCGCTCTCAGCCGCCGGCAACGCGGATTGACAGTACCCTGACATCGTGGGAAGATGGATAAGGACAGGGATCCGTGCCCCGCGCCGCGGCGGGAGAAAGCCGGAGGAGCCATGACGAAGCGCAAGGCGTTTACACTGGTCGAGATGCTCGTGGTCGTGGGCATCCTGACGCTGCTGGCGTCGATCCTGTTCCCGGCGTTCGCGGCCGTGCGCGTGGCGGCCAAGCGGACCAAGTGCCTGAGCAACATGCGGCAACTGGCGATCGGCATCCGCGACTACTGCCAGCAGAACGACGGTTTCTTCCCCAGCACGTCTTCCGGCTACCAGCCGTGGAACGCCATCGACCCCAACGCCCGTCTCTCCGACGGCTCGCTGAAGTACAAGCTCAACGGCGTCCTGTTCAGCAAGGGGCTGGACGTGCTCCAGTGCCCGGCCGATCTGGGCGACGACGTCAACGACGGGATCAGCAAGTTCAAGGAGACCGGCGAGAGCTACTGGTTCGTGGACAGCACGTCGCTTCAGGGGCTGGGCATCTGCGCGGTGATGAGCGACTACGGCACGTGGTTCGAGGAGGACGTCGGTCCCAACCCCGGGCCGACCTGGGACTGGTTCCTGAGCAAGATGTACGGCGCGTCGAACGTCGACCTGCTGGCCGAGTATCACTCCGTGCGCGGCAAGGTCACCAGCGACTACGCCAACAAGAGCGAGTTCTACGTCCCGGACCTGGCCACGAAGTACAGCGAGCACCTCAAGTGGAAGCTCCGCAGCCACACCACCAACCCGGGCATTCCGACCTGGACGATCCCCGGCAGCTACTACTATTACGACAACAACACCTACATTGGTCTTCAGGCCAACGAGGCCCTGGACGTCGCCAACGGGCACGTGCACGTCTTTGACGACACCAGCGGCCTGTGGCCGCACCCGGTCAAGACGATCGACTACTGGAAGTACCAGAGCAAGAAGGTCTGCGCCGTCGACCGCGACGGGCTGCTGCTGAGCAGCGGGGCGATCAACAGCAACACCGGCTTCTGGCACGGCTATCCCCGCATGACCGACCCCAACAATTCGGCCAAGGAATGGGTGCGGATCCACGCGGCGTTCCTCGACGGGCACGCCGAAGGCATCCTGCTGGGCAAGTACAGCGACGTGCACAACGAGCACGAGTACTATTGACCGCCGCGGGATGCGATTTGAGACGTGTAAGAGAAGACGTCATTCACCACCGAGGACACCGAGAGCACAGAGAAGAAGGGGAGAACCGCGAATTCACGCGAATGGACACGAATGGGAAGAAGGGGGAGAGGTCCGATGTTCCATTCGCGTCCATTCGCGGTTCGTTTTCGTCCCCTGTTTCCTCCAGCCCGAGTCTGCGCAATCGGCGTAATCTGCGGATGGATTTCTCTCTTCTCTTCTTCTTCTTCTTGTCTTCTCTGTGCCCTCTGTGGTGAAGTTCTCTCTTGCAGGATTCAGTAATCGGGCGCTATGCGCTTACGGAATGCGCAATGGCGTCTACGCGCCTTCGACGTCGATCCTGCGGGTCCGCGCCTGCGGGGCCTTGGGCATCTGGACCGTCAGCACGCCCTCCTTCAGCGACGCGGTCGTCGCCTCGCGGTCAACTTCGTCCGACAGCGCGAACGCCCGGAAGAAGCTGCCGCCCAGGGCCATGCCCTCGTAGACCGGACGGTAGCCCTCCAGCGCCGGCGCGTCGGCCTTGCCGCTGATCGTCAGCACGCCTTTCTCAACCTCGACGGCCAGACCGTCGGCCGACACGCCAGGCAGCTCGGCCACCAGCGTCAGGCCCGACTCGGTCTCGTAGATGTCCACGTAGGGCGCGCGGGACGGACCGCCCTCGGTCCGCTCGGTCTTGCCTCGCGTTACGCGAACGTCGTTGGATTCGTTCTTGGCCATGTCGTTTTCTCCTGACAGGACGCAGAATTCAGCACTCAGGACTCAGCACTCAGCACTCAGCACTTCCATGACTCAGCACTCAGCACTTCTTCAACTGCTCTGCACGTCGATCTTCCGCGGACGCGACGCCTCGCTCTTGGGAAGTTCGATCCGCAGGATGCCGTGTGCCAGTTGCGCCTTGATCTTCTCGGCGTTCACCGAGTCCGGCAGCACGACCGTGCGGCTGAAGTCTCCGCTGCCGCGCTCGCGGCGGTGGTAGCTCTCCCGGGCCGCCTCCGGCGCCGGTTTGGAGCCCTTGATGACCAGCGTGTCGTCGGTGATCGAAAGGTCCAGCGCGCTCAGCGGCACGCCGGGCACCTCGGCCAGCACGATCATGCGATCCTCGCCGTCGTAGATGCTCACCGGCGGATAGCTGCCGCCCCCGACGAGCTGGCTCTCGCCGCCGCCTCGTCCCAGCAGTCGTCCCAGTTCCCGTTGCATCTCTTTCAGCGGCGCCCAGGGGTCGCCGCCCCAGTCGAACAGTGGCATCGCTCGCTCCTTTCCGTGGCGTCGGGTTCGGTCGGTTTGCTGACGCCTGACGGTACTCCATGCAAACGGCGTGCCAGTCGGGCAGTACGGCCTAAAGCATTAAGGGTTAACGGGTTGTGGATTTCACGTGACGGGCGTCGGCCTGCCAGAGTGGCAGTCGCCCGGCCTGCGTCGGCCTGTCGTTACGCCCGGACCGAGCTGAACAGCTTGGCCGTCGTGCGGCTGAGGCGGCGGACCAGCACGCGGGCGATCATTTCGAGGAACTTGACGGCCGTCGCCGGGTGCCGCCGCTTCATCGCGTCGTAGCCCAGGGCGTGAATCAGCATCAGGTCGGCCGGCACCAGCGCCTCGATCGTCGCCTGGTGCGGGCCCGGCTGGATCAGGCTCATCTCGCTGAAAATCTCGCCCGGCCCCAGCACCGCCAGCACGTGCAGCGGGTCGGTCGCGTCGTCGCCCTTGTAGACCTTCACCGTGCCGCGGCGGATCACGTAGACGCCGGCCAGTTCCGGCTCCTCGTCGCCCTCGCGATAGAGCCGCTGATGGCGGGCCAGCCGCATGGGCGTCACCGACTGGGCCAGTTCGATCAGCTCGCCCGGCCCGAAGGCCTCGAACGGGTCGAACTGCCCCATCGCCCGGGAAATTTGCCCGATCTGTGCCGCGATGAAGTCGGCCAGTACGGCCCGCACCCCGTCGGTCATTCCGATCAGGCCCCCGGCGCAGAGCCGCCGCCCGTCCTCGATCTGCGAGACCGATTCGAGCACCGCGGACAATTCGAGATCGACCCCTATCCGCCCGCGCTCGACAGGCGGAAGGTGAAGCTGGAGCATTGCCTGGGCCCCGGTCTCCAGCGGCAGGCGGGTCAGGAAGCAGACGGCGTCTTCGCTCAGGCGCAGGCCGGCGACCGGGTCGAAGATGCTCTCGCCCTCGGCCCAGACGCGCAGTTCAAACCCGCCGCTGATGTGCAGCGTCGGCGCGGCGGCGTCGGATGTGTCGCGGCAGTCACTCACGAGACACAGGCTCCTCGGCGACTTCGGATGGCATCGGCCTGCGCCGCGGGCTGGTTGAGCAGATTCCGCCGGATTGTCCGCCACGCCCGATCTGCGATCCGGGGCCTGGTCGCCGCCGGAAGAGCCCAGTTTTGCCGTAACCAGCGAAGGGGATAGTGGTTATTCACCCGTGAGGCGGTCTGGTCGAGGCATCGCGTTGCCGGGGTGGGCAGCGCGACCGGCCCTTCTTTGTTTGAAGACCCACAGTCACGAGGAGCGAACATGGCCGAGGACAAGACCAAGACGTCCGGCGATGATCTGAAAATGGTCCAGCGGCTGAACGACGCCTACCGGGGCATGACCGAGCAGCTCGGCAAAGTGATCGTCGGCCAGCAGGAGGTCATCGAGCAGGTCCTGATCGCGATGTTCTGCCGCGGCCACGGCCTGCTGGTCGGCGTGCCCGGGTTGGCCAAGACGCTGCTGGTCTCGACCATCAGCAAGGTGCTGCATCTGGGGTTCAAGCGGGTGCAGTTCACCCCCGACCTGATGCCCAGCGACATCACCGGAACCGACGTGCTGGAAGAGGACCACACCACCGGCAAGCGCGTGTTCCGCTTCGTGCACGGGCCGCTGTTCACCAACATGGTGCTGGCCGACGAGATCAACCGCACGCCGCCCAAGACGCAGGCCGCGTTGCTGGAGGCGATGCAGGAGCACCACGTCACCGTCGGCGAGGAGACCTATCACCTTCCCGAGCCATTCTTCGTGCTGGCGACGCAGAACCCGATCGAGCAGGAAGGAACCTATCCGCTGCCCGAGGCCCAGCTCGACCGGTTCATGTTCAACATCATCGTGGACTACCCGACGCCGGCCGACGAAATTCAGATCATGAAGCAGGCCTCCAGCGACTACGCCCCCAAGCTGGATGCCGCCCTGACCGGCGAGCAGATTCTGGAACTCCAGGAGATCGTCCGCCGCGTGCCGGTGGCCGACCACATCTACTACTACGCCCGCGACCTGGTCCGGGCGACGCGCCCGCGGGAGCCCGAGGCCCCCGAATTCGTCCGCGAACTGGTCAACTGGGGCGCCGGCCCCCGCGCGAGCATCTACCTGATCCTCGCGGGCAAGGCCCGGGCGATCCTCAACGGACGCTTTCACGTCACGACCGAGGACATCCAGAAGCTGGCTCTGCCGGTCCTGCGGCACCGCGTCATCACGACCTTCAACGCTGAGGCCCAGGGCGTGACCGCCGACGATGTGGTCCGCCGGCTGCTCGAACACATCCCGGCCTCGCGCGAGGAACGCCTGGCGACGGCGTGACAGGAATGCGGACTGCGGAATTCGGAGTGCAGAATTCAAGAACGCGTCACGCCTCCGTCTTCATTCCGCATTCCCCAATCCGAGTTCCGCATTCGGCTTTCTCTTGGCACTGAGGAGCATTGAGCGTTTCGATGGACCCCCGTCCGGCATATCTCGACCTCCTCGACCCGATGGCGCTGGCCAAGCTGGGGCGGCTGGAGTTGATCGCCCGCCAGGTGGTCGAGGGGTTCGTCAGCGGGCGGCACAAGTCGCCCTACAAAGGGTTCTCCGTCGAGTTTGCCGAGCACCGCGAGTATTCGCCCGGCGACGACATCCGCGACATCGACTGGCGGGTCTACGGCAAGTCCGACCGCTACTACATCAAGCAGTACGAGGAGGAGACCAACCTCCGCGCCAACATTCTGCTGGACGCCTCCGGCTCGATGGCCTACGCCGGCAAGACCGTCAGCAAGTTTCGCTACGCCCAGATGCTCGCGGCCAGCCTGGCCCACCTGATGCTGCGGCAGTCCGACGCCGTCGGCCTGGTCACCTACGACTCGACCGTCCGCCGCTACATCCCGCCGCGCAGCCGGGCCAGCCACCTGCGGGCGATGCTCGAGGAGATGAGCGACACCCAGCCGGGCGGCGAGACCAGCCTGGGCGGCATCTTCCACGACGTGGCCGAGCGGATTTTCCGCCGCGGGCTGGTCGTCGTCATCAGCGACCTGTTCGACGACGTGGACCGGCTGCTCGGCGGGCTGCACCATTTCCGCTACAAGCGACACGAGGTGCTGCTCATCCACGTGATGGCGCCCGAGGAGTTGACGTTCCCGTTCACGAGCTGGACGCAGTTCCGCAACCTGGAGCGGGCCGACCATCGCCTCCAGCTCGACCCGCGTAGCGTGCGCGACCAGTATCTCCAGGCCGTCGCCTCGTTCGTCGGCCAGCTCCGCCGCGAGACCGGCCGCATGGAGATCGACTACATCCAGGTGGACACCGCGACGCCGTTCGACGTGGCCCTGAGCGGCTACCTCGGCCGCCGCATGGCGAGGAAGAAGAAGTGAGGAGGATTTTAGATTGCTGATTTTGGATTTGAGATTCCCGGACCGGCGCGATAGTCGCTGCGGCTCCGGCTCTTCAATCCAAAATCAAAAATCGAAAATCTGAAATCGAAGGTACCGGTCCCCTGTTGCGTTGCATCAGCAGAAAGGCTCTGGCCCTGGCCGCATGACGTTCCTGGCTTACGGCATCCTGTTCGGGCTGGCCCTGGCGGCCATCCCCGTCATCATTCACCTGCTCAACCGCCGCAAGGCCCGGGTGATCGACTGGGGGGCCATGCGCTTCCTCGAGTTCTCCCTGGCCACCCGCGGCCGCCGCATCCTCATCGAGGAAATCCTGCTGCTGGCCGTCCGCACGCTGCTCATCGTCGCCCTCGTGCTGGCGGCGGCGCGGCCGCTGCTGGTCAACCGCTACTTCGCCCGCGGCGGGCAGGCCAACCAGGACGTGGTCATCCTGCTGGACGGCTCGATGTCGATGGGCGCCGCCCCGGTCGTCGGACAGGACACCTACTTCGAGGCCGGCCGATCGGCTGCCCGCCGGGCCATCGAGCGGCTCCGCCCCGGCGACGCGGTCGCCGTCGTGCTGGCCGCCGCCGCGCCGCACCCGCTGACCCAGCAGCTCACCTACGACCGCAAGGCCGCCAACGACGCCCTCGACCGCGCCTTGCTCACCGACGGCACGCTGGACGTTCCGGCCGCCCTCGAGCAGGCCGCCAAGATCCTCGCCCAGGGCCGCAACCCCAACAAGCGGATCGTCCTGATCAGCGACGGGCGGTCGCACGGCTGGCGGGTCAACTCCGAAGAGGCATGGCAGAGCGTCGCCCGCGAATTCGCCGACGCCAAGAGCCCGCCGCTGCTGACGGTCCTGCGGCTGGCCGCCCACGAAGGCGCCTCCGAGTCGGCTGCCGAGAGTCGCGTCGCGAATCTTGCCGTCGAGCAGGTCCGGCTGACGCGGCCGGTCGTCGGCACGCACATGCCGATCAAGCTGGAAGTCGTCGTCCGCAACACCGGCGACAACGAGTGCGTGCCGGAAGTCCTCCTGGCCCTGCGGCCGGCGCTGTCACGGACGCCCGCGGTTTCGGAGGCCGGCTCGCCTCCGCCGGCGCCGGGCAAACCGGGCGCGGACATCATCGCCACCGCGGCCCTGCCGGTCATCCAGGCCCACCAGCAGGCGACCGTGCAGATCGAGACGCAGTTCTCCGAGCCCGGCCCGCACCTGCTCCGCGTCGAGCTGACCAACTACTCCGACCGGCTGGACGCCGACAACCGCCTCGATTTCGCCGTCGGCGTGCTCGACTCGCTGCCCGTGCTGCTGGTCGACGGCGACCCAGGCGACAAGCCCGAGAACGACGAGCTGTTCAACCTCAAGGCCGCCTTCCAGCCACAGTCCGAGCCCGGCGAACGGCAGATGGAGTTCCTCGTCCGCCCCACCGTCATCGGACCGGCCATCCTGGGCAACACGACCCTGGGCGACTACCAGGCGATCGTGCTGGCCAACGTGGATCGGCTCGCCGACGGCGACGTCGCCAGGCTCAAGGAGTTCGTCGCCAACGGCGGCGGGCTGCTGGTCGCGCCCGGCGACAAGGCCGACCTGAAGTTCTACAACGACGTGCTCTACGCCGACGGCCAGGGGCTGCTGCCTTCGGCGCTGGCTCCGGCCGAGGCGATCCGCCAGCCCGCGCCGGCCGCCGCCGGGTCGCCTGACCCGGCCGCTCCCAAGGAGGCCGTCACGCTGATGCCCCCGCCGACCGGCCACCCGGCCCTGATCGAGTGCGCCGCGGCCACCTGGTGGCAGAACGTCCGGGAGAACCGCCACTATCCGCTGACCGCGCCGGCCGACAAGCCGGCCGACGGGCGCGAGACCTCCGTCGTCCTCCAACTCAGCGACGGCCGCCCGTTTGCGCTGGACCGCGGCTTCGAGCAGGGCAGGGTGGTCCTGATGGGCGGCCCGCTGGACACCGCCTGGAGCCCGGCCCCGTCGCGCGTCGTCTACGTGCTGCTGGTCAACGAACTGATGCACTACCTGTCGGCCGCCCGCCGCGCGGAGCTGAACGTCCAGCCCGGCCAGACGATGGCGATCCCCCTGCCGCAGCGGGCCGATTCGGCGACAGCGGCGACGATCGCCACGCCCGGCGGCGAGCATTTCGACCTGACGCGCGTCCGCGAGGGCGACCGCTGGGTCTACCGCTTCGACCGCACGCTGGACCCGGGCGTCTACACGGTCCGCTACTCCGGCCTGACCGACGTGGCCGACCCGACCGAGAAACTGTGCGAGCCGGCGGTGGTCCACTACACCGTCGTCCGCGACGCCGGCGAGAGCACGATGGACCTGCTGGACGGCACGGCCCGCGACGAAATCGGCAAGATGCTCGGCGGGGCGCAGTTCCCGGCCGAGACTGGCGAGATGCTCGACACGATGAGCGACTACAACCCCGGCCGCGAGTTGTGGCGATGGCTGGTGGCGGCGGCGATGGCGCTGCTGCTGCTGGAGATCCTGCTCAGCGGCCACATCACCCGCAGCCGGCACGGCGAGCTGACCGGCGGCGTAAGCTTCGGCGAGGGCGTGAAACACACGCACGTGGTGAGGTGAGGCCCGCCGGGGCGGCGGGCGGAATGTCGAATGACGAGTGTCGAATGTCGAATGAATGACGAATGAGGAGTGCGGCGGATGAACTGAGCCTGCGCGGGCGGGGGTGAGATGATGCGGGCGTGGCGTGCGGTGTTTCTGACGCTCTGGCTGGCGTACTGCGTCCTGATACTCAGGAGCCGGTGGAGCCTGCAACCGTGGTCGGTCTCGCTGCTGCTGGCCTTCGTGTTCCTCGCGGCTGTCGGCGCGTGGATGATGTATTGGCCGCGGTTTCGCGAGTGGATCGAGCCGCTGGCTCGCCCCGGAAGGCGGCTGGGTAAGTGGACCCAGCCCTTCGTGCCGCTGCTGGTGGCCGTGCTGATACTGGCAGTCTCGGCCGGCGTGTTCTTCGAGGTGGAGTCCTGGTTCGAGAGGCTCATTGTCCTGATCGCCCCGCTGCTGGCCCTGGGCATCCTCGCCCTGGGCGTGCGAGACGTGCGGCGGCGAAGGACTGCGAGTGAAGCGGAGAAAGGGAATGACGAAGCGGGAATGCCTCGTGCCGAATGAGCGACGCCGGTTGCCTGGTCTTTCATTCGACATTCGACACTCGACATTCGCCATTGCCACGATGAACGTGCATGAACGGTGAGACGGTACCTGAACGATGCAGCATGAACTGATCTTCAACTCGAGCTGGCCCTGGTGGCTGCTGATCCTGATCGGCGGGGTCGGGATCGTGCTGGTGCTTTCGCTCTACCAGCGCGAGCGCCGCGAAGTCAGCCGCACCGCCGGCGTCCTGCTGACGGGCCTGCGGCTGCTTCTGCTGCTGCTCCTGCTGGTCATGCTGGCCGAGCCGGTCATCCGCATCAGCTCGCGCACCGGCACGCCGCGGCACATCGCCGTGCTGCTGGACGACTCCTACTCGATGGACATCCCCGACGCCCAGGCCACGCAGGCCGAGCGGCTCCGCTGGGCCGACGCCGTCGGGCTGCTGCCGCACGACGCCCGTCCGCTGCGGCCGCTTCAGATCGGCGGGCAGCTCTCGATCCTGTCGCGGGCGGCCGACGATCTGAGCGACGAACTCCGTCAGCTCCAGCTTCAGGTCGGACGCGGCAACCGCCCGCCGCAGCCGCTGGTCGATTCGCTGACCGACCGCGTCGCCCGCCTGGGCCCTCAACTCGACCGGCTGAACGAACTGACGGCCAGGCTGTCGAGCCAGACGGCCTTCCGCGACATCCTGCCGCCGCCGCACCAGGTTCGCTGGGACCAGATCGCCGGCCTGATGAGCAAGTCGATCCGCCCGGCCGGCGAGGCCCTGACCAAGGCGCTCAAGGATCTCAAGCCGTCCGACCCCGACAAGGAGACGCTGCCGCGGCTGGCCGACCAGGCCCACTCGCTGGCCCAGCAGTGCGCCGGCGGCGTGACGCTGCTGAACGACCCACCGCCCAACGCCAACCAGCCGATCACCGACGTGATCGACGCGTCGGCCGCCGCCCGCCTGGACGCCGCCAGCGCCGCCCGGCTGGACCGCGTCGCCGGCATGGCCCGCGAGCAGATCGCCCGCGAACTCCTGCTGGCCCACGGCGGCGACCTGCTGGCCCGGCTGCGCAAGGCCGCCGGCGCCGACAGCAAGACGCCCTTCGTCGTCGATGTGTATCGCTTCGCGCAGACGGCCGCCCGGCTGCCCGAGGCCAACCTCGTCGCCAGGCCGCCGTCGCCCGACGGCGCGCCGCCGGCTGCGCCCGACGCCGCCGACAAGCCCG
>JAJVII010000005.1 GCA_022072085.1 Phycisphaerae bacterium
GCGTGCAGGTTTCTTACGTCCGCGTTCCGGGCGACCAGGAATACTACATCGTCTGGAAATCCGGTGCGCACTCCAGCGATTCGTTCACGCTCTCGTTCTACGATCCCACGGCCTCCGGCGTGGACCCGACCCCCGCCTTTACCTATGACATCGGTGCGGACATCGCCGGCGGCGCCGGCTTCCTCGTCAGCACCAGCGTGATTCAGTTTGTCACGGTCGACTGGGCGACGAACACACTCTACGTGATGGACGCAGGCACCTCCTCCGGCGGCGGCCAGGACGTCCGGGTTCACGTCTTCTCCATCACCGCCGTTCCCGAACCGGCGACGATGACGCTACTGGCAATCGGCGGGTTCGGGCTGATCGGGGCGGGCATCCGCCGCCGCAGGTCGGCCTGAGCAGATCGACACGTCATGGTCCAGGGCACATCGCCCCCGACGGCGGATGTTGCCGAGAAGCAACAGCGGGCAGGATCGTGTTGCCGGAAGTCAACACGGCCGGTCTCTTCGGCACGAGGCGTCCCGAATCCGGATGTCCAAAATCGCACCATAACTTCTTTACTTGCATGATCGTGTGGTTTTGCCGGCGGGCTGTATGTCAGTTCGGGCCCTCGTGGTACGCCATTTGCACTAGCTATTCCCGTTGTTCCTGACCGATGGGCCAAGAGAGAGAAGGAGAGAGAGATGCTCAGGACAGGTCTTGTCTTGACGGCGGCGGCCTTGCTGGCGGCCAGCCTGATGGCGACGTCGTCTCTGCATGCCGCTGTGATCCTCAGCGACACCTTCGACGCAGCGAACCAGACCGCCGGCCCGCCGCCAGGCTGGACAATCCAGTCGGGCGACACGAACATCTATGAGAATGGTGGCGTGTTGAAGGTCGTCACTTCGACCGGAACGGGCAAGTTCACCAAGACGCTCTACAACGACACGACCATCCCGCTGGGCGTCACCATCACCGTCGATATCATCCCCGTGTCCCTCGGCTCGGGCGGCCACGGCATGGGCATCCTGTTCGGGCAGAAGGACAACTCCACCTCGGCCAGCGCTTCCAACGCGGCCCACGGCTACCTGGCGGTCTTCAAGACCGGCGGCATCTCCACCGATCCCTGCCAGTTGGTGCTGTACGCCGACGACTTCAGCAGCGCATACCGCGGCGATGGAAACACGGCCGACGACGCGCTGGCCACGGTCAGCACCTTTGCCAACAATGACCTGGCGAGCGGGCACAACCACACCCTCAAGGTCTCCGACGACGGGCTCGGGCACATCAAGGTGTATCTGGATGACACGCTCTACATCGACTTTGACGACTCGGCCAACTACTACCCCGCCGCCAACGGGAACTACACCACCGCCTATGTCGGGCTGGCAGTCGGCACCGGTTCGGCGGCAGCCGGCAACTTCGACAACTTCCTCGTTGAGGTTGAGGCCGTTCCCGAGCCGGCGACGATGACACTGCTGGCGCTCGGCGGGGTCGGGTTGATCGGGGCGGGCATCCGCCGCCGCAGGTCGGCCTGAACGAGTCGGCCAATCATCGTCGGAGCGTGCTCTGGCAATCCATCCCGCCCCGCTTCATGCGACAAGCCCTCGGCGGTGTCATGGCAGCCCCTGAGTGCCGCCATTGCCGGCATCGCCCGCATTCGGCATTCCCAGGCGCAGGCTCGCGCGGCCGCTCCGGGAGGCTGACGGGCCCGGCGATGCTCCGCCGTCGGTTGTGCAGCGATGTTACGAAAGCTCAACATTGGTTGCGCATGATGTTGCGAGAAATCAACATCCGGCGGATTCGGCAATCGGCTCGGAGTACGCGCGAAGGATTTGTCGTTTCACATAATACATTTTTTGAACAGAACTTAAGACGAATATCGCTCCCCAGGATATTTTCTGCCGTTCCTGCCGTGTTCTGGTACGCCGTTTGCTACACATTCCCGTCGTTGGACGAGGAAGCATTTGGCCGTCGCCCGCCTGCGATCAGGCTTCAGCGACGGCCCGCCTGGGGAATCTCGGTTCGACGGCAACTACCGGGAGGATAGAGATGAACACGCTCGTGCAAGCGATGCGCAGGCAGACAGGGATTGCGGTCGCCGGCGCTTTGGCGATGCTGCTGGCCGGTCCGCTCCTGGCGGCGGACGTTGACATCACGCTGAACAGCCTGGATGGCTCCCCGGTCGTCGTGCGGGTCAGCCCAGGCTACAACGCGACGCATCCGGCCGGCCTGGCCATGAATCGCGACACCGGCACGCTCTACTGGGGCCAGACGTGGAACGGCGGCAAGCAACTCCACAAGTCCGACTCCTCGGTCACCAAGAAGCTCAGCGCCGCCAACGCCACTTCCAACGACGCGAATATGGGTATCATCTCCTACACTGCCAACAACACTTTCTACAACGGCAGCGTCGCCCTCGGGGCCCAGAACTCGATTGGACCGGCGTTTCCCGGCTGGATCCCGACCAGCGACACCCTCATGACCCAGGCCGGAGTCTCCAGCGCTTTGCGCATCATTGAAGTGATCAGCCAGACCGGCTCGGAGGCCACAGGCGTAGTCAACGAGGGGGCGTCCACGGCTTCCGGCGGGCCCAACGTCACCAACGGCGCGGTCGGGTCGGTGACCACCATGGCCACGGCCACCGGCAACCAGGGCGGCGGCCAACTTCAGTCCGGCGGGCTGGCCTGGACCGACCATGTCAACATCTCAGGCACCGACTACGACCGCTTCTTCTTCGCCCATCAGAAGTACCAGACCAATGACCCGGCCAAGGTCATCCGCCTGGCCTGGATGACCGACGCCATCAACGGCTGGACCTCCACCGCCTACGGCTCGCGCACCGCCCTGCAACTGCACAACAACAGCCTGACGGATTCGCTGGTCATGGACGACGTCACTTTCGACGCCCTGGTACCGGCAGTCGCAGATTACATCCGGGATATGGCAGTCTTCAACGGCATGCTCTTCATCCTCTCCAACGACGGCACCGCCACCGGCGACACCTACCTGTCGGCCATCAAATACACCCTGCCGACCGACGGCACTACGGCGGTCAGCTACACCCTGGTCAATCTGGGCGGCGGGACCGACTACCTGAACCTGGACGGTCTGCTCACCGGCGCCGGGGTGACCAGCACCAAGCTCTAGGGCGGCGGCCTGGACTTCGGCAACGACGGCACGCTCTACGTCGCCAGCGGCGGCTACCAGACCATCTTCACGTTCGACGCGGTCTTCCCCGCCCCCGTTCCCGAGCCGGCGACGATGACGCTGCTGGCAATCGGCGGGGTCGGGCTGATCGGGGCGGGCATCCGCCGCCGCAGGTCGGCCTGAACGAGTCGGCAGGCTTCAATCCGAAGAGGCCATCCGCGGCCCGCGCAACAGCGCGGGCCGCTGGTCCGTACAGCCGGCATGCGGCTACAATAGACGGGCATCGGATCGGTCCGAAAGGAGCGACGCCATGTCGATGGAGCGTTGGATTCGCCTGATCGCCGGGGCCTTCGTGACGATCAGCCTGGCGCTGGGCTGGTGGGTCAGCCCGTACTTCTTCCTCTTCACGGCCTTCGTCGGGGTGAACCTTTTCCAGTCGGGCCTGACGCGCTGGTGCCTGATGGAGAAGATTCTGGGGGCACTGGGCGTGAAGTCCGTCTGCGAGGTCTCCCAGGCCTCGCCGCCCAAGGCCGCCGGGTCCGGTGCGACCGGCTGACCGCCGGCTCGCCGCCCGCCGCCTCCGCCCGCCGCGCCGCGCCGGCTGCCGATTGACGCCGGCCTGCCCACATTGCATGATGACTGGATTCCCGTGCCGAGGATGGCGAGGTGCGATCGTGTGCGCAGTGCATCGACACAGCGTGATCTGCCCGATCTGCGGCGTGCCGCGCCCGCCCGGCGACATGCTGCCGGGCGAGACGGTCCGCGAGGCGGTGGCCGCGGCGATCATGGCCGACCATCCCGCCTGGACCCGCGAGCAGGCCGTGTGCAGCCCCTGCCTTAACGGCTACCGCGCCGAATACGTCCGCCAGATGCTCGAGGAGGAAAAGGGCGAACTGAACGCGATGGAAGAGGAGGTTCTCCAGAGCCTGCGCGACCAGGACGTCATCAGCGAAAACCTCAACGAGCAGTTCGAGGGGGAGTTGACCTTCGGCGAGCGGGCGGCCGACCGACTGGCCGACTTCGGCGGAAGCTGGACCTTCATCATCTCCTTCGCGGTCTTCCTGCTGGGGTGGATGGCCGTCAACGCGCTGGCCCTGTGGAGGCAATGGGACCCCTACCCCTTCATCCTGCTCAACCTGGTGCTCAGCACGCTGGCGGCGCTCCAGGCGCCGGTCATCATGATGAGCCAGAAACGCCAGGACGCCAAGGACCGCCTGCGCAGCGAGCAGGACTACCGCGTGAACCTGATGGCCGAGCTCCAGGTCCGCCTCCTGCACATGAAGGTGGACCAGTTGCTCAACCACCAGTGGCGGCGGCTGCTGGAAATCCAGCAGGTGCAGATGGACCTGATGCGTGAGAGCGTCGAACGCCGCGACCGAAGAAAGTGATCCCGCCCTTCTCCTCTCCCTCTTCCTCCTCCTAACCGCCGGCCGAAGCCGGCGGATACTGAGCACCGCAGGGGCACTTCCCCGGCGCGCAACGCGGGGCGTCCCGCAACCGGGACGCCCCGCGGCTGAACTCGGACACTCACGTCAGCAGCAATCGCCGCCGCGTGAGCCTACCCGCCCTTCTTGAACGAGACGAGTTCCTGCATCACCTGCATGGAGCCCATCGCGTCGCTCTCGCTCTTGACCATGCCGCCCGGGATCTCGTCGCAGGTCCACATCTTGGAGGTCACGTCCTTGTCGCCGATCTTCATCTTGGCTTCGCGGACCTTGCAGGTCAGCTTCATGTCGCCGACGGTGATCGTCTCGTCGGGCAACTCTTTCATCTCGGCGCCCTCGGGCATATGGGTCGGCATCGCGGTCCCCGAGGTCGTCACGACCCGCGGGAACTTCTGCGTGGTAGCCGGCATCGTCTGGTCGCCCATCTTCATCGCCATTTCGACTTCGACTTCCTTGTCGGTCACGGCCTTGACGACGTAGGTGTGCTCCATGCCGCCCATCATCTTGTAGGTGAGGGTGTCGCCGACCTTGGCGATCGCCCAGGGCGTCTTGACTTCCGCGCCGCCAGCCGGCGGGGTCGCCGGCGTCTCGGTGGTCGGGGTGGTGGGCGTAGTCGGTGTCTCAGGCGTAGTCGGCGTCTCAGGCGTGGTCGGTGTCGTGGGCGTCTCGGGCGTTGTCGGCGTCGTCGGTGTCTCAGGCGTCGTCGGCGTCTCAGGCGTGGTCGGCGTCGTGGGCGTCTCGGGCGTCGTCGGCGTGGTTGGAGTCGTGGGGGTCTCCGGCGTCGTCGGCGGCTTGGGCTTCTCGGCGGCGGGGGTCGTCGGCTTGGCCGGCGCCGGCTTCGTCTCCTCCTTCTTGCAGCCGGCCAGCGAAATGCACAGGGCCAGCAGCGCCACACTTGACCACTGGATCAGTTGCTTCGTCATGCGCAGTCCTCCCCGAAGTGAAGTGAAGGGAACGGAACTGGAACCGAATGCATCGACCCCATCCCGGGCGTCGGCCGCCGTTACGCGGGCGGCGAAGCCATCATACACCTTCCGGGTACGGAATCAACGACCTGCCTCGACTTGACAGCCCACCGTCTTCGGGGAGATATTGGCGACGGAAGGACTTCCGGAAACCCGCCGCACCCGGCATCGAGGAGCCGCCATGCCCATCCGCCGCCTTGCCGCCGTCGCTCTGCTCCTGCTGGCCTGGCCGATCGCCGCCCAGTCCGCCGACCCCGCCCCGCCGGTCAGCATCGTCGACCAGGGGGCCAACTCCTGGGTGCTCCGCAGCCCGCTGCCCGGCGGACCGCCCTCGCCGCACATGGGCTACGAGTCGAGCATGTGCTACGACCCGGCCAACCACCGGCTGATCCGCTGGGGCGGGCACGACCCCGGCGGCGGCGGGCCGCAGCTCTCGGAGACCTGGGCCTACGACCTGGACGCCGGCACATGGACGTTCCTCCAGCCCAACAACAGCCCGCCGGGCAACTGCTGCTGCCGCGAGAACGTCCGCGACCCCGACGCCAACGCGTTCGTGCGATTCAGCTACCCCGCGTTCGGCCACGGCTGGATGTGGGATCGCGCGCGCTACCTGCGCGAGGACTCGGTCTGGACGTTCGACCTGGGCGCCGACCGCTGGACCGACATGCGCCCCGGCCGCGAGCCGGCGCTCAACGTCGGCAAGCCGGCGATGTGGGACCCCAACCACGGCGTGATCTGGGTCTACGACACCAAGCTGCGGCTGTACGACCCCTGGACCAACACGTGGCACACGGTGAACCCGGGCAAGGAGATCGGCAAGCGAACCTACGCCGGCATGGCCCTGGACCCCAGGCGCAACAAGATCGTCCTGTTCGGCGACCACTACCAGAGCGACGAGCGGACCTGGGTCTACGACATCGCCGCCGACGCCTGGACCGACATGAAGCCGGCCGTCCACCCGCCGGGCATCCGCACCTGCCCGACGATGGTCTACGACTCGGCCAACGACGTGATGATCTGCGTGATGCTGGCTGACCGCTGGGACACCAAGGACGCCGCGAAGAAACACCTGGAGACCTGGACCTACAAACTGGACACGAACACCTGGACGAAGATGGAGATGGCCGGCGGCCCGGACGACTCCGGCACGCGCGACCGGCTGATGCTCTACCTGCCTGACCGCAACATCGTGGTCCTCGAGGCCCGCACCAGCAAGGAGCAGCAGATCTGGACGTACCGGCTCGCCAAGCCCGCGCCGGCCGTGCTGCCGCCGACGCCAACGGAGATCGCCGTCGTCACGCTGGGCGACGGCAAGGCCGCGATCACCTGCAAAGGCATGCTCTACTCCGGCCGCGACGTGCGGTTCCAACTCTACCGCGCCGGCCCCCTCGAGCAGCCCTGGCAGACGCAGTTCAGGAAGGTGGCCGAGGGACCCAGCGGGACGCTGGATTTCACCGACACCGACCTGGAGCCGGGCAAGGTCTACGACTACTACGCCACCTATCGCAGCGGGTCGTTTGAGAGCCCGCCGACGCGCGTCGTCCGCACCCAGCCGCACGTGATCGTAGGCGGACGCGTGGACGTGCTCGCGCCCGACAAGGTGGTCTACTCCTGGAGCAAGTCGGCGGACCCTGACGTCACCGGCTACGTCGTCGAGCGGGCGGTGATGTATTCGATCTCCGCGGCCCAGAAGGTGAGCACGGCCAACGAATACACCAGCGAAGTCCCGCTGGCCGCCATGGCCGAGAAGCGCGGCCTGGGTCCGTGGCAGCGGCTGACGCCCCAGCCGATCGCCGAGACGAACTTTTCCGACGGCGTCGATCTGCGCACCAAGGTGGCCCTGGGCGAGATCATCTGGCAGCCCTGGTTCGGGGCCGCGCCCGAGAGCGGCCAGAACAAGGGCTATGACATGAGCAAGCCCCCCTGCCCGTTCACGATCTACGCCTATCGCGTGCGGGCGGTGAACCGCCTGGGCGTCGAGGGCGGGCCGAGCCCCTACCAGCTCACCATCGCCAACGAGGTCGAGAACCTGTTCAGCCGTGAGACCGACAAGGGCGCCGAACTGAAGTGGGCCCCCAGCCCGCACAAGGACATCCGCGGCTACTACGTCTTCCGCCAGGACGGCCGCGGCTTCTCGTGGGACAAGGACAGCCACATCACGCTGCTGACGCCCGAGCCGATCCGCGAGACGACTTTCACCGACGCCACCGCCGGCGGCAAGGCCCGGCGCTATCACGTGGTCGTCGCCGACGCCCTCGGCCAGCAGGGCATCCCGAGTTGCCCCGTCTGGTCCAACCGCGAGTGGAGCAAAGTCTACGACCTCTGGACGCCGCGCGGGCAGTGGCACCAGTAGCCGCCGCCGCCGCACCGGGAGGGGCAACATGATCCGTGAACTCTGCTGCACCGCAGCGATCCTCAGCCTGGCGATGCCGGCGGCCGCGCCGGCCCGGGCGGCCGCCCCGCCGCGGATGGTGCTGGCGTTCTACTACCCGTGGTACGGCAACCCCGACATCGCCGGCGGCAGCGGGCGGTGGTCGCACTGGGAGGGCGTGGACCCGGCCCGCCACACGATCCGCTCGGCGACGCACTATCCGGAACTGGGCGCTTACGACTCGCTGTCGCCCGACCTGATCGCCCGCCACTGCCGGATGGCCCGCGACGGGGGGCTGGACGGGCTGATCGCGAGCTGGTGGGGCAAGGGTTCATTCGAGGACCGGGCCATGCCCCGCCTGCTGGACGCGGCGGCCAAGACCGGCTTGAAGGTTTCCATCTACTACGAGACCGTCGCCGCGCCCAGGTCGGCCGATGCAGCCGCCGCGGACATCGCCGATCTGCTCGCCCGATTCACCAAACACCCCGCGTGGCTGAAGGTCGACGGGCGGCCGGTCGTGTTCATCTACAGCCGCGCGGTTGACGAGATAGGCCTGGAGGGCTGGTCCGATGTTGTCGCGATCCTCCGCAAGCGCATCGACCCGGCGCCGCTGCTGATCGGCGACAACCTGGGGCCGGCATCGGCCCTGGTCTTTGACGGCACGCACACCTACAACACGGCCGGCCTGGTGAAGGGCATGTCCGCCGACGGGGTCGCCGCATGGGCCCGGCTGGCCTGTCCGAACCAGGTGGACGTCGCCCGCAGCCGCAGCCGTATTTCCACCGTCACCGTCATCCCCGGCTACGACGACACGAAGATCCGCAAGCCGGGCCTGCGGGTTGATCGCCTCGACGGCCGACTCTACGCCGCCCAGTGGGAACAGGCCATTGCCGCCGACCCCGACTGGGTGCTGGTCACCTCGTTCAACGAGTGGCACGAGGGCAGCGAGATCGAACCGTCGCACGAGGACGGCCGCAGGTATCTCGACATGACGGCGAAGTTCGCCGCGCGTTTCAAGGCCCTCCCGGCCGACCGCCGCGCCCCGACCACCCAGCCCGACGCCGCGCCGCTGACCGAGGGAATGCGCCGCCGCCTGCGCGAGCGGCTGGCCGGCGTGTCCGTCGCCCTGCTGCCCGGCGCGGACTCCTACGCCTGCTTCTGGCTTGGCGACCTGGGCATCACGCCCTCCCGGCTGACCTGGAAGCAACTGGTGAACCCGCCGAAGGACGCCCGTCCGCCCGACGTGCTGATCTACGGCGGCGGCGAGTCCTACCGCCAGACGGTGCGCGCCGCGGGCGACGTGGACGCGGCCATCGCCCGCTATCTCTCCGGCGGCGGACGGCTGGCCGTGCTGCCCGCCGGCCCGGTTCCCTTCTATCGCAACGAGAAGGGCGAGGTCGTCGACCGCGGCGCGGCGTTCGGCCTGTCGCTCGGCATCGGCCCACAGCAGGGCGGCTGGGAACAGCCGCCCGCAGACGCGGGGCTCCGCTTCCACCGCGCCAGCGACGCGATGGAGAGTCTGCCGGTCTCCTTCGCGTTCCCCGTCGAGGGCGACCGGCGATGGCGCCCGATTCTCGGCGGCGGAGTCGTGCCGCTGCTGACGCTCCGCGACAGGCAGGGAAAGGCACGCGGCACAGCCGTCGGCTGGCGGCCGGTCGGCGCCGGGGTCGTGGTCTACGCATGGTTCGACCTGCTCAACGGCCCGCAGGCCGACGCCCTCCTCCACGATCTGTTCAACATGCTCGCCAACGATGTGAAGCGCCCCTCGCCGGGAAGGAACTGACTTGCAGGAGATCGATTACCGCGACTGGAAAGGCTGCGTCCGGCTGGCCAACAGGCACGTGGAACTGATCGCGACGACCGCGGTCGGCCCGCGGATCATCCACCTGGCGCCGGCAGGCGGGGAGAATCTCTTCTTTGTCGATCCGACGACGGCCGGTGCAACCGGGGGAGACGAGTGGCGCATCTACGGCGGCCATCGTCTCTGGCACGCCCCAGAGCAGCGGCCGCGGACCTACTGCCCCGACAACGGACCGGTGTCGGCGGAGCCCATCGACGGCGGCATGCGGCTGACCCAGCCGGTCGAACCGGCCACCGGCATCGAGAAGCGGATGGACGTGCAACTCGCACCGGATGCGGCCGAGGTCCGCGTGGCGCATCGGCTAACCAACCGCGGGCCCTGGGCCGTGACGCTGGCGCCCTGGGCGATCAGCGTGCTGGCCGGCGGCGTCGCGGTGCTGCCCCTGCCGCCGCGCGGGCCGCAGCCAGAGAACCTCGCGCCTGACTCGATGATGGCTGCCTGGGCCTACCTCGACATGACCGACCCGCGCTGGACCTGGGGCCGCCGCTACGTTCTGCTCGCCCACGACGCCTCCGCCGCCGCGCCGCAGAAGACCGGCCTGCGCGTCACCGACGGCTGGTGCGCCGCGGTCGTCGGCGGCACGCTGCTGATCAAGTCGTTTGCGTACGATGCGGCGGCGGAGTATCCCGACTTCGGCTGCACGGTCGAGAGCTTCACCAACGCCGACATCCTGGAACTGGAGACGCTGGGCCCGCTGGTTGAATTGGCCCCCGGTGCGTCGGCCGAACACGTGGAGACCTGGCGGCTGTTCCCCAACGTCCCGCCGCCGACGTGCGACGCCGACGTTGAGCGCGACCTGCTGCCGCGAATCTGAAAAGGGCGTCTGACTCCGTCTTTCCCGTCATGATCGCGCCGGTCGTGCCGGCGACCACCGACCACGAGATGCCCGCGATCATCGCGGCAGCCGCGTCGGCCGGCGCCCGCGACGCGGGATACTTCCTCATGCGGCGGCCGCTGTCAGCCGCGGCGTTTCGGCGCCCCCTGCCAGCGAACAG
Source organism: Phycisphaerae bacterium (assembly GCA_022072085.1). Taxonomy (GTDB): domain Bacteria; phylum Planctomycetota; class Phycisphaerae; order JAJVII01; family JAJVII01; genus JAJVII01. Next base: position 10,767 of record JAJVII010000005.1, read on the forward strand.
CCAGATGGAGCTGTTTGATTGAAGGGGCCGGTCTTTTTCGCGGCTCCAAAACAGGACCATAAGGGCTATAATTCCCAGACCTCGAACGGCGTCGTTGCAGGCGAAAGGACGCGATGAGCGAGACGGCACACACGGATAACGGATTGGAATCGCTGGAGACGCGCGACTGGCTGAACAGCCTGGACGACGTGATGAGCCTGCGCGGGCCCGGCCGCGTGGGCAGCCTGCTGCGGACGCTTCAGATCCACGCCCAGCGGTTCGGCGTCGAGTTGCCGGTGACCAGCCAGACGCCCTACATCAACACCATCCCCGTCGACCGCCAGCCGCCTTACCCCGGCAGTCGCGAGATCGAACGGCGGATCAAGAGCATCATCCGCTGGAACGCAATGGCGATGGTCGTTCGGGCCAACCGCAACAGCGACGGCATCGGCGGACACATCAGCACCTACGCGTCGGCGGCGACGCTGCTGGAGGTGGCGTTCAACCACTTCCTGCGCGGCCGCGACCACGAGTGCGGCGGCGACCTGGTCTACTTCCAGGGCCACGCCTCGCCCGGCCCCTATGCCCGGGCGTTCGTCGAGGGCCGCCTCAGCGAGGCCCAGCTCTCGCACTTCCGCCGCGAGCTTCAGCCCGGCGGGGGGCTCTCCAGCTACCCCCACCCCTGGCTGATGCCCGACTTCTGGCAGTTCCCCACCGTGTCGATGGGCCTGGGCCCGATCGGATCGATCTACCAGGCGCGGTTCATGCGCTACCTGGAAAACCGCGGCCTGCGCGAGCAGCGCGGCGCGAAGGTCTGGTGCTATGTCGGCGACGGCGAGACCGACGAGCCCGAGACGCTGGGCGCGATCAGCCTGGCCGCCCGCGAAGGGCTGGACAACCTGATCTGGGTGGTCAACTGCAACCTCCAGCGCCTGGACGGACCGGTTCGCGGCAACGCGAAGATCATCCAGGAACTCGAAGCCGTCTTCCGCGGCGTCGGCTGGAACGTGATCAAGGTCATCTGGGGCAGCGACTGGGACCCCCTGCTCGCGAAGGACGACGACGGCGTGCTCGTGCGGCGGATGGGCGACGCGGTGGACGGCGACTACCAGAAGTACGGCGTCGAGGGCGGGGCCTATATCCGCAAGCATTTCTTCGGCACCGACCCGCGGCTGGAGCGGATGGTCGCGCACCTCAGCGACAACGACCTGTGGCACCTGCGCCGCGGCGGGCACGACCCGGTCAAGGTCCACGCCGCCTACAAGGCCGCCGTCGAGCACGTCGGCGCCCCGACGGTCGTGCTGGCCAAGACCATCAAGGGCTACGGCTTGGGCGAAGCCGGCGAAGGCCGCAACATCTCGCACCAGCAGAAGAAGCTCAACGACGCCGAGCTGCTGCACTTCCGCGACCGGTTCGACATCCCGATCGCCGACCAGGACATCCACAAGGCCCCCTTCTACCGCCCGGCTGACGACAGCCCGGAGATGCAGTATCTGCTGGAGCGGCGGCGGGCCCTGGGCGGGTTCCTGCCGATGCGCCGCCCGACGCAGGTCCGCGTCGAGATGCCCGGCGACGACCTGTTCACCGAGTTCGCCGAGGGCACGGGCGACCGCGAGGTCTCCACGACGATGGCCTTCGTGCGGCTGCTGACCAAGCTGCTCAAGGACAAGAAGCTGGGCCGGCACATCGTGCCCATCGTGCCCGACGAGGCCCGCACCTTCGGCATGGAGGCCCTGTTCCGCCAGGTGGGCATCTACGCCTCGACCGGCCAGCTCTACGAGCCCGTCGACGCCGACAGCCTGCTCTACTACCGCGAGGCCCGCGACGGGCAGGTCATCGAGGAGGGCATCACCGAGGCCGGCTCGATGAGCAGCTTCGTCGCCGCCGGAACCGCCTACTCCAACCTCGACGTCAACGCGATCCCGTTCTTCATCTACTACTCGATGTTCGGGTTCCAGCGGGTGGGCGACATGATGTGGCTGGCCGGCGACAGCCGGGCCAAGGGCTTCCTGCTCGGCGGCACGGCCGGCCGGACCACGCTCAACGGCGAAGGCCTCCAACACCAGGACGGCCACAGCCACGTGCTGGCGCTGCCGATTCCCAACCTGCTCTGCTACGACCCGGCGTTCGCGTTCGAGATCGGCGAGATCGTCCGCGACGGCATCGACCGCATGTATCACAAGGGCGAGGAGATCTTCTACTACCTCACGCTGGGCAACGAGAACTACGCCCAGCCCGCCCAGCCGCCCGGCAGCCGCGAGGGCATCCTCAGGGGTCTCTACCGCTTCCGCGACGCCCCCGGCAAGGGCCGCCCGCGGGCCCGGCTGTTCGGCAGCGGCTCGATCATGAACCACGCGATCAAGGCCCAGGAAGTGCTCGCGGAGCGTTTCAACGTGCAGGCCGACGTCTGGTCGGCGACCAGCTACAAGGAACTCTACCGCGACGCGGTGACCGCCCAGCGGTGGAACATGCTGCACCCGGACGAGCCGGCCCGCGTGCCCTACGTCACGCAGTGCTTCGACGGCAACGAGGGCGTCTTTGTCGCGGCGTCGGACTACATGCGCGTCCTGCCGCAGATGCTGACGCAGTATCTGCCCGGCCCGCTGACGGCGCTGGGAACCGACGGGTTCGGCCGAAGCGAGAGCCGCGAGGCCCTGCGCGACCACTTCGAGGTGGACTACCGCTTCATCGCGACGGCTGCGCTGTTCGCGCTGGCTGCCCGCGGCGAGGCGGACCGCGAGGAAGTGGCCCGGGCGATCCGCGAATTCGACATCGACCCGGATAAGGCCAATCCGCTGTTCGCGTGAGAAGAAGAGAGAACGTCCGCAGATTACGCCGATTCCGCAGATCAGGAACCGGAGAAGAGAACCACGAATAGACGCGAATGAACACGAATGAGAGCGCCTCGTGTCCTTCTTCCTATTGGCGTCCATTCGCGTTCATTCGCGGTTCTCCGTTCTTTTCCGAATCTGCGGACAACCTGACGACTGACACTTGGGAGAGCACATGGCAACAGAGTTCAAGCTGCCGGAACTGGGGGAGAACGTTGACTCCGCGGACGTCGTGCGCGTGCTGATCGCGCCCGGCGACTCGGTGGACAAGGAGCAGCCCGTCGTCGAGGTTGAGAGCGACAAGGCCGCCCTGGAGGTCCCCTCGTCGGTCGCCGGCGTCGTCAGCGAGGTGCTGGTCAAGGAGGGCGACAAGGTAAAGCCCGGCCAGGTGCTCTTCACCGTCGACGCCAACGGCGCCGGCAAGAAGCCCGCGCCCAAGAAGGCCAAGGCCGACAAGCCCGAGGCCAAAGCCCCCAAGAAGCAGGAAGAGTCCAAACCCGCCAAGTCCAAGGCGGATGAGTCGAAGACGACTGCGACCGGGTCCGCACCGGCTGCCCCTGCCCCAGCCGGCGCCGAGGGGCCCGTCTTCGCCAGCCCGTCGGTGCGGCAGTTCGCCCGCGAGATCGGCGTCGAGATCGCCCAGGTGACCGGCTCGGGCCCGGGCGGGCGGATCAGCGTGGACGACGTGAAGAAGTTCGCACGCGAGGCCAAAGGCGCCGGGCCCGCGACGGCCTCGCCCGCAGCCGAAGGAGCGCCCGCGGCCGTCAAGCTGCCCGACTTCACGCGCTGGGGGCCAGTGCGCCGCGAGAAGATGAGCAACGTGCGGCGGACAACGGTCCGGCACATGGCGCTGAGTTGGAGCCAGGTTCCGCACGTCACGCTGAACAACCGGGCCGACATCACCGCCATCGAGGAGATGCGCCAGCGGCTCAAGGGCAAGGCCGAGGCCGCCGGCGGCAAGCTCACCGTCACCGCGATCCTGCTCAAGGTGCTGGCGGCCGGGCTTAAGGCCCACCCCAAACTGAACGCCAGCCTCGACGTCGCCGCCGGCGAGGTCGTCTTCAAAGACTATGTCCACATCGGCGTGGCGGCCGACACCGACCGCGGCCTGGTCGTTCCCGTCGTCCGCGACGTGGACGCCAAGAGCATCGTCCAACTGGCCGTCGAACTGACCGAACTGGCGGAGAAGGCCCGGGCCGGGCGCCTGAGCCCCGACCAGATGGCCGGCGGAACATTCACTCTGACCAACCTGGGCGGCGTGGGCGTGGAGCACTTCACGCCGATCGTCAACTTCCCCGAGGTCGCAATCCTCGCGGTCGGCACCGCCCGGCGGCGGCTCGTCGAGTCAGCGGGCCAGTTCTCCCCGCGGCTGATCCTGCCGCTGTCGCTGTCGATCGATCATCGGCTGGTGGACGGCGCCGACGGGGCCCGGTTCCTCCAGTGGGTGGTGGACGCACTCCAGACGCCGCTGTTCGCCGAGATGTGACGCGGGCGAACGGCACGGATTGAACGACGAAAGAGCAAGGAGCATTCGTGTCCGACAACGGTATCAAGGACGGAAAGAAGGCTCCGGTCGCGGTCCTCGGGGCCGGGCCCGGCGGATATCCGGCGGCATTCCTGGCAGCCGACCTCGGCTTCGACGTGACGCTGATCGACGCCTCGCCCAATCCGGGCGGCGTCTGCCTGTTCCGCGGCTGCATCCCCTCCAAGGCGCTGCTGCACGTGGCCAGGCTGATCCACGAGTCGCGCGAGGCGGCCGATTGGGGCATCGGCTTCACAGGCCCGACGATCGACATGGACAAGCTGCGGGCCTGGAAGGACCAGGTCGTCGGCAAGCTTACCGGCGGGCTGGGCAGCATCGGCAGGAGCCGCAACGTCCGCTTCGTCCGCGGCCGCGGCCGATTCACCGACGCCCACACGCTGGCCGTAGAGGGCGACGACGGCGCCCAGACGATCGCGTTCGATTACGCGATCGTCGCGACCGGCTCGTCGCCGGCGCGGATCCCCAACCTCTGGATCGACAGCCCGCGGGTGATGGACTCGACCGCGGCGCTGAAGCTGGAGGCGGTCCCCTCCTCGCTGCTGGTGATCGGCGGCGGCTACATCGGGCTGGAGCTGGGCACCGTCTACCAGGCGCTGGGCAGCAAGGTGACCTGCGTCGAGATGACCCCGGGCCTGCTGCCGGGCGTGGACCGCGACCTCGTCCAGTACGTCCACAAGAACCTCCAGGGCCGCTTCGAGCATCTCTACACCGACACCCGCGTGCTGGAGATGAAGGAGGAGGCCGACGGCATCCGCGCCAAGTTCGTCGGGCTGCACGTCGAGCAGACCGAGCAACTCTTCGACCGCGTGCTGGTGGCCGTCGGGCGGCGGCCCAACAGCGCCGACCTGGGGCTGGAGAACATCGGCGTCACGGTCAGCCGAAAGGGCTTCATCGAGGTGGACCGCCAGCGCCGCACCAAGGTCGCCCACATCTTCGCGATCGGCGACGTGGCCGGCGAACCCATGCTCGCCCACAAGGCGACCTACGAGGCCCGCATCGCCGTCGAGGCGATGGCCGACCAGCCGTCCGCCTACGACCCGGCCGCGATCCCCGCAGTGGTCTTCACCGATCCCGAGATCGCCTGGAGCGGGCTGAGCGAGACCGACGCCCTCAACCAGGGCCGCTCGGTCAAGATCGCCCGCTTCCCCTGGACCGCGTCCGGGCGGGCCACCACGCTGGACCGCAACGACGGGCTGACCAAGATGGTGCTCGACCCGGTCAACCAGCGCGTGCTGGGCGTGGGCATCGCGGGCGTCGGCGCCGGCGAGATGATCGCCGAGGGAACGCTGGCCATTGAGATGGGCGCCACCGCCCAGGACGTGAAGATGACCATCCACGCCCACCCGACGCTGTCGGAGACGGTGATGGAGGCCGCCGAGGCGTTCTTCGGCCACAGCCCGCACATCCACGTTAAGCGGTGACGCGACGCGGCCGAACTTGCTGCTGTTGCTTCCCCCTCCGTGGGCAATCTGTTAGACTCCGGCGATCATCGGATTGCCACGGAGCCGACGGATGGAACCTGTTCTGGATCGCCCCGACGACAACAACGGCCGGACGTTGATCGCCATCCTGGTCGGCTTGCTGGCCTCTCTGGCCATCTGGATCGCCGATCCCTTCACCTCCGTGCTGCTCGGGACCGGCTCGACGTGCAACGGCTATCTGCCCTCCTCTGTCCTGCTGCTGGCCTTCGTCCTGGTGCTCGTGATCAACCCCGTTCTGCGGCTGCTGGGCGAGGGGCTCGCCTTCAGCGGCCGACAGCTCGCTCTGATCGTCGCCATCGCCCTGATCGCGTCGGCTGTTCCCGGCCCGGGCGCGCTTCGGCTGATCCCTTACAACATCGTGGCGATTCCGCCGGCCGTCAGCCGGGCGCCGGACCTGGCCCAGCGCTACGCAGAACTCCGCCTGCCGCCGAGCCTGTTCCCCGACCCGCTGGCTTACGGCAGCCTGACGCCCAACTCCAACGGCTTTCTCACCCAGTTGGACAGCAGCCAGCCGATTCCCTGGACCGCATGGACCGGTCCGGCACTGACCTGGGGCTCGATGCTGCTGTTCAGTTGGATGATGATGATCGGCCTGGCGATGATCGTCCTGCCGCAGTGGCGTGACAACGAGCGGCTGCCCTTCCCGCTGCTCCAGGTGCAGCAGGCGATGATCGAGCCGCCGCAGCCGCGGCGGCTGCTGCCGGCAATCATGCGTCGCCGTCCCTTCTGGATCGGCGTGGGCAGCGCCCTGCTGATCTACGTGCTGATCGGTCTGAACGCCTATCACGCCGACCTCGTGCCGGCTATTCCGATCCGGTGGGACCTGACCTCGCTGTTCACCGAGGAGCCCTGGCGTCAGATGCCCGGTTACATCAAGCAGCACCAGGTCAGCTTCCTGTTCGTCGGCATCGCCTTCTTCATGAGCAACCGCTCCAGCTTCTCGATCTGGTTCTTCCTGGTGGCCTACGCCCTGTGGCGGGCGTTCGCCCCTTACTTCGGCGACAACTACTACATCGGCCAGATGGACGATCACCGCACCGGAGCCATCCTCGTCATGGCCGGGGCGGTCCTGTGGATCGGACGGGCGCACTGGCGGCAGGTCGCAGCCAGCCTGTTCCGCCGCCCACGCAGCGAGATCGACCGCCGCGACCGGACCAGCGGCTGGCTGTTCCTCCTGGGCGTCGGCGGGATGATCGCCTGGATGCGCTGGCTGGGCGTCGGGCTGCCCTGGGCGATGATCTACGTCCTCTACGCCTTCCTCGTCTCGCTGGTGGTCTGCCGCTTCGTCGCCGAGACGGGCGTGCCAGTCCTGCGCATCTACGACCGGCCGCTGCTGTTCATGCCCTTCGTGCCGATCACCTGGATCACGCCGGTCACGGTCTTCGCCGAGGGCGTCATCGCCGCCCTGTTCGGCATCGCCTCGCGGGCCAGCGCCGCCGTCCTGGGCCTGCACGCCCTGGGCATGGAGCGCGACCCGCAGCCGCGCCGGCAGCGCCACCTGGGCCTGGGGATGCTGGGCGTGATGGCGGTCGGCCTGGTCATCTGCGGCGCGGTCCACCTGGGCATCAACTACCGCAACAGCGCAACGCTGGACATCCAGGCCTCCTCGCCGCTGAATGCCGACTCCGTTTCGGGCTCATCCAGTTTCAACGAGACCAACAAGGCCCTGGGGGACCTGCACCGCGGCAAGCTGGACCTCCAGCCCTACAACCACGGCCTGCACCTCCTCATCGGGATGGGCATCGCCGCGGCTCTGTTCTCGCTCTGCATGCGGTTCCCGAGTTGGCCGCTGCACCCCCTGGGTTTCCTGCTGATCGACTCACACTTCGGCCACGTCGGCTGGGCGAGCGTCTTCATCGGCTGGGCGGCGCGCAACCTCATCATCCGCATCGGCGGCGCGAAGCTGTATGAGAAGTCCCGTCCGCTGTTCCTGGGCCTGATCGTCGGCGAGGTGCTGGCCGCCCTGCTCTGGACCGTGGTTCCGCTCTTCTTCCTCTGGGCCGGCCGAACCGACTTCGTTCACGTCCGCGTGCTTCAGTTCTGACGCCCTCTGACGCGAGCATCGGAATCGGGACCTCCGCAAGACTCCTGGGAGAGTGGGCCTGGCACGCCCTTCGCCCCAAAGCCGGCGAAAGGTGAACCGGACCCCCGGGTTCTTCGGAGATCCCAATCCAAATCCCCAACGCGGCGTCAGGCCAGCGGGACGTTGAACCGGTTCCGGTCGGCGGCCTGCTGGGTGAGCAGACTGATCCGAGCGGCGGCGATGACCTCCGCGGTCGTCAGCGTCAGGCCCTTCCGCCCGGCGATCTCGCCCAGGAAGGCGTCGAAGTAGCCGCCCGGCGTGCCGGGCAGCGGGTCGATCTTCTTCGGCCCGCCGCCGGCGTCGGTGTAGAGCGTGATCTGCGGATCGTTGGCCGCCGTTTCGAGTTGGCCCAGTTCGCCGTGGAACGTGTATCGCCAGTAGACGTTCTGCTTGTAGCCGCAACTGTCGGGCGCCAGGTAGCTCACGTCGCCCAGCACGCCGCCGCCGTTGTCCATCCGCAGCATCAGTTGGGCGCCGTCCTGGAACCAGTCGGGCCTGGCCCGGCAGTTCCACACGCGGGCCGCGACGACCTCGACCAGCCGCCGACCGGTCATCCAGGGGATCGCGTCCATCGCGTGGATCGCGATGTCGTTGATCGTGCCGCCCTGCTTGTCGGGCTCGAAGTACCAAGCCGGCCGCGAGCCGGCCAGCAGCGGGTGCTGGCCGCTGAAGGTGATCGTGTGCACCGGCCCGATCGTCCCGGCGGCGATCAACTCGCGGACCCGCAGCAGGTGCCCGCCGTCGCGCGAGGTCAGCATGCAGCCGACCGAGAGGCCCCGGGCGGCGGCCGTCTTCTCGATGCGGTCCAGTTCCTCCAGCCGCGTGCAGAGCGGCTTGTCGACGATGGCGTGGCGACCGGCTTCGAGGGTGCGCAGGATCACCTCGCCGCGGCGTCCGTAGTAGTCGCCCACGGCCACCGCGTCGAACCCGCCGTCGCGGTACATCGCGTCGTAGCTGTCGTGCGTGAGCCGAACCGTGCCGGCCTTGCGGAGTTGCTCACGGGTCGGCCCGTGTTCCTCGCAGGCGGCAACGACCTCGACGTCGGCGCGGGCGGAGGCCAGCTTGTAGAGGCTCTGGATGTGTCCATGACGGAACCCGGCAAAGGCAAGCTTGAACGGCATGGCGGTCCTCGTTTTCAGCGGATCGGGGCGACGGACCGCCCCGCGGAAGCATCGGCAACCCACTGTAAGTCGGTCCCCCGCCCGCGCCAAGGCCCGGGCTGTTTGACTCATCAAGCACAAAGGCGGCTGATATGCGCTTGATTCCGCGAATCGCCCATGCAATCATTCCCTGTGTGACGGAAATTGCAGGCACCCACCATCAGCATCAGGAAAGGAACACGACATGCTGACTGCAAAGATGGCCAAGGCGCTGAACGAACAGATCAACGCCGAACTCTACTCTTCTTACCTCTATCTGGCGATGTCCGCCTACTTTCAGGGGGAAAACCTGACCGGTTTCGCCAAGTGGATGCGCGTGCAGGCCGACGAAGAGCGCATGCACGCGATGAAGTTCTACGACTACGTGCTGGCCCGCGGCGGAACCGTGAAGCTCACGGCCATCGAGGCCCCGCCGGCGAGCTGGAAGAACGCCCTGGATGTCTTCAAGGCCGTCTACGAGCACGAGCTGAAGGTCAGCGCGCTGATCAACGACCTCAGTTCCCTCAGCCAGCACGAGAAGGACCACGCATCGCACGCCACGCTCGAGTGGTTCGTCACCGAGCAGGTGGAGGAAGAGGCGACCGCCGACAACATCGTCAAGCAGCTCAAGCTGGCCGGCAGCGCCCCCGGCGCCCTGTTCATACTTGACCGCGAACTGGGCGCCCGCGCCCCCAGCGCAGGCGCTGCCGGCGCGACCTGAGCCGCCCGGCAATTGAAGTCCGACGACCAGGCCCCCGGCCATTCGCCGGGGGCCTTTCTCATGGCCCGGAGCCGTCCTGGATCTGAAGAGTCGCCGGATCGCAGCCCGGACCGATCGTAATCGGCCCGTCGAAGGTGTTGCCCTCGATCTTCACGTTGCGGCTGTTGAGCAGGTGGATGGCGGCCCGGGCCGAATTGTTTCTGGGCCGGCGCGAGCATCGCTGGATCGTATTGCCGGCGACCACCGCGCCGTCGGCGCAGGCGATGAAGATGCCGCCGTTGTCGCTGTCGCGGATGACGTTGCCTTCGATCCGCACCCCGCGATGCACGCCGGGCAGCGGGGCGTACTTCCAGCTCGGCAGGTGCGCGAAGACCTCGATGGTCGCGTTCATGGAGGCCGTCGCGCCGCAGCACTCCTCGAACGTATTGTTGCGGATCGTCACGTCGCGCGTGCCGATGCTCTCGGTCCAGTGGCCCACGTCGGTGCAGACGTGGATGCCGGCGCCGGTGCAGCCGCGGAAGGTGTTGCCTTCGACCAGGGCGTCGCGGGTCTGGATCAGGAATCCGCGCGCCCGGTTGCTCTCCACCCGGCAGCCGCGGATGACGAGTTTCGGCGCCCAGTCCGTGTCGCCCAGGAACCAGCCCTCCTTCAGGGCCTTGGGAGGCCCGCCGGCGAGCTTGAGCCGGTGCACCTTCGCGGCCGGGTCGACCGTCACCGCCTCCACCTTCACGGTCGCCGCTGGCAAGATCGTCGCCGGATCAGTCAGCTCCATCAGGTCGCCGGGCGAAGGCGGCATCAGCCAGTCGTTGCGGCACTTTGTCAGGACCGTGCCGTCCGGCTCGACGCCAACGATGCGGTGCCACATGCCGTGAACGTTGGTCGCGTCGTCGCCCATGCCGGCAAAGCGGCAGTCGGTCATCGTGATCTTCCCGCGGCAGGCGTTGAAGTGCGTCGCGTCGGCCGTCGTGGACATGATCCGCTCCCCCCGCGGCACGACCGACAGGCGTTCGATGGCGATGTCCGCGGACTGGTGGCCGATCACTCCCATGCCCGGCGCGGTGAGAATGGTCACGTCGCGCACGGCGACGCCCGTGCATTCGTGGAAGTTGATCGCGTTGTAGCCGTACACCTGGTGGCGGAGGACGACCAGCGAGCCGACCCGCGCCCGCACGCGCCCGCCCTTGAGCTTCACCCGCAGCTTCTGCGGGCCCAGCAGTTCGGTCGACGCAACGTCGTCGTAACCCTCGGCCCCCTGGCGCAGCGGGTGACGGGTCTTCGCGTCATACTCCATCCACGCCCCGACCGGCTCCCCGCCGGAGACGGGGAACGCCTCCTCGACCTGCACGTCAAACGTCCCCTCCCCGGTCGCGACCACCTTGCCTACCGAAAACGGCGGCCGGGCCCAGTCGATCGTCAGGTTGCGGACCTCGACGTCGCGGCACTTGCCGAAGCCCAGGCCGTTCATCAGCCCGCTGAACATCAGCGTCGCACCGTTGCCGTCGACCGTAACGCCGGCGGCCCCGTTGAATACGATGCCCATCTTGCTCGCCGGCGGCGAGAAGTCGTAGCGACCCTTCTCCAAGACCAATTGACCGCCGCCGTCAGCCTTCAGCTTGTCCGCGGCCCGGGCGATCGCAGCCGCGTCGTCCTTGCCGTCGTCGGGGATCGCCCCGAAGTCGCGGACGCGGACATCGCCGGCCCACAGGCAGGCAGGAATCAACAGGACCCACGCCGCCGCCATCGATCGGAGCCACATCGCGGTGTCCCTCGCAATTGTCAGGCATTCATATCTTGCCGCCCCAGGAACCGTCGTCGTGCTTGCGCCAGGCCTCGCGTAGCCTGCTGACTAAGGCCGTATCCAGCGTTGCCCCAGCACGCCGCCGCAGGCCAACTGGTCGGCCCCTCCCGGTTCAGCCGTCCCTACCCCCAGCGGCATGACGCTCAGCCCCGAGCGGTTGAATGTGTGCCGCGCCATGGCAGGCTCCTTGCGCGCAGTGTTCGGATTCGCCTCTTCCGGTCGTCACCGTACCCTACGGTGGCCCCCGCGGCTTGTCCAGCCCGCGCCGCTCAGGTTGACTGGCGGGCGAGGCCGGCTACGTCATCGCCGGGGGTCAGCGGCAGCAGCGTGAACGCGAAGCGGTGGCGGCCGGCCTTGATGCGATAGGCCTCCAGCGTGTCCGGGCCGCAACTCGCGGTGCCCAGGCCGCGCTGCCGCAGGTCCAGCGACAGGTAGGCCTCGTCGCGCCGCTTCAGCTCGTTCGTGTGCCGGGCGGCAAAGAGGTCAGCCGCGGTGAAGTGCGACGCCCCGCACTGGAGCAGCGGCCGGGCGACGGTGAGCAGGCCCGCGCCGGCGTCGCCGGTCAGGGCGATCCAGCGGCAGTCGGTGCGGCCGCCGTTCTCCTGCGGCAGGACGTAGGGAACGTAGAGGTCGTCGACGGTCGAGCGGTAGAGGCCGACCTCGGCTGACGCGTTGCGATCCGCGTAGTTCTCGTGCGGCCCGCGGCCGAACCAGGCAACCCGCTCCAGCCCCGCGGGCAGGACCAGTTCCACGCCGACGCGCGGCGGGTCGGCCAGCGCGGCCGGCAGGACGATCTCGTTGTTTACCTCGACCCGGCCCGTCGGCGAGATCGTGTAGACGTGGCGATGCCGCACGACGGCCGACCCGTCGGCGCCGATGGCCTGGCTGAGGCAGCGGATGAGAACCGCGTCGCCGCGGCGGCCAACGGTGACCGACTCGACGCTGTGCGTCAGCCGGTCGAGCCCCTGCCGCAGCCAGCGGGCCATGGCCTTGTGGCTCTGATCGGTGCGATGGCGGATGCCGTCGTTGTCGGTGCAGGCCCGCCAGAGGTTCAGTTGCGGACCGGCCAGCAGGATCGGCCGACCAGCCGCCTCCAGACCTGCGATCCGCCCCGCGCGGCAATCGAAAGCGAGTTGGAACATGTCGTTGCCGACAGTGATGCGGCGGCTGTCCCGCGACAACTCAAGCGGCTGGCCGACCGGCTGCTTCGGCGCGGCCTTCCGGGCCCGCGCCTTGGCCGCCAACGCCAACTGCTCGGTCGCGACGAGGTGGCCCCGGGGCACGAGCCCCGCGTCGCGGGCCTGCTCGAACCGCACGTTCAGGAAGCACTCCTGACCGGGCACAACCGTCACCGGCCGCAGATTTAGCTTCACCTCTTCCGATTCGCCGGCTGGGGTGCGCAGCCGCGGCAGGCGGCCCTTCTGCACGACGCGGCCGTCCACGGTCACCTCCCATCGGCCGGCCAGGTGGCTGAGGTCCAGGAAGTCGTGGCGGTTGGTCACGGTGAGCAGCCCGCGGCGCAGGTCGCGCGCGGCAACCGCCACCGGCTGCTGGAGGTACCTGGCCTCGATCATCGCCGGGTGCGGCGTGCGGTCGGGCCAGACCATGCCGTCGCAGCAGAAGTCGCCGTCGTGAATCTTCTCGCCGAAGTCGCCGCCGTAGGCCCAGTACTGCCGGCCGGCGGCGTCGGTCTTGAGCAGCCCGTGATCGATCCACTCCCAGATGAATCCGCCCTGGAGCCCGCGATGGCGGCGGAAGGCGTCCCAGTATTCGCGCAGCGAGCCGTTGCTGTTGCCCATCGCGTGGGAGTATTCGCAGAGGATCAGCGGCCGCGGGTCGGCGCCGCCCTGCTCGGCCCAGCGGACGATGGCGTCAACAGACCAGTACATCGGGGCGATGAAGTCGGTTGCGGACGCGCCGAGTTTCTCGCCGGCCCGGGTGACGTCGCCCGTGTTGCGGCGCAACTGGCGCATCGCCCCCTCGTAATGAACGGCGCGCGACGGGTCGCGCGAGCGGATCCACCCGGCCATCCCGTCGTGGTTGGGCCCGTAGCCGCTCTCGTTGCCCAGTGACCAGGCGTAGATGCAGGGGTGGTTCTTGTCGCGCTCGACCATGCGGACGCCGCGTTCGAGGAACGCCTGGGCCCAGCGCGGGTCGGCGCAGAGCCGGTCGTAGTAGCCGTGCGATTCGATGTTGGCTTCATCGATCAGGTAGATGCCGTGCTCGTCGCACAGGTCGTACCACTGCGCGTCGTCGGGGTAGTGGCTGGTGCGGACGGCGTTGAAGTTGAACCGCTTGAGCAGCCGCAGGTCGGCCAGCATCGACTTGCGGCTGACGACCTTGCCCGTGCGGTCGTCGTGCTCGTGGCGGTTGGCGCCGCGGATCATGACCGCCCGGCCGTTGATCAGGAGCTGGCGGTCGCGGACCTCGACGCGGCGGAAGCCGACGCGTGCGGAGGTGGACTCGACGACGCGGCCGTCCGGGTCGATCAGCGAGACGACGACGCGGTAGAGGTCGGGCGTCTCGGCCGACCACGGCCGCGGGCGGCGCACCGGGGCCGACAGGCGGAGCACCGGCTCGAAGTCCCCGCCCCAGTCGCTGCACCTGGTGGTCGCCGCCAGCGGGCGCCGAAGGATGTCGCGGCCGCGCATGTCCAGCAGCCTGGCTGATACGGTCCATCCCGCCGGCGGGCGATTCAACGCCGGATCGAAGGCAACGCGGACCTCGACGTCGAGTCGGCCGTCGCGCGTCGCCGGATCGAAGTCGCCGCGGACGAACAGGTCCTGCAACCAGATCCTGCCCGTCGAATAGAGATAGACCTCGCGATGGATGCCCGCGTGCCACCAGTGGTCCTGGTCCTCGATAAAGCTAGCGTCCGACCAGCGGATGACCTGCACGCCCAGCGTGTTGGTCCCGGCCCGCAGGAACGGCGTCACGTCGAACTCGCTGGGCAGTCGCGAGTCCTTGCCCATGCCGACCAGCCGCCCGTTGAGGTGGACGAAGAGGCAGCTCTCCGCGCCGCCAACGTGCAGGACGACGCGGCGTCCCTTCCACCCGCGCGGGAGCGTGAAGGTCCGGCGGTAGAGGCCGGTCGGGTTGTCGTCGGGAACAGCCGGCGGATCCTGCGGGATCGGCATCTTCCAGTTGGTGTAGATCGGCGGGGCGTGGCCGCTCATCGTGAACAGGCCCGGGACGGCGAAGTCCTCCCAGCCGCAGTCGTCGAAGTCCGGCGCGGCGAAATCGGCCGGCGTCTCCTGCGGCCGGTCGACCATCGCAAACCGCCAGACGCCATCCAGCGACTTGAACCAGGGCGAGCGCTCGCGATCGCCCGTGGCGGCTGCGGCGGCGTCCGGGAAAGGGTAGATCGTCGCCCGCGCGGGCAGGCGGTTGATGCCGGCGACCTCGGGGCTCTGCCACAGGGGACCGGGGGCCTGGATGATGTCTGACAAGGTAAGCGACTCCTGCAATGTGTGCGTGAACGAAACGCCGGAGAGGATATCGCGGAAGCGGCAGCGAGGGAATGGGCGGCAGGCCAAACCGGAAGGCGACCGTGGCTACAGGGCGGCTGGCGCCTCGTCCAGCGCCCGGTCGATCTCGCCCAGAAGATGCGCCATCGAGAGCGGCTTGGCCAGGCAGACGCGGGCGCCGCATTCGAGGATCCGCCGGGCGGCCTCCTCGCTGCGGTCGGCGGTCACCGCAATGACCGCGATGTTGCGGGTCGACTCGCGCGACTTGATACGCCGGCAGACCTCGAAGCCGTCGATGTCGGGCATGCGCAGGTCCAGCACCACCACGTGCGGCGCCCAGGAGCCCACCATCTCGCCGGCCGAGAAGCCGTCATGGGCTTCGAGCACTTCGTGATCGGGCCGCTCGGTCTTGATCGTCTCGGCGATCAGGTGGGTGACGGCCACCTCGTCGTCGACGACAAGAATACGCGGCGAACCGGCCACCAGTTCGGCTGGAATGGGCAGGTTCTGACGCTTGAGGAACTCGATCAGATCCTCAACCGCAACGCGGCGGTGGCCGCCGGGCGTGCGTCCGGCCTTGAGCTGATCGCTGTCAATCCAGTTGGCGACGGACCCGACGGCGACGCCCAGCAGGCGCGCAACAGTTGTCGTAGAGAGCGTTTTCCTCATCGTTATCCGACCCCCGACGCAGTCATTTCAACGCTATCACGCTGCCCTCTGGAAGAATAGTCGGTTCCTTTGATGGGGAATTCAAGTGAAATTGGGGAATTTGTCATAAGGATATTTCTAATGGGGAATTTCCTTTTTTTGCCGTTCTGCCCCGGCAAACCAGCCGATGTACGCCTGTCACGTGCGGGCGCATGAGGAGAGATGCTGTACCGGGGACACTTGTAATGAATGCCGAGTTGATCAACGTCCTTGTGCTGGACGCCGAGCCCCTTCTTCACGCCTCGATCGCAACCGAATTGGCCGACAGCCAGGCCGCCTGCACCATGGCCTCTGGCGTGGAGGGGGCCTGCGAACTGCTCCGCACGCGACCGTTCGACGCGCTGATCGTGGACACGGAGCGCCCCGGGCCCGGCGTGGCCGAGCTGCTGACGACGGCGGCCCGCGTCGCCCCGGACTGCCGGGTCGTGCTCGTCGCCGGCGCCGAAGGCCGCGACGGACTGGCCCAGGGCATCATGATGGGGGCCGAAGACTACGTTGAGAAGCCCTTCAAGCCCGGCGAACTGGCCGAGGTGCTCCACAAAGTTCTCGGCGGGACGCCCTCGGCGGCCGCGTGGTCGCTGGCTGACGACGGGACCATGCAGTGGCGGCGCGAGCCCACGCGGGCCGCTCTGGCCGCCGTCCGCCAACTCGTGCTGGCCACCGAGGCCCGCGACCCGCTGACCCGCCGCCACCACGAGCACGTGGCCCACTACGCGACGGGACTGGCCGAGTTGATCGGCCTGTCCCGAGCCCAGGTCGAATCCATCCGCATCGCTGCGCTGGTTCACGACGTGGGCAAGATGTCGGTGCCGATCCACATCCTGCTCAAACAGGGGCGGCTGAACAGCCGCGAGTTCGAGTACATCCGCCGCCATCCTGAAGTCGGCGCCGACCTGCTGGCTAACCTGACGCTGTTCAAGGACGAGGCCGACCTGGTCCGCCACCACCACGAATCCTGGGACGGCCGGGGCTATCCCGACGGGTTGGCCTGCCGAGAGATCCCCGTCGGGGCGCGGATCATCCACGTCGCCGACGCGATGGACGGGATGCTCATGTCCCGCACCTACAAGCGGGCCTACAGCACCGAGGAAATGCTCAGCGAGCTGATCCGCTGCGCCGGGACGCAGTATGACCGCGACGTGGCGTCGGCGGCCATCCGCTGGTGCGCCGAGCACCCGGACCAGTTGATCCTGCCGGTGACCGACGCCGCCTCGGCGACGCGGATCGCCGCCTCGGTCGCCTGACCGGGGCCGCCGGAATACCCGAAAAGGCCGAATACTGCGAAGAAACTCGATTTGCACTCTGCCGACAGTCGGCTACAATTATTGATAGCAATTACAGGGGCGGGTCGTCTGGGTGGAAGTGCGTAAGAGATGTGCCCGAGACGCCTGAGCACGGCTGCGCTCGGGGCCGGTACGTTCGTGGCGGGATGGAGCCTCCCGTTGACGTGCCGCCCGTGGTTCTCTCTTTCCCCCAAAGATCGGGTCTTCCCAGTCCAAGCCCGAGGTTCTTTCCAATCCGTCGGGATAGAGAGGTGTCGGGTCGGCTGACGGCCGGCTGTCGTGATCGGCGCCGGATGCGCCATGCGAGCCGATGCGCCATGTGTTCGAGCAGGAGTCACCGTTGAGCGGCAGATACACCACCGATCATCCGGTCCGCGAACCCCTGGGTCATGCGGACGCGGGGCAGCAGGCCGCGCCCTGCGACCCGTTCGAGGCGCTGGCTGACCTGGGCGATGCCGGCGTCATCCGCACGGACGCCGACGGCAACTGCACGTACGTCAACCAGCGATGGTGCCAGATCGCCGGGCTTCAGCCGCACCAGGCCATGGGCCGCGGCTGGCTGGACGCCGTCGACATCGAAGACCGCGAGCGCATCACCCGGGAGTGGATGATCACGGCCGACACGCAACAGCCGTTCACCATGACCTGCCGCCTGCGGACAGCCGAAAAGATGACCGTCTGGCTGCTCGGCCGCGTCGCCCCCCTGCGGGACGCGGAAGGCCGGATCACCGGCTACCTCGGCGTCATCACGGACATCTCCGCGCGCAAGCGGGCGGAGAAGGCGTTGCGGATCACCGGCCAGCGCTATCGCGCCGCCATCGAAGGCCAGAGCGAACTGGTCTGCCGCATCACGCCCGGATTGAAGGTGGCGTTCGCCAACGAGGCCTTCCAGCGCCTTCTCCGTAGCCAGCGTCGGCAGTTGATCGGCAAGTCGATCCTCGACTTCGTTCCGCGGGAGGACCGCAAGTTCTTCCGGGCGCGCCTCGCGGTGCTTCTGCCCGAGAACCCCTCGCAGCTCGTCGAGCATCGCATGCTGCTTCCCAGCGGGCAGGCCGCCTGGATCGAATGGACCCAGCGCGCCATTTTCGATATGGGCGGGCATCTCGCGGAATACCACTGCGTCGGGCGCGACGTCTCCCAGCGCAAGGCCGTCGAGCAGGACCTCCAGCGGCGTGAGCAGCAGTATCGCGATCTGCTGGAGAGCACGAACTTCCTGATCACCCAGGTCGATCGCGACGGCCGGTTCATTTACGTCAACGCAGCCGCCAGAAGCGTGTTCGGCCTGGAACCCCGGGACATGATCGGCCAAAGCGCGTTTGACTTCGTACACCCCGACGACCGCGAGCAGACGCGGCGGGAATTCGAGAGCTGGATTCGCGATCGGCGCAGCCATCTGACCTTCGAGAACCGGCAGATCGGAACCGACGGCCGCACGCTGCACATGGCCTGGTCGATCAGCGCGCACTTCGGGCCTGACGGCCAGTTGACGTTTATCAACTCGGTCGCCCATGACATCACCGTGCGAAAGCAGGCCGAGGAGAAACTGAGGGCCAGCGAAGTCCGCTACCGCCTGCTGGCCCAGAACGTCAGCGACGTGATCTGGACGCTGGACCTGCACCAGCGGCTGACTTACGTGAGCCCGTCGGTGAAGCGTCTGCTCGGATACACGCCCGAGGAAGCGATAGCCGGCGGCCTGAACGAGGCACTCGGACCGGCGTCGATCCGCGTCGCCCGGGCGATCGCGGAGGAGGAACTGGCCGCCGAACGCGACGGCGTCGTCGACCCCATGCGGTCGCGGACCATGGACGTCGAACTGCGCCGCCTGGACGGGACGAAGGTCTGGACGGAAACGCGGGCCAGTCTGTTGCGCGACGGCCGCGGACGGCCGCTCGGCTTTGTCGGCATCACGCGCGATATCAGCGACCGCAAGGAAATCGAGGCCCAACTCCGCCAGGCGCAGAAGATGGAGGCCATCGGCCAGCTCGCCGGCGGCGTGGCCCACGACTTCCGCAACCAGCTCACGGTCATCCGCGGCTGGGGCGAACTGCTCGCCCGTCGCAAGCTGGTAGCCGGCGTCGGAGAGCAGTACCTCAACGACGTCCTCAAGGCCGTCGACCGGGCCGCGTCGCTCACCGAGCAGTTGCTGGCGTTCAGCCGCAAGCAGATCCTGCACCCGGAGGTGACGGACCTCAATCGGCTGGTTGACGAGACGGTCCGCTCCCTGCGTCAGATCATCGCCGAAAACGTTCAGCTCCGCGCCGACCTGTCCGACGGGCTCAAGAGCGTGATGGTCGACCCCGGCCAGTTCCAGCAGGCCCTGATCAACCTGGCCGTCAACGCCCGCGACGCGATGCCCGAGGGCGGCGAGCTGACGATCTCGACCGCCGACGTCACCCTCGACCAGGCCTTCCTCCGCCACAACGTCGGGGCGTCGATGGGTCCGCACATCCGGATCACCGTGCGTGACACGGGCGTGGGCATGAACGAGGAAGTTCTCAAGCGCATCTTCGAGCCGTTCTACACCACCAAGGCTCCGGGCCAGGGAACCGGACTGGGCCTGCCGATGGTCTACGGCTTCGTCCGCCAGAGCGGCGGGTACATCGCCGTGGACAGCACGCCCGGACGCGGCACGAGCGTGAACATCTACCTGCCGCGGGTCGCCTGCGCGCTGGAGGCCGAGCCGGCTCCGGCCTCGTCGGCCCCCCTGCCCGCCGGCAGCGAGACGATCCTGGTCGTCGAGGACGAGGAGCCCATCCGCCACGTCATGGTGCAGATGCTGACCGAGTGCGGATACACGGTGCTGGCCGCCGCCAACGCCCGCGAAGCCAAGCCCCTGGGCGAGCACTACGAGGGCGACATCGACCTGCTGCTGACCGACGTGATCATGCCCGGCGTCAACGGTGTGAAACTGGCCGAGCAGCTCCGCGCCGCCCGGCCGAGCATGAAGGTCCTGTTCGTTTCCGGCTACGCCGACCAGGCCCTGTCCGAGAAGGGCCTGGATGGCCGATTCGCCGAGCTGCTGGTCAAGCCGTTCAGTTCCGACGCCCTGGTCAGGGCCGTCCGCCGCCTCCTCGAACAGCCCCCCGCCCCGCCGGCCCAGGATGCCTGAAAAAGCAGGGGACAGGCTCCATTCCTATGGAAGATCGGCCTGTCCCCGCTGTTCGATCGATCCGTGGACCGACTACGCCGCGATGTCGCCGCCGGAGGTTCGGTCCAGCTTGCGGCGGAGGCGCTCCAGGATCGACGTGTGCATCTGGCTGACGCGCGACTCGGACAGATCCAGCGTCGCGCCGATCTCCTTCATCGTCATCTCTTCGTAGTAATACAGCAGCACAAGCAGCCGCTCGGCCCGCGTCAGCCCGCGCATGATCAGGCCGCGCAGCTCGCCCGAGACGGCCCCCTGCTCGGGGGCCTGGGCCGACGGGTCGGCCACCACGTCGCCCACGGCGATGTCGTCGTCCTCGGAGCCGCTCTCGATGCGCATCGAACTGAGCGACGCGACGTGCATCGTCTGGGCGTCGCGCTTCAGCTTGCGGAACTCGCGCGGCGGAACGTTCAGCTCGGCCATCAGTTCGGCGTCGGTGGGCACGCGGCCGAGGCGGCCGCGCAGCTCGTCGGAGGCCTCGTTCCATCGCCGGGCGCGGTAGCGGACCAGGCGCGGCGCCCAGTCCATCGACCGCAGTTCGTCAATCATCGCGCCGCGGATCCGCGGACCGCAGTAGGTCTCGAACTTGAAGCCCATCCCCGGATCGAACGTCTCGATCGCCCGGATCAGCCCCATGGTCCCCGAGCTGACCAGGTCGTCCAGCTCGACCTCGTCGCTGAGCCCGCCGAACAACTGGCGGGCGTGATACCGCACGACAGGCAGGTAGTGCTCCAGGAGGCGATTGCGGCTGGCATGGTCCCGCCGGCGACCGAACTCTCCCCACAGTCGGTTCTCCTGGCACGTCATGCTGTCGATTCGCGTTGCCGACATGCTGCGCACTCCTTGTGTTCCGTCCCCTGAGCGATTTGGTCGCCGGACGTCCCGGCGACGACCGTAACCCCCCGAGTCAGGCCGCCATCGTGGGCCCGCCGCAGTTGAGCAGCCCGGCGGCCGTGGCGCGAAGTTCGTCGAGCTTGAACGGTTTGAAGAGATGCGCCACCGGGTGATCCGTCAGGGCCTCGATGGTGCGATGGTCATAGCGATAGGCGGTCAGGACGATCGTCCGCGTCAGCAGTTGGGGCTTGAACCGCTTGAGAAACTTGAGAATCTGCCAGCCGTCGGGGTTGGGAATGACCAGATCCAGGATCACCAGGTCGAACCGGTTGAAGTTCAACTGGACGATGCCTTCCCAGCCGCTGTTGGCGACCGACACCCGTGCGTCGAACTCGGCGAACAGTTCGGTCACCAGCGAGGTGATCTCGGGCCAGTCGTCGATGATCAGGATCCGTCGCTGGCGGAGCGAGGCCGTGGCGGTTTCCATGGCGTGTTCTCCCGACGCGGATTCAATTGTTCAGTTCAGTCCCACAGACGGGCTGCAAGATCGCGCAGCCTCGTGATCAGACGCCGACAATGTGTCTCAACCGAACGGGCTGGCCGCCCCAGAAGGCGGCCGATCTGGTCGAACCCCCTGCCCTGGACATAGTGCATCCTCAGAATCTGCCGGTCGCGCGGCGCCAGCCGCGACATCAAGCATTGCAGCAGGTCGCGTATCTCCGCCTTGCGCTGAGGCGGATCGCACCGGGCGTCGGCAATGTCCCCGGCCCTCTCGCCGGCCTCGTCCGGGCCGGGCAACCGCACGAAACGCGGCGTATTCCCCGCGTCTTCGCGGACGAGGACGCGTTCGCGCCGCATCTGGTCGATCGCCAGGAACAGGCCCTTGCTGCTTGCGTAGTCCGCGAAGGGGATCTCGTGGGAGGGCTGGTAGGCGACGGCCGCCATCGTCAGGCCCCAGAGCGAGTAGCTCTTGAGTTCCTCGGCTCCCAGCCAGGCGTAGCGCCGTTTGAGTCTGGTGGCGATTTGCCCGGCCAGGTGAAGATCGGCTTCGGCCAGGCGCACTGCGGCAGAGTCGGCTTGGGGCTCGCGGGACATCGGGAGTCCGGAGGTTGCTCTGGGTGGCTCGAACTCGGCCCACTCCGTCGTTCCCCGGCCGAGCCACGAAACTACCAGCCTCCGTGCCGATGCGGGTGAACTGTGCTGCTATCACTATAATCGGAGGGAGCAGTCATACAAACAACAAAATTCGCAAATTTACTAAATAGGACAGAACCAGCACCTGTTACTTCTTCGGGTGTGAGGATTCAAGGCTGTGGCCAGAAATGCTTTGCGCGCGGAGCAGTTCATCATGTCACAGGATTCGCGGAGGAGGCATGTCTGTCGATGAACTCGCCTGGTCGCCCCTCAATGGGTGTAGATCAAAGTTGTAGCGGTCCTTGGCGTTCAGGCTGCCACCGCTCCGAAGTCCGGGCAGCTTCGCAGAGATTCCTGTCGGTGATCAATGGACTCCTGGACCAGGTGGCCAAAGAGACGCCAGAGAATCTTCTGACCTTCCTGCCGCACCTCGGATTCCAACCGTTCCAGCGCCGGTGCGTCCTGCACCTGTCCGATTTGGCCCGCCAGGGCCTTGACCCACGCGGTGAACTGCGCGACGATTTGACCCAACTCCCCGCCTACGGCCTCCATGCCACAAGCATCCATCGTGGTATCTCCTCATACAGAGGGACTTGAACACACCCCTCGGAGATACCACTCCGCCTACCCCCGATGCTACTGATTTGCCCCGTCCCCCGATCACTTGGATCGCCAGGCTTCCGCAAAAGCGTTCGCGGTCTGGGCGGCCGCAGCCCTGAGTTGGCCCGGCGTCAGAGTACCCGTCTCCACATAGCGGGACCAGGCCTCGGCCGCCAGCCGAACGGCGTCTTGGGTCGGCTCGAACTCCGCGAGCGGCTTGACCGTCGTCCAGAAGTAGTCTTGCCCGCAGATGGAGACCCCCGGCGTGAGCATTTCGATTTCCTGCCCATAGGGAGATCCCGGCGTCACGGCGTAACGAGGCTGCATCGCCACGGCCTCATCAGACACCGTGGTCTTGGCCATGATGACGTATTGCCAGGGCTGGGCGGGGATGTCAGGGTACAACCCGGATGGATCAAAAGGCACCCAGCGACCGTCCTCGTGGAACTCCACGATGCGGTGCATTTCCTGGGGCATCGGGACCACGGCGATCACCGCCATGGAGCGGCACGCGAGACCCCGGGAACGGAAAAGGGCGGCGGCCAGATTGGCGTTGCCAGTGCAAACGCCACTGTCGCCGCTGCGGAGGATTTCCACGGCGTCAAAGGAGCGGGGCTGCTCCTTCTTGGTCGAGGCGGCGACGTGTCGCTGGATGTTGACGGCAAACTCGGCCGCCTGCCCACTGGCGGGCCAGAGTTTGGCCGCCAGCGTGGCGACGGCGTCCGCGTCCGCCTGGGCGCAGGGGCTCGCGGCGCGATAGGGCTCGGCGGGCGTCGGGTTCGGCGTGGCACTCCGGGACGCCAGCAGCACGACCGAAGACCACGCAATCCTGGCTTCATGGTCGCCGCCCTTCAGTCGCACGTTCACGACTACGTTACCATTCGGGGTTTGGCGGAGGCGAAACTCCTGCACGGCCTCCGAGGGCGTGCTCTTGAGGAATAGGCAGATGGGTACTTGGGCGTCGGCCAACTGCGGAATCGGCAGCAGAACCTCAACGGGCTTGGCCGATGAGACCTTGAGGTGGGTCCCTCCCAAGGCGGCGGAGAGCCCGCTGCGCGTCGTCCTCCGCGCGGTTGCTGACGCGATGGTCTTCTCCAACTCGGCCTGAAGACCGGGGTCCACAACCGCCGTGACCACAACCCCCGGCGAAAGAACCGGCCGAGGAATCGGAGATGAGGCGAATCCCCAGAAAACACCGACCAACGCGCCCGCCACCCCGAGGCAGACCCCAAGCGACGCGAGACCGTAGATCAGGACCTTGCTCTTCATACGCTTGACCTCCCCAATCTGGCGGACGACCATAGGACGGAACGTCGATGATCGACGGGTGCCATCGGTCGATGTGTTTGCGCCAGATAACGTAAGCAATTGTCCCCCGCCAGAAGCGTCCTGTAAATGCTCTGGAGCGCCCCGAGATCTGAACCGACGGCCGTGAGCCACCTTTGCACCGCGTTCGGGCCGCTACAACTCTGAGCTACACTCCCCTCAATGGTGGGTCGACGGGATGGCAATCGTTCGGAAACAGGCCGCCATCGGCCGGGTCAGTCGCCCTGCCGGTCGAACTGGATGTCGCCATCCTGATCGGAAATGTGAAGCGTCAGCGTGTTTCCGCTTCGCTTGAATGTGTAGACCCAGGCCCTGTCGTTCTCCGCCTTGCCCAGGATCTGATCGCCCTTCACCTGGAAGGTTCCCTGCACGGACATGACAAGCTGGTTGCCCTTGTAACTGTGCAGGGCGTAGTGGCCGTCGGCCGAGAGCTGAAGCCACAGTTGCCAGGCCGACCCGTCCGTCTCGGCGCCCTTGGCCATCCACAGCCCGTTGACGTCGGCGCCGGGCATCGCGGGCAGCGGCGGCGGAGGCAACGGCGGCAGGGGCGGCGGCGCCTGATCGGTGCCGACATGCTGCGCCGGGGCGGGCTTACTGCTGGTCCTGGCGGCCTTCCTTGTCTTGATGATGGCCCGCACGACCTCCACCGGCAGCCCCTGCGTCTTCAGCAGCGCCACGATTTCGTCGTCGGTGTCGGCTTTCACCGACGGGTCGAGTTGGCTGTGCTCGACGAGGCTGCACGTCACGCCCAGCGGGTACTTCTCGCTGACGACGATCTTGATGTCGTCCACGGTGAGTTTGGGCGACTTGGCGTCCACCTTCGCAGCCAGCGCATCCAACCCCTCGGCGCCGCCCAACTCACGGGCCCAGGCCAGGTGGGCCGACGCAACGGCATCTCGGCCGACCGTCGCCCACAGCCGGGCCAGGTCGACGTTCGCCTCGGCTGACCGGCTGCCGGTGGGGTAGTAGCTCAGGTAGTTGGAATACATCAGCGCCGCGAGATCCGGCTTGCCCACCTCGGTGGCGGCCTGGCCGAACTGCATGATCAGCCTCTCGTCCGGCGGCGTGTTCATCACGCCATAGCGGACGAAGCCCTTGTCGAAATACGGCAGGGCCTCGGCGTATCGCTTGACCGCGAACAGGCAGTTGCCGATCGTCCCCAGCACGACCGGGTTGTCCGGGAAGTCGTCCAGGACGCTCTTGTAGGCGGCGACGGCGGCGTCGGGATCCTTCTTCATCTCATAGTAGCGACCCGTGCCCATGCGGGCGTCGAGGTTGGAGGGCATGATGACCGCCGCCTGCTCGTACTGCTTCTTGCCGGCCACCGGGTCGCCGGTGTCGAAGTAGATGTCGCCGGCCAGCATGTACGGCTCCGGCGAGAGGTCGCCGACGACCTCCTTGGCCTTATCCAGGTGTTTGAGCGCCAGCCGGTAGTCCTTGCGGTCGTAGGCCACCTGGGCCCGGACGTACTGGCTCATCACGTCGCGCGGGTCGGCAGCGATCGCCCGGTCGGCGTACTTGGCCGCCTCGTCGAGTTCGCCGAAGCTGCGGTGCAGGTTGGCCAGCACCACCAGCGATTCCTGGTGCCTGGTGTTGCACTGAAGGGCCCGTTGGAGAATCCTGACGATGTTGTCCTTGTCCTCCTGGATCGCCTTGGGCTCCATGTCCTTGACGTTCTTGGACAACTGCATGACCAGGCAGTTGGCCAACTGGCAGAAGGCGTCAGCCGAGTCCGGCTTCAGCCGCGTCGCCCGTACCGCCAGCCGCCGCGCGGTCGAGTGCGACCCGCAGTTGAGGTAGAGCCGCGACAGGCCGTAGCTGTCCAGGAAGTCCAGACGCCCGCCGTCCGGGGCGATGCCCAGCGTCGTCACCAGCGGCCATTCCTGGATGCACATCTCCACCGGCACGACGCCGAAGTAGTTCATCAGGTCGGTCGTCTGCTGGTTGGCGAACTTGTGCGGCTGCGGCAGCCAGGTGTTCAGGCCCACCACGCCGCCGGTGACCAGGCTGACGCAGGGCCCGCCGCTGTTGCCGTGCGTGATGGCCGCGTCGGTCAGGAACGAGACCAGCCGCCCGTCCGGCCCGCGGTTGAACCGCGTCACCACGCCGCGCGTGATGGTGATCGACACGCCCGGCATCAGGCTGCGGCTGGGGAACCCCATCGTCACCACGCCGTCGCCGGCCTCGACGCAACTGATCGGCGTCAGCGGCATGGGCTCGTAGTCGCCCGCGTCGATCTTGAGCAGGGCGATGTCCACGCCGTGCTGCGACTCGGCGTAGGGGCTCAGCTCGAACCGATAGTCGACCAGCCTGGCGTACTCGCGATGCTTCTTGAGCGATTCGTCCCACTCCACGTAGAACGTCTTCTGCGGATGGCCGTGCTCCAGGTCATAGACCACGTGGCAGTTGGTCAGGATGTAGCCGTCGCGGCTGATGATGAAGCCGGTCCCCGTCCCCGCGCCGTCGGGCCCGTCGGCCACCACCGACACGACCGACGCCTTGTACCTCTTGACGATGTCACGGGCCTCCAGCGACCGCTCCAGCCGTGGCGGCAGCGGCTGGCCGAAGGAGGAGTCTGCAAGCACCTTTTCCATCACCGGGCGGACCTGGTCGTATCGGTCGGCCGGCGCCCGCCAGCTCACCAGGAAGATCGTCGATTCGCCGCGGGCGATGTAGGCGTCGATCCGGAAGTCACCGGGCGTCTCCTCCAGCGAGCCGCGATAGGCCCCCTTTGCGGCGCCGAGCTTGCCCAGCGTAGCTTTGGCAATCTCGCCGACCGGCTTGAGCCCGGGCTGGCTCACGCGGATCGCCGGCCCCAGCCGCTTGAGCAGGCTGATCGGATCCTGGCCCCACGCCGCCGAGGAATCGTCCAGCGGCAGCAGTTCCACCTGCATGGCCACCTGGAGCTTGTCGAAGTCGGTCTGGCCCACCTCGGGCGTCAGCACGCAGCTGACGTCGCTCTCGTGCAGCCGCCGCAGGAGTTGCCATTGGCGCGGGTAGTGCAACTCGAAGAACTTGCCTGTGTGCAGGTAGACGCCCGGCCGCGTTGGCGGCGTGATCTCGGTCACGTCGCCCTTGCGGTTGGTGACCGTCGGCGGGGCGATCCGCGCGTCCGGCGCGGTCGTCGGAGACATCAAGCCCGGCCCGGCTCGACTGCTGTCGCCCGGGGCGTCGTGCCCTCCCAGCAGCGAGCCGGCCGACCGGTCGGCCGCCAGCTCGGTCTCGGGCGGATCGGCCAAGCCGATCGCGCCCTGCATCAGCAGGAGTGCAAGCACCAGAGGCAGAACAACAGCGCCGGGCAGTCGGGCGACTCGTGGCATGGCTTCCTCCTTGAGCGACCGCGGACGCGCGGACTTCAACCCTAAGGTGAATGATAGGTCGATTCATCCGCGGATGTGCAACCCGCCCGCCGCGATCCGCCGGGGTTCAACCGGCCGACCGCCGCGGACGAGCGTGGGCATTCTAACCCGTGAGCCGCCCCGTCGTCCAGCGCCACGCACGTCGGACGGGCGCAGAGCGAATCCGGGCATTGTTGCGAAGGGAAACGCCAGCCCGCTGGAAGCGGGGCGGGAGGTTCTTAACCCGCGCCAACGCCGGCTGCCGGGGCGGTCGTGGGGGTTGCGGTCGAGGCCGGGGTCTCGGCCGACGGCGGGGGCGGCGGAACGAGGGGGTCCAGCACCAGCCGATAGGCGTCGTCGTCCAGGTTCCAGATCCACCGGTGCTGCTCTTTGCCGTCGATGAACAGAATGACCGTCGGGAAGAACGCGAATCCGTAACGCTTGAAGACCTCCCAATTGGTCGGCTGGAACCACAAGTACTCCATCTGATACCGCGCGACGATGACCCGGCCGTCATACTCGCCGGCCAGCTTGTCCATCACCGGCTCCAGCGACATGCAGGAGGCGCAGCCGAACTTCCAGAAGTCGACCATGACCGGCTTCTGGTTCGACTTGGCGATCAGGTCGTCCAGTTGCTCCTTGTCCTTGCCCAGGTCCACGACCTTGCCGGTGCATCCGCCCAGCATCAGGCCGCCCAGGCAGACGACAAGCACTCCCGCCGCGGTTGACACACGTTGATTAAGCATGAGTTCTCCAGGACTCCGTGACCTGCCCCTGCACCAGATCGTCGGCACGCTGCCGCCGCACTCGATTCGTTCGTTCACGCCGCCCGTCAGTGGCCGGCCTCGGGCTGGGTGGTCGGCGCCCCCAGAACCTCGTCGATGGCCGCGTTGTAGTCCGTCCACAGGTAGTCCTGGACGAACCGCTTCCTCTCCTTGCCATCGACGTAGAGGATCACCGTCGGGTAGAGCAGGATTTCGTGCTTCTCGGCGAACTCGGGGGCCGCGCAGACGCCGTCGGCCTTCATCAGCAGGAACTTGGCGGCGGCGATGCGGCCTCCATACTCCGCGTTCAGCCCGCGCAGCGTGGTCTCGAAGGCGTTGCAGTGCTCGCAGCCCTGTTTGTAGTAGTCAACCAGGAGCGGCTTGTGCGTGGCGTCGATCAGCTCCTGCAACTCCGCGACGTCCCGCACTTCCGTGACGCTCGCGGGCCCGCAGCCGCCGGCCACCGCCAGCAGCAGCCCCCCCATCCCAGCCAGCAGCAAGCGCAGGCCCGTCACGGACCGGCCGCGACGCGTCGCCCGTCCCAAAGAGTCCCCCGGCTCATGTGTCAGAAGCATGGTGTTCTCCCACAGATGTCCGACCGACATATCGGCATGGCCGCCAGGCGAGCGGCCGGTTGATCCGCGCAGTCGCTTCCCCCTGGACCGCCGTATATTGCACGCAGGCATCGCAGGCGAACTTGCAGGACCGCAAGAGCGCTGCCCATCGCCCGCCGGAGTGAGTCGCTGTTACTCTAACCCGAGCCCCGCGCGTGTCAAGTTCCAAGTCCCGCGGCGCCGGCCGGCGCGGAAGAGTGTTGTCTCTCCACACCTTCGCGATAGAATCGGGTATCGCTTGAAGGGAACCGCATGACTGCACATCGCGCGACGAAATTCGTGACGGCTGCCTGCCTGGGAGTCGTTCTTGCCCTGGGCCTCAGCGCCTGCCGCAGCGACACCTCGGCCCCGCCGGCCCAGGGGCCTGACGCCTCGACGCCGCGCGGGCCGGACACGCAGCCCGACGCCGCGGGCCCGGCGGCCATCCAGGTGGACGGCAAGGAAGCCAGCGTCGACCTGGGGCCCGTGCAGCCGGCCAGCAAGCACACCATCGTGTTTCAGGTGAACAACGCAGCCGACAAGCCGCTCTTCTTCAGGACCGTCCGCGGCGAGTGCGAGTGCATCAACGCGGTCGAGCCGCCGCTCCGCGTCGAGGCAAACGGATCGGCGAAGATCACCGTCGACTTCGTCGCCCCCAAGGAGGCCGTGGACTACAAGACCAGGCTGATCATCCTGACCGACAGCCCCGAACGCAAGCTGATCTCGCTCTACGTCATGTCCCACCCGCCGGTGAACTGACCGGCCCGGGCGGAGCCGGCGGCGGAGGTGCGGGCGGCTCGGCCCGCTTCAGTTCCCGCTCGACCGTCGCCTCCAGTTCCTTCGCGATGGCGTCCAGGCCGGTCAGGCAGGTTTCGCCCACGAAGATCCGCGGTGGCGCCGCCGACTTCACCTTGTGCTTCTCCTCCAGCAGCATCACCGCCTCCAGGGCCTCGACGTCTTCCACATTCAGGTGCTTGACGCGTATCCTGTCGCCGAAACGCCCGGCCACGGTCTCGACGGTCTTGGACGCCTCCTTGCACTTGAGGCAGGTCGGCGAGAAGAAGTAGATCACCTCCAGCGGATCGGTCGGCTGCGTCGTCGCCGGATCGGGCTGCGTCGTCGCCGGCTGCGTGGTGGCTGCCGGCTGCGTCGTGGGCTCGGGCGAAGCCGGGCAGCACGCGCCCGCCTCGGCCCGGACCACAGCCGGCACCGCGAAAAGCCAGGCCGCCGCCATCCAGTGAATTCGATGATGCACCTGCATGGGCCCTGCTCCTGTCCAATCGTAGCGCGCCCGCCTCGCCGCCAATCAATGCACGTTCGCGCGGACCGTCAGCGGAATGGCCGCCCGGCCTGCGCCGGCCGCCTGAACGACGACCCGCCCCGACCAGTCGGCCGCCGGCGCGTCGGGCGCCGTGAACTTCACGCTGACCAGCCCGAACGAATGGGGCGGAATGCTCGCCGGGCAGCCTTCCACCGTCAGACGGTCCGACTCGCTGGTCGCCCCCGAGATCGCCATCGCGTTCGCTTCGGAGTTGCGGATCACGAACAGGACCGTGCGGCTGCTGCCCGGCGCGGCGTCGAGGGCCTGCTCGCCCGACACCGCCTCGACCGTCGGCAGGCCGGCGTCGAGCACCTGCTTGCGTTTGTCGTCGCCCTGGGCGATCACGACATCGGTGACGACGCCGTCGTGCAGCCGCAGCACCGTGGGCGTCTGGGCGAACCAGTCGTGCGATTCGTCCAGTCGGCCGGTGAGGAACAGGCCGTCCTTCTGGACCAGTTCGCTGGGTTCCTTGAACGGCGGCAGGAAGATCAGCGCGACCTTCGCGACCTTGCCCGGCCCGGCGGCCCGCGCCGCGTCGGCCAGTTGCGGCACGAGGGCCCGGCAGCCCAGGCAGCCGTCGTGAACGATCGCCGCCAGCCAGTCGCCGCGCTTCAACTCATCCGCGATGTCGATGTAGCGGGCCAGCGGTAACGGCTGGCCGATCCACGTCTCGGGCTCCAGCACGATCGTGGCGCCCTCCTCGACCTTGACATCCCCCGTCGGCGGCAGCGTGACGGGCTTGAACCGCAGCACCGGGACCGCCGACGCCGCCATCACCGGCAGCACGCAGGCCCAGGCGATCGCGAACCGTCGCCACTGTCCCCAGGGTGACCACGGGGCGTTGCGCGGACGGATGAAGATCAGCAGCAGGAACAGGCTCGCGTCCAGGATGAGCGTGTATTTCGGCCGGACCTTCAAGCGGCCGAAGCAGCCGCAACTGTCGGCGCCGATCGCCAGCCGATGGGTCGTGTAGACGCAGAAGGTCGCAAAGGTGAGCAGCGCGACCAGCCAGGCCAGCCGACGGGCCCAGCCGCTGAGCAGCCACGCCGCCAGGGCCATCTCGTAGAACGACGCCAGCAGGTTGACCCATTTCTGGTCAAAGAACGCCTGGCTGGGCGGCGGCTCGGTCGAGAACTGGTGTATCTTCATCCCCGCCGCCGCCAGCAGCAGCAGGGCTACGGCCACACGCAGGATTGAGAAGAATTCCACGGGCCGGGCAGCCGGTCTCTGCTCTGGTGCGGACAGTTCATCCATGCCATCGGCTCCGATTCAGCTTCATCAAGATGCGGCATCACGGTCAGTCGCCAACGCCTGCCATTATTCCATTGAACGCCCGCAGTTCCAAGCCCGTTCCGCCCGACGACCGGCTACTGAATCCTGTAGAAGCAATCTTCACCACAGAGAACACAGAGAGCACAGAGTCGGGAGTATCAAAAAATTCTTGATTTCAGGCATTTCTTGACGCTTCTGACCTCCTCTGTGATCTCGGTGTCCTCTGTGGTGAATGAAGATTTCTTTTGCAGGCCTCAATAAGTGCAGACGCGGATGTACTGACATGGAGGATCATGACTGACAGGGAATTTGATCCCGGCGGCGGGGTGGTCATGGGGCGTTCCCGGCTGGCCGGGGCCTCCCGTCTTCGCCTTCGGCTTCGCCGTGGCGAGCCTGGATCGCGGCGGGGGGGGGTACCGGTCCAGGGCGCCAGTCAGGTTGCCCGGTCGCCGCGCCGGTGGTGCGGCGGCTCGCGGGGTACTACGCCTCGGCGACGCCCGAGGGGACAGGACCATCGCGGTCGCGGGAATCACTGGGGCGGCGGGGGCAGGCGGTCGGTGAAATCCCCACTGAAGAAGCGGTTGTTGCCGTTGTGGGTGAAGCTGCCGTCCTCGGCCACGTCGTAACCGAGTTGCTCGGGCGTGCGGCCCTGGACGTGCCCGTCGCAGAACAGCACGTTGGCGTTGCCCTGGTGCCGGGGGTCGGGCGCGGTCCGCCGACCGTTGACGTCCGGAGTGGATGAGACGTAGTTGGAGGCGGGCAGGTGCGGCGGGTCGAGCGAGTAGCTGTGGTTGCCCAGGGCCCGCGGCTCGCTGCCCTTGGCCTGGTAGGCCAATCGCTGGTCGGCCGGAAACGCGGCCGCGGTGCCCATGCAGTCGCCGGCGAAGACCGTCCGCTCGGGCGCAGGAACATTCATCTCGTTTACCGGGAAGTTGATCGTGCCCCCTCCGCCGCGGACGCGGCTGTTGCCCAGGAACTGGTAGTTGTAGCCATAGGGGTAGTTCCGCTCGTCGGTCCAGGCCGGCACCGAAGGACAGGTGTAGACGGGCGAGGCGACGTTCTGGCGGTCGTCGGTGGGCGAAGGCGGGTTGAAGACGCTCTCGGTGTAGGGCCCGAGCAGGGCGAACCAGCGCGGGCGGATCTTCAGCCCGTTGCCGACGCCGGCGACGGCCACCGAGCCGTTGGCGTTCTTGTCCAGTCGGAACGGCGGAAACTGCCCGTTGTTGTCCTTGAGGTACATGGCGGCGGCGAGGCCCAACTGGCGAAGGTTGCTGGCGCACTTGGCCGATCGGGCCACCTCGCGGGCCGCCCCCAGCGAGGGCATCAGGATCCCGATCAGCAGGGCGATGATCCCGATGACCACCATCAGCTCGATCAGCGTAAAGCCGCGTCTGTCACCGCTCATGGTCGCTACCTCCTCATCCGTCTCGAGTCGGGTTTGACTGCCAGCGTGCAATCAATGTGCATATAATAAAACATAAAATCATGTAACAACTCGTATGATTTATATATAAATCAATCGATTTACTGTCAATCGAATTTGGAGATAATTTGGGGCGTTTTCTTAAGAATTTATTTTATAAGTAATTATGTCTTGAGTGCCAGGATGGTCAGTCGGCGGTCGCGGGCAATCTGTCGGTGAAATCTCCGCTGAACCAGCGGTTGTCCCCATTGTGGGTGGCCCCACGGGTCAGCCAAAGCGGGCAGACCCGGCGCGACGGACCGATCAGCCGAACCGGGCGCGGCCCGCTGCGGGCGCTGCTGGTTCAGGCGGCCTGGGTGTGGATTCGTTATGACCCGGCGGCCCGAGGGGTGTTCAGCCGCCTGGCCGGCAACACCGGCTCGGCCCAGAAGGCGATCGTGGGGATGGCGCGTCGGCTGGCGGTCCGCTTATGGCGAATGACCGTGACCGGCGAGTTGTATCGCGCGGCGGCGTAGGAGCAAAGACGGGCTTCTGGAGAGAACGGATCTGGCGAGCGAGGCGACGAAGCGATGGCGTCAGAACTCGAACCGCGGGATGACCACGACCCCACCCGGTGCCACCCGGCACGCGGCGGAGATGGTGGCTCCCACGGCTCGACACTTTGAATCATCTAACTTGTGCCGCCGAGCACGAATAGCAGGCTGAGGCCTGACGCTGACGCATCACCGCTCCCCGCCGGCTGGCCCGGACGCAACACAACCCTTCACGCGTGGCCTCATAGCGGGGGGGGCAATGGCGCCGGCTCGCAAGAGCGCTGTGTCTATGACCTCCCGCGGCAGTGCGGGTTCCGGGAATCCGGGCCGGGCATCACGTCCCGTCCGGCGGGAGGCGGTCGGTGTAGTCGCCGCTGAAGAAGCGGTTGTGGCCGTTGTGGGTGACGGTGCCGTCCGGCAGCACCTCGTAGCCGGCCTGCTGGAGCGTCATCGCCTCGACGTGCCCGTCACACATCAGCACGTTGGCCTTGCCCCCGTGCCGCGGGTCCAGGGCTGAGCGGTGGCCGTTGTAGTCGGGGTTGGCTGAGACGTAGTTGGGCGCGGGCAGGCGCGGCGGGTCGAGCACCCAGGCGTGGTTGCCCATGGCCTGGAAGCCGGTCCCGGTGGGCTGGTAGGCGATGCGCTGGTCGGCCGGGAAGGCGGCCGCCGTGCCCATGCAGTCCCCGGCCAGGATGGTGCGGGTCGGCTGGGGGATCCGCGATTCGTTGACCGGGAAGCGGATGAACTGAGCGGCGTCGCCCAGGCGGGGCCGCGTGTTGCCCAGGAACTGATGGTTGTAGCCGTAGGGGGTGTTGCGTTCGTCGGTCCAGTCGGGGGTTTCCGGGCACAGGACGATGCGAGAATCGACGGGCTGGCGCTCGTCGGTGGTCGAAGGCTCGTACCACGTCGGCTCGGTGTAGCGTCCGATGACGGCGTACCACCGCGGGCGGACTTTCACGCCGTTGCCGACGTCGACCAAGGGCTTGGTGCCGTCGGGGTTCTTGCCCAGGCGGCCAGGGGGGTAAACCCCGTCGTTGTCCTTGAGGTACATTGAGACGCCGATCCCGAGCTGGCGGAGGTTGCTGGCGCACGTGGCGGCCCGGGCGACGATGCGGGCCTGGCCCAGCGCCGGCAGCAGCACGCTGATCAGCAGGGCGATAATGGAGACGACGACCATCAGTTCGATCAGGGTGAATCCTCGGCCGCGAGCGCCCATAATCTTCTCCCGGGTGGTTGACCACCTCTCTGAAATCAGCGGGTTTCAGGCAAAGCGGCCTGGGGCCGGGCCGATCCCCGCGGGCGGCCTGCCTCGGCCGGCGCGGGGGGCGCCGCTCATCTCATCGCCGGCAGCACCTCTTCGATCGCCAGCATGCAGTAGCAGGTGACGACGACGGGATGGCCCTCTTCAAAGCGGTCCGCGTCGTTGACCCAGTGGCCGTCCTCCTGCTGCGACTGGGCCAGCTTGCTGAGCAGGTCCGCCCGCCAGACGTGCTTGACGTTGGCCGGGTCGGCGATCACGTCCACGTCGGCCGCCGTCAGCGGCCCTGTACATATTCGATGATAGAGCAAACGGCGTGCCAGGGCCGGCCGGGCCCCGGCTTTATCGGCTAAAGCGTGCAATTGCAGTGTGTTAGGAGGAACAGGAAGACGTGTCGCCTCTGCCGGGCCCGCCGCTGCTGCACATCGAGTGGGCCCCGGGCGACCAACTATTGGTCATCCCCGCCCTCCAGGCCCAGCTCGCGGAGTTTGTTCCGCGGCGTCCTTCGATGCAGGCCGAGCAGCGCCACGGCGGCCGACTGGTTGCACCCGGTCCGGGCCAAGGTCCGGCGAGTCAGCGCCCGCTCCAGCGGGCCGATCGCCCGCGCGTGCAGGTCGCCATCGTCCTGGCCGAGGGCGTCGAGGTAGGCGGCCAGCCGGGCCTCGGCCTCGTTGCCCCGGGCGCGGCGGCCGGCCTTACCGGCGACTTCCCTTCCTACGCATGGCCGCGAGCACCGTCGCCCCAAGCATGAACAGGCCCAGCGAGGCCGGCTCGGGGACCACGTTGATCTTCACCGTGACGCCAAGGGTCGAGTCGGTGCCGCCCAGGTCGCCGGGCGTGGTGTAGGTCAGGTTCTCGATGGTGATGCTGATGCTCTCGATGGTCATGCCCTGGAAGTCGGTCCCGTAGAGCCCGGCGAAATCGAAATCGCTTCCCACGACGCCATGTCCGCCGCCAGGAAGGAAGCCGCCTTGCACCTCCAGCTGCCACAGGGTCATGTCGTCCGCCTGGCCGTTGGTCAGCAGCGCGACCACCTCGTCGAAATCCGGGTCCGTCGCCGCGGTGGCGGTGAACGTCCTGCCGATGTCCGCGGCGGTGACCACAAGGCCCTCAAACAGGACATGGGGGTCGTAGACGGCCGGATCGGAGAACTCCAGTTGGACTGCGCTCGCCTCGTCAACCGTCAGGCTGGTCCCGCCGATCGCGCCAATTCTCTGCGTGTGGAGCGGCCACTCGCCGTAGACGTCGATCAAGACGTTCAGCTCGAGATCCGTTCCCCCCACGTCGTTCGGCGTGGTGAACGCGAGGTCCCAGAAGGACAGTGCGATCCGCTGAATCGTCGCGCCTTTGAAGTCGGTCCTCGTGCTGCCGAAGAACCCCCAGGATTCCGGGTACCCGCAGCCGATGCCCCCGTCGAACACGCCGTCCCGGCGGGTCTCGGCGAATGCGAAAACGTAGTCGTCGACGCCGTTGGTCAACAGGCTGGCCACGGTCGCGAAATGCGGGTCCGTGGCGGCCGTCGCCTCGAAAATCTTACCCATGTCAGCGGTAGTGACCACCTGCCCTCTGAGCACCGACTCGGACAACTCGCCGCCGAAGCTCAGTCCGATAGCCTCGTCGAGCACTTCCGAAGAGCCTCCCGAGACTTGGGTGAACATGGCTCCCAGCCAGGTGTCGCCGGCACACTTCCGGACGTTGCCGATGCTCATCAGCAGCACCGCAAGGCATGCGCAGAACAGAACGAAACCACGATTGGTCCTGGCGGCTTCCGCTTTCATGGTGCCTCCTCTCGCGGGCGAGTTGACTGATAGGATCAACAGAGCAACTGATAGGAAATTTGATTTGGCCTGCCTGGTGGTCACGGGGCGTTCCCGGATGGCCGGGGCCTCCTGTCTTCGCGTTCCGCTTCGCCACGGCCAGCCTGGATCGCGGTGGGGGGATTGAGGCTCCCGATACCGGGAATTCATCATGTCACGCCGATGGTAGTTCCCTGTGAGACGCTTTCGCCACTCCCGCCAAGACAGCGACAAAGATCGCCACCTTCAGCGAGGTCAGCCATGAGATGGACCGGGCGATCAAACCTTGTTCGACAGCACCGGGGAAGAGGTCGGGAACAGTCCATGCCCACAGAACTTTGACCAAGAGCAACGTGACAACAAACATGCCCGCCGCAATTGCCAACGCACCGGGGATAGCCGCTGTTAGAACCAGAGCCTTCTTCATGCCGTACCTCCGTGTCAGTTGACTGGCAAATCTGATCTGGGCTGCCTGGTGGTCATGGGGCGTTCCCGGCTGGCCGGGGCCTCCTGTCTACGCGTTCCGCTTCGCCATGGCGAGCTTGGATGCGGGTGGGGGTGAGGGGTTAGGGGAGCGGGGGTATTTCGGTAAGCTGACCAACTCGACCTCAGCGCGGGCCGCTGGCCGCAGGTGGTCGGTTCCGACGGTCTTGATGCGTAAAGCCCCACAGACCCGCCCCGTTTCACGCAGAACTGATGCGATAGAGGCACTATAGCACCGGGCCGGGCTTCGGGCAAGCAGGATTGAATCGGCGTACCGACATGGAATAATGGCCGGGCAGCCCTCTGGCGAAAGGAACCTGGATGGCAGTGCATGGTGGCGGAACGGCGGAGGCGGACGGCATTCACGCGATGGCGCCGCGGGAGCGCATGAGCGAGGGGGCCCGCAAGCTCCGCGACGCCTACAACCTGGTGCCGGACGCCCCGCTGTACCGCCGGGAGTTCGGCTTCTACTGCATGGAGCGGTGGCACGAACAGGGGCTGGCGTGCGACGCGAACATCGCGGAGCTGTTCAGCTACGACCCGCCGGGCAACCACGCGCTGTGGGGGCTGGGCTGGTGCGAGTCGGCCTTCTCGCCCGCCTACGAGATCGGCGTGATAGAGGACCGCGGCAACCACGAGTTGATTCGCG
The DNA here is from genome assembly GCA_022072085.1 of Phycisphaerae bacterium. GTDB lineage: Bacteria > Planctomycetota > Phycisphaerae > JAJVII01 > JAJVII01 > JAJVII01. The sequence goes on from JAJVII010000005.1 coordinate 48,269, forward strand.
ACGTGGCCGGCAGGAGCGTGCTGGTGTTCAAGGGCCGGCGAAGCGGTTTCATGCCGGAGTACGTCGACCATCCGGTCAAGGACATGCGGACGTGGCGTGAGGACGTGAAGTGGCGGCTGGACCCGGCCACGCCGGCGCGGTGGGCGGACATGGACAAGCGGATGGCCGACGCCCGGGCCGCAGCAGGGGCGGGCCTGATCGTCAGCCAGCGGGTGATCGGCGGGTACATGTTTCTCCGCAGCCTCATCGGGCCCGAGCAGCTCTTCTATGCCTTCTACGACATGCCGGAGGTGATCGAGGAGTGCATGCAGGCGTGGCTGGCGCTGGCCGACGCGGTGATCGCCCGCCACCAGCGGCACGTGACGATCGATGAGATATTCCTCGCCGAGGACATCTGCTACAACCACGGGCCGCTCTGCTCGCCGGAGATGATGCGGCGGTTCCTGCTGCCGTACTACCAGCAGTTGATCACAAACCTGCGCGGCCGCCAGATCGACCGCGGGCGCAAGCTCTTCGTGCAGGTGGACACCGACGGCTTCGCCGACCCGGTGATTCCGGTCTATCGCGAATCGATCGAGCTGAACGGCATGAGCCCGTTTGAGGTGGCCGCCGGCTGCGACGTGCTGCGCACCGGGCGCGAGCATCCCGACATGGTCATCCTGGGCGGGATCGACAAGCGGGTGCTGGCAACGACCCGCGCCAAGATCGACCGGATGGTCGAGCGGATCCTGCCGGCCATGCGGGCTCGCGGCGGCTACGTGCCGACGTGCGACCACGGCGTGCCGGAAGAGGTGACGCTGGAGAACTACCTGCACTACCGCAAGCGGTGCGTGGAACTGGGGGGCTGATTCGGCGACGGAGGAATGAGGGGGAAGAAAGAGCCCCCGGCGCATTCAGCATTCTGCGCCCGGGCAAATGTGGGGTTGCACAACAAGAGTGCCTCCTGCCAGGAAGCTGCCCGTAACTAAGGGATAAGCAGGTGGAGTAAGAGCCTCCTCCCGAGCAGGCGGGGCGGCGCGCGAGACGGCCTATCCGCCGGAACTGGACATGGTCATGCTCGGCGCCAAGCTGAAGGCCCCCCGACGGCCAGATGTTGTGGCCGGTATACGACTGCACGAAGAACGCCTGGTTCGGAGCGAAACTCGGTGGCACCGACCCGATGGGAAAGAACGCGTTCGACGTGAGCATGGCGCTGGTCTACGATCCCAACCGCAGACTAGTCTGGACCGTGGACGCCAACGGCCAACTCTCCGTGCTTCGGTTCGCCCCCAAGACCGCGGACCTGGCGGACCTCAATCAACTCCCCGCGCCTTCCGATGCACCGAAGGCCCAATGACTTCGTATCCCTGTTCCCAACGGCCGGTGAATGGTCCTGACTACAGCGACAGTTTCGCCGAGGTTGGACGTCGTCGGTTGGCAGGGAAGATTTGACAAAAGTTCGCCATGTGTTAGGTTATTCACATGCTCATCATCTCTGGAACTTCCCGCGAGCAGAGCAGGCGAGACTTACTCGACCAGTTGTGCCAGGCCAGGATTCCGACACGGCTGGCCGTTCCCCGGTCGCACTTGGTGGCAACGTCCCTGCCGTGGCGGGAATACTGGAACCCGTGCCGGCCGTTCTTCCAGGCGGACGCGCGGCTAGTCCAACGACTTAACCGGTTGAAGAAGGCGTGGTTAGGTATCTTGCGAAGGCCTGCCGACAGACTGTGCCAGATGCGATACTGCTGGCGGTATTTCGGCCTTCTCCATCACACCTTGCGCATTGCCGTGCAGGAACCAGAGCGCTCGGCACCACTGACGGCAATCCGTCGAATAATCGGCTTCGAGACCTTTGGCTTGGAGGCATTGGGGGAGGCTGGCGTCGCCGCCGGCACAGTCGCTGAACGGAATCCGCTATTCCTGCTGGGGCAGTTGGGAGGGGCACCAACCGTTCCGACTCCGCGGCAAGTGCCGCTTCTACGACCTAGCGACTGCGATGATATCTTTTACTACTATCGACAGCTCTTCGTGCCCGGCCCCCCGTCCCGAACGCTCTTGCTGAGCCCGACCACCCGGTTGCCCGCGCGGCCACAGAGTTTCATTCCGATCGACCGCATCACCCGGCTGGTCAGCGACCGCGCTGATCCCTACTGGAAGCCCCGAGCGCGGTTGCTAGCCCGCCGCATTCTCAAGCCGTTGATTACGGCGCGGGTCTCAGGGGCTTCATCCACCTCGCCGCTCACCGTGCTCGATCTCGGAGCGGGAACGGGGCACCTGATCGCCAAGGCATGGACGTACTTGGGAAAGCTGTCTCCCGCGGATCGTCCAGCCGTCGCGTTCCATTTCGTAGACAGCAATCCACCCGCCTTTGGCCGGTCGTTCGGGCTCTCGCGCCACGGCGACGGCGTCGCGCATGTGGAGTGGACGACGGCTGACTATCGAAGCCTTGTCGACGATGACGAATGGCTGGCGAAATGCGGTCCCTTTGACTGGACATTCGCGTGCCGGATACTGGACAACGCGAGCAATTTCATGATCGAACAACTGTGCGGGCATGCTCGGCAAGGCTTGGAATGCCTCCCGCACTCCTGTCTGGCACCACGGCGTCAGCCAGAAGGAATGACTCGCCTTCAGGTCTCCTGCACTCGCAGGCAATACAACGGTGGAACCGTTCTTCCGCAGTATTCGCTTCGCGATTACTTCTCCGCCCTGCAGGTGCTGGAGACTAGTACGATCGAGAACCTGCACGAAGGTGAATGGTATCTGCCTGTCCGTCGATTCAATCCCGGCTGCCTGATTACGCCCAGCGGGAGGAGCCTGATCGCACAACTCTTGAAAGTGAGTCGGGCCGTGATTATCGAAGATGTGGACGTCGAGCCGGCGCATCTGAAACAACACCGTGCGGATTTTGGACTGGCCGGGACGGCTGCGGTCTTCTGCACCGGTGACGGCTTCCGAACCGAGGCGAGGCAGTACGTCATCACCGCGCCCTTCTGGGCCGATCAGCTCAAAGGCGAGCGTCTATGGTGAGCCTGGATCGCCGAGTTCGTAAGGGCCCGGTCCTGACACGGTCGTCGCTACCATGCCTGAGGCACGCGGCCAGCGTCAACCTCACCGAGGGCTGCGCCCACCAGTGCATTTACTGCTACTCACAGGGATACTCCAATTTTCCCGGCCCCGGCCGCGTCGTCCTGTTTGAGAATACGCCCGAGCAACTGGCCGCGGAACTCAGACGCAAACGAAGGCCGCCGCGACGGGTGTACTTCAGCCCGTCGAGCGACCCCTTTCAGCCGCCGCCGGCGGTGCAGGAGGCGACGGCCCGCTCGATGTCGATCCTCCTACGGGCCGGCGTCGAGGTGGCGTTCCTGACCAAGGGCAGCATGGGTCCGTCCGTCATCGAACAACTCGCCCAATCATCGGAAAGAGTCTTCGCACAGGTCGGGATCACGACAACGAACCCGGCAATGGCCGAGGCGTTCGAGCCCTACGCCGCTTCACCCGCACAGCGGCTGGAGACGATCGACCAGTTGATCCAGGCCGGCATTCGGGTGCGGCCGCGACTCGATCCGCTGATTCCGGGCCTGACCGACACAGACGACTGCTTTACTGAGATCCTCTGCCGGTTGGCCGAACGCGGAGTCCGCTCCGTCGCCGCCAGTTACCTTTTTCTTAGGCCGGCTTTCGCCCGCCGTCTGCTCGAACAGATGCAGAGCCTCGGGCAGTCGCCCACCATGCGTTGGGTCTTGCAGCGCGGAGTGAACGGCCTTGGTAGCAGCCAAGTGCTGCCAGCCGTCGAACGGCAACAGCGATTCGCTCCCCTTCGGGCGATGGCCGCCAAGTACGGCATCTCCGTTCACGTCTGTTCGTGCAAGAACCCCGACGTCGCCGAGGCCGAGGCATGCCAGATTGCGGGACCGCCGTTCGCCCAATCCAGTTCCGAGCCAGTCGGCCTGTTCAGCCAGCCATCAGCCCCTGATTGACCCTGCGTCAACCCGCACAAGCGGGACTCTGCCAAGAGGGAGGCTGGCCGTCATGGGTTCGCAAATTATGGTAATCACTTAGGTTACGAATTCACATTCCATGCATTACCCTAACTAGCGCTTGCATCGAACTCTTCCCTAATCAATCGGAGAACCATGACGGCGCCGCAAGTTAGGTGAGGCGGCTCATAGCTGTACTTGCACCTGTACTTGCACTTCCTACAGTCCCGCGTAGACGCTGTAGACGCTGGTGGCACGGAATCGGCCTTGGCGGGCGGGTGGCGGGGCGGGCCGGAGGGGGCGCAAGTCGCGACGGGGGTACGCGATAGACGCCGGTGTCTTCAATAGACGCCGGCGTCATAAAAGCGGGCGATGGGATTCGAACCCACGACGTCCAGCTTGGGAACGGACGACGATCCGGGTCTATCGCTCGCGTTTGTCAAGACTTACGCACCATGCGCCACGACCTCGCACCAATCCTTGCACCAGCGTCGCGCCACGCCCCCGATAGGCTATCCCTGGGGGTTCATGCCCTCAGCCGGTCGCTCAGCGCCGTCAGGAATCCGCACGCCCGCTCCCAGGCGGCATCGAAGTCAGTAGCTCCACCAGCCGGCAGAAGGTGCATCAAGTTCCGCTGCCAGTCCGCCCGGCGGCCGAGAGACGACTGAGTGCCATTGCGGCCGGAGCCGACAAGGTTCCACGTTGTTTAGTCCTACACACGATCTTCGCCCGTTACGAGAAATCCGCGTATAGGACTAACCGCCTGATACGCCTCGGTCACTCCGTGCCGTTGTGCAGGCGAGGTCGGCACGACATACATCAGCTACTGCTCGGCGATCACTTCCCACCTCGCACCACGCCCACGGCCGACCAGTCGCACCTGGCCGGCCTTCTTCATCTCGCCCAGCACCTTCTTCACCTGCTGCACGCTGACGCCCGGAAGCTGGCCCCGCAGATCGCCCAGCGTGAACGGCCCGACCTGGGCACGGACGGCATTACGCACCAGTTCCCCCTTGGCCGGCCGACGCGAAGCCGATTCCACCTGAGCGGCAAAGTCCTGATACGCCCGACGGACGAAGCCCAGGAAGTAGTTCCACCACGGCACGACGACGTTCTTGCCCTCGTGCCAGCCATTGGAGCACTCGCCCAGCACCCGATAGTAGTCGGCCTTGGTTTCCTCCACGATTCGTTCCATGCTCACGTATCGGCCAACCTCGAACCCGTGCCCAAGCAGAAGGAACGTCGTCAACAGCCGCGATACCCGGCCATTGCCGTCGCGGAACGGGTGGACGCACAGGAAGTCAAAGACGAACGTGGCCGCCGTCAGCAGCGGTGGGATGGCCGAATCCTCGGACGCCTCCCGGTAATTGCCGCACAGCTCTGCAATGGCCTTGGGTGTGTCCTTGGCTGCGGTAGGCTTGAATCGGACGGTTCGCTGGCCGTCGGGCAGGAACTCGATGATCTCGTTGTCCCGTCGCTTCCACTGCCCCGCGTCCCCGGCCAACCCGCCTTGGGCCGTCGCGTGCAGGTGTAGGATCACCTTCGGCTCGACGGCCACGCGGAACTTGCGGGTGAATATCCAGTCCAACGCCTTGCGGTAGCCCGCCAGTTCCTCTTCGGAGCGATCGCGGGGCCTAGCCTTGCCCAATACCACCGGCCGCAGGCGCCCCGGCTCGACCGTCACGCCTTCGATCCGGTTGGACGACTCGGCGCTCTGGATGATGGCCTGCTCGCGCAAGGCCGCCAGGACCTCCGGCCGCTGCCGCATCCAGAGCTCCTGCTTGCCCCGGGCCTCCATGCAATCGCCAAGCAGCCAACTCGTGCTCACCGGGACAGAGAGCCGCCTCAACCGATCCGCCTGCAAGGAAAGCATGACTCACCTCCTTTATAGTAGCCTAAGAATAGCCTATTATCGGCAGCAGTAGCCAATTATTCCCGGGAAAACCGGAGTGTCCCTTCGCGTGGATTCTCCGCCCACTTAGGAACCATCCGCCACAGGATCCCACCAATCCCTGCACGATGAAAACACGGGCTAATATGTTATCTGTATAGTGCCGATGTACGGCTACAAGGACAACGTATTCCCTTTAGATATACGTCGTGGTAGAATCCTGGTATGAATGCGACGACGCTATCGTTGGTGGGGCCGGCGGAGATGGGGAAGTCGCTGGCCGATCGAGCCAAGGCACTCCGCCTACTCAAAGGCTGGACACGGAACACGCTGGCTGCACGAGCCGGTGTGTCGGCCGCCTCGCTGAAGCGGTTCGAGACGACCGGCAAGGCATCGCTGGATCTGGTGCTCAAGGTCGCCCACGCCCTGGCCCGGCTAGAGGAATTCAGCAGGCTGCTCCAGCCGCCGCCGGCGCAAAGCATCGAGGAACTCGAACAGCGAGCCACCAAGCCCCCCCGCAAGCGAGGCCGGATATGAAGAAGCTGGAGGTCCACTTCAGCCGCAGTCCTGAAGACGCGACGACCGTCGGCACGCTGGCCGAAGACCGCGGGCGGGTCTACTTCCAGTACGCCGCCGAGTTCCTGGCGACCGGCCTGAACTTGTCGCCCTTTCGTCTACCCTTCGAGCCGGGCCTGTTCGAGCATACCGACCGCGACTTCGGTCCCCTGCCCGGCCTGTTCGATGACTCCCTGCCCGACGGCTGGGGCCTGCTGCTGATGGACCGCCACTTCCGCTCCCGAGGCATGAACCCGGCCGAGGTCAGCCCGCTGGACCGGCTCACGTGGCTTGGCACGCGGACAATGGGCGCGTTAACCTATCACCCACCGGCCGACTGCGAGAACGTCGACGCCGATATGTTCGACCTACACGAGCTGGCCCGCAATTCGCAGGAGATCCTGGCCGGCACGGCTGCGGAAGTCCTGCCGCAGCTGGTGCGTGCCGGCGGGTCGCCTGGCGGCGCCCGGCCAAAGGTGCTCGTCGGCTTCAATCCGGCCACGGGCGGCATCATCTCCGGCGAGGACGACCTGCCCGACGGCTTCGAGCACTGGATCGTCAAGTTCCCGGCCAAGGCCGACACGCCCGACGCCGGCGCCGTCGAGTACGCCTACTCGCTCATGGCCCGCGCCGCCGGCATCGACATGCCGCCCACCCGGTTGTTTCAGACCACCCAGGGCGACCGGTTCTTCGGCATTCAGCGGTTCGACCGTGCCGGCCGCCGGCGGTTCCACGTCCACACGTTCGGCAATCTGATCCAGTCCAATTTCCGCATCCCGTCAGCCGACTACGCCGACCTGCTCAAGGCCACGTCGCTGCTGACGCGGAACCACCAGGACGTCCTGCGGGTCTTCCGCCTGATGGTTTTCAACGTCCTGGCCCACAACCGCGACGACCACGTGAAGAACTTCGCCTTCATCCTGGACGACGCAACCGGCGAATGGCGCCTGTCACCCGCGTACGACCTGTCCTTCACGCCCGGCCCCGGCGGCGAGCACACGATGACGCTGGCCGGCGAGGGAAAGAACCCAGGCCGGCCGCACATGCTGCGCCTGGCCCAACAGGCCGATGTGTCCGACCGCGAAGCCGCGACGCTCATCGACCAAGCGCAGGCCGCTGTCGCCGGCTGGCCGCACTTCGCCGCTGAAGCGAACGTCGTGAAGAGGATCGCCAAGGGGATCGCCGAGTCGATTGCACCGCCAAAGTAGCCGCGCCCGGAGGCGGTGAAACTGCCGGCGAAACATTTACGTTTGGCGGTCCTGATACCAGCCCTCGGCGATCCCGATCAGCCCAGTCCGGCACCCGGTTCTGCCGTGGCTTCCCGCTGGAGATCGATAGCGAGCATGGATTCGAGCGAGTCGATGCAACTGGGCCACAGGAAGCCGAATTCTCGCAGGCCCTTTTCAACACTGATGGCAACATCCTCATCTCGCTGCGCCTCGACGAACTCCAGCAAGTTGGCCAATCGTTCGCAGAGGCCCGCGAATTGCTCGACGCCGATCACTTGCAGGTCGTCTGCCGGGTTGGCCTCTTGCGCAACTCGTAGCCGCGGCCCAACGATGACCTTTCTGAATGCGTTGCCCGGAAACCGCTTGGCCGCCCACCGAACATGGTCGTCAAATTGAGCAATCTCGTCCTTCTTGCGATACTGCGATGTCGGTTTCTTGTCGGTCTTGGCCTCCAGCATCACGCCCTCGTGCGTGCCTGGGGACTGCCACAGCACGTCCGGGCCTGTGTGCTCTTCATTGTCAGGCCGCGATGCGTTCAGCCCAAGCAGGTCGCCAAGCTCCTTTAATGCCTGCTCCGCTGGCTTCGTGTCAGGCCCGTTAGTCAGTCGCTTTCTCACCTCATCGCATTGCGCCCGTAACTTGGCCCCAGCTTTCGAGATCGCGACTGCGATTCTCTTGGCTTGTGGGCCAGGCACAATGTCGCGGCCACTGACGATCAAGCCCGCCCGGACCTGTGGTCGCCCAAGCTCCGACCTCAAGTTCGCAGCCTGCGTGTAGGCCAGAACCGCGTTTGCGCCCTTGCCACAGTAGTCCAAGCACAGCCCCTCCCAGTGTCGGTACCAGGCGGCCAGACGGCGATCGTGCTCCAATGCCGCCCCAGCGAGCTTTCCGTAAGCATCTGCTGCCGCTGGGAAGTTGCCGTCCCAGAGCATCCGATAAGCGTCCTTCTCACCCAAGATCAATTCCGTGAACCACGCGGCCCAACCAGGATTCGTTTCGACATCGCAATCATCGAGAAACTCACGATAGCGTTTGTCCCAGTCGGGTGTCCCATCAAGCACCTTCGCAAGAAGCGTATCGTAGTCTGCCTTTCCCTGATCGACCATCCGCCGGAGAGCCAAACCAAGTTGCACCTGCTTTTGCAGAAGCACTGGCATGCATTTCTGGTTGTTGGGGTCTTTGAACCAGCGCTGCAAGTCGGTCCCGCAGGCAACGACAGCCCCGTGATCAGTGTTGCTGCGGAATATGCGACCAATGGCCTGCACGACACGGCTAGCCAGATGCGCCAGCCGCAGTTCGGCAATTCGCAGAGTCCCGTCCAGGAACCTGTCCAGCAGGCACGCCCCCCGCGGCAACCCGTCCAGGATAAGTATTCGACATGCCTTCCCCGGAAGATCGATACCATCATACCTGGCCGCAAGAATCAATTTGTCCGCTTTCGTGGATGCTGCAAATTGTTCAATGCCGGCGTGCCCGCTTCGACCATCATATTTTCGGCCAATGTCGGTCCAGAGATTCGCTGCCTGGTCCGAGGGCGTGATGACACACGCCTTCTCCGTCTGGATCAAGCGGCATACCTCTTTGTGTTGCTCGTCGTCGCCTTCCGCCGCCGGAAAGATGAAGAGCCGCTGGGCCTCTCCGGACTTCCCGCCAGGGGCGACGCACGTTCCGGGCGTCACGCCAAAAGTCGACGCAAATTCGACTTGCGAGGGCAGTGTCGCCGTAAGATACACCCTGCGGACACCGGGGTTGAAATAGGGCGTCGTATGCAAGGGCAGCATCGGCGGTGTAATCTCTATTCCCATTCCTGAGATGATAACGACGCATCGATTCAGGCTGTCCTTCACGTGTGCCCACGGATAAGCAAGATGCTCATCTTCGGTAATGCCCGAGTCGGCCAATAGTTTACGCATCACGTCGGCCTGTCGCTTGACTTCGTACATCGGCACGAACAAGAGCGAGAAGCCGTGTCCGCTCAGAGCCTCCTCGAACTGCTGGATCTGGCTATTTGCCGCGAAGACGCCCCGATAGAGGTTGGCCAAGGGCAAAAAACGTTCGTCTGCCTGACTGAAGGACAGGGTAAAGCAATTCCTGATAACGTTGCTGGCGACGTGCGCGTCGTCGAAGACAAGGGCCTTCAGGTCGAGCTTCCGAAACTTACTGAACCCGTGAAAGATAGCGTGGTAGTTTGTGATGCACGGTCCTGAGCAAGTATCGAATGCATCGCCTGTCCATTTCGTCTGCATGTACGTGGTGACATCGATGCCGCATTCGGCTGCTCGTTTCGCGGTCTGCTCGACCAGTTGGTTAGTGGGGCAGGCGTAAACGACTCTGCCTTTGGTTTCGATCACCAGTGATTGAGCGATCACGAGACCAACAAGCGTCTTCCCACCGCCTGTGTTCATCTGAACCATCACGTCCGCTTGAGCACGGTTCGCGTGCCAGGTTCTCAAGGCATCGGCCTGAGGGTCCCAGATGTTGTCGATTGAACCCCGAAGAGTCAGACTCTCGAATAGGGCTATCGGCTCGTATATCCGCGTCCGCTTGGTTGCCTTGATTGGAAGGTCTGAAAGGTCCATTATCCATCCTCCAAATCGCCGTTGCCGGTCTTTTCATTCGAGGTATGTACGCCGTGCGTTAGCGAACCTGGAAGCCGTCCTTCAGGCCGTCGAGGAGTTTGTTCAACTCCGCGGCAGCAGCGGGGGCGGGCTTCTGTGTGCCATCGCCGGCTTCCAGACGGACATGGAACCGCAGCTGAATCTTGGCCTTCGCCTTGAACTCCAACAACTGCGGCACGAGATCGGCCAGGTCCTGAACCTCGGACGGCTCGAATTCGGCGCTGGCGACGAGCATCGTGGGTTCGACCGCTGCCGTGCCACCACCGCCCGTCTCGCCGCCCGTGGCGGCAACAGGAACCTTGATCTTCACCGTGTTGGCGGCGGGTAGATCGCAAGGCCACGGAGCCGAGCCATCTGCGAGGGCGATGAACCTGGCCTGAAGCGACCCGCCGATCACGTCACGCACTGTCTTCCACGGCAGTGTGCTGCCTGCCTGCTGAGACAGCGCCGCGGCAATGGACAGGGCTGTAGTGCCTCCATTCTTCCAGGCTGGGGCCAGGGTTTCGGGCAGGATGGCGGCCGCGGAGATTGGTGACGGCGGCACGCGCAGCTTCGACGTGGCGGCCAACACGCCCGTCGGAATAGGTTCGCCCAGCAGGCTGGCAGGGCCGGAGATCAGCCAGGCCTTGCCGGCCGCGACCGCGTCCGCGATAGCGGCCTCGACGACCTGTGCCGACGCCTTGGGCACGGGCACAGCCTCCGTAAAACCGCCCTTGTCGACTTGGACCACCGTCTTACCGCTGAAGTAGTCAGTCACGGCCTGGGCTGTGATCTCATCACCCGGCCACAAGTCGGGCAACGCCTTGGGCGCCAGCAATTCGCCAGGAATCTCGCCCAGTTCCGCCGCCTCCGGCAGGACCAGCTCAATCGCCGGGTCATTCAGAGCAGCATCGTCCGGGCGCGTGCGCCACCAGGTCCGGAAGGTCCGGTCAGGCCGCGTCAGTTTCAGCACGAACGTGCCCTGAACGCAACCCTCAATCAACGTCTCCACGATTGCCTGAGACTTGAGCATCTTCGGCAGATGCGGAAGCTGCGCGAACGCCCCGGCCAGGTCCTTCACGCGTCGGCTGGTTTCGCCACCTTTCCACAGGTTGTATGGGCCGTCGGGCAGCAGGGCCTCGGCGGTGATAGCCGTATCCTGCACGCGCGAGCGTGAATCCCTCTTGATCGTCTCGAAGTGGGCATCGTCCGTGACCGTGATCTTGAATGCCTGCGCATCGTCCTTGTCCGACACGGTCACGACAATGCAGTACGCCTGGCGAATAGCCTCCGGCACGCGCCCCCTGGCCTTGTCGATATTGATCTTGAGAGTCTGCAGCCGGGCGACATCGACCGACCCCTTCTGCTTCTTCTCCTCGTCGTTCCTGGGCGTCAGTTCGTTCATGACCCGCTCCCAGGCCAGGTAATCGCGCACGCGGGCCTCGGCGGCGCTCAGGCCGTCCCTGGACGCTGTCAGCAGCAGGACCGCGTTGCGGAACACACGCGGCTTCTCCGTCCCCGTCGTCTCATCCAGGAACCGCCTGGCCTCCGCGCTGGGCTTGCCGGAGTCCGACGCGGCGCTGGGCGGCAAAACGGCATAGTGGAACAGGCCGTCGTCCTCGATGTCCCTGGGCTTGGTCGGCAGCGTATGGACCCGCACGCCCGACGCCGACGCGCCGCTGGTCAGCGTCTTGGCCTTGCCGATCTCCTCGATCAGCCGGGCCTTCACCACGTCGTCCGAGATCTGTGCGGCCGCCGCCGACTGCATCTGGTTCAGGTTCGGGCGATTACCCAGCCGCCATTCGGCGGGCAACTGGCCGTCCTTGTCGGGCATGTTGGTGTCGTCGAGCCAGTAACTGTTCCGCGCCCAGCGGCCCAGGCCCTTCTCCAGCTCGATCTTGTCCGGCCGGCACGGGCCGATCAGAAGCATCAGGTCGCGCGTCTTGGCGCTGCGGCCGGTCGGCTGGGAGTGCAGGAAGGTCGCCATCACCGCCTGCTCGATCTCGCGTAGCTTCAGCCCGACCGACTCGGATTGCACCTGGCGGGCGCTGCCCAGCTCGTTCTCGACGATGCCCGTCCACCGCGTCGCCTGGCCGTCGCTGACGATGGTGTCGGCGATGGACACCAGCTCGCGGGCCGATTCGGACAAGCCTTCCTTCTTGGGGGCGTTGAGGAACACAGCCGGCCCAACCAGCGGGCTGTCATCCCACTTCTCGGCCTCGCGCAGCGCCAGGGCGAAGGTCCGCAGCACGCCGCGCGTCTTCTGGAACCGCTCGATGCCCGCCGACCACTTGGTGTAGAACACCTCCGTCAGTTCGGGGTGGAACGGGAAACTCTTGAGGTAACGCTCCTCAGCAGCCGCGCCATTCTTGGCCGTCTGATCGTCCAGGGCGGCGATGCCCTTGATCGCCGCGATCACATGCTGCGGCCACGTTCCGCGAAGCTCCACGGACTTGGGATCGAACAGCCGACGCCGCAGCACCTCGGCCACGTCGTCCTTCTCCACCGGCTGGACCGCCTCCTCGCGCTGGCGCTGGAAGATGTCGTACAGGTCGGAGACGATCTTCTTGCCCAGCGGGTCGGCCTGGTCCTTCGGCTCGCTCGACAGCAGCGACGCCACGATGCAGCACTTCTCGACCTTCGCCGCCGCCTGGGTCAGGTACTGGAAGAACCCGATCAGCACGTCGAGGAAACCTGGCTCGGTGTGGCAGCGCACCTTGGCGTACAGCAGCACCTCGTCCAGCAGAATCAGCGTGCCCATGCCTTGCTTCAGTGGCAGCGACAGCAGGTCCGTCAGCGTGTTCTCGGCGGGCGGCGTGGCGCGTTCCTCCGCCTTGCCGTCGGCGTGCAGGAGCTTGAGCCCCTCGTCCCCGGCGATCTGGTAGGCCAGCAGGCTCCACGGCTGCTTGAGCCGACGCACCGCGCCGTCCGGGCTGCGCACGTCGCAGCCGGTCTCGACGTCCAGCTTGTCGAAGCACAGCGCCGCCACGCGGGCCTGCGGGGGCGTCTGGCCGATGGTCTCGGTGAACTCCCGCACGGCGGGCAGGTCCGGCAGGTTCGCCGGGTCGTTCACCAGGTGGCGCATGGTGATCAGCGTGTGCGTCTTGCCGCCGCCGTAGGTCAGCTCGAGCTGCCGCACCGCCTTGTCGTTCTTGCCCGCCAGGCGCAGCACCACGTCCCGCACCAGGCCGCGCAGGTTGTGCGTGGGGAAGGTCAGCGCGAAGAACTCGTCGGGCCGCTCGTAGATCGGCCGCTTGCCGTTCTGCATCATGACCTCGTAGAGGTCCGCCGCGAACATGTGCAGCGGCAGATCGCCCGAGCGCAGGTCGTCCCGCAGCTTCACGACCTCGTGCCACGTCTTCCAGGGTTGCTTTGCCATTATCTTCACCTTTGCCTTTCGGGTCGCCGCATGATGCTCGCCCGCGTGTTCGTTTTCCGGGTTCGTTTACTCGTTCTCATTGAACAGCACCGGGCCGCGATCCTTGACCGCGCCCTTCGCGCCGATGTGGTTGCTGATGCTCTCCAGCAGCGACCGCTCGCTGTTGGTGGACAGTTCGATCAGCGACTGCACCACGCGCTTGAATAACTCGTTCTGCCGCAGGGCGTGCTGGTCGAGGTACTCGTCCACCTTCAGGACGTCGCCTTCCTTCCACAGGTGCATCACGCGGTGGATGCGGTCGATCAGCGGCACGGCCTTGCCTTCGGGGGCTTCCAAGCCCATGCTCTTGCCGCGCCGGTGGTTCCAGGACTTGAGCTTCACCTTGCTACCACCACCGGAGCCGCCGTCGTCGTCCGCGTCGTTTCCGGGGGCGTCGCTGTCGGAATCGTCCGACTCCGCCGCCTCATCGGCCTCTGCGGCCAGGGCCGCGTCGCTGCCCACATGGATCAGCACGTCCCATGTCTTGTCCAACTCACCGTCCGACAGGCTGCACGCCGTTGCGTAGAGGATGCACGCGCCGACGGGCGCTTCGTCCATGCCGAAGTCGTGGCGGTGCAGCAGGTAATAGGCCGTCACCTCGTCCAGCCGGTCGGCGGCGGCCAGGTCCGAGCCCTGCTCGCCGGTCAGCACTTGGCCGACGACGTAATCCACCACCATCCGGCGGACGTGGTTGAGGAACTCGCCCACGCCCATCGTGGCGTTCGGCTCGTTGGCCTTGCGCACCACGGGATGCTTGCTGTACGCCTCCATCGCCGGACCAGTCGCTGCCCATACGAAGTCCGGCCCCCGAATCCCGGCGTCCCAAAACTCGCGTAGCTTGATGGCGATGTTCGACTTCATTTCTTCCAGAACACTGTTGTCCCAGCCGGGACGCGCTGTAGCGGAACGTCTCTTGCACACAAGCCAAAGCGAAGATGCAAGGGCCGCAGAAGCGCGGGCCCGACTTCGGGTTGCGTTTTCCGTCTGAATCGGCCAACTTGCATCAACAACGAAGCCCGCTCGGATAAGAGCCGCCGCCAGTGTTTCCCACGCCAACGCGTCCTTGTGGGCAAACACAACGACCATTCTGCCGTTTTCGACCAGCATCTCGCCGCACCGCCGAAAGACCCGGAACATTCCGTCTTCATAGGTGTGACGTGACGCAATTGCATCGCCATCATGGCGGGTCTCATCGTCGATCAGTTCGCCGTCGTTCGCCTCGCGGTCCCATTTGGGCGACAACGCTGAGTCTCGTAGCCGCGCATAGCCAGGAGAAACGTCCACCATTGTTCGACGTAGCCAAATGTAAAACAGGTCCATTAGGTCGGAGTATGGGATGGCGTCATAGTAGGGCGGATCAGTGACGACGAGATCAATTCGCCGCCCGACATCGCCAGCTAGTGACGACGCCTGCACAACTAGGGGGACAGGAGCGCCGTTCGCCGCAACGAGGGCGTGATCGAGCGCCGATGAGCACATCCGGACGGCACTGGACCAACTTCCACCCCCATCGAACATCGGGTTGGCCTCAGCGTAGTCCCACATTATTGGTAGCGCATACCGCACGTAGGTGTGCTTCACGTTCTCCCCGGGCAAATACCACGTGCATAGGGTGGTAGACTGATCCACAAGGCGATTGAGCGAAGCCGAAAGATAAGCACGAACGGGCTCACCCCAATCGGCACCGGCCGCGGCGCCAGCGGTCTCGACCGGGACCTCCCGAATTGACCTGGCCAGTGTGCCGAGAGCGACCAGTTGGCGACTCGTGAACAGATCACACCACCGCATCAGACCATAATTCTGAACCGAGAACGCCCGTGCTGCTCCGCGGCCCCCTCCTGCGGGCGTGGGCTCCACAGGAACGCCAAACGGCACATCTGCGTATATCCGGTCAATCTCGCGGCTGACCTCCGACGCGCATCGCTGTTCTTCCGGGGTCGGCAGCCGGTACTCTTTGCCTTTCTGGCCGTCCACAGCAACCGCTGTCATAACTGCGCCCAATTGTCCCGCCTTACCCTCCACGCGGATATCTTCCATCCTCATAATCGTCGGGCAACAGGGACACTTCGCGCCCGCCCGACTCATCGTCCCCGCACCAATGCGTTTATCATGTTCGCGCTTTTGTGCAGCATTGCCCCCCTTAACCGGCACATTAGATTCGATCCCGAAGAATACGCCGGTCCCATCAGCCTTTGGCTCCATCGTTAGAAGCACGCGTTTCCGGCCATCGTTCTTCTTGCATAGCCAGCGCGTCTTGAGCAGTGGGACAGTAGCTCGGCAGTTCTTGCACGTTACCGTCCGTGCCCAGAGATAGGCCACCGTGGGCTTGGCAACCCAACGCGGATTGCGCTTGTCTGCCAAGTAGTCCACCGTAGACTCCGCGTTCAATGAGGCAATGTCCGGGGTGCCGTCCTTCCCGAACGGCAGGGGACGCATCGGCTGGTGCTCGTAGGCGATGTGGTCCTTCTTGAGCGGCTCGAAGTCGGCGTAGGTCGGGTAGTACTGCGCCAACTCACGCCTGGCGCGGCCAAGCACCCACTGACCCCAGGCGCGAACGTGCCATGCCAAGTCTGCCCGAAGTTCCTCACCATCAGCACCGTCGATCGGCCCAAAGGCCAGACCCCCTTGCTCGCCCTTGCCGGGATCCTTGGCCTTCTTCTTGAGGGAATTGTGCAGCCGCTTCAGCGCCGCGGTGACCTCCGCCTTGCCATACCGCTTGGCATTCTTGAAGAACTCGGCCATGAAGGCGTCATCGTGCAGGATGAACTCCGGCAGCGGGCGGGCCTGCCCGGCCAGCTGCTGCGGGTACTCCAGCGTGCATTTGAGGATGAACCACGCGACCGGGTTGATGTCCACGGCCGTCGCTTCGCAGCCCAAGCGCATGGCCTCAAATGGAATGGCACCTCCGCCCGCAAACGGATCAGCTACCTTTGGCGCGCGGCCCCCATAAGCCCTCCGAATCTCCTGTCGGAACCAGTCGACCGTATCCGAGTTCTCTGTCTCTCGCTTCCACTGGAGGATGCCGCCCTCGGTCTCCTCTTTGACGCGCTCGACCACCTGGCCATTAGGCATCTTCTTCCGCTCGGTCCTCTTGACGACCTTGCCCGCGATCTTCTCGCACAACTCGCGCCGTCTCTCCGGATCGCCTGGGTCGGGCAGCAGGGTCGCGATAATTGCCGCCCGGCAAGCCGCCAACGGCCGTCGCGCTGGCCATAGATGGAAGCCGGAAATATGTCCTCGCGGACCGTACTTTTCGCGCACGGAGTCCAGCGAGGTCTGCTTGAGTGGAAACGCATGTTCGATGAGTCGGGGGAAATCGCTCATTGGCCCTTCTTCTTTCGCAATGTTCTCAGGAGCAGTTCGCCAACAACGCCCATGACCTGCGTCGCGTGACGTGCTTCCTCTGCTGTGACCGTCGGCAGCCAGGGATGACCGTGTCCAGTTCCTTGCTTATTTCGCAACGTATTGATGGCGCACGCCGCGTCGTAGAGCGCACGTTGGAGCCGATGTTGAGGCGGTTCGCCGCTGGCCGCAGTGTCGGCGGGCGTCTTCAGATCGAGTGCTACGAACGCTTGGCCAAGGGCTGCGGGGAAATTGTGCGGCGGGTTGGCCGTGTTCCAACATTCCCGGAGGACATGCGCCGCAATCGCCTCCAGGAGGTCCTTGCCTGTGCCAACGACCAGCGCAGCGTCCTCGGCTCCCTTCTGTGCTCGTCGCACGTACGCCCCCAGAGCATCCGTAAGTTCAGTGCCTTCGAGGGCATCCAAAGCCGCAGGTCGCAGTTCGCCCTCTGATGTCAGGCTGAAACCTTCGGACGCCATGACCTCGCGAAGGCTGACTACTGCGTCCTGCCCCACGTAGTTCGGGGAGTCAGGCCGGAATCCGCCATGAGTCCGAACCATTGCGAGGAGTTGGCTGACGAAACCGCAGCCATCCTCGTAGGAATGCTCAATTGCCCAACCCAGCACCGAACGCACCCGCTTCAACTTGCCTACGGTCTGCCCCTGCGAGTTGGGGTCGCCCGCCGTCAGCCTCCACCTTGTAATGCAGAACTCAATGTCAGAGTGGCTTGGGTCTCGGCGATCCTTCTGCGCATCGTCCACAACGTTCGCGAGGGCAAAAGCAATAGCGTCGTTGAGCGGTGGTAGATTCATAATTTGGCCTCCGCTACAGAGAGAATCTGGGCCGCACCGATCAACATGCTGCCCTTGGCCTTGGCCAGCAGGTTGCCGAACGGATCCTGCACCCGCGCCAGTCGCGGGTTCGGCGTGGCGCAGTCGTAGACGGCGTAGAGCCAGTAGCCATCGCGGAGGTTGGCGGCACGCGCCCACTCGTTGGACGAAACCTCCACGTCGCCGGTGTTGGCCCGGCCCTTGACCTCGATGGCGCGTCGGCCTCGAACATCGCCTCCGGGGTAGATCGACAGGAGGTCGAAGCCGGGGTTGTCGGTCAGGCCAGCTGCGCGGGCCAGTTCGGGCGTGTGAACGTCCTTGACCATCGCCCCGGCTGCTTCCTCGAAGGCGCGGGCCAGGTCCATCGCAACTTGCTCGACCTCGGCGTCATGGCGCTCCAGATCATCCGGGTTGGCCGACGGCACGACCAGCGCGTGGGCCAGGAACGTCAGGTTGCCCGGGCCGATCAGTTCGGGTTCGCGGCGGATCGTGGCCAGGGCGGTGGCGCGGCGATGGGCGAGGGACCGCTGCTGTTCCTTGATGTCCCTGAGCGCCTTGACGGCGGCGGTGTTCCCGGAGCGGGCCTTCTCCGACTGCTTGACCCGCGCTGCGGCAAGCTCGGCCTCCTGAAAGTCAAAGCCGCGCTGGATGAACTGCTCGCGTTCAGGCAGCGTGGCCAGCAGCCCCTGGCGACGTTCCATCGCCATGCTGCGGGCAACGCGCTCGACCATGAAGGCTTCGGCCTGATCCTTGAGCTTCTCAGCGGCCATTGCCAGCCGCTGGGCGGCCGGGAGCAGGCCGCGGCCGCCCTTGAGCAGCAGCATGTGCTCGACGGGGCAGAGCGTGACCTCGGCACCCTCGTACTGCTTGACGCCCACGAGCTGGCAGTCGAGCACTTCCTCGACGGCCAGGTCGGGCAGTTCGGGATCGGCCTGGCGGACCACGCCCGCCAGCGCCAGGTGGAAGAGATACGGCTTGTCGGCGGTCGGGTCGATGAAGACCGCGCCGCGCAGGGCCTGGTCGCCCAGGCGGTCGCTGACGATGGCGCGGAACCGCTCGAAGACCGGCTCGCCGGGATGGACCCAGATGCGCGTGTTCTTCTGGTCCGCCCCGGGGCGGATCACCGTCAGACAGTCGCGCTGGCGGGCGGGATACATCTCCAGCGTGTGCAGCAGCGGATCGACCGCGCCCTTGCTGGCGGGCTTCATCGAGAAGCAGTCGTCCATGTCGCCGTCGATCTCGATGTCCACGAGCGGGGCGGCATTCTCGACGTAGTGGCGGACGTAACCCGGCAACAGGCGGCAGTAGGCCTCCTGCTGGAGGTCGTCGCGGAGGCGAGGGAGCTGGCGTTTCACGTCGCCGCCGTCGCCGTAGAGCATCTTCTCCTTCAAGGCCAGCGCCTCGACCTGTTCCTGCGTGAGCCGACCTTCAAGCTCGTGGGCGACGGTATCGGCACCCTCGACGATGGCTTTCTCCATGTAGGTCTTGAGCGAGACGCCCTCGAAGAGGCGGCCGATGGAGTCGAAGACCTTCTCGCTGCCCAGGCTGTCGCGGATGGCTTCGAGTTTGTTCAGCAGCGTCTGGATGACGAGGCCTTCGCGGGTCTTGGGCGCGACGAGGTTGACGATCTGGACCGGGTCGTGCTTCTGACCATAGCGGTGGATGCGGCCCATGCGCTGTTCGAGGCGGGCCGGGTTCCACGGCACGTCGAAATTGATCATGATCCAGCAAAACTGAAGGTTGATGCCTTCCGCCGCGGCGTCGGTGCAGACCATGAACCGCGCGCCGCCATCTTCAGGCGGCAGCCGGAACCGCTCGACATGCTCCTGCCGCTCGGTGTAATACATCCCGCCGTGGATTTGGGCGATCTGCCCGGTGTAGCCCATGCCGCCGAGACGCTGGATGACGTAGTTGAGCGTGTCGCGGTGCTCGGTGAAGATGATGAACTTCTCGCCGACGAACCGGGGATCGGTCAGGACCTCGCGCAGCTTGTCGAACTTGGACTCGGCACCAAGGTCGTAGACCTTCTGGGCGAGCTTCAGCAGGTTCACGACCTGCTCGCGCTCGACCACCAGGTCGGTGAGCGACGCGGCGATGACGCCCGCTAGCAGCCGCTCTTCGGAGACCTCGCCTTCCTCGCGGCCGTCCTCGGTGCCTTCCTCGTCGGCCGTCTTGGTGTCCAGGACATCATCCTCTTCGGCGAGGCGGCGCTGGAGCACGACGAGCTGCTCCTCGGTCAGCTTGCCCTCCTGGACCTGGCGGATCAGGACGTCGAGCTTGTCGATCCGGCGCTCGAACGAGCGCAGCAGCGCGTAGGTGGAACTGGCCAGCCGCCGCTGGAGGACGCTCATCGCCAGCCGGGCGGCTGAGCGGTTCAGCAGCTTGGCCCGGTTGTAGACGTACCGCATGTAGTCGGTGGTCTCGTCGTAGAGGGTCTGCTCGCTGATCGCCCCCTGGGTCAGGTCATAACCCAGCGTGTCGGAGATGCGCTTGGGGTAGAGCGGCTTGCCGTTGAGGTGAACCATCTCCTCCTTCGTGCGGCGGATGAAGTGGGCCTGCCTGCGCTCCGGCGGGTATTCATCGAAGGCCTCGGGCGTGGAGAGCACCTCGGGCTCGAGCAGACGCCAGAGGGCGTAGTACGGATAGTCCTTGCCCTGGTGCGGCGTCGCGGTCAGCAGAAGGACGTGGTGCGCCGCCCACGGCAGCCGCCACGCCTCGTCCACGCCGCCGACGCCGGTTATGGCCTCGGCCAGCTTGTAACGCTCGGTCTTGCGAACACGCAGATCGTTGCCGCGATCCACCGACAGCTTGTGGGCTTCATCGAAAATCACCAGGTCGTAAGGCACGACGCCCGGCTCGCGGAGGCGGGCGAACATGCGCGAGCCTGTGAGCGTGTCCACGCTGACGATCAGGCAATCGCTGCCCTCGCCGATGAACGGGTTTGTGTTGCGGGCGTCCGCCCCGGTGACGATATTGAACTGTAGGCTGAACAGCGTGGCAAGCTCACGATGCCAGTTGCCGATCAGTCCGGCGGGCGGAACAATGAGGATGCGTTTGATGAGGCGGCGAGCCTTCATCTCCCGGACGTACAGCCCCGACATGATGGTCTTGCCCGCACCGGCGTCATCGGCCAGCAGGAACCGCAGAGGAAACTGCTTGAGCATGTGCTCGTAGACGGCGATCCGCTGGTGCGGCAGCGGGTCGATCTGCGAGATCTCGGTCGCGAACGCCGGGTTGAACATGTGGCCGAAGCTCAGCCGCTCGCCTTCGGCCAGCGCCTGGACGACTTGGGGCGAGCCTGTGAAGTCAAGGATCGGCGGCGCGATGGGCGTTTGTTCGGCCGGGACCACCGAGGCGTCGCCTTCGTCCATGCGAACCAGTTGCTGCCAAGAGAGCGGAGAGGGCCGGGTTTGGCCGTTCTCCCAGCGGTTCACCGTGGCGAAGGAAACGCCCAGTCGCGCGGCCAGCTCAACCTGAGTCAGGCCGAGGCGGGCGCGGAACTGCTTGATCCGAGCCGAGTAGTCGGAGGGAAGATTCGAAGTTGTCGTGTCGCTGGCCATAATTTCCCTCAGTCCCCAAAAAGACGTGAGACTTCGAGAAGTATAGCATGTGTTATATCGCCGTCAATATAAATCACGCGAGCGGAAGTTTCTTAGATGCTGCTGCTTACACATCTGCCCATGGTCAGAGATGTCGGATCGGGTCATATCGGCGGGCTGTTCAAGTCGAAATCCACCCACACCTCGATGTCGATGTGTGTGGGGTCGTCGCCCCAGCCCGTCTGCTCGTTGGGGGCGACCTTGAAGGACGGCTCGGCGGCGCCGTCGGCCATCTGCTGGAGCAGGGCGAGGAAGGCGGGGCTGGACCATTCGGTCCAGGTGTTGTCGGTCAGGTCGAAGTCGGCGATGTGCTGGCCCGTGGCGGCCTGGCCCTCGGCCCAGGTGAAACTGCCCTCGGTCAGCGGGGTAGCGCTGTGGTAGAGCTGGAGCTTGACGTCGCTGCCCAGGGGCTTCAGGCGAATCTTGCTGGTCGAGCGGACGGTGACGGATTGGCCCCGCGTGCCGAACCAGCCGCCGGCCCCGTCCGGCTTCCACATCCAGACCTGCCCGCCGAACCAACTGTGCATCTCGCGGCTCCCGTCGCGGAGCACGGCGGGCGGATACCACAGGCCGCCGGGCAGGTCGCCGCTGCTGGGCCGTGCCTCTCCGCCGTCGCCGACGCGCAGGAGGAACCGGCCCCGGCTGAGCAAGGCGGCGGCATCCCGCGGCTCGTTCACGTGGATGGCCTTGACCGCGGACCCGACGCCGACGGAGCCGGTCCAGCCGGCCCCGCCATTCAGTGCGGCGAAGACGTTGACCATGTCGGCTTGGCTGCCGGAGGTGATCCACTTGTCTTCGTCCGGACCGGCGACGGGATACAGCCAGGCCCGCAGCGTGTAGAGCTGCCACCAGCTCGATTCGCCGGCGAAGTAGCCCCACAGGGGCGCGGCCGCCAGGAAGCCGTCGCGGACCTTGATGATGTTCTGGTCGTCAATGGCCGCCCCGACGGCGGCCGTGGACGGGATCGGCCACTTGCCGGCGGGGTTGAAGCAGACCCGCAGCCGGCGGTCGGCGGCGTCGCGGATTTCGGTGGAATCGACAGCGTAGATGCGGTCGCCGGCCAGCACGTGGCCGTTGGCGTCCTGGTGCGTCCAGTTGTGCGCGTAGGCCATGACGCCGCCCCTTACGTGTACTTGGGGTAGTCCCAGGCCAGTGTGCCGTCGTAGGCCCGCTGGAGCACCTTGTAGGCAGCATCGGGCGGGTCGAGCAGTTTCCACTGTTCGTCGCCGGCGTCCCAGCGGAGCAACTGGTTGGCCGTCGTGCCCGGCGGCAGGCCGCCCAGGTCGGCGTTGAGGATGACGCCCTCGCCGTCGCCGAACGGCAGGTAGGCCAGCACGTCGCCGGCCGAGACGTTGGCGGCGGCCGGGGCGCCCCCGGTGGGCGAGATCAGGTAGCCGGTGATCGTCGTCTCGGCGTCCTCGTTGCCGCCGTCGGCGTCGCAGGGGTGCATCGAGACGGTGTTGCCGCTGGACCAGTCGTCGATGGCCTTGCCCCACAGCAGGCCGGCCCCGCCTCCCCCGCCGAAGCGGACGACGGCCCACTTCTCGCCCGTGCCGGTCTCCTTCCACAGGATCGTGGCCGCCCCGGACGGGCCGCTGGCGAGGCTGGCGGTCGAGCCGTCGCTGATGTCGGCGAAGCCGTCGTCTTCGGCCTGGACTTCGACCTTGGCCACGCAGACGCCGGCGACGGCCGCCTGGCCGATCCTGCCGTTGGCGACGGGCTCCAGCAGGATGGCGAACCGGCCCAGGTGCGTGGGGGCAACCGGCGTGACGCCGACCAGGGCGATGCGGTTCTTGAAGCCGTCTTCGTTGTCGGCGGGCGTGAAGACGGGTGAGTCGATGCCCAGGACGGCGAACCGGCCCAGGTCGCCGCCGCTGTTGTTCTTGATCGGGACGATCACCGTCTGGCTGCCCACCGGCTGCATGCTGGTGAACTGGTCGTGCTGGCGCCGGCGGAGGTCCTCGGCCGCGTCCACGAAGGCGTTGAACGTGGCCGCGGGGATTCGCAGTGGGTCGCCGGGCTTGACCTTTGCGAGTTGAGACACCAAGACCCTCCTTGATCTTGGGCACAGCAGATTGGGCGAATGGACTATTCCGCGTCTGCGGGAGTCCAGTATCGCTCCAGCATCCAGAACGCGGGCTGGTCCATGCCGCACTCGCGGAAGGCCGCAATCATCGTGTAGTACGTGTTCTCATCCAGGTCGGTCCAATTGGTCGACCTGCAGGCTTCGCGGATCGTGCTGTCGACGCATGGGTCCTCTGCAATTGCTTTCAGGAGCCTACCGTCGATCGGCGGGTGGATGACCTTCGCCAAACCGCTCGCGAAGTCGGGCCCCACAACGACCATGCCCTTCAAGTACACGGCAACCACTTTGGCAACGCGACCGAATGTGGTCGACGGGCTGGATGCGAGCAGGTTGCCGAGGATCGCCTGGCACCACTGCCGGTGAACCGCATCGAACGCCCCCGCCTCTGTCGGCCACGTCTCAGGCGTTTGCAGGAAACGAGGCAAATCCGACCGCTCAATCGCCGCCACAATGGCCGCGACCTTACCCCCGGCCCACCCCCGTTGTGCCGCCCGGGCGGCTGCCCACGAGGCGAATCGATGTCGGTGCACGAAGTGCGAGTAGTCCTCGGCCATGTTGCACCCGCCTTTCCACCGGCTCAGTCTACGTCCCAATGCCAAGGGCCGTAAAGTCGCCGTCGCTGTAGACCTTCTCGACGTGGGCCGACAGCGGCCGCTTGACGAGGATCTTCGCGTTGGCGTCCTCTTTGTCCTCGTAACGGACCCACAGGTATTCCCAGCCCTTCTTGGCCGGCACGGTGATGTCGCCGACCGTGATGTTCGTCTTGTTCGGGCTGGCCGCGAACTTGAAGCTGATCTCCCAGTCGCCATCGCCACGCTTGCTGCCCGATGCACCCAGGAACAGGCACTCGCCGGCGGCGCAGCCCTTGAAACTCGCGTTGTTCACCTTGCCGGTCAGGGCGAACAGGACGCCGCGGTAGGCCAACGTCACGTCGGCGTCGGCAAAGACGTAGGTCTCGCTGAACGAGTAGACCGGAACCGTGATG
The DNA here is from genome assembly GCA_022072085.1 of Phycisphaerae bacterium. Lineage (GTDB taxonomy): Bacteria > Planctomycetota > Phycisphaerae > JAJVII01 > JAJVII01 > JAJVII01. The sequence goes on from JAJVII010000005.1 coordinate 72,760, forward strand.
TCCACGCCCTCGACGGCGTCCTTGGTCACCCCGATCGCGCCCTTGAAATCCGGGGCGGTCTGGCCGGCCGGCGCGTAGTTGCCGACGGTGGACAGGCTCTGCGTGACGTGCTGCGTGCCGCCGCTGGTGTCGAACGAGAAGCTCGACTCGCCGGGCTCCTTGTCCTTGGTCTCCGGCGGGCCATAGTTGGCCGTGCCGGACCAGACTTCGGGTGCGTGGTACTGCACGCTGACCGTCTTGAGCACCAGCACGTGGCCGGTCTGGGTGGTCACCTGGTGCGGGGCTTCCGCCCACAGGGCGGCCGACGCGGCGTCCTCGCTGTCGGTCCCGAAGATCAGGTATTCGGGCGCATACGACCCGTTGTCCCCGATGGTGAGGTCGCCGGACTCGTTCTTGGGCTGGACGGTGATGGCCATGGGTCACACGAACGTAAGCGCGCCGGTGTTGGCGCGGTTGAGCAGCTTGTCGGTATTGGTCGCGGTCTTCTCGGTCGCCTTGGCAATCCGCTCCTGGTGCCCGCCGGCCTGGAGGCCAAGAATCGCCGCCGCGTTGAACGTTCCGTGGGCCTCGGTCTTGGCCTTGCCGGCCAGGTCGAGCTGGTCGCCCATGCCGGCCAAGGCGTTCTTCAGCTTGCCGACAACCTCCTCGGGCGACTTCATGCCCTCAGGCCCGGCCCGCTCTTTCGCCTTCCGCTCTTCCCTCGCCTGGCCCGCCAAGTCGCTCAATCGCTTCTTGGCTGCGGCCACGTCGGCCTCGTTGGCCTTTTCCCTGGTCGCCTGCTCGGCGTCCATCGCCCGCTCGCGGGCGTCCTGCTCGGTGACGATGCCCTGAACGGTCTGGTCGAACTCCCGGCCGGACTGCTCCCGCTGCCGCTGACGCGCCAGTTCCCGGTCGGCCCGCTTGCGGGCGGTTTCATCCTTGATCTGGCGAACGGCCGCGTCCCGCTCGGCGTCGATCTGGGCGTATGCGGCGTCGGCCGATTCCTTGCTCTCCTTTCCGAACAGCTTCTTGATCCACACCCACGCCTTCTTCGCCCAGGCCTTCATGGACTCCCAGCTCCGCATGAAGATGCCGACGAACCAGTACCACGCGTCGGCCAGGAAAGCGGTCGTCTCGATCCAGGCGACCTCCAAGCCGTGCCAGACGGCGTAGGCGATGATCTTCAGGCCCGCCCAGGCCTCTGTAAAAACCTTGACCAGGAAGTTCATCGAGCGGTTCCAGACGTTGGAGAGCCAGCCCGTCCCGCGGGCCCATTCCAGCTTCAGCAGGGTCCAGAGCACCTGCCCCGCCAGGCCGATGTTGCCGGCCGCCAGGGCGTCACTGATCCCGCCGAATGCGGTCAGGGCGTCGTCTTTGAGGATGTTCCAGCCCTCGGCCAGCCAGGAGGTTGCCTTGCCGATCTGGCCGGTGGAGTAGGCGAAGTAGATTCCCAGGGCCGCGACCGCCCCGATCACCAGCCCGATCGGCGAGACCAGCCACATCAGCACACCGCCGACCGCCCCCAGGATCGACGAGACGATCGGCACGATGGCGGCGAACATGCTGAACGCCCGGCCGACCCCGCCGACGATGGTCCCCAGGCCCATGAGCACGACCCCGCCGGCCGCCACGGCGGCGGCGACCTTCAGGATGGTCACCACCAGGCTGCGGTTGGCCTGGACCCAGCCGCCGACATTGGCCGCGACCCGGCTGACCCACTGGCCGAAGGCTTTCAGAGTCGGGGCCAGGGCGCCGCCCAGGGACACCATCACGTCCAGCACGGCCATCTTGACCTTCTTGAACTCCTCGGAGATGCCCCCGCTCATCTTGGCGAAGGCGACATCCGCCTGGCCGGCCGAGTCCCGCATGAGCTGCATGTCCTTGCGGAAGCCGGTCAGGTCGGCGGCCAGGGCCGCGATGCCACCGGCCGCCCGGACCTCGGGGAAGTCCACCTGGATTTCGGACAGGCTCTTGCCGGCATACTTGGCGACCAGGGCCCCCAGGTTGCCCGCCGCCTCGGGTGCGTTCTTGAGGATGTTGACCAGCCGGGTGGAGGCCTCCTCGGCCGAGAGGCCCTGGCGGGTCATCGTGGCGATGGCCGCCATCATGTCCTCCATCGACATGCCGGCGGCCCGGGCCATCGGGGCGACCTTGCCGATGTTGGCGGCCAGTTCGGGGAAGGTCAGCTTGCCGCGCTTGACCGCGGCGAACATGGTGTCGCTGACCCGCCCCGCCTGGTCGGCCGACATCTGGAAGGCGTTCAGCACGCTCGTCAGGCCGTCGACGGCGACCGAGGTATCGGTCATCCCGCCTTTGGCCGCTTTGACCGCTACCTCCAGCACGCCCAATGCCTGGGCCGGATCGACCGACGCCGACAGCAGGTCGTACAGGCCCTTGGCCAGGACGTCGGTCCCCTCGCCGAACTGCACACTCAGCTTTCGGATGCCGGCCGAGAAGCGGTCCATGTGCTTCTCCGGCTCATCAAGCATGGTGCTCACCATCTTCATCTGCTGCTCGAAGTCGCCGAAGACCTTGCCCGTGCCAGCCAGGGGCCCGGCGATGGCCACGCCGACGCCGGCCATCTTGCGGCCGAAGCTGCGGATGGACGTGCCCCAGGCCCGCAGCTTGGCAGACGCGGCGCGCAGGCCCTTTTCCAGCCTGCTGGAATCGGCCAGCAGCTCGACAAAGGCCTGCCCGGCCTTGATTGCACCCGAGGACGCCATGAATCACCCGTGAGGTTCGGCCGCGACATGACGACCGACCGACCGCTGGACGCGGGCATTGGCGCGGTCCGCCAGGCGGTCAAGATCATCCCGGACCCCGGCAGCCTCGGACCGGCGTTCGATCATGCCCAGCAGCCGGTCGCGCCGCGGACCGGCCGGCAGGTCGCGGATCGCCCGACAGACCGTGCCGGCAGCCGCCCGCGTACGCTTGTGCCGGCGGCGCTCCCAGATCAGCAGGCCCGCAGCCGCCACGATCCCGATAATCGCCGCCACGATGCCCCAGGCCGAGCCGGAGACGTTGACCGGCACGACCACCGTGCGGTTGCCCTCGCCGGACACCGTCGTCCGGCCGGCGTCCGCCCGCTGCTCATTGGGCTGGCTGACCTGCGCCGACGGCTTGACCGTCACACCGACGGTCTGGTCCTCGCCGGCCTGCGGGCTGGCGACGGGCACGTCCACATCGGCCCGCACGGCGCCGGGGGCGACGCCCTGGCAACCGGCCAGGCTGCCCAGGATCGCCAGGGAGGCGGCCAACAGGACGGCGGCGATTGCCACAACCGCTGCCAGGGCACGCCGGCCCGGGCGACGGTGCAGCCGCCGCTCGATCTGGAGATGGGTTTCCCAACCGGTCTGAGGCGTCGTCATCTGAACCTCCCTGTTCATGGGCCGCCGTCGCGGCCCCTTCTGGCCCCTGTTGCGCCCGTCTCGCCGGTCGCCCACACACTCGAGCCGGCCGGCACGAACGCAACAGGGGCCAGCACGCCGCGTCCCGTGGCCACGTGGTCGCTGCCCTATAGCCCGACCAGCGCGGCCAGGATGGAGACGACCACCGGGGCCGCCTTCAGGGCGATGTCCTGGGCGAGCTTGGCCCGGGCCAGTTCCGCGTCGGCCACGCCGCTCCACCGGGCAGTGTTCGCCTTGACCGCCGCGATGAAGGCGTCGTCGCTGCCCCCCATCAGCAGTTCGTGCACCGCCTCCAGGTCGCCCGCCTGGATACGCCGCAGGTAGGCCCAGGCATCGGCCACCGCCAGGTCCAGCAGCGCCGGGCCGTACTCGGCCAGCAGCGCCGCCGCCTGCGCCCGCTGGTCTGCGGGCACACGCTCGAGGATTTCCGACATTCGATCCGTGTCAGCCATGGGATTCAGCCTCCTGGGTAAATTCAGCCCGTGGTCTCACTCGCCCTCATTCCGGCTGGGTCGTCGGGGCCTGCCACTGATAACGCCGGGCGCTGGTCACGAACGCCCGCCACTGCTTGGCATTCTCGGCCAGGTATTCGCTCACCCACGCCGGCGGGGGCGGGCTGGAATACTGCGCCCGGTCGGCCGCGACCTGGGCGTGGATGGCGCTGGTTTCCAGCGCCGTCGCCGCATCGCCGCGGACGTAGACCGTGTTGCATCCGCACAGGGCCGGCACGATCAGCAGGGCCAGGACGACCACGATCAGACTGCAGAGGAGCGTTCGGTTCACGACTGGACTCCCTTCCCGTCGACGAAGACGGACTTGAGCATTGCGAACCCCGCCTTGCGGCTCACGCGAGTCGCCTTCCGGGGTCGGTATGGGTCGAAGTCGGCCGGCTGGAACGCCGGGGTCTTCTTCGGGTCACGGTTCACGTTTGCGATCAGAGCCAGCAGCGTGCTGGTGTGGTGCCAGTTGTCCCGGCCGCGGGCCTCGGCCATCCACAGCAGTTGCCGCAGCGTCAGCCGGCCGGGGGCGACGCCGACGACGCCGGCGAGTTGCCAGATGAGCCGCCAGACAGAGTCGCCATCAACTGCTCCTCCAGCTTCGGGTCGGCCAGCAGCGTCCGGGCCTTGGCCTCGGCCTCGGTCTCCATCCGGGCCTTGACCGTCACGACCTTCTCCCAGGCCTGCCGCAGGATCGCCCTGCGGCGGCTCGGGAAAAAATCGATCAGTTCCTCCAGCAGCGCCGTCGTGGCCGTGTCGATCACGTCGCCGGAGAGGGCCTTGCCGAAGTCGGCGTCGGAGACGTTCCGCTCCGTCGTCTGTGGCTTGACCACGGCGAACAGGATGTCGCAGACCAGGATCACGTCCTCGGCCAGCCGGTCCACCAGGTCGTTGCCCGGCTCGACGATGCCCAGCAGGTTGACGCCGAGCAGGTCGCGGACCCGCTTGATCGTGTCCACGTTGACCACGATGTCCCAGGCTCGCCCGGCGGTGTCAGTGAAACTCTTCATGGCTGCCCTCCGTTACGCGGCGGCGATGGTCTTCCACTCGGGGGCGTCGGCCGAGTAGGTCGGCTTGGCGGTGACCGAGGCGGTGATCGCCTCGCCCAGCTTCTCCTGGCGGTCGAACTTCAGGATCGCGCAGTCCGCCCACAGCCCCTGGCTGCCCGCCGTGGCGATGTCCCCGTCCATCACCGCCAGGCCGATGGCCGTGCGGCCGTTGAACGCTGCCTGGATTGCGGCGAAGCCGGCGTCCTCGGTGTCCCAGACCATCTCGAACTCGATGGTCGCTTCTTTGAGTCCGCCGACGACCACCTTGTGCCCGCCGCTGGCCCGGGTGGTCACGTCGGCCTCGGACGCCTCGACGCTGAGCGAAACATCCTTGACGTTGGTCAGCTCCGTCCAGTCGGGCGTGCCCCCGATGCCGGCGGCGCAGAAGTAGCACTTGGCCTCGAACCCCATCTTGCTGCCCATGACGATCTCCTCGTGAGGATCAACAACGATTTAGCCCGCGGACTAAATTCAGCCCGCCCGCACCGACCGGGCCCACATCTTCGGGATATCCGGCGCCGCCTTGGCCAACGCAGGTCCCATGTACGGGCGCTTTTCGATGAACACGACCTTCGCCGCCGGCCCGTAGAGCTGCTCGTTGAGCCGGTTGGCCCGCTCGACCATCGCGCCCGTGGTCAGCCTGGCGTAGGTCACCTGGACGGTCGCGCCGTGCTGATCGGTCGTCGGCTTGGTCGTGATGCCGGCCGGCCCGCCGATGCGGACCTCCCCGCCCGAGCCGATCCGCCGGACCCGTCGTCGCTTGTTGCGCCACTTCGCCCGGCCGCCGAACTCCAGGATGCGGGGCGCCCCGCTGCCGCCGGCGAAGCCCACCGGCCCTACCACGATGCCGCGGTTGCCGGGGTTGAAGGCGAAGAACAGGTTCTTCCTGATCCACGGGTGCGGCCGAACCGCCCGCGGCGGCTCGCCCGGGCTGCTGACCGGCCGGACCCGCGCCGAGCCGCGCTTCGGCTCGGTCGCATACCGCATCGAGGTCTGGGCGATCCGACGGATCAGGCCGCCTGCCTTCCGCAGGTTGGCCAGCGTTGCCTTGTCGGCCGCCCGCTTGACCACGTCCCGGTCGAAGAACAGGGCCTTGATCCGGAACGAGACCTCGCCGGCGGTCGCGCCGCCCGAGGAGCCCCAGCTTGTGAACAGGCCGGCCATCCCACGAGTCCTTCCGGCGGTTACGCCTTGTCGAAGTCGGTCAGCAGTTTGGCCAGGTCGGCCTTGGCCGAGTTGGCGTGCTCGATCTGCCGGTCGATGTTGGCCTGGGCCTGCTCCAGCAGCCTGGTCCCGTCCAGCTTGGCCTTGGCCGCCGGCAGGTCCTCTTCGGCCCGCTTGCGCAGGGCCTCGATGCTCCGCGTCAGCGCGTCTCGCTTGACGATCCGGTCGCCGATGACGATGGCCTTGGCCCCGTCGATGGTCGCAACCCGTCCCTGACTCAATCCCGTCGCCATGAGTCGATCCTCCTATCGCGTGCCGCGATACTTGAAAGTCACCGTGGCGGCCGTGCCGCCGTCCTCACTCACGAAGTTGCCCCGGACGGCGGTCACGCCGCCCTGGCCGCCGACCTGGATCGCCTGCGTCCCGTTGGCCGTGATCGCCAGGTCGGCCGCCATCGGGAAGAAGTTCGTGCCGTCGATGGTGCCCTCCAGCCGGACCGTCACACTGGTGTTGATGTTGGCGACGGTGGCGCTCAGGATGTGGTCGCGGGCGGCGTAGTTCAGCGAATAGGCCGCCGTCGCCCCGGGCCCCGTCAGCGTCGACCATGTGTGCGAGTCGTTCGTCCCCTGCGACAGCAGCGAGGCCACCGTGTCGCCGAGGTCGCCTTGGAGCATGTCCGGCAGCCACAGGCCGGTCACCCAGTTCTGCATGCCAAAGGTGATGAGGTCGGCGACGGTGCCCAGGGGGTGGTTCAGCGAGTCGGCGACCGACGTACCATTGCTGATGCTGTAAAGCAGGTCCGCCAGGCTCGTCCCGCCGGCCGTGTAGAGCGGGGACTGGACCAGGTTCGCCTCGCCAGAGACCAGGTCGCCGATCAGTTCGCCGATCGACACTCTGCCCAACATCGGGCTGCCCGAGGAGTTGTAGAACAGCGGACTGCCGAGGTACGGATCGTTGAAGAAGGCCGACTGCAAGCCCTCGCCCAGCGAGAGCATCGGCCCCGGCATGTAGAGCGGGCTGCCGCCCGATACGTTGGAGAGCAGTTCCCCGATCAGCTCGGCCACGCTCAGGTCCGGCCCGGCCAGGTAGAGCGGGTTCCGGCCGTACTGCCCCCCGAACCCGAACATGTCGGCCAGGTAGTCGGCCAGCCCGATGTTCGGGCCGTGGGCGGTCAGCAGGTCGGCCACGTAGACCGAACCACTGTTCTGAAGGGCCATACCGATCTCGGCCAGCCAGTCCCCGGCCGACTGGCCGTAGGTCGAGTCGCGGAAGACGGGCCGGCCCATTCCGTCCACGAAGACCGAGCCGCCCGAGTTGGGGTCGGCCAGCAGGTCGGCCAGGCGGATGCCTGCCCCGCTGGTGCAGAGGGCGTCGGCCAGGAAGTCGCCGAGGTCCTGGTCCATCACGTATTGGTTGTAGGCGGTCAGCTTGCGGGCGACGCTCGTGGCGTAGGGCCCGCCGAAAAGGCCGCCGGCCAGGATCGCACCCGGCTCCATGTCGCCCTCGTAGCTGCCGCTGGGCTGCCAGGGGCCCATCATCATCTGCGCCAGGCCGTCGCTGTAGGGCCCGCCGATCAGGGAGTTGGCGACCTGGTAGAGCGTGAACTCCGTGGCGACCTTCTCGGCGCCGGCCCCGTCGCCGCTGACCACGCGGAGGCTGGAGTTTTCGCCCCAACCCGAGCCGTCGCGGTAGGCCCCGCCCAGGGGGTTCAGCGCGATCGCGACATCTTCCAGGAGTTGACTGATCGTGTAGCCGGAGCCGGGCCCGCGGCCAAGCAGGCCGGCCACACTATCGCTGCTGCCCGAGTCGAACAGCAGGTCGGCGATGGTGGCGCCGGAGACCGACGCGAAGAACGGGCTGGGCCAGACCTCGCCGGTGTTGCCGAAGATGGCGGCCAAGTAGTCGGCCAGACCCATGCTCGGCCCGTCGGCGGTGAGGGCGTCCAGCACATAGCTGGTCCCCATATCGATGCCGTAGAGGTGGTCGGCGGCGCTGGCGCCCACGCTGCTGAGCAGCCGGGCCGCCAGGTCGGCCAGGGTCGCGTTGCCGGGCGGGGCGCCGGTGATGGCGTCCACGTCCAGGTCGATCAGGTCGGCGGTGAGCGTGACGCCGGCGGCGTCCACCTTCAGCCGGCCGTTGGCGATCAGCGCGGCCAGGGCCTCCAGCGCCGACTCGAAGGTCGGCTTGCCCGCCTCGTCGATCTCCAGGTCAACGGATTGGAACCATCGCTTGGCCATGAGCTACCTCACGACTCGAAAGACCAGCGTCAGCACGCTGGTGAATTGCCTCAGTTCCCGCAGGTGGTCGGGGGAGTAGACCGGCTCGTTGTCGGCCCGCAGACAGACCGCCCCGGCATACTGGACGGGCCGTTTGCCGTTGAAGTGGTCGGCGATCTGCTCGACCAGAAGCATCAGGCCGTCGATCTCCGCGTCGCCGCCATCGCCCAGCTTCTTCTGCACCGCCACGTCAATCGAGTAATCGAACTGCCGTGTGGCCCGATCCGCCCGCTCAGCCGACGCCGCCTTGGGGACCACCGTCACGTGCAGGTCGACCATCTCGCCCAGGTCAAAGACGGGGGCGTACGCCCGAGCCGCCGTGGCCAGCGGATCACCTTCGGCCGGCACGAGCGGCGAGCCCGGAGCGTTCAACTCCGCGACCACCGCCTCTGCGATCTGGATGAGCACCGAATCAGCCACGATTCAGCCTCCAAACACCAGCCGCCACAGGGCGGCGACCGCCAGGGTCACCACCGAGCCGGTGATGATCCACATCAGCCGGCTACGGACCGCCTCGGCCTTCTCCAGCCGGTCCAGCCGGAGTTGGATGCCCGGCTTGCCGTTGCCGCGGATCGCCTCGTCCAGCTTGTCCAGCTTGGTGTGAATGGCCCGCAATTCACCCTTGCACACCCGCTCGTACTGGCCCGTCCCATCACACATCAGGTAGTCTCCGTGCCGATCTGCTTCGTATGAATGCGGAGCGTCTTGCGATACGGGTCGGAGTAACGCCAGGCGGGCTCGGTCCCCGGGGCCAGTACTTCGTATATATAGGAAGTACCGTCCTGGCCCTCCGTGATCCGATCGCCGGCCTTGGGCAGGATCGCCACGCCGCCGAGCACCAGATCCGCCGCGAGGATCAGGAAGTCCCGGCTCTCGAACGTCTCCAGGACACCCGACCCGTTGTCGATCTGGAAGACCGTCCGGCCGATGCCGGCGGCGACCTGGACCGACTGGCCCCCCCGCTGGTAGGTCACCTGCCGGCTGGCATGCCTGGTTCGCATGTCATCCAGCCACCCAGATGCCCTGTCCAGCAGGTCAGCCATGACTACCCTCGGCTTCCTCTACCCGGCCGGTCTTCATCAGGCTGCCCCCGCCGTGCTCAGGGCCACGCCGTCGTTGCCTATCACCCGCCAGACCTTGTTCGCCCCGCTGATCGCGCCGATCAGCAGGATCGTGTCGGTCACGTCGGCGAAGGTCAGCGTGTTGTTGCCGGCCGCGTTGACATCGGCCGCAACGGTGACCACGCAGTCACCGCCGTCGGTCTTCATGGTCAACGCCAGCATCTGCCCCACGTCGGCCGGAGCGGCCAGGGTTCGCGTCTCGGCGCCCGCCGTCTCAATCTGGCAGGTGCCGGAGTCGGCCACGGGGATCGCCTCCCCGTCGCCGGGGTCCTCGATCACGTTGGTCAGATCCTGGTGGATGGTGTTGCTGGCCGTCGCCACGCCCTCCAGCCGGACCCGGACGGTCTCGTCGTCGGCGCCGGCGGCGAGCGCCGCCTTGCCCATGTAGGTATTGCCCGCAGCCGTGGTCGTGGCCGCGCCCGTGCCGGCGACCCCGCCCACCGGGTTGCCATCGGCGTCCCAGTAGACGGCCGCGCCGGCGTTGACGGCGCCGGTCGCCTTGACCACGTCGAAGACGCCCTCGGTCGCCAGCGACCCGAGGGCCCCTGCCGCGATCGGGGCGTGCGGGATGCCGATCAGCGAGTTCTGGACCACCACCTGGCCGGTTGCCACGGCGGCGACCGGGGTGTAGTCGATACGCTTGCCTTCCTGAACGAACGTTGCCTGAGCCATGAATCGTCTCCTGTCAGATTGCCGAGAGTCAGTTGGTCGGACCCGGTGCGGCGGTCGGCCTCCATGCCTTCCACCGCACCGGGCACGCTCGTCACCAAGGCGTCAGATCACGCCTCGCCCTTCACCTTCACGCCGCCCTTGGGATCCTGCAGGCCCACGCCGAAGTCGTGGAACCCGCGCATCCGCACGCCGAGCACGTTGAAGTCGGCCTCGGCCGTCTCGATGGTCGGCGACTCGTTGCCGTTGAGGAACACGACCTCGATCACCGGAAGGTCCGCCGGGTCGGCCAGCAGATACCAGGCCTTCTCGCTCTGGCCGGTGTAGTTGCTGTTGGACAGGTAGCGGGAGACCTCGGCCCGGAACTTGCCCTGGTGCGGGTTGGCGATCGGGTACTTGGTGCTCGCGGTCGTGTCGCGGATCTCCAGCGACTTGTAGAGCTGCGTGCCCATGGCGCTCAGCGCCGTCGGCAGCAGCAGGATCGCCGGGATCGCCCCGATCGGCTTGCCGTCGCCGTCGACCTGGTCCATGA
>JAJVII010000025.1 GCA_022072085.1 Phycisphaerae bacterium
TCATGGACCAGGTCGACGGCGACGGCAAGCCGATCGGGGCGATCCCGGCGATCCTGCTGCTGCCGACGGCGCTGAGCGCCATGGGCACGCAGCTCTACAAGTCGCTGGAGATCCGCGACACGACCGCCAGCACCAAGTACCCGATCGCCAACCCGCACCAGGGCAAGTTCCGGGCCGAGGTCTCCCGCTACCTGTCCAACAGCAACTACACCGGCCAGAGCGAGAAGGCCTGGTACCTGCTGGCCGACCCGGCGGACCTGCCGGTGATCGAGGTCGTGTTCCTCAACGGCAACGAGTCGCCGACCATCGAGACGGCCGAGGCGGACTTCAACGTGCTCGGCGTGCGGATGCGCGGGTTCCACGACTTCGGCGTTAGCCTCCAGGATCCCAAGGGCGGCGTGAAGGTGAAGGGCGAGGCGTGATCTGACGCCTTGGTGATGAGCGTGCCCGGTGCGGCGGAAGGCATGGAGGCCGAACGCCGCACCGGGTCCGACCAACGGACAATCTTCTGTAGATAGGAGCGACCCATGTCTCAGGCAACGTTCGTTCAGGAAGGCAAGCGTATCGACTACACCCCCCTCGCCGCGGTGGCAACCGGCCAGGTGGTGGTCCAGAACTCGCTGATCGGCATCCCGCACGCCCCGATCGCGGCAGGGGCCCTCGGCTCGCTGGCGACCGAGGGCGTCTTCGACGTGGTCAAGGCCACCGGCGCCGTCAACGCCGGGGCTGCCGTCTACTGGGATGCCGACGGCGATCCGGTCGGCGGGACGGCCGGCACGGGCGCGGCCACGACCACGGCCGAGGGCAACACCTTTATGGGCAAGGCAGCGCTGGCCGCCGGGGCCAACGACGAGACCGTCCGGGTCCGGCTGGAGGGGGTCGCCACCGCCAGCAACACCATCCACCAGGACCTGACCAACGTGATCGACGACCCCGGCGACGGGGAGGCGATCCCCGTCGCCGACTCGGGCACCTGCCAGATCGTGACCGGGGATGCCGAGACGCGGACGCTCGCGGCCCCGACCGACGTGGGCCAGATGCTGTGTCTGACCATGAAGACCGACGGGGGCAACTGCGTGGTGACTGCTGCCGCCGCAGTCAATGCGGCCGGCAACAACACGCTGACCTTCGCCGACGTGACCGGCACGATCCTGCTGATCGGCGCGATCAGCGGGGCGGACAAGGTCTGGCGGGTGATGGGCAACGACGGCGTGGCCCTGAGCACGGTGTAACCACATGGCCGACCTGCTGGAGAACGCGTCCGCCTGGCTGGACGGCATGCGAACCAGGCATGCCAGCCGCCAGGTGACCTACCAGCGGGCCGGCCAGTCGGTCCAGGTCGCCGCCGGTATCGGCCGGACGGTCTTCCAGATCGACAACGGCTCGGGAGTCCTGGAGACGTTCGAGAGCCGGGACTTCCTGATCCTCACCGGCGACCTGGTGCTCGGCGGAGTGGCGACATTGCCCAAGGCAGGCGACCGGATCACGGAGGGCCAGGACAGTACTTCCTATGTATACGAAGTGCTGGCCCCGGGGACCGAGCCCGCCTGGCGTTACTCCGACCCGTATCGCAGAACGTTGCGGATTCACACGAAGCAGATCGGCACGGAGACCACCTGATGTGCAACGGGACGGGCCAGTACGAGCGGGTGTGCAAGGGCGAGTTCGCCTCGGTCCACAGCAAGTTGGACAAGCTGGATGAGGCCATCCGCGGCAACGGCAAGCCGGGCATCCAGCTCCGGCTGGACCGGCTGGAGAAGGCCGAGGCGGTGAGGTCCCGGCTGATGTGGATCATCACCGGCTCGGTGGTAACCCTGGCGGTCGCCGCCCTGTGGCGGCTGGTGTTTGGAGGCTGAACCGTGGCTGATTCAGTGCTGGTCCAGATCGCAGACGCGGTGGTCGCGGAACTGAACGCCCCCAGCTCGCCGCTCGTGCCGGCCGAAGGTGATCCGTTGGCCACGGCGGCGCGGGCCTATGCCCCCGTCTTTGACCTGGGCGAGATGGCCGACCTGCACGTGACGGTGGTGCCCAAGGCGGCGTCGGCCGAGCGGGCGGATCGGGCCACGCGGCAGTTCGACTACTCGGTCGATGTGGCCGTGCAGAAGAAACTCGGCGACGGCGGCGACACGGAAGTCGACGGCCTGATGCTCCTGGTCGAGCGGATCGCCGACCACTTCAACGGCAAGCGGCCGGTGCAGTACGCCGGGGCCGTCTGCCTGCGGGCCGACAACGAGCCGGTCTACTCCCCCGACCACCTGCGGGAACTGAGGCAATTCACCAGCGTGCTGACGCTGGTCTTTCGAGTCGTGAGGTAGCTCATGGCCAAGCGATGGTTCCAATCCGTTGACCTGGAGATCGACGAGGCGGGCAAGCCGACCTTCGAGTCGGCGCTGGAGGCCCTGGCCGCGCTGATCGCCAACGGCCGGCTGAAGGTGGACGCCGCCGGCGTCACGCTCACCGCCGACCTGATCGACCTGGACGTGGACGCCATCACCGGCGCCCCGCCCGGCAACGCGACCCTGGCCGACCTGGCGGCCCGGCTGCTCAGCAGCGTCGGCGCCAGCGCCGCCGACCACCTCTACGGCATCGACATGGGGACCAGCTACGTGCTGGACGCCCTCACCGCCGACGGGCCGAGCATGGGTCTGGCCGACTACCTGGCCGCCATCTTCGGCAATACGGGCGAGGTCTGGCCCACCCCGTTCTTCACGTCGGCCGCCAGTGTCAGCATCGCCGACCTCCTGTTCGACGTGGCCAGCGGCGCGAGCGTAGCCGATCTGCTGGCCCGCGGGCCGGGCTCCGGCTACACGATCAGCCAACTCCTGGAAGATGTCGCGATCGCGCTGAATCCCCTGGGCGGGGCCTACCGCGACGGCTCGGGCTGGGGCGAAAACTCCAGCCTCCGCGTGGTCAGCGGCGACGGGGCGGGCGCCGAGAAGGTCGCCACCGAGTTCACGCTCTACCAGGTCGCCAACTCACTGATCGGCGGGCCCTCCAGCGACGGTCTGGCGCAGATGATGATGGGCCCCTGGCAGCCCAGCGGCAGCTACGAGGGCGACATGGAGCCGGGTGCGATCCTGGCCGGCGGCCTGTTCGGCGGGCCGTTCGCCACCAGCGTCGCCCGCAAGCTGACCGCCTACAACCAGTACGTTATGGACCAGGACCTCGGCGACTTCCTGGCCGACGCCCTCTGCACCAGCGGGGCGGGCATCCGCTTGGCCGACCTGCTGGCCGACCCGAACTCGGGCGGCTCGGTGTTCGTGGACGGAATGGGTCGGCCGGTCTTCCGCGACTCGACTTTCGGCCAGTCTGCCGGGGACTGGCTGGCCGAGATCGGTATGGCCCTCCAGAACGGCAGCTCGGTCTACCTGGCCGACCTGCTGACCGCCCACGGCCCGAACGTCGGGCTGGCCGACTACCTCGCCGACATGTTCGGGTTCGGGGGCCAGTACGGCAACAACCCGCTCTACATGGTCGGACCTGACATGAGCGTGGCCGAACTGATCGGGGAGTTGCTCTTCAATGTGGCCGGCGGCAGCCCGCTCTACATGCCGGGGCCGATGCTCTCGCTGGGCGAGGGCTTGCAGTCGGCTTTCTTCAACGATCCGTACCTCGGCAGTCCGCTGTTTTACAACTCCTCGGGCAGCCCGATGCTGGGCAGAGTGTCGATTGGCGAACTGATCGGCGACTTGGTATCCGGCGAGGCGAACCTGGTCCAGTCCCCGCTCTACACGGCCGGCGGGACGAGCCTGGCGGACCTGCTCTACCAGCCGTACCTTGGCCTGCCGGTCAGCGACATGCTTAGCAACGCCATGGGCGGGGTGGCCGACCACGTCTACAACGGCCTGCACAACTCCTGGAGCGGCATGTGGGTGCCGGACATGCTCCAGACCGCCATGGGGGACACGGTGGCCTCCCTGCTGGCCAACGGCACGGGTTGCGCCAACAACTGGTCCGTGCTGACGGCCCCGGGGGCGGCCTCCAGCTATGAACTGCCGATCTGGGCCAGCGATCACGTCCTCGCCGTGACCGTCGCCAGCATCAACACCGACGTGACGGTTCGGTTCGAGGGCTCCCTGGACGGCACCAACTGGTTCCCCCTGGCGGCCGACCTGGTCATCACCGCCAACGGGACGCAGGCCATCGCCGCCAGTGGGACCGTGCCCGCCTATGTGCGAGGCAACTTCGTCAGTGAAACCGGCGGCACGGCCGCCACGGTGACTTTCAAGTATCGCGGCACGCGATAGGAGGATCGACTCATGGCAAGTCAGTTGAGTCAGGGACGGGTTGCGACCATCGACGGGGCCAAGGCCATCGTCATCGGCGACCGGATCGTCAAGCGAGACGCGCTGACGCGGAGCATCGAGGCCCTGCGCAAGCGGGCCGAAGAGGACCTGCCGGCGGCCAAGGCCAAGCTGGACGGGGCCAGGCTGCTGGAGCAGGCCCAGGCCAACATCGACCGGCAGATCGAGCACGCCAACTCGGCCAAGGCCGACCTGGCCAAGCTGCTGACCGACTTCGACAAGGCGTAACCGCCTGAGGGATGCCTGATGGCCGGCCTTTTCACAAACTGGGGCTCCTCGGGCGGCGCGACCGCCGGCGAGGTCTCGTTCCGGATCAAGGCCCTGTTCTTTGACCGGGACGTGGTCAAGCGGGCGGTGGACAAGGCGACGCTGGTGAACCTGCGGAAGGCCGGCGGCCTGATCCGCCGGATCGCCCAGACCTCGATGCGGTATGCGACTGAGCCGAAGCGCGGCTCAACCCGCGTCCGGCCGGTCAGCAGCCCGGGCGAACCGCCCCGGACGGTCCGACCGCACCCGTGGATCAGGAAGAACCTGTTCTTCGCCTTCAACCCCGGCAACCGCGGGATCGTGGTCGGGCCGGTGGGCTTCGCCGGCGGCAGCGGGGCGCCGCACATCCTCGAGTTCGGCGGGCGGGCGAAGTGGCGGAACAAGCGGCGGCGGGTCCGGCGGATCGGATCGGGCGGCGAGGTCCGCATCGGCGGGCCGACCAGCATCACGACCAAGCCGACGACCGATCAGCACGGGGCAACGGTCCAGGTGACCTATGCCCGGCTGACGACGGGCGCGATGGTCGAGCGGGCCAACCGGCTGAACGAGCAGCTCTACGGCCCGGCGGCGAAAGTCGTGTTTATCGAGGCCAGACCGTACATGGGCCCCGCGTTGGCCAGGGCGGCGCCGGAAGTCCCGAAGATGTGGGCCCGATCAGTGCGGGCGGGCTGAATTTAGCCCGCGGGCTAAGTCGTTGTTGATCCTCACGAGGAGATCGTCATGGGCAGCAAGATGGGGTTCGAGGCCAAGTGCTACTTCTGCGCCGCCGGCATCGGCGGCACACCGACGTGGACCGAGCTGACCAACGTCAAGGACGTGTCGCTCAGCGTCGAGGCATCCGAGGCGGACGTGACCACGCGGGCCAGCGGCGGGCACAAGGTGGTCGTCGGCGGGCTGAAGGAGGCGACCATCGAGTTCGAGATGGTCTGGGACAGCGAGGACGCCGGGTTCGCGGCCATCCAGGCCGCGTTCAACGGCCGCACGGCCATCGGCCTGGCGGTGATGGACGGCGACATCGCGACGGCCGGCAGCCAGGGCCTGTGGGCCGACTGCGCGATTCTGAAGTTCGACCGCCAGGAGAAGCTGGGCGAGGCGATCACCGCTTCGGTCACCGCCAAGCCGACCTACTCGGCTGACGCGCCCGAGTGGAAGACCATCCCCGCCGCGTAATGGAGGGCAGCCATGAAGAGCTTCACTGACACCGCCGGTCGGTCGTGGGACATCGTCGTCAACGTGGACACGATCAAACGGGTCCGCGACCTGCTCGGCGTCAATCTGCTGGGCATCGTCGAGCCAGGCAACGACCTGGTGGACCGGCTGGCCGAGGACGTGATCCTGGTCTGCGACATCCTGTTCGCCGTGGTCAAGCCGCAGGCCGGCGAGCGGAACGTGTCCGACGCCGACTTCGGCAAGGCCCTCTCCGGCGATGTGATCGACACCGCGACGACGGCGCTGCTGGAGGAGCTGATCGATTTTTTCCCGAGCCGCCGCAGGGCGATCCTGCGGCAGGCCTGGGAGAAGGTGGTCAAGGTGAAGACTCGGCTGGAGACCGAAGCCGAGGAGAAGGCCCGGACGCTGCTGGCCGACCCGAAGCTCGAGGAGCAGTTGATGGCGACGCTGTCTGGAGGCTCATCTGGCAGCTCGCCGGCATCGTCGGCATCGCCCCCGGCCGGCTGACATTGCGGCAGTTGCTCTGGATGGCCGAGGCCCGGGGCCGGGACAACTGGCACCACACCAGCACGCTGCTGGCCCTGATCGCAAACGTGAACCGTGACCCGAAGAAGACCCCGGCGTTCCAGCCGGCCGACTTCGACCCATACCGACCCCGGAAGGCGACTCGCGTGAGCCGCAAGGCGGGGTTCGCAATGCTCAAGTCCGTCTTCGTCGACGGGAAGGGAGTCCAGTCGTGAACCGAACGCTCCTCTGCAGTCTGATCGTGGTCGTCCTGGCCCTGCTGATCGTGCCGGCCCTGTGCGGATGCAACACGGTCTACGTCCGCGGCGATGCGGCGACGGCGCTGGAAACCAGCGCCATCCACGCCCAGGTCGCGGCCGACCGGGCGCAGTATTCCAGCCCGCCCCCGCCGGCGTGGGTGAGCGAATACCTGGCCGAGAATGCCAAGCAGTGGCGGGCGTTCGTGACCAGCGCCCGGCGTTATCAGTGGCAGGCCCCGACGACCCAGCCGGAATGAGGGCGAGTGAGACCACGGGCTGAATTTACCCAGGAGGCTGAATCCCATGGCTGACACGGATCGAATGTCGGAAATCCTCGAGCGTGTGCCCGCAGACCAGCGGGCGCAGGCGGCGGCGCTGCTGGCCGAGTACGGCCCGGCGCTGCTGGACCTGGCGGTGGCCGATGCCTGGGCCTACCTGCGGCGTATCCAGGCGGGCGACCTGGAGGCGGTGCACGAACTGCTGATGGGGGGCAGCGACGACGCCTTCATCGCGGCGGTCAAGGCGAACACTGCCCGGTGGAGCGGCGTGGCCGACGCGGAACTGGCCCGGGCCAAGCTCGCCCAGGACATCGCCCTGAAGGCGGCCCCGGTGGTCGTCTCCATCCTGGCCGCGCTGGTCGGCCTGTAGGGCAGCGGCCACGTGGCCACGGGACGCGGCGTGGTGGCCCCTGTTGCGTTCGTGCTGGCCGGCTCGAGTGTGTGGGCGACCGGTGAGACGGGCCAACAGAGGCCAGAAGGGGCCGCGACGGGCGGCCCATGAACAGGGAGGTTCCGATGACGACGCCTCAGACCGGTTGGGAAACCCATCTCCAGGTTGAGCGGCGATTGCACCGTCGCCCGGGCCGGCGTGCCCTGGCGGCGGTTGTGGCAATCGCGGCGATCCTGTTGGCTGCATCCCTGGCCATTCTGCTGGCCGGCTGCCAGGGCGTCGCCCCCGGCGCCGTGCGGGCTGACGTGGACGTCCCCGTCGCCAGTCCGCAGGCCGGCGGGGACCAGGCCATTGGTGTGACGGTCAAGCCGTCGGCGCAGGTCAGCCAGCCTAACGAGCAGCGGGCGGATGCCGGCCGGACGACGGTATCCGGCGAGGGCAACCGGACGGTGGTCGTGCCGGTCAACGTCTCCGGCTCGGCCTGGGGCATCGTGGCGGCGATCATCGGGATCGTGACGGCCGCGGGCCTGCTGATCTGGGAACGCCGCCGGCACAAGCGTACGCGTGCGGCGGCAGGCACGGTCTGTCGCGTTATCCGCGACCTGCCTGCCGGCCCGCGACGCGACCGGCTGCTGGGCATGATCGAGCGGCGCAGTGAGGCTGCCGGCGTGCGGGCCGACCTGGACCGCCTGGCGGATCGCGCCAACGCCCGCGTCAGCCGCTCGGCGAGCCGTGGAACCTCGGCCCAACCCAACGGGTGATTCATGGCATCCTCGGGTGCAATCAAGGCCGGTCAGGCCTTCGTCGAGCTGCTGGCTGATTCCAGCAAGCTGGAGAAGGGCTTGCGCGCCGCGTCCGCCAAGTTGCGGGCCTGGGGCACGTCCATCCGCAGCTTCGGCAGGAAGATGGCAGGCGTCGGCGTGGCCATCGCCGGGCCGCTGGCCGGGACCGGCAAGGTCTTCGGCGATTTCGAGCAGCAGATGAAGATGGTCTCGACCATGCTCGACGAGCCGGAAAAGCACATGGACCGCTTCTCGGCTGGCATCCGCAAGCTCTCCGTCCAGTTCGGCGAGGGGACCGACGTGCTGGCCAAGGGCCTCTACGACCTGCTGTCGGCCTCGGTTGACCCGGCCCAGGCCCTGGGCGTGCTGGAGACGGCCGTCAAGGCGGCCAAGGGCGGGATGACCGACACGTCCGTCGCCGTGGACGGGCTGACCAGCGTGCTGAATGCCTTCCAGATGTCGGCCGATCAGGCCGGACGGGTTAGCGACACCATGTTCGCCGCGGTCAAGCGCGGCAAGCTGACCTTCCCCGAACTGGCCGCCAACATCGGCAAGGTCGCCCCTATGGCCCGGGCCGCCGGCATGTCGATGGAGGACATGATGGCGGCCATCGCCACCATGACCCGCCAGGGCCTGTCGGCCGAGGAGGCCTCCACCCGGCTGGTCAACATCCTCAAGAACGCGCCGGAGGCTGCGGGCAACCTGGGGGCGTTGGTCGCCAAGTATGCCGGCAAGAGCCTCTCGGAAATCCAGGTGGACTTCCCCGAGGTCCGGGCCGCCGGCGGCATCGCCGCCCTGGCTGCCGACCTGACCGGCTTCAGCAAGGACGTGCAGCTCATGCGGGACTCGGCCGGGCAGGCCGATGTCGCCTTCGCCAAGATGACCGGGGGCATCTCCGAGGAGTTCAAGAAGGTCAAGATGGCCGTGCTGGACGTGATGGTGTCCCTGGGAGGCGCCCTGGCCCCGACGCTGAAGGCATTCGGGCAGTGGGTCAGCCGGGTCGCGTCGCACGTCGGCGGGTGGGTCCAGGCCAACCGCAGCCTGGTGGTGACCATCCTGAAGGTCGCCGCGGCCGTAGCGGCCGGCGGGGTCGTCCTGATGGGCCTGGGGCGAATCCTCGGTGGCCTCAGCAGCATGTTCAGCGTCTTCGCCGCCATCGTCCCGATCGTGTCATCCGTCCTGGGGGCCGTCGGCGGCGTGCTGATGTGGCTGGTCTCCCCCATCGGGCTGGTGATAGGGGCGGTCGCGGCGCTGGGCATCTACTTCGCCTACTCCACCGGCCAGATCGGCAAGGCAACCTCCTGGCTGGCCGAGGGCTGGAACATCCTCAAGGACGACGCCCTGACCGCCTTTGGCGGGATCAGTGACGCCCTGGCCGCCGGCAACATCGGCCTGGCGGCGCAGGTGCTCTGGGCCCTGCTGAAGCTGGAGTGGGCCCGCGGTACCGGCTGGCTGTCCAATGTGTGGAACCGCTCCATGAACTTCCTGGTCAAGGTTCTTACAGAGGCCTGGGCCGGCCTGAAGATCATCGCCTACGCCGTCTGGCACGGCCTGGAGGTCGCGTGGATCGAGACGACCGCCTTCCTGGCCGACGCGTGGTACTGGTTCGTCGGCATCTTCATGCGGAGCTGGGAGTCGATGAAGGCCTGGGCCAAGAAGGCGTGGGTGTGGATCAAGAAGCTGTTCGGCAAGGAGAGCGAGTCCTCGGCCAACGAGGCCTACCGCCAGATCGACGCCGAGCGGGACGCCGCGGTCCGCCAGATCAAGGACGAGACCGCCCGCAAGCGGGCCGACCGGGAACTGGCGCGCCAGCGGCAACGGGAGCAGTCCGGCCGGGAGTTCGACCAGACGGTCCAGGGCATCGTCACCGAGCAGGACGCCCGCGAGCGGGCTATGGACGCCGAGCAGGCCGCCCGAGAGCGGGCCAACCAGGCCGACGTGGCCGCCGCCAAGAAGCGCCTGAGCGACCTGGCGGGCCAGGCGAAAGAAGAGCGGAAGGCCAAAGAGCGGGCTGGCCCGGAGGGCATGAAGTCACCCGAGGAGGTCGTCGGCAAGCTGAAGAACGCCCTGGCCGGCATGGGCGATCAGCTCGACCTGGCCGGCAAGGCCAAGACCGAGGCCCACGGCACGTTCAACGCGGCGGCCATCCTGGGCCTCCAGGCCGGCGGGCACCAGGAGCGGATCGCCAAGGCGACCGAGAAGACCGCGACCAACACCGACAAGCTGCTCAACCGCGCCAACACCGGGGCGCTGACGTTCGTGTGAGTCTATGGCCATCACCGTCCAGCCCAAGAACGAGTCCGGCGACCTGACCATCGGGGACAACGGGTCGTATGCGCCCGAATACCTGATCTTCGGGACCGACAGCGAGGACGCCGCGTCGGCCGCCCTGTGGGCGGAAGCCCCGCACCAGGTGACCACCCAGACCGGCCACGTGCTGGTGCTCAAGACGGTCAGCGTCCAGTACCACGCACCCGACGTCTGGTCCGGCACGGCCAACTACGGCCCGCCGGAGACCAAGGACAAGGAGCCCGGCGAGTCCAGCTTCTCGTTCGACACCAGCGGCGGCACGCAGCACGTCACGCAGTCCCTGGCGACGGTGGGCAACTACGCCCCGGCGGGGCAGACCGCCCCGGACTTCAAGGGGGCCATCGGGGTTACGAAGGACGCCGTCGAGGGCGTGGACATCACTGTTCCCGTCTACTCGTTCAGCGAGACCTACGTCTTCGCCGATGCCGACGTGACGCTGGCCTATCGCGGCGTCCTGTTCGCCCTGACCGGCAAGGTGAATAACGCCGCCTTCAAGGGTTGCGCGGCCGGGGAGTGCCTGTTCCTGGGAGCAAGCGGCTCCAAGCGCGGCGATGGAGACTGGGAGATCAGCTTCAAGTTTGCGGCCAGCCCGAACAAGACCAACATCACCGTCGGCGACATCACCGTGCCGGCCAAGAAGGGCTGGGAATACCTGTGGGTCCGTTACGAGGACAAAGAGGACGCCAACGCGAAGATCCTCGTCAAGCGGCCCCTGTCGGCCCACATCGAGAAGGTCTACAGCGACGGCGACTTCTCGCAGCTCGGGATCGGGACGTGATGCATGGCTGAAGCCCTCAGAAAAGTGAAGCCCGGCGACCCGTTGCGGATACCGGCGGCCACGTTCAACGCCTTCGTTGACGCAGCCGAAGACCTACGCCGGCGCCAGCACGACCAGTTCACCGGCATGCAGCCGGATGGCCGGCAGACGGGCGTCGTCCCGATCAAGAACAACAGCGGCGCCGACCTCGGGCGCTTTGCCGTCCTGGGCATCGATGGCCCGATCTTCACGCCGGCCGACAGCGAAGACGGCTTCAAGAACCGCATCGCCCTGGTCGGCGTCACGCCGGTAGCCCCCACGCACCTGGGCCGGTTCGCCATCCTGCTGGAGCCCGTCGCCAACGGCAGGATCGGCCAGGCGGCCGTCGCCGGCGTCTGCGTGGCCAAGGTGGACGTCCAGGCCGAAGACGACGGCTTCGCCGACGTGAAGGACGGCTCGGCCGCCAGCCTCAAGAGCGGCCCGTCCGGGGCTGCCACGATCCTGTGGAAAGAGTCCGGCGCCGGCGAGAAGTGGGCCATCGTCCGCTTCGGCGGGGCCGGCGGGACCGGCCTGCTGTGGGGCAAGGCCATCAGCGACTGGTCGTCCGGCAACACCGTCGCCATGCACCCCTGCGATCCCGACGGCGGCAACGAGGACGCCGAGACGACCGTCACCGGCTACCTGGTCTCGCCCAGCGGGGGCGCCCCGGCCGCTGCCAACGTCTCGGCCGGCGACGTGCTGGCCTACCTGCCGTTCGGCGACGGCGAGGGCGTGATCCTCAACGCCGACCTGGGCGGCCTGCCGCCGGGCACGACGGCCAACGAGTTGCTCCGCTGGGACGCCAGCGACGAGCAGTGGAAGCTGCTCGACCCGCCCGACGCCGCCTACAAGGTGCTCCAGCGGGCGTCTGACGGCTCGCTGGTCTGGGACTACCCGAAATACACGTAGGGCGGCATCATGGCCTACGCGCATAACTGGACCCACCAGGACGCCAACGGCCATGTGCTGGCCGGCGACCGCATCTACGCCGTCGATTCGACGGAGATCCGCGACGCCGCCGACCGCCGGTTGAAGGTCATGTTCAACCCGGCGGGCAAGTGGCCGATCCCGTCCACGGCCGCCGTCGGCGCGGCCATCGACGATCAGAACATGGCGAAGGTCCGTGACGGCTTCCTGGCCGCTGTGCCGCTGTGGGGCTACTTCGCGGGCGAATCGAGCTGGTGGCAGCTCTACACGCTGCGGGCCTGGCTGTATCCTGTCACCGGGCCGGACGAGGACAAGTGGATCACCTCCGGCAGTCAGACCGACATGGTCAACTTCTTCGCGGCGATCAACGGCGGGGCCGGCTGGACCGGATCGGTCGGCGTCGGCCAGCCGGTCCGGGCGGTCCACATCAACGAGCCGCGAGACGCCGCCGCATTGCTCAGCCGGGGCCGGTTCGTCCTGCGGGTCGGCGACGGCGGCGAGGCCCGCGCCAGTAGCGGCGACCTGCCCGGCGGCCTGTGGTATCCGCCGGCCGTTCTCCGCGACGGGGCCAGGGAGATGCACTCCTGGTTCGGCGGCCAGGTCTGGATGTGGAAGCCCGACGGCGCCAGCGGCTGGTTCGGCACGCGGGGCCAGTCGGCCACCGTCCGCTCGACCAGCAAGATTCGGCTGAAGCCCTTGGGCAGCAACGTCAAGCTCCAGCTCTACCACAGTGCCGCCCCGCTGGCCGAGGGCGAGTTCACCTGGGCCGAGGGCCAGGCCGCCACGGGTCAGCACATCGCCGATTTCGACCTGACCGACAACACCTGGACCGAGTGGTCCAGCCCCGCCTTCCTCAGCCTGCTCCAGCAGATGGCCGACGGCGCGGCCGAACCCTCCTTCAAGATCGCCCCCAACGAGCAAACCGGCTGGCCCGATGAGCCGACGCATGTCGATGTCGAGGTGTGGGTGGATTTCGACCTGAATTCCCCGCCCCTGTAGGTCCCGAAGCCCGACCGATCAGCAACATCATTCGTCAAGACGGCCCCGACCAGTTACGCCGTTTCATGAGCGTGAATAACCCATAGAGTGCGAACCGGTCGATGGCGCTGGCATATGCGTCGCCCGCCTGGTCGGCTTCTACGGCGCGGTCAAGCAGCTCTCGGGCCAACTCGAACGGGACTTCGCCCTTCTTGTCGTCGCGCAGGAAATCCACCAGCCACGTCTCAAGCTGCTCATAGTGGTGAGCCATCATCACTTGAAACTCGTCCAATCCCATGCTCAAGCCTCCTCTATCATGCCGTGGCCAAGAGCACGCCGCCGGCTGGACGTAGCCCAGGCTCATGAGGAAACGTACTCGAAGCAGATCAACTTGAGGTCTTCCCGCCGCAGGCCGGGCTGTTGCTGCCCGTCCGCCGCTCGCTTGCCGAAGTCGGCGGCTAGGCCGGACACTTCGTCCAGGAGGGATTGATCCTGTCGAGCCTCCTGGGACTGCTGATACGCGGCCTTGATCCTCTTGATTACGAACGGACCAGCCGGCTGGGCGAGGAACTGGATCGCGGCCTTGGCCTGGTCGCGGTCGACCGTGCCGCGGCGGATGGCGTTCTTGAGTTCTTCGGCGATGGTCTGCTGGATCGGATCGGGCTTGGTGGACGCCGCCGCCTTCGCCTCGACCACCTGCTCGGACTTGAGGATGTGGCCAATCACCTTCTCTTGGAGCAGGAAGACATCCTGATCGCCGATGTATCGCGGCTCGTCTTGCTGGCAGGCGATGATCTGTGCAACCTGGAAGCGATTGTCGAGGACCTGGTGTGTCGCGGCGTCGATGTAGTGCCAGAAGTGCCGGACCCCCTCGCCCGACGGCCGCGGGGCCTGGAAGTAGAAAAACATGCCGTTGCACTTGATTCGGCGCAGGCCGGAGTGAATGCCGTTGGGCAGGTCCACGATCTGCTCTGCCCCCTCGCGGCTCATCAGTTCCTTGAGCTGTTTGAGCAGCACCTCGGGCCCGGCCAGTTCCGCGCGGGCCTCTTCCTCGTCGAGGACCGCCCCGTCTTCCTCGCGGATTCGGCGCAGCGTGTTGAACGTCCGAGGATGGACGACCTCGCCAAGCACACTGGCGTCCAGTAGGCCCAGGTCGTCGATCTGGCTGATGCGGTCCTGGAGCCGCTCCACCAGCCGCAGCAACTCCTCCAGCTCGGCCTCTGGGAACATGTTGCAGACGAGGATCTTGTCGTGGGGGCTGCCCAGCCGGTCGATCCGGCCACTGCGCTGTACCAGCCGAATCGGATTCCAGGTCAGGTCGTAGTTCACCAGCACGCCGCAGTCCTGGAGGTTCTGGCCCTCGCTCAACACGTCGGTTGAAACCAGGATGTCGATCTCCTCGCCCGTCGGCGTGGCGCGGTTGTTGGCAACGGGGGCGAAGGCCGCCAGGATGCCCTCCCGCTCGCCAGGGTGGTTGCCGCTGTCGATGCGGCGGATCAGCGGATCGCCGGCGGACTTCCGCCAGGCGGCCGCGTCGGCACCCGTGAGTCGCTCGTGCACGTACCTGGCCGTGTCCTTATAGCAGGTGAAAACCAGGACCTTCTTGCCCCGCAAATCGCCGCACAAGTGGGCCTTGAGCTGATCCAGCTTCGCATCCGTGGCGACCAGCGGCTCGGTCCGCTCGTAAAGATTCCTCAGAAGCCCAATGTCCGCTTCAACATCCCGCACGAGATGCCGGAGGTCGTAGTCGTTCAGGTCCACCGGCTTGATGCCGGCCAAGTGCTGCTTGACCGCCTCGACCTCCTCAAGCCGATCGGCGATGTCGTCACCGTTCAGGTCGTCCTCGGCATCGACGCCCGCCAGGCGGAGCATCTTCCAGAAGTCGCGGCTGGAAATGACCTGCCGGCTGAGGAGGAAATCCAGGTAGGTCTGCTCGAACGCCAAGGCCCGCTTCAGGCTCAGGCGGAAGGCCGCGATGCTGGATTCCAGCCGCTTGAGGAACCTCGTCTTGAAGATGCCCACCAAGCCAACCTCGCGGCCCTGCTCGAACTCGTCAACCGCGACGCCCTTCTTCTTGTAGGATTCCAGGTTGTAGGGTGCTAGCGACAGCCGGTCGATATCCGCCACGATCTCCGCGTAGAGCCCGGCGTAGGTTTGGCCGAGACTGTATTGGAACGTCCGCAGCCGCCGGTCGGGGAAATGCACCGGCTTGCCGCCGATGGTCGCGTTCGGATAGGCCACGCGGATGTACGGCCGGGTGTTCCGCACCGCTACCTCTTCGAGCAGGTTGAACAGCAGTTCCCCGGCCGACGCCTCGCCGCTTCGAGCCAGCCGGCGGGCCTGGCGGAAGTAGGCGTTCAGGTCGCCGATGCCTGCGTCGCGGAAGTAGTCGGGTTCCGACTGCGTGAACAGCCGAAGCTGGTTGAACAGATCGTACAGGTCATTGTTGATCGGCGTGGCCGACAGCAGAATCACCTTCTTCCGCTGGCCGTCGCGCCCCCGGCCGCCACGGGATTGTACCAGCGCGTCCAGCGCCAGGTAGCGGTTGGTCGCACTGTTGCGGAAATTGTGCGATTCGTCGACCAGCAGCACGTCGGCATCCGCATACTGGTGCAGGTCGAATCCCTCCCGGCCGAGTTCCTCCATGCCCACGATCTGGGCCGGAATGGTCGCGTCGGCCAGTTCCCGCCGCCACATCTCCCGTAGCGACGCCGGGCACACCACCACCGCCTTGAGCCGCTGGTGATAAGCCAGGTCCTCCAGCAGCTTCTTGCCGATCCACGTCTTGCCTAGGCCGACGCTATCAGCCACCAGCACGCCGTCGTAGCGTGCCAGGATACGGCGGGCCTTCTTCGCTGCATCTTCCTGGAACTCCGCCAGTTCGACAGCCGTCCTGCCGAACAGCGTCGGCCCCGGCCCCAACTCGTCGCGCAGGTATTCGTAGAGGGCCTTCAGATAGACCTGATACGGCGTGTATTCATGCTGGCCGAACTTGCTGGTGTTCAGCAGTTCGATGAGATGCTCCTTGAAGTCAGCCGACTGCTCCCACTGCCGGACGAACCACGCCTCCAGGTCCATGATCGCCCGGGCGCCGACCTCGCTCTTGATCGCCCGCCGGGCGTCCGGGCTGATGTCCGCCCCGCTGGGATCGAGGATTGTCTCCGGCGGATGGCCGCCGGTGAGATAGCCCACACGCCGGGCGGCCTCGCCGTCAACCGGTTCGTCGGCCTGCTCGAAGACTCGGTGAACGAGGTTCAGCTCGCGGTTGGTTGCCAGACCCGGCCCGGTGAAGTTGCTGGAGCCGACGATGGCCGCATACGGCCGGAGCCGGTCGGCCAGGTTGTTCGGCCCGACCTGGTCGCGGTGGAAGATATAGGCCTTGGCGTGCAGGAACCCCTCGGCAAATAGCCGGACGGCCACCTTGTCCGCCCGCAGAAACGCGATCAGGTCCTCGACCAGCCGGAGCGTCTGCTCGTTGAACGGCTCGACTTCCAGTTCCCCCCGCATCCGCGCTAGCAGCGCCGCTGGGTTTGGCCGCAGGCCGATATCCGCCCCGGCCGTCGGCTCGGCCCCCAGCAGCAGCCGCAAGGCCCCCAGCCGGTGCAGCCCGTCCGCCAGCAGCCTGTATCCACTGATCGAAAAGTAGGCCGACGCGATGTCCAGCGGACAATCGGCCGACTCGGCGAGCAGCCCGGCCAGTACGTCGGCCGCCTGGACTTGATCGTTATCGATGACATACGGCAGCGTCATGGTCGTGTCGCTCATCGCACATTTGGGAACCGGTCGCAAGCCGCGATCCTACACAGATACTCCTTGGCCGTCGATAGCAGAAACCCGAATCGGCCACGAGCGTCAACAATCGCGCCAAGCGCGGCAATCAGGCCTTTGCACATACCAACCGTCTACTTCCGTGCCTTCCTTCGCAACCCAAGCACTCGCTGACGAAGACGTCTCCAGTCCATGATTTTCCTGCCACGGTGAAGCATCCGGTGACAATTGGAGCACACTAGGACTATGTCATCGACGGTGAGACGCTTGCCGCCTCTTGGCGCGGCTGCAAGAGACTTCTTGTGGTGCCCTTCAATAAAGCCATCTCCCAGGTCGCCATACATTTCCGCAAAACTCAAGCCGCAGACTTGACAGACACAGGGACGCGATCTCTTCGCGTCGCGAACAAGTGTCTGATTTCGAACCATAAGCTCACGGTTGATTTCCCTGCGGGCTCCGTCCAGGTACTCGCGCTGCCGCCGCGTCTCCTTGGCCTCCTGAACAGCAAGCGGGTTCCCAGGAAGCGGCTTGGCAAACAATGCCTCTGGCAGCTTCACCGTGCGATCCAGGGCGATCAGTCTGGCACAAGGGTCGTGCTTCTCAAGCTCCGTCCGGAGAACAAGGGGGAACCGCTGAACGTCCTCTCTGCGAGCCATCCGCGCGTGGAACTTCCCCCCAGCGTCACGAAGAAGCAGAATGGCATCGCGCGGCGTTGACGTAGCCCCCGGGCGGTATGGGCGGGTGATCCTGCGCCACAGAGGATACTCGCTTCCACTCCCGCCGAACTGGGCGGGCATAGCGCACTCGCCTCGCCTACGCCCCGAATATCCGGCTATCGTCAAGTCGGAAGCGGGAAGTCCTTGGGCCGGGTATGGCTGAAGCCTAACCAGCCAGATTCCTTGGCGGTTCGGGGGGAGCCCGATGAACGCCCGGACCAACTTCCGACGGAAGCAAAAGCGGATGTCATGCGTCCCGCCAACATCTTTGTGCCCCGCTGCTACACGACTGTCCAGCGAGCCGAGCCAGAAGCACAGGGCTGATTGGATGTTCATGGGAGTTCCCTTCATCCCAGCGAATGGAGGCTAAGCAAGGCCATAGGCCCGTATGGCCAGGTCATTCAAGACAGCGGGATCTGCAGCGGTGGGCGTTTCGGTCAAATTCCTGCCACAGGCAATCAACTCCCGCATGACCGCATCGTCGGGGTGCAACTCTGGCATGGGGATGCTGTCCAATTGGTATTTCTGGATATGGGGATATAAGGTCTCATCCGAGTTGTAAGCGTTTCTGAACCACCAGCGCACAAGTGGACTGTTGAGTAGGGCGGCAAGGGCGAAGCACATTTCCTCTCGACACCTGGGAGGATGACCGTTGTAGACCGTATTGAAGTTGGCGTACCCCTTGAAATCAACTGCCGCCACTGGGTGGGGGGCAACAAATCGTAGCAGCAACTTTGGAACCGTCCTGAAGAGTGCCGCTGGTTTGTATCTTGCGATCGGCTCAAGGTTAAGAGGTATGAAGAGCCCCTGGGGGACTATCTGGAACTCGCGGACGCCCTCGCCGGAAAGAACAGGGACTGCGCCTCTCGCGGGAGTGTCCAACACGTTGTCGTCGTTTCTTCCGCATTCCATGCCGCGAGTAATCTCAAGGTAGTCAGAAAGCCGACGGGGAGCTTCGATGATTCTTTGAAAACGTGTAACGTCGTCGGGTTGAAGTGGTGTAATGAATGGCCTGTCGGGCAGAACCCGAAGCAGAGCGATCGGCAGCGACTTGAATTTTGACTTTCCGGTAGCATCAAACACACCCATTCCAACATCCGAATTCCGTGAGTCGTGCCTATGGATGACGATGCTAGCCGCCACGGTCGGATCATCGAACGGTGCTCCACAATCCAGGACCTCCGAAGGCCCGGCGGCGTCGAAGAATCTTTCTCGAAGCGAGAGGAAGTCGTGGTTGGTGGAAACACGCGTGGGGACGATCATGCCAAGAGCAAATGGACAGGCATCGGATTGCTCAAATCGCTCGAGGAATACTGCAAAGATGTCCCAATTCCGTGCGGCAGCCTCGAAAGTGATTCTTGCGTATCCTGAGAACTCAACATCCATTGTGCCGGTACGCACGCCTAGGTATGGCGGATTCCCAACCACCGCGTCGAATCCGGCTTGCGCCGGCGGCCGGTGCTCGATCTGCCGCTGTGTGCCGGGGCGCAGGCCGAAGAAGCACTCGGGGAACTCCAGTTCCCAGTGGAAGAACCGCCGCTGGTCGGCGGCGGCGATGGCGGCGTCGACCATCTTGCGGTCGATCGGGCGGAGGCTCTTGAACAGCGACTCCCTGCTGGTCAGATCGAGGTCGCTGGCGTGCTGGAGCAGCGTGAGGGCGCCCGGCACGCCGAAGTGCGGGGCGATCAGGATGTCCAGGATCACCTGGTAGCCGGACAGCTCCCGGCGGGCGTTGGCGTAGAGGTCGGCTGAGCGGTGGACCTCGGCGGCGGTGGCGTCGGCCATCGAGGCGACGGTGAGCACGTTGCCGATGGCCCGCAGCATGGGGGCGTAGTCGATGCGGAAGAGCTGATCGTGGACAGCCTCGTCGAGCTGGGCGAACGTCGCCCCGATCAGGCTGTTGCCGCAGCGCAGGTGGTGGTCGAGGAACGACAGCGGGGCGCCCAGCGTGAACGCGTCCAGCCAGAGCGAGACCTTGGCCAGCTCGACGGCCATCGGGTTGAGGTCCACGCCGTAGATGCAGCGTTTGAGCACGTGCCGCTTGAGCAGGTGGACATCGGTCAGCTTATCGGGGTCCACGGCCACGCCCTGGTCGGCCAGGCTCTCCAGGATGCTGCGACGGGTACGCTCCAGGGCGGTCGCGATCGGGTTGATGGGAAAGCCGTTGAGGAAGTCCAGCAGCTTGTCGGTGACAAAATCCACAGCCTCGACCAGGAAGTGGCCGCTGCCCATGGCCGGGTCGAGCACCTTGCAGTCGAACAGCTTGTCCACGAGTTCGGCATTGGAGTCATAGGTTCGCGAAGCGGCCTCGGCTTTGGCGGCGGCCTCAAAGTCAGCCTTGGTCGTCCACTTTCCGCCAAGCAGACCGGGGCCTGCCCGCAGATTGGCCAAGTGCCGCTGATAGTCCTTCTCGGCCTGACGCAGGGCGGGGCGCAGGGCTTCGAGCTTGGCGGCCAGGACCGGGCCAACCGTGTTCTCGACGATGTATTCGACGATGTGGTCGGGCGTGTAGTAGCTGCCCGAGGCGCGGCGCTCGGACTTGTCGTTGGCCAGGTAGACCTCGCCCTTGCGTACGGCCACCTCGGCCCGGCGTCGGCTGCCCTTGCCCTTGGCGGCGGCCAGGGGGATGACCTTCTCGGCGCCCTTTTCCTTGACGGTCGTCAGGGGTTCGGCGGCGATCTTGAGCTTGAACTCCAGCAGGCCCTCGTAAATCGAGCCGAGCTGGCGGACGCCCAGCGACTTGTAGTCGATGAAGACCATCGCGAAGGTCTTCTCGTCCGGGTCGCGGGACAGGTGGTCGATGGCCTGGGCGAGGAACAGGTCGGGGACCTTGTGGGCCTTGAGGAACCGGGCGATGCGGGCCTCGCGGGAGTCGTCTTTCTTGTCCGGCTTGGCCAGGAACAGCCCGCCGTTGTAGGTCGGCACGTTCAGCGCCGGATCGCCGGCATCCATCGCGGTGAACAGGTCGGCCAGGCGGTCGTAGAGCCGGGCCTGGTCCTTCCTGTAAGTTCCGGCCAGCTTGTCATCGACTTCCGACTCAGCCACGCCGGCGGCGTCGGCGATCTCCGCTTTGACCTTCCGCAGCGAGGCGGCGAAATACGGGCTCTCGCGGACCGGCAACAGGTCGCGGCTCTCGGCGTAGAGCAGAAATAGCAGTCGGTAGAGCAGCGTCAGGCAGCCCTCGCGGATGGCCTCCAACTCCTCGTCGGTCGGCGGCTTGGTCAGGTCCAACCTGCCCTTGCGGTCGGCCAGGAAGCCGCTGGCCAGGTGCGGGACGATATGCTCGAAGACCCGCCTCTTCAGCCGCTGCTCGACCTGCTTGGCGTAGTCGCGGCTGCCGGCGACGACGGTATCCAGCCAACACTTGGCCTCCGCCTGGGGTTCGGCCAATTGCGCGAATGCCTGTGGGCGGAAGAACAGCCACCAGTAGCGGAAGGCCTCGCCGGGGTCGGTCTCGCCGGTCTCGACGAGGGCCTCAGCCAGATCCACCTCGTAGAAGTTCGTGCTGCGGGAGTGCGCCCGCCGGCTGTAAAGGCGCCAGAGCCGGCCGTTGGTGATGATCGCCCAGTCGGCGTCGCCGCGTTCCAAGACGGAGACGACTGAAGCGCCCGGGTTTTCTTCGGGCGTCTGCTGGTCGGCCGGGTCCGGCCCGTCCAGCCAGCGGTCCCACTGATAGACCAGGGCGGCAGTGAGCTTGCCGCCCTTGGCGTCCTTGAGCACGTAGTCGGGGGTGGCGGCGGCGTCTTTGGCGGCCTTGCCCTGGGTGCGCTTGAAGCCGAGGGCATCGAACAGCGGCTCAACCAGGCCCTCCCGGGTGGCGGCCTCGTCCTTGCCGTTGAAGCGTTCGCGGGCGTCGGCCATTACCTGGCGGACGGCGGCGAAGGCAGCGTTGGGGCTCTCGGCCCAGGCGGGTGACTCCTGGAGCCGCGTGTTCAGATAGTGGTCGGCGAAGAGGGCCCGGTTCTGGTAGTACTCGCCCGTGTAGACGGCGGCCTCGAAGACGCTGCGGAGCTTGTCGAACTGGTCGAGGGCGTCCCGCTGGGTGAAGGTCAGGCGGCGAAGGATGCGCAAGTCGAGCCGGCTGGGCGACTTTCGCAGGACGGAGTAGACCTTCGGCACGGGCTTGTAGGCCGCCACGGCGGCCGGGCCGTGCTGGTGGCGCTTGACCTTGTCGATCAGGACGAATTCGAGAACCTGAAAGTCGCGGGTCAGGATGATCAGGTGGTCCTGGCTGAATCGGCCGAGGGCCCGGACCAGATCGTTGCGGGCCTTGGCGGTGACGGAGCGGACCTGGGCGAAGACGACGCGGAGAAAGCCCTCCGGGTCTTCGCTGAGCAGCTCGATCCGGCGGAAGACGCCGTCGCCATCGGCGATGCCAACGGCCTCAGTGGTCATCGCGGCTCGCTTGGCGGTGTCATACCCGCGCTGCTGGAAGAACTCGGCGATTGCGTCCGCCGATGCCATCGCCGCCACATCCTGAGCGGTGGTGTCTGCGTCAATGTTCGCCCGCGTGCTGGCCATCTACGCTCCCCGAGGAAGCCGAAAAGGATCAGGCCACGATCTTACCCGCGTCCGCGACGGCGAGCAATATCCCCCGGCGCGGTCTTGTGTTACGGCCATCGACGTGACAGAATGTTGACGGCGGGCTGTCGGGGCAGGGTTGGGCCGCCGTACGGATTCCTTTCGCGGGGACGAGACGATGGCCAAGAAGCGTTCTCAACTGGTTTGCCAGTACGTGGAGAACCTCTCGCGGGCGATGCTTGAGGATTACCAGGCCGTCATCCGCGACTTTGTGCGGCGGCGGAGCGGCGTCTATGCGCTCTATCGTCGGGGCAAGCTGTACTACGTCGGTCTGGCCAGCAGCTTGCTCGGGCGGCTGAAGCACCATCTGCGCGACCATCACGCCAACACCTGGGACCATTTCAGCATCTACCTGACGGTAGGCACGGCTTACATGAAGGAGATTGAGTCGGTCCTAATTCGGATTGCCGACCCGCCCGGCAACAAGATGAAGGGCAGGTTCGTCAAGTGCGAGAACCTGCTGGGTAAGCTCAAGGGCGAGTATCGGAAACGGAGAAAGGAAGAAGAGTCGCGGCTGTTTGGCGGGTACCAGCGCCGCCGTCGGGCTCGCCAGGAGAGTGGCAAGACGTACCCCCTGGCGGTCTACATGCCAAGGGTGAAGAAGCTGCGAGCCCGTTACAAGGGCAGGGTCATTCGAGCTTGGGTCCGCCGGGACGGTCGGATTCGCCTGAACGGCAAGCTCTATCCATCTCCCTCGAAGGCGGCGGCAGCCGCTTGTGGGCGACGCACGTGCAACGGCTGGCACTTCTGGCGCTACGAGCGTGCTCCTGGCGATTGGGTTCGCCTCATGGAACTCAGGGCATAGCTATCGGAATCAGACCGTTGAAGTGAAGGAATGCGATTGGAGTTTGCTGTCGATGGCGGTGATGCTGGAGTATAGTCGTGACCGATTTCGACGCATGGCTGACGGATCACCAAGTCGCCTGGCGGCGGAGGAACGTCCGCGATCAGCGGATGGGCAAGCAGAACGGCCTGGAGCGGCCGTGGATT
Organism: Phycisphaerae bacterium; assembly: GCA_022072085.1. GTDB lineage: Bacteria > Planctomycetota > Phycisphaerae > JAJVII01 > JAJVII01 > JAJVII01. The sequence continues at coordinate 23,023 of JAJVII010000025.1, forward strand.
CTGCCAGCCGCATTGTGGGCCGAGGGACTCTGGCCGGGGATTCGCGAGTCGCTGCCGGCCTACTTGGACGAGAAGCACGTCGAAAAGCACAAGGGCGTTCACAACCTGAAAAGCTCGTGGATGCTGTGTGCGAACCTCTACTTCCCGTTCCGCGAGCCGGGCGGGCTGGAGCTGCTGGCCGGCTTTCTGCGGGATCGCGTCTCGCCGCTGCTGCAGGCTGTCGAGGGCGTCGAGTTGGAGTATGAGGAGGCCCCACCGCTAGACCCGCGGACGCTGCTCGGCGAGCCGGCTGGCGGCGTGCGGGGAGCCAACCAAACCTCGCCCGACGTGGCGTTCATCGTGCGGACGTCGGCCGGCCGCGGGCTGATCCTGACCGAAAACAAGCTCGTTGAGCACTCGTTCTACCCGTGTGCCGGGCGGAAGTCGAGTGTGCAAAACCCGGACGGCAACCGTTGCCTCGACTGGCCAGCCGTGCAGGCCGACCCTGCCGGGCAGTGCTGGCAGATGCAATGGGAGACGCCCACCCGGCCGAACCGGCGATATTGGGAACTCATCCGGCTGGCCGACCATGCCCCGCGGACGCTCACGCAGTGCCCGGCGGCCACTGGCGGCTATCAGCTCTTTCGCCAGCAGGCGTTGGCGGAGGGCATCGCCGCCAGCGGCCGATACGAGCTGGTTGCGTCGTGCGTGGCCTTCGACGGCCGGAACGACACGCTGGTCGGCTGCCTTCGGGGGGCCGGCGTTGACAATTTCGCCACCGGCTGGGGCGATCTCTTCGCCGGGCGAACGCTGTTCCGCACCTGGACCCACGAGCAATGGGTCAATTGGGTTCAATCTCATGACCCAAACGGCTGCTGGCATAACTGGATATCTTACCTTCGAGACCGTTACGGCTACTAGCTCCTCCGCATTCGGCGAAGGAGTGCGTAGTCACCCGATGCGGGGGATAAGATGGCCGAAGTCAATGCATTTGCCGATGAATATGGCCAGCCGAACTTGGACACGGCTGCACAAGACGTCTCTACCCACTACATTGTGACGGCCATCATCGTCGAGGACCGAAAGAGCAGTCCGTTGCAGGAGAGCCTGGAACTGGTTCGGGCTACGCACTTTCAGACCGGCCCCATGAAGTCGTCGAGCATTGGCGACAATGATGACCGGCGCATTCGCGTACTCAGTGATTTTCGTGCGAAGGGCCTTATTGCCATCGCACTCGTGGTGGACAAGGAACTGATATCCAAGGAAAGTGGGCTTCGTTTCCAAAGACCTTTCCGGAGATTCCTGAACCGCAAGCTCTATGACGAACTGTATGACACCTTTCCGTCTCTGCGCCTGATTGCCGATCGAGTCGGCAAGACCGACTTCATGATCCAGTTTCAGCGGTTCCTCGAGGAGCACCATCATCTCAATACCCTGTTCGACGATTCAGTCATGGAATGGGGCCACGCCCGCAACAACGTGATTCTTCAAGCCGCTGACGTGGTTGCAGGATCACTCGGCCGTTGCTTCGATCGGAAGAAGCTGTCGCCGCGAGCGGATGAACTGCGACGAACAATGATTCCCTGGGTGCAACTGCGCGATTGGCCCTGGCGAGCGCCGACGGCGGCAGCGGACATGCTTGGGGTCGAAGATACGGCTGTTCGTGGGCTCTCGTTTCGGCGTGCCGAGGCGTTTGTGGAGCGGAATCATGCCAGCGACGACGAAGACGTTCGACACCAAGTTCAATGTCTGAAGTACTTGGTGTTCTATGCTGCACACATTGATTCTGAAGCCTACGTGCATGCGCCAGAGATCATTGCGAGCATCCAGGTCCCTCGGGCCATGACGTTGCGGCAATTTCAGACAAGAGTGATTGCCGGGCTGCGAGATGCTGACGTCTTGATCGCGAGCGACTCACGAGGCTATAAGCTTCCGTCAGGGATGAACGATGTTGTCAACTATCTGCGATGGACGAACAAGCAGGTCGAGCCCATGGTCACGCGGGCTCGCCGCATGGCCCAAGCCATCGAATTGGCCAGCAACGGACAGGTCCGGCTCTTGGACGCTGAGGAGTTTGCGTTCTTGCGAGGGCCATCTCCTTATCCCGAATGAGGGCTGCCGTCTGGGCAGATAGGGTTCGCGAGACGTATCTCCGCCTCCAGTCTTCGTTCGCCGCGAGAGGCCCTCGCGGCGAACTTCGCCTTGGCAAGCCAGTCCCACCCGGCGCGTCGTCCACGCCCAATGCAGCGAACGAAGACTGCCACGGCGTAGCAAAGCCAAGCCGGGCATCGCACAGCAAGTCGCGCCCTGGAAGACCTGGCCGATATCAACAGGCAGGTTTGTCATGGACGAACCATTCCTCTACGTCCACATGCTGCCAAGCCTGGCGGAGCCAGAGCGATATTACGTCGGCCTTACTGAGGACTTGCAGGCCCGATTGCAGCGACACAATGCGGGGGATGTCCCCCACACGAGCAAGTTCCGACCCTGGCGGATCGAAACCGCCGTGGCTTTCCGATCCAAGACCAAGGCCGTCGCCTTCGAGCGATACCTCAAGACGCACTCAGGCCGGGCCTTCGCCTCAAAGCACTTCTGAAGCCCGCATTTCGCCCCGCCGCGGGACTCGCCTCGGCCCGAAAACGGTTCGAATCGGCCGTTTTGGCTCTCGGACTCTCGGTCTGGCGGGACTTTTGCGATCCGGTCCCGTCGCGATTTATCGCTCGGGCATTCGTTGACTTATGGCGATTTAGCCGTTTTCGCGTTTTCGTCCGTCCGCCACCCAGTGCCGGGGCATGACAAGCGCTCTATTAGTCCCGCCAGCGGGTTCCCCCGGCGAAGCTTCACGCGAAGCCGGGTGCCAAATCGGCTCACGTGAGCCTCACGTGAGGCAGTACTTGCGCGCGAAACAAGAATCAATGGCACCATCATGGCACCGGTGCCATTTCTGTTTTAGAGCGACGCCAGCAGTCTCGTCGGGTTGCCCGGCGCAGAAAGCAGGCGTATACTCCGGCTCAGGAGGCCCTGACGCTCCATGACCACCCGGCAGCCGCAATCAGATTTCCTATGGTATTCCTGAGGAGGAAATGACGGAAGATGCCTCGCGTTCAGACAATCGTCTACCGAAACGGGCGCGTGCTTCTGGTGAGACACCGGGCGGCAGGCAAGGAACATTGGTGCCTGCCCGGCGGAGCGCAGCTGGCGGGGGAATGCCCTGAGGCCGGGGCACTTCGCGAGCTAGCGGAGGAGTGCAACGTGCAAGGCGTCGTGGTCCGACAGACCTCCCATGTCGCAGGCGCTCTTGGCGATGAGACTCTCACTTTTCTGGTGGACATAGGCGAGCAAGAGCCAACGCTTGGTCGCGATCCGGAACTGGCGGATGACGAAGCCGTCCTCACCGATCTGGCGTGGTTAGCACTGGACGAGATTGCCGAGCGGGACCGTGTCTATCTTTGGGCCGCAGGCGCTCTTGGTGTTGGAGACTTCCTGAAGGACGTGCAGACGTGGGGGGATGTGATCAGTTACCCAGGGAACGACAGGTGCCCCGCCTTCGGGCAGCGACTAGCCGGTGTTGACTACGTGGAACGACCGGGTTCCTACGCCATCATACAGGATGAAGACGGCCGTGTGGCTGCTGTCGAATCTGGTACGGACCTCCACCTGCCCGGCGGGGGCAGAGAGCCTGGCGAGACGGACGTTGAATCGCTTCAGCGCGAGTGCCGCGAGGAATGCGGGTTGGCCATCGAGGTCCTTGATCGGATCGGCAGGGCGATCCAGTACGGGATCAGCCGGCAGGGAGAGCCCATCGCAAAAGCCTGCGACTACTTCCGTGCTCGTGTGCTGGCAAGCGAACCAGGTGAGGTCCCGGCCAAGGGCGAACGGCTTCGGTGGGTAACGGTTGATGAGGCAACTCAATGCCTTGCCCACGAGGCTCACGCCTGGGCGCTGCGCAGAGCCACCACGTCGTGTCGCCATTAGAACACGCTCAATTGCGAGTAGTTGCGGATAACCCACCCACCACCGCGGGCCAGGGGGTCCCGGCCAGCCAGGAACGCCTCATGTCCGCCCGGCGGCCGAAATCACCCGGTGGACCACTTCCGCCCCTGCTCATCCCACCGCTCCGGCACGCGCTTGCACAGCTTGGTCAAGCTCATCCCGCTCGGCTCGTTCCCGGCCAGAATCGCCTGCACGATGTCCGGGGGCAATAGGGTGAGGTGAAGCATCCGGCTGATGTCACTGCGGCCGACCCCCACTTGACCGGCCAGGTCGTCCGGCGACTTGACGTTGCCTGTGTCGCGCATCGCCGGCTCTTGACGAGCACCCGATTCAGGCGTAAGTCTGACTCTACTGGAGTCCGGGGCACGACTACCTGGACAAGTGCCAGCCGCAACGGCTGGAGGTAGAGACGCGAACGGTGAGGTGAACAAATGAAAAACTACTGTGCGAAAGTCATGGCCTTGGTCGCAACCGTCGCAGCCCTTGGGCTGGCCTTGCCGGGATTTGCACAGGCCGGCGAACCTGCGGGCCCGCCCACATTCACAAAGGCGCCGAGTGCCGTCAAGGCATCTGATGGACGAGTGCAGATCGAGTTCGCCGTTTCGGCGTCGACCGATGTTGAAGTGGCTGTTCTCGGGGCTGACGGCAAAGTGGTACGCCACTTGGCGGCCGGGGTCCTGGGCGGGAAGGAAGCGCCGCCGGCGCCGCTCAGGCCGGGCCTGACCCAGGAAATCGAGTGGGATGGCAAGGACGACGATGGGCTTCCCGTGCCCGCCGCAGCCTTACGCGGAGGCGGTTCCGTCCGCGTCCGCATCGGAATGGCCGTCAAACTGGACAAGATCGTGGGCGGCGATCCCTATGCTTTCTTCTCCAGCGAGATCCAGCACCACAACCACAGCATCTGGACGATTGCCGGCATCGATGCCAAGCCTGACGGATCCGTCTACGTCTTCGGCACGGCCGGCCAGCAGGGGCCGTACACGGTGCGGCAGTACGATGCCGACGGCAACTACATCCGCACCGTGTTTCCGTTCCCGGCCGGGATGGCGGCGGAGAAGATCAGCGGCTGGGGCGTCAACCGCCTGGCTGACGGCAGCTATGCCCCGGTCATCTCCAAGGGACTGAGCAGTTGGCCCTGTTATTCAAGCACGGTGATCAACGCCATGGCGGGATTTGGCCCGCAGCCGGTGCTCCTGCCCACGGCCGATCCCGACACCCTCACCGTCGCCGGTGCGGACCGACTGAACCTGCTCACTTTCCACACCGACGGGTCGATCGCCCCTGACCCCAAGGTGCACACGGCCACGCACCTGGTGCAGAACCCGCCACTGATTTCCTGGACGGCCTGGGACCATTCGAGCCTGGCCCTTGGCGGCATCTACACCTGTCCCACCGCGGACGGAAAAGGCTTTTACCTCAGCGGCATCTGCCGCACCGACGACAAGCCGTTCTGGCGGCCGGGCCAGGTGTGGAAGGTCGACTACGCCACCCGCACCGCGAAGCCCTGGTTCGCCCTGCCTGCCGAGCAAGTCGCCGGGTTCAAGGTTACCGGGACGAGTCAGAGGTGCTATACGCCGCTTCAGGGCGTTGCGGTGGACGGCGCCGGCCACGTCTTCGTCTGCGACCGTCAGAACAACCGTGTTGCAGTGCTCACGGAGGACGCCACGCCCGTTCGCGATCTGGCGGTGACCAATCCGGACGATGTCGCCTACGACACCGAGGCCAACGCGCTCTATGTCACCACCCGTTTCGGGCGGCAGGGAGCCCCGGGCGACGTTCAACTGCTTCGCTTCGATGACTGGGCCAAGGACGACAAGCCGGCGCTGCAGATGAAGCTGTGCGTCAATGACATGGTCATCCTGCCCCGGGAACGCACCTGCATCCGGATCGTCGGCGCCGGGGCGAAGAAGCGCATCTGGATCGGCTACAAGGATCTGCCAGTGCGCATCTACCGGGAGAAGGGTAAGGAACTGGAACTCGTGCGCGATTTCTATCAGTCGGGCCAAAAGCTGCGCTACCTGGCGTTCCGCAGCATGGTGGTCGACCCGGTCACCGAAACCGCCTTCTTTGCCTCGGGCTGCGGCGACGTGTGGAAGCTCCGGGACTGGGATAAGGCCGACTTCCGCCAGTGCCGCGATGCCGCCGACCAGCCCAGAGGGGATTTCCACGGCGGCCGCTCCTCCGATCCCCGGCAGATATTCGCCGCCGATGTGGCGATCGACAGCCGCAACCGCTATCTCTTCACCCGGCAGAACAACAACGACAGGGTCTACCGCTGGAAGCTCGATGGCGAGGACCACGCCCGCGCCCCGGTCGGCAAGACCGGCAGCCCGGTCTACTCCGATGTGCTGGTCATGAACGAATGGCCCGGCTCGCTCTACTTCGACCGCGGCATGTGGCCCTCGCCCGACGGCGGCATGCTCGTGCTGGGCGGCACGCCGCGCATAAACTACCTGGACGTCCACCTGTTCTATCACCCCGTCGATCCGGTTAATGGACCGGGCAAGTGCGAAGCGTTGCTGAAACCCGGCGCCATGTGCGGCGGCCTGCGCGTGGACCGGCAGGGCCGCATCTACCTCGGCATCTGTCTGCCGGACAACCTTCCCAAGCCGCCCGCCGGGTTCACCGGCGACTGGGCCTACGGCAAGCTCATGGGCAGGATCGCCGTATATGAACCCACCGGCACGGGAGCGCGTCTTTACCCCGCGCCGCTCAAAGGCCCCTCCAAGGTCTACGACGTGCACTATGGCCTCATATCGCGCGATTCCAGTCAAGTCGGCTTCTCGCCGCGATTCGGCGTCGACGACTACGGACGCATCTGCTATCCCAACACCCTGACCCGCAGCGTGGCGCTGATGGACAATGCCGGCAACGAGATCCTGCGCTTTGGAACATACGGCAACATCGACGATTGGCGCAAGCTTGAGGGCCGCTGGAGTGAGGCCGAGGCCATTCCTCTGTCCTGGCCCGGCTCGGTGGACGCGACCGACCGCCATATCTACGTGGCCGACCATGCCAATGTGGGGGTGCTACGACTGCGAAAGACCTTCGCGGCGGCGGAGACGGCGGAGGTGGGCCAATGAAGACGAGGAGTACCCCCAGCCGCATCCAGGAGGCACCGGCCAGCCGGGGCCGCCCCGGACCACCCGGCAGCCGAAATCAAGTTCCCTATCATTTATCCATTTCCACAGCAGTTGAAAGCGATTGCCTGGGTGGGGTGATCGCGTGTTGCCGACGGGTGAACACACAAGTAATATCTGAGCAACGCGCTAATCCTGTACCTCATGGCGGGGGCTGCGGTGTAACTGCTGCCGGGCGGTGATTGATGTCTCTGCGGCAGATTGGCCAGAGCCCACGCGTCGGGTCTTGCCGAGGCACATTCCGATCATGACGCAGCATCGCCCGAATATCCTCTACGTTTTCGCCGACGAGCATCGTTGGCAGTCCATGGGACACACCGAACTGCCGCAACTGCGGACGCCGGCGATGGATAACCTGGCCCGGCAGGGGACGTCATTTACTCAATGCATCAGCAATTATCCGGTCTGCTCGCCGCACCGGGCCATGCTCATGACAGGGGCTTGGCCGTTCGACCAGGGGGTGGTTGATAACGGCATCGCCCTGGGACACGACCGCCCGACAATCGGAAAGGCATTTCGCTCGGCCGGTTACGCGACCGGCTACATTGGCAAGTGGCACCTCGGCGGCACGCGGGCCGAGCCGCTCGGGTTCGACCATTCACAGATATGGACGAACGTCAGCAGGCACTGGAATTCGTGCTGGCATCCAGCCGATGGTCTGCCGATCGGTTACGACGGCTACAACACCACCGGGATGACCGACCAGGCCATCGACTACCTGCGCCGGCGCGACCCAGGCAGGCCGTTTCTGCTCATGCTTTCGCTGAATACCCCGCACTCGCGGTTCACCGACGCCCCCGAGCAGTTCCTGCGGCTGTATCCGGATCAGGCCGCATTGCCTTGTCGCGGGAACCTGGACCTGCAAGCTGATGTTCACATGGTCGCCGGCGGCGGCTCATCGCTGTGGGACATCTACCGTGGCTATCACGCCCATGTCTCGGCCGGCGATGGTGAACTGGCCCGACTGCTTGGCGAATTGGACGCCTTGGGCCTTTCCGACGATACCGTCGTGATCTACACGTCCGATCACGGCTCGATGGTTGGTTCCAACGGCCACGAGGGCAAACGTCTGCCGCACGCCGAATCGATCCGCGTGCCGTTCATTATTCGCTGGCCCGGCCGAATCGCCCCCGCCGTTGAACTCGATGACCTGTTCGGCAGCATTGACATCGCCGCAACGCTGTGCGGGCTGGCCGGCGTTACGCCCCCGGCAGGGGGCGCCGGGCGCGACCTGTCCGGACTGATCCTGCATGGTTCCCGGCCCGCAGCCGGCCAGCCGGGCGCGGACTCGCAGTTCATCATGCACATCGCCAAAGACCAAGCCAGCGGCGGGTTGAGCCACCCGGCGCCGCTGTTCCGAGGCGTGACCACCGGGCGCCACACCTGGGCCGCCACCGTTGAAGGCGCCGCGGTCTTGTTCGATAACGTCGCCGACCCGCTACAGCGCAGCAACCTGGCGTCCGATCCGGCGACCTTCGACCTGCAAAGGCACCTGCACCGCCTGACCGCCGATTGGCTGGCACGGGCCAAGAATCCTTTTCAACTGCCTGCGCTGCAATAACCCCCTCACCCCCCAGCCGCATGAAGGAGGCCCTGAATCCGCATGACCACCTGGCAGACAGAATCAAGTTTCTTATCATTCAACTGTACATGCCTGGCGGCTGTCCTGATTCTTCTTCCAGTGGCCGCGTTGGCCAAGGAGGCCACGACCATGCCCGAGGATTGCCCGTATGTGGCCGTGCGGCTGGACGGAAACCCGATCATCTCGCCCGCGACCCCCGGCCTCGAACGGGGCGATAAGAACATCAACGGGCCGTCGCTCATCCGCGTGCCCGACTGGGTGGACAAGCCGCTGGGCAAGTATTACCTCTACTTCGCCAACCACGGAGGGCGCTACATCCGGCTGGCTTATGCCGACAAGCTAACGGGCCCGTGGAAGATTCACCGCGGTGGCGTGCTGAACGTCCGCCAGGGGCCCGGGCAGGAGCACATCGCCAGCCCGGACGTGCATGTCGATGACGATGCCCGGCAGATCCGCATGTATTTCCACCAGCCGGCGGCCAAGGATTCGGCGCTGAAGGGCCAGGTCAGTTTCGCCTCGACCTCGCCGGACGGGCTGGCCTTCGCCCCGAAGCCGGAACCGCTCGGGTCGTATTACTTCCGCGTCTTCCGCTACGGTGGCTGGCACTACGCGCTGGCCAAGAACGGCAACAAGGACGGGATTCTCTCACGATCCCGCGACGGTCTGACCGGCTTTGAGACGGGTCCCAGCATCCTGCCGCGGGTCCGCCACACGGCCATGTGGCTGGAGGGCGACACGCTCTGGCTGGTCTACACAATCGTCGGCGAGGCCCCGGAGCAGATCTACCTGTCCACGATGCACCTGGCCGGCGACTGGCGGAACTGGAAACCGTCGCCCGGCTGGAAACTGCTGGCGCCGGAGACGGAGTACGAGGGCGCGGACCTTCCGCTGAAGCCGTCGAGCTTCGGCGGCATCGGTGGCCCCGTCCGCCAGCTTCGCGACCCGGCCATCTTCCGCGAGGACAACCGAATCTACCTGCTCTACTCGATCGCCGGCGAACAGGGACTGGCCATCGCAGAGTTGAAACGGAAGCAGACGCGACATGCTGCCCCCTCCGATGATAGGGCAGAAGAGAGCCCCCCACCCCCAGCCGCATCCAGGAGGCCCTGACGCCCCATGACCACCCGGCCGCCGAAATCAGATTTCCTGCCAGTTGTTGTTCTTGGGCAACACGATGTTGATGCTTTTCAACATGGAGGGAAGACCGGCCCGGGCAGCGGCGGGCGGGCGCGCTTCCTTACTCTAGTCGCGTCCTTGGCTTACGCATGATTCACGGCACCGCCGGCCGTTCTGGTACGCCATTTGCATGCATCCAATCATACCGCAACTTCTGTCATACACCCTGTAAACCATAGTGCTCTACGCTTCGACTTCTGCCGAGGCATGCCTCGGAGAGGCCCGGCTGAGCCGCGGCATCTGAAATGAGAGGGGAGCCAGGAATTGCCGGCGTGTTCCTTCCTGTCCTTAGGTCCTGTGGGCCGGGTCTTTTCAGAAGGGAGACATGACGATGATTCGTTCACAAGGATCGATCTCTCGCTCGCTCGCAGGCCCCTGTTACCTGATGACGTGTGTGGCGCTGGTCCTGTTGGCCGGTGCGCCCGCGGTCCACGCCGACGTGTTTCTCGATCTGACTGCCGTCACCCCAGGCGGACCTGGCGTCGGGACATTTTCCGGAACGCTTGGCGGAGTCACGGTCTCCGGAAGCATTTCCTCCGGCGGACCCGCCGCGTTCTTCTTCAATTCACCCGGATTCGGGATCGGCGATTCGACGATTGATGGCTCCTCGCCGCAGTTCAGTTATTCAAGCGTGTTCGGCCCCACGATCCCGGCAACGGATCGGGTCGGCTTCACGTACACAGCCACGGCGGGCAATCTTGTAACCCTGACGTTCAGTTCGCCGGTCACCAATCCCGTGTTTCACATAGCCAACCTGGACTGGGGCGCTTTCAGTTTTGTCGTGACGCCGGGTTTTTCGAGCCTGACACTGCTCAAGGGAAATGACGGGCCGGACGGTGACGGAATCGACCCGGCATTTGGCGGACCGTCCTACAGCTTCGGCCTGGTGTGGGACCACACGCCTCCGACAACCGACGCCACGGTACCCACGGTCTCTCCACCCACGTCGGGGGGGCGTTCGGCTTATGCGTCCGTGCGAATCGACGGGACGTTCAGCGCGATCAGTTTCGTGACCGATGCCATGGGCCCGTTCAGCGATAGTGGCAGCTTCACGATTTCGACCGTGCCCGAGCCGGCGACGCTCGGCCTGCTGGCCACAGGCGGCGCACTGCTGATACGCTGCCGCCGTCGAGGCTGAGTCGCGCGCGTTCGCGATGGTAGAGCGGGACGCCCACCATCTGTTACCCCCCCCGCCCCGGCCGCATCAAGGCTTGCCGTGGCGAAGCCGAAGGCGAAGACAGGCTCGCCACGGCGTAGCGCAGCGAAGCCGGGAGGCCCTGGGCGAAGTCGAAGGAACCCCCCATGACCACCCGGCAGTTGGGATGATCGGTGACAATCCGCACATCGTGCGGGTGCGCGGCTACTTGGCAGCCGGGACCTTCTCTGTCCGCACGACGACCAGGGCGTCGCCCTTCTCCGAGCCGCCGTAGAGGAAGCCGTTCTCGCGGTCCCAGACCATCGTGCCGGGCGCGATCACCGGGGCCTCCTTGAGCATGCCGGTCCGCTTGATCCGCCCGGTCTGCGCGTCGCGGGCGAACGCCGCCAGGCCGTGGCAGTGCGTCCAGTATCCCCCCGAGCCGTCGGGGAGGAACATCACGTTCCAGCCCTTCACGCCGCAACCCATCGTCGTCTGCTCAAGCACCTCGCGGCTGGTCAACTCGCCGGTGGCCGGGTCGCGGTTGTAGATGACATACAGGTTGTCGGTCGCCTTGCCGTAGCCCAGCACCGAGGCGTAGAGCCACTTGCCGTCGGGGGTGATGACCAGCGACACCCAGTCGTACTTCTTGGCGAACGGGCCTTCGGGCTGCTCGAAGGTCTTCTTGTAGACGACCTCGCCGGTCTCCTTGCGATCCAGCAGGCCGATCGTCATTGGCGAGGCCGTGATGCCGTAGACGAACTTGCCGTCGGGCGAGACGCACAGCGCCCGCGTGGACAAGCCCCACACGCACCGCTCCAGACCCCTGCCATTCAGCGAGGCGACCTGCGCCGGCTCGCCCGTGTCGCCCAGGTGAAAGCCGATCAGCCCCGCCCCGCGGAGGGCCTTCACGTAAAGATCCTTCCCGTCCGGGCTGACGATCACCGCGCCGCAGATACCCGGGCACTTGGCCGACCCCTTCTCCGTCGGCTTGCCCGTGGCCGGGTCCACTTCGTACCAGTGCATCGCGCTGCCCCCGCCGTGCGGCACGGCATAGAGTCGGCCGCCCGCGGCCGCCAGGTCGTAGCTGCCGTCAACGTCCATCTCGCCGGCGGCGGCCAGCTTGCCCGTCGCGGCGGGCAGGTAGCGGGCCTCGGTCAGCGGGAACGGGCAGATCTGGGCGACGTGCGTGCCGGTGGCAATGTGGATCCGCGGGATTTACGAGAGGCATCCTGACAATCATCGTCGCCAATTCTGTCGAAACTGTTCCGGGCTCTGGCCCGTCTCTCGGCGAAAGGCCCGGGCGAAGTAGTTGGGATCGGCAAAGCCGCTCTGGTAGGCGATGTCCCGGACCAGGTTGTCGCTGTCCAGCAGCAGGGACATCGCTCGCTGCATTCGCAATGACATGAGGTATTTCTTCGGCGGCATTCCGTGGGCGCGCCGGAACCGGCGCGAAAGCAGACTGCGGTGAACGCCCATCTCGCGGGCCAAGCCGCGAATGCTGAAGTCCGGGTCGGCCAGTCGACGGGACATCTGGTCGCGTGCGTCGGCCTCACCTGGGAACTCCAGCTCGGCAGCGCTTAGCTGGCAGCCGTGGGCCGCTCTGGAGAGAATCGCGAAGGCGGTCTGCGCGGCAGCGACCTCGGCCGGGAGACTGACATCCTGAAGTTCGCCGGTCAGCCGATCGAACAGATCGACCGGAGGCGGACCTGCGTCCTTCGGGGAGGAGCCGGCCAGGCCAAACGAGGCCACCATTGCGTCGGCCAAAGGGCCGTCCATGGTGTACCAGAAGTAGCGGGCCCCCTCTCGGCCAGAGGAAGCGCTTTGCGTGCTGCCGCTGGGATAGACGAAGACCTGATTGGCTGTGACTTGAACTACTCCTCGCCCCCCGCCGAACAGGATTGTCCCGGCTTGGCACCAACTCAGCTCGACAAACGGCTTAACCGCGGCCCTGTCGATCCGCTGATTCGGGCCGAATTCGTAGTAGCCGACAGATCTGGCTCCCAGCGGTGTGGCCAGTCGGGGCTCCCGAGATGTTCTGAACTGGTTTCGCCTTACACTGGTCATCGGCACAAAAGTCTAGACGAAGTCACATCATTCCTGTTTTCCTTCCTGATTATTGAGATATTCTACAGAAATGGCAATCTAAAAAGTCCATCCATGAAAGGCGCCTACACATGGAAACCAGTCAGCCGCAGCCCGCTGCCGCAACCGTCCCGTCCGCCACGACCACAGAGGCTCCGGTCTTCGTCCAGACTGCAGACGCCGTCCAGGAGTTGGATCGTTGGGAGCAGGTGGGAGAAGAAGAGGCGCGCATGGTCTATGAAATGACCTTGCGCAACGAGTTGTCCGGCGGAACGCCCGTTGTGCGACAGTTCGAGGCCGAGTGGCGGCGTTTGACCGGGCTGAAGTTCGCCCTGACCACCGTCAACGGCACTTCCGCGTTGTACAGTGCCCTGTTCGGCCTGGGCGTCGGGCCTGGCGATGAGGTCATCTGCCCGGACTACACGTGGATTTGCACGGTCTCGCCGGCCCCGCTGCTGGGCGCCGCCCCGGTGTTCGCCGAGAGCGACCCGCGTACCATGATGATCGACCCCGACGACATCGCCCGGCGCATCACTCCCCGAACCAAGGCGATCATCGTCGTCCACCTGTGGGGCTGGGTGTGCGACATGGACCGGATAGTGGCCGTCGCTCGCAAGGCCGGTGTGCCGGTCATCGAGGACTGCTCGCACAGCCACGGGGCAACCTATAGGGGCAAGCCGGTCGGCAGCATCGGCGACGTCGGCTGCTGGTCCCTGCAGGGCACCAAGCCGGTCAGCGCCGGAGAAGGCGGAGTGCTGGCTACCGACGACGTGGATGTCTTCGAGCGGGCCTGCTTGGTTGGCCAAGTCAACCGCATCAAAGGCGTCGACCTGGTGACCACGCGGTACCGGGACCTTCAACCGCTGGGCACGGGCATGAAGTTCCGTGCTCACCCGCTGGGCATCGGCATCGCCAGCGTACAGTTGGCAAAGCTGCCCGAGTTGAACCGCCGGCGCGGAGCCTACGTCGAACGGATCGAGGCCGGGTTGGCCGACGTGGCGGCCCTGGAGCCGATACCAACCTCGCCGGGCTCGCAGCGCGGGGGATTCTATGGGTTCCCGGTGCGTTTCCGAAGCGAACGGGTTGGCGGGGCATCGACTGCCGACTACATCAAGGCCTGCGCCGGCCGTGGGCTGAAGGTTGGCGCAAGCGTCTACCCGGCCCTGCACACCCTGCCCTACTTCGCCAAGGGTTTCGACCTGTTCACCGGCGGACGCGGCCCGCTGGTCGACGGCTGGCGGGGCTACAAACCCGGAGACTTCCCGGCCACCCGGAAACTGCTGACCGAGCTGTTGTTCCTGCCGGTGCTGTCCGACCCGGTTGACGGGGCAGCCGAGAAGATACTGGGCATCCTGGCTGACGCATCGGCCGCGGTGAGCAAGCTATGACATCGCGCGAACCAACGTTGGCGGCAATCCGGCACGAGCAGCCCGACCTCATGCCCATCCTCCTGCGGACGGTGGCCGCGTTCGGGCCCATACAGTCCCAATGGTTAGCTCATGGCAGGCGCATCGACCATCGCCTCTCACTGGGCATTGAAGACAAGGTGACTATGGACATCAGCCCGCAATCGCACCCCGACGTGACCGTCCGCGAGTGGTCCGACGACGAAGGACTCCGCCACAGGCTGGCCTGTGGGCAATGCCGGACGCCGGCTGGCCCAGTGCGAATGCGCTGCCGATGCACGCAAGACTGCCAGTATGAGACCGGCCTGTCGCCGCTGGCCGACGAGAACGTCTCTTGTGGCGTCGAGTTGCTGGTCAAGGGCCGCGACGACCTGCCGCGTCTGGCTGAGATTAGCGAGGATGAGACATGACGGCAAAGCCTAGACGGACCAGCGGACACGATAGGGAAGATGCTCGCAACATAGGCAAGCGACCGCAATCTCTCACGTGGCCGCACGGGGCACTGGCGGCTGTGTCGTTGACCTTCGACGACGCCCGGGTATCGCAGGTGGATGCGGGACTGCCGGTGCTGGACCGGTACGGCATCAGGGCCACTTTCTATGTGTCGGTCGGCAGCGCATTGCGCGAGCGGCTAGCCCAGTGGAAGCAGGCGAAAGCGAACGGTCACGAGATCGGCAACCACACCATGACCCACCCCTGCACGGGTAACTACCCCTGGACGCGGGGCAATGCGCTTGAGGACTTCTGGCTGGAGCGCATGGAGTGCGAACTCGACGAGGCCAGTCTTCGGATCGAGCGGATGTTTGGCGAGAAGCCGCTGACGTTTGCCTATCCCTGCGGCCAGACTTTTGTAGGCCGGGGGCGTCGGGCGAGAAGCTATGTTCCGCTCGTGGCCCGGCGTTTTCTCGTCGGCCGAGGATGGGGAGGGACAACGCCGCACGATCCTGCGCGGGGAGACTTGGCTCAAGCGTGGTCGATTGCGATGGATGGAAAGACGTTCACGCAACTCAGGGCTGAGATCGAACGGGCGGCGACACGAGGCGCATGGCTGATCCTGGTCGGCCACGAGGTCGGGCGCCGCGGCGACACGCCGTACCACACCACATCACGGCACACATTGGCCCGGTTGTGCCGCCATCTTCGGGACGCCCGGCAAGAGCTTTGGGTCGATACGGTGGCGGCCGTGGGAGCGTTTATCGAAGCAGGCCAGCCAGCGGTTCGGTGAATCCAACGATCATGCCGCTTGAACGGGCTGCCTTGCTCATCGCCGATTCCTTTCGCTTGTCAGCCGGCCGGACGTGCCATCAGGGCGATGATTACCCACCGGCCAGGCGCGTGTCAATGCGTATCAGCCCGTGCAGCACGCCGCCGCGCCGGTCGGCGGTTGCGGGCTACCCATTTCAATTCCCAGCCGGGCGGGTGTAGACTCTCTGCCAGCCGGGCCGCCGGGCTCGGCCGGTCAGCCGGGATGAACACGGGAGCCTCGCACATGAGCACGGCAGCGGAGCAGGCGTCGGGGCAGAAGACCGTTCGCATCGGCCTGGTCGGCGTGGGCAACATGGGACAGGCCGCCCATCTGCGGAACTACGCCGCCATCGACGGCTGCCAGGTCGTCGCGCTGGCCGAGATCCGGCCGCAACTCGCCCGCGCCGTCGCCGACCGTTTCGGCGTGCCGCGCGTCTACGCGTCGCACGAGGAGATGCTGGCGAAGGAGCAACTGAACGGGCTGGTTGCCAGCCAGCCCTTCCACCGCCACGCCGCCCTGCTGCCCGAGCTTTACCCGCACGTGAAGTTCCTCTTCACCGAAAAGCCCCTGGCGATCTCCGTCGCCGCCGGGCAGAAGCTGGCCGACCTCGCCCGCGACGCCGGCTGCACGCACATGGTCGGCTACCACAAGCGCTCCGACCCGGCCGTCGAATACGCCCGCGGCATCATCGACGAATGGAAGACCTCCGGCCGCATGGGCCGCATGAAGTATGTCCGCATCCTCATGCCGGCCGGCGACTGGATCGCCGAGGGCTTCCTCGGCCTGGTCCGCGGCGAGAAGGCCGTCGGCGGCCTGCCCGGCGAGCCGCCACCGGCCGACATGGACGAAGCCACCGCCAAGGAATACGTCGCGTTCGTGAACTACTACATCCACCAGGTGAACCTGATGCGCCACCTGCTGGGCGAGCCGTACCGCGCGACCTTCGCCGACGCCAGCGGCGTGCTGCTGGCGGTCCGGGGCGAGTCCGGCACGTGCGGCGTGATCGAGATGTCCCCCTACCGCACGACGGTCGAGTGGGAGGAGTCGGCGCTGGTGGCGTTCGAGAAGGGGTATGTGAAGATCGAACTGCCCGCCCCGCTGGCCGTCAACCGCTGCGGCCGCGTCGAGGTCTACGCCGACCCCGGCGACGGCCAGCCGCCGCTGCGCACCACCCCCACGCTGCCGTGGGTCCACGCGATGCGCAACCAGGCGATCCACTTCGTGAACGTCTGCCGCGGCCGGGAGACCCCGCCCTGCGACGCAGCCGAGGCCGTCGAGGACCTCCGCGTCGCCCGCGACTACATCCGGCTGCGCTACGGCAAGTGAACGCGAGCCCGCGTGGCAATCGAGATAGATTCTAAAGGAGCCCCCATGCCACCCGTCCGCTTCCAGAAGATCCTGATCTCCGACGAACGCTACGAATCAGCCGGCGTCTTCGACGTGAACAATGACGGCGTGCTCGACATCGTCAGCGGGGCGTACTGGTATCCGGGCCCGCGGTTCGACCGCAAGTGCAAGATCGGGCCCGTGCGAGCCGAAGGCGAATACTACGACGACTTCTCCACCGTCCCGATGGACATCAACGGCGACGGCTATCTCGACTTCGTCACCGGCGGCTGGTGGGGCAACTCGATCCGCTGGCGCGAGAACCCCAGGGCGACCCGGGCAAGCCCTGGACCGAGCACGTCATCGCCGAATGCGGCAACGTCGAGACCACGCGGGCATGGGACGTCGACGGCGACGGGGAACTGGAGATCGTGCCCAACACGCCCGGCGGGCCGCTGCGGTACTACAAGCTCGTCCGCGACGCCGCCGGCAAAGGGACGGGCCGATTCACCGAGCACGTCGTGCTCGACGGCAAGAGCGGCCACGGGTTCGGCTTCGGCGACATCAACGGCGACGGCCGTGGCGACTTCGTGCTGGCCAAGGGCTGGGTCGAGGCGCCCGAGGACCGCGTCGCCGGCCGGTGGACCTTCCACCCCGAGTTCGACCTGGGCAGCGCGAGCTGCCCCGTGCTGGTCGTCGACGTGAACGGCGACGGGCTGAACGACCTGATCGTCGGCCAGTCCCACGCCTACGGGCTGGACTGGTGGGAGCAGCGGCTGGTCGGCGGGCGGCGGACGTGGATCAAGCACCCCATCGACCCGGTCAACAGCCAGTATCACGACCTCTGGTGGGTGGACATCGACGGCGACGGGGCGTGCGAGCTGGTCACCGGCAAACGCTACCGCGCCCACTGCGGCCGCGACCCGGGCGGCTACGACCCGGTCGGCCTCTACTATTTCAAGTGGACCGGCGAGGGCTTCGCCAAGCAGGTGATCGACTACGGGCCGGCCCGCGTCGCGACCGGCTGCGGCATCAGCTTCCAGGTCGTCGACATCGACGGCGACGGCCGGCCCGACATCGTCGCCCCGGGCAAGGACGGCCTCTACCTGTTCCGCAACCTGGGCGTCGCCCAGCCGATGGGCGACTGAGGTGCTTCGCCAGTGACGCCGCGCGAGCGACTCATCAGGACGCTTCTCTGCCAGCCGACCGACCGCGCACCGATGCCGGCGTGGCTGGGCTTCACCCCGTGGGGCCAGACGCTCGACCGCTGGCGGGCCGAGAGCGGCATCCCCGACTTGCAGGTGAGTACGTGCTTCGGCCTGGACCCGTGGTTCACTAAGGCGCCCGAGACTCTCGGCCCCTGGCCGCACTTTGAGGAAAAGGTCATCCGCCAGGACGGCGAGTTCATTGTCTCAATAGACTATCGCGGCATCACCCGCCGCAACCGCCGCGACGGCGCGTCGATGCCCGAGTGGATCGACCACCCCGTCAAGACGTCCGCCGACTGGCAGCGATACAAGGGCGAGCGAATGCAGCCGCGCCTGGACGAACGGTTGGCCGGTCTGGACGCGTTCGTCGAGGGCCTGGGGGCGAATGACGCCGGCGTGCAGTTCGGAGGATTCCCCTGGGGCGTCTTCGGCACCCCCCGCGACCTGCTCGGAGCCGAGGGGGTGCTGATGGCGTTCTACGACCAGCCGGACGTCGTCCGCGACATCATGGAGACGCACGTGTCGTTGTGGCTGGCCATGGCCGAACGCGTGGCGGCACGCGTTCAGATCGATTACTTCCACATCTGGGAAGACATGTCTGGGCGACAGGGCAGCCTGATCTCGCCGGCGATGATCGAAGCGTTCATGATGCCGCACTACGACCGCATCGCCGCGTTCGCCCGGCGTCACAACATCCGATTGATCGGCGTGGACACTGACGGCCGGATGGACCAGATCGTCGCGGTGATGGCCCGCCACGGTGTGAATGTCTTCATGCCGTTCGAGGTGCAGGCGGGCAGCGACGTCGAGGAGTTCCGCCGGCAGTATCCAAACCTGGGCCTGGCCGACGGTCTGGACAAGCGCGTGCTGGCCGAGGGCTCGACGAAGGCGGCGATGCACTCCGAGTTGGACCGGGCCGCCCGAATACTGGCCGGCGGCGGCTGGGTTCCGGGCTTCGACCACCTGATCCCCCCCGACGTGCCGTGGTCGAACTTCCTCTACTTCATGGAGAACCTCAAGCGGCTCGTTGGCCTGTCGACACCGACGGGCAATTGCTAATGAAGGTCTTGCCCGCTGCCAGTCCCGCCGCCCGCCAGCGATCCCGTCCGCCGCCGCCCGGGCCGCTTGCGAGGGCGGGAGCGGCGGCACTATAATCGCCCCTCCCGCGGCAGCCGGCCGCATGTCACACGGGAGGCGCTTATAGTCATGCCCGTCACCGTCGCCATCATCGGGGCCGGGAGCATCGGCTTTACACGCCGCCTGTTCCGCGACATCCTCAGCGTCCCGGAACTGGCCGACACGCACTTCGCCCTCACCGACATCAGCCGCCGCAACCTGGAGATGGTCGCGCAGCTCTGCCGCAAGGACATCCGCGGCAACCGCCTGTCCGCGACGGTGTCGCACACGACCGACCGCCGCCGGGCCCTGGCCGGCGCCGACTTCGTCATCAACTGCACGCGGATCGGCGGGCTGGAGGCCTTCGCCCTGGACGTCGACATCCCGCTGAAGTACGGCGTCGATCAGTGCGTCGGCGACACGCTCTGCGCCGGCGGGATCATGTACGGCCAGCGGAACATCCCCTGTATCCTCGATTTCTGCCGCGACATCCGCGAGGTGGCCGCCCGCGACGCCCTGTTGCTCAACTACGCCAACCCCAACGCGATGAACACCTGGGCCGCCAACGTGCACGGGCGGGTGAACACGATCGGCCTGTGCCACGGCGTCGCGGGCGGCCACCGCCAGATCGCCGAGGTCATCGAGCTGCTGGTCAACGACGGCCGCAAGCCCGGCTCGCCCGGGTTCACGCCGGTGACCGCGAAGGACGTTCACATCATCTGCGCGGGCATCAACCACCAGACGTGGTACGTCCAGGTCCGCTACCGCGGCCGGGACTGGACCGGGCGGCTGCTCGAGGGCTTCCGCCGCCACCCCGTCTTCCGCCGCACCGAGAAGGTCCGCATCGACGTGCTGTCTCGCTTCGGCTACTACAGCACCGAGAGCAACGGCCACCTCTCGGAATACGTGGCGTGGTATCGCAAGCGCCCGCGCGAGATCCGCCGCTGGATCGACCTGTCGCGCTGGATCAACGGCGAGACCGGCGGCTACCTCCGCGTCTGCACCGAGGGACGCAACTGGTTCCGCACGGACTTCCCCAACTGGCTCAAGGCCGAGGACCGGCCCATCGGCCCGGACGACCGCAGCGGCGAGCACGGGAGTTGGATCATCGAGTCGCTGGTGACCGGGCGCGTCTATCGCGGCCACTTCAACGTCGTCAACAACGGCTGCATCGCGAACCTGCCGGCCGACGCGATCGTCGAGGTTCCCGGCTACGTCGACGCCAACGGCGTGTCGATCCCGCGGGTGGGCAACCTGCCGCTGGGGTGCGCCGCGGTGTGCAACGCGTCGATCACCGTGCAGCGGCTGGCCGTCGAGGCGGCTGTCCGCGGCGACGTCGGGCTGCTCAAGCAGGCGATGATGATGGACCCGCTGGTCGGGGCGGCCTGCGACCCGAACGAGATTTCGCAGATGACCGACGAGATGCTCGTGGCCCAGCGGAAGTGGCTGCCGCAGTACGCCGGGGCGATCGCCGCCGCCCGCCGACGCCTGGCGACGGAGAAGCCGCTGGGCCGTCATAGCGGCCGCGGCGCCGCACGCCTGCCCACGCGGACCGTCGGCCAGATGAAGCGCACCAGCGGGCAGGCCCGCCGCAACGCCGCCGCCGCGGACAAGTAAGAGTCCGCGACTGCATCCCGTCGGCCCGTGAAATGGGCCCCGGGCGACGGCCGGACCGCGGCATCGGGCTCTGTCTGGGGCAGCCGGTTCAGGCTGGCCCCTGCGGCGATGTGGCGAAGGCCATCAGGCGGGCCATCAGGGCGTCCAACTCGCCGGCCTCGGGCTGGGCGGGCGCGAGGCGGCCCTCCAGGCGCAGCCGGGCCAGCGTCCGCAGCGCCTCGTGGTGGGCCTCGCAGTTGAGCAGGTTCCACGCGGCCGGCGCCGCTTTCTCCGCCGCCGCGTCGCCCTCGGCCGTGGCGATCCGCCGAAGGACGCGGAAGTATCGCTTCTCCGCCACCCGCACGCACTGCTGCTCCCACAGCCAATACAGGCGGGCGGACTGCGCGGGGGCGTTCAGCGGCTGCGACAGGTCGTTCAGCAGCTCGACGAAGTCGGCCCGCGCCCGGCCGGCCAGCAGGTGCGCCCCGCCGCCGGCTGACTTGCCGATCGGGTGGACCGCCAGCCCGGTCACGCCGGACCGCGCGACTCGCAGCGTCAGCAGGAAGCTGCTGTCGGTCTCCGGCTCCGGCTGCGGCCAGTCGAACAGGAAGTTGCCCAGCGAATAGGCGATCGGCCGGCCGCGATAGACCTCGATGCCCTGCGGCACGTGGGCGTGGTGGCAGACGACGGCGGCGGCGCCGGCGTCGATCAGCTCGCGGCAGCGCTGGCGCATCCGCGGCGAGGGGAAGAGCATCAGCTCGTTGCCCGCGTGCATGACGACCACGGCGAGGTCGGCTGACGCAGCCGCCCGGCGGGTCAGGTCGCAGTTGGCGACCGGGTCCAGGCCGGCGGCCCCTGCCCCGTTGCGCATCCGCGAGAACTCGCCCTCGGCGATGTTCACGACGGCGATGCGCAGGCCGCCCCGCTCCAGCAGGACCGGACCGGCTGGGTCGCCTCCGTCGCGGGCGTCGGACGCCCCGACGTGGGCGACGCCGGCTGCCTCCAGGGCGTCGATCGTCTCGACGAGCCCGGCTTGGCCCTGGTCCATGATGTGGTTGTTGGCCAGGCAGGCCAGGCCGACGCCAGCCGACGCCAGCGCCGCCGCGATGGCCGGGTCGCAGCGGAAGTTCGGCCCGTCCTTGCGGATCGGGGCGTTGGCGCGGCAGAGCGGCGACTCGATGTTGACCGCGGCCGCATCGGCGGACCGGAACAGCGCCAGCGTGTCGCCGAAGGCCGTCGCCACGTCGCCGCCGGCCAGCATCGGGTCCAGCCGCTCGATCGGGCAGAGGTCGCCTGCCAGCAGCAACTCGGCCGCCGGGGCGTCGTCGGCCAGCTTGAGTTCGCCGCGGGCGTCCAGCAGTCGCTCAGCCATAGCCCAGGTTCTCCAGGTCGTCCTCGTCCAGGCCGAAGAAGTGGCCGATCTCGTGCAGCACGGTCTTGCGAATCTGCTCGACGGCCTCGTCGGCGTCGCCGCAGGCCCGCTCGATGGATCGCTGGTAGATGACGATGCGGTCGGGCCACGCCCACGGCGCCTCAACGTTCCGCTCGGTCAGCGGCACGCCGCGATAGAGCCCGAAGAGTTCGTAGGGGCTGTCCAGTTCCATCTCGCGGCAGGTTTCCTCGTCCGGCAGCGGCTGGATGTCGATCGCGACGTTCTCCATGCGGTCGCGGAACGCCTGCGGCAGCGAGTCGATCGCCCGCTGGACCAGCCCGGCGAACGTCTCGTCGTCGAATCGGACCATGCCGGCTCTCCCGCCCCGGCACGCCGCGTCCTTGCCGCCCGCGCCGGGCGGTCTTAGAATAGCTGCTGACATCGCCATTGACCAGCCGACGTCCGCCCGGACGCGGGCCTCTTTCGAGGTGGACCGATGAATCCAGGACATTCCCGCCGATTCGCGCCGGCCCTGCTGGCGGCCCTGACGATCGCCCTTCCCCTGCTGGCTGCCGGCGGCTGCACGCCGGCCCGCGGGGGCATCCTGCTGACAGCGGTGTCGGCTGACCGGCATCTGACCGAGACCGTCCTGGCCCGCGACCCGGGCCTGTTCGTCAGCGACAGGGTCGTCGTCATCGACGTGGACGGCATGCTCATCAACAGCGAGGTGGGCGGGTTCATGTCGGCCAAGGAGAACCCCGTCGCCGCCTTCATCGAGAAGCTCGACAAGGCCGCCGACGACAGCCGCGTCAAGGCGGTGATCCTGAGGATCAACTCGCCGGGCGGCACGGTCGCGGCCAGCGACGTCATGCACCACGAGCTGCTGCGGTTCCGCAGCAAGCGCCCGGACGTGCGGGTCGTCGCGGCCATCGAGGACATGGGCGCCAGCGGGGCCTACTACCTCGCGTGCGCCGCCGAGAAGATCTACATGCTGCCCAGCGGCATCGCCGGTTCGATCGGCGTGATCTTCCAGACCTTCAGCTTCGCCGGCTCGCTCAAGATGCTCGGCATCAAGGCCGAGGCCATCAAGAGCGGCACAAACAAGGACATGGCCAGCCCCCTGCACGACCTGAGCGAACGCGAGCGGGCGTTGCTCCAGCAGATCATCGACGCCTACTACAGCCAGTTCCTCCAGGCGGTGCTGGACGGGCGGCCGGGCCTGACGCGCGAGAAGCTGCTTCCGCTGGCCGACGGGCGGATCTACGTCGGCGCCGAGGCCAAGGCCGTCGGCCTGGTCGACGACCTGCTCTACCGCGAGCAGGTGCTGGCCCGCGTGAAGAAGGACGCCGGGCTGGGCAGGACGATCCTGGTGACCTACGGCCGCCCGATGGACTACAAGGCCAACTACTATTCCCAAAGCAATCTGCCGGCGCCGCAAGCGGGGCCGACGATCAACCTGGTCAACATAGACATGGCCCGGCTGTTCACGCGAGGCCAGCCGCAGTTTCTCTATCTGTATACCGGCGAGTAGGCCGATGGTGAGGGTACGGCCTACGCCGGGCGGGCAGGCGGCGGCCAGGGGTTTCCGCCCGCAACGACAACGGAACACGACGCGATGGCCATCCTGCTCAAGTGTCACCAGTGCCAGGAACAGCTTGAGGTCGACGACGCCTTCGCCGGCGGCATCTGCCGGTGCGTCCACTGCGGGGCCCTCTCCCACGTACCCCACCAGCGCACCGAGCTGGACCGCAAGGGCCGACCCAAGACGCCGCCGCCGATGGCCAAGCCGGTCGTCGCCTCCGAAGCCGAACTGGACAAGATGCAGATCGTCGAAGCCAACCGCTTTGTCGCCGCCCAGAAGCGACGCGGACTGCTGGCCATTGCGATGATCGTCGTCGCCGTCGGGCTGGCCGTCATCCTCATTTGGCTGCTGCGACAGAACAAGCCCGAAGACGACGGAACGAAAGACAAGAACAAGAACTACAATCCGCCCGGCGCGGTGGTCGTGGAGCGCAAGTTCGCGAACCTGTGCGGGCTGACGCTGCCGGCCGGGCCGACGGCCTACCTGCTGGACACCGGACACGGGATCGGAATGAGCGGCGGCCTGGAGCTGACCTGGGCGAAGGTCGTCATCGAGATGTCGCTGGCCAGCCAGGGCGACGCCGCAGACAAGTGCAAATTCGTCGTCTCGACGTGGGAAGACCACAAGACGTTCATGGGCGAGAGCGTCGAGGCGCCCAAGACGTTCCCCGAGACGGGCCTGTCGGACTGCACCGAGGAGAACCGGAACGCCGTCGCCGACTGGCTGACGCCGATCCGCCCGGGCGAGAACACCTATCCCGCGCCGGCGGTCGAGCTGGCCCTGGCCCGCGGGGCGACGGTCATCGTGCTGATCGTCAAGAGCGACCTGACCGCGGAACAGGCCGACGCCATCGGCAAGCTGACGGCCGGCAAGTCGGTCACGCTGCGGGCGGTGGCGTTCAGCCTGGAGAAGCCCGAGACGTTCGCGAACCTGGCCAAGGCCGTTGGCGGGGCCGAGAACGTTTCGACGGTGACCGTCGAGCAGCTCGAGAAGTGGCAGAAAGAGCCGCAGTAGTCCGAAGAATTTCCCTGCTCGCGGGCGGCCTTGACAACCCGGCCGGCCGCGGGTAAACGTGAATTGAATCAGCCGGCGCCGCAGGAGGCGGCATCCGGCGGCTGCGATCGGCCGGGGCGCCGATCCGGCCACCCCCTCACCGTTCACCCCAAAAGGAGATCCGTCATGGCCCGCCGCGCTTCGATGTTCGTCACCGTACTCCTGGCCGCCGCAGGGATGCTGGCACTGGCCGGTTGCGAAAAGAAGCCTGCTCCCAAGCAGGATTATGTGATTCCCGAGCCCGCCGCCAACTCCAACGTCAACTCCAACCTGACCGGCGACGTGAGCAAGCTGCCCGAGGCGCCGGCGCAGGACCCCTATGCGGGCGGTTCGTCGGGCACGGTCATCGTCGATCCGCCGATTCAGACGGTCCAGCCCGTCCAGCCGCCGACGGCGACGGGGCCGCGCTATCACGTCGCCGCCAAGAAGGACACCTACTGGCACATGGCTCAGATTTACTACGGCGACGGCAAGCAGTGGACGCGGATCCAGGACGCCAACCCGGCCATCCCGAAGGACAAGATCCCGGTCGGCGCCCGCATCCTGATTCCGTGACGATCGGCTGATTTCTCTGGCAAGGCGCCATCGCATGAGACGTGTCGCGAGTTGGATTCTGCTGGCGGTCTGCACCGCCGGTCTGGCATCAGCGGCCGGATGCCTCCAGGGCCCGCCGCCCGCTCACACGAATCGGCGTGAGATGACGTTCCCCGACGCCCTGCCGCTGGACGACGCGCCGACGACGCAGGCCGAATCGACCTGAGCGCCGCCCTTCACGCGCAAACCCGAACCCCGGAGCCGCGGGCCCTGGGGTTCTTCCTCTTGGCCGGATCGCCGCTCACTCCGTCGGCAGGCGGGCGATGTTCTCGTCGCTTCCGACGAGGATGAGGATGTCGTCGGGCTGGATGGGGGCGTCGGGGGCGGGCACGGTGATGATCTGCTGCCGCGTGCCCTGGCTGCCGGCCCCGCTGCTGACGGTGACCTGCCGCTTGATCGCGACGAGGTTCACGTGGAACTTCTTGCGAAGGTTCAGCTCAAGCAGGTTCTTGCGGACGAACGGCGGCGGGGCCTTCACCTCGACCAGGCTGTGGCTGTCGCCCAGCTCGATCTTGTGCATCAGGTGCGGCAGCGTGAGGCGGTTGGCCCAGTTGTCGGCCGACTCGGCCTCGGGAAAAATGAACCCGTCGGCGCCGATGCGCGAGAGGATCTGGCCCTGGATCTGGCTGCCCGCCCGGCTGAAGACCCGCGGCACGCCGATGGTCTTGAGCGTCGCGGTGGCCAGGGCGTTGGCCTCGAAGTCCTGGCCAATGCCGACGATCGCCACGTCGACCTTGTCCAGCCCCTGCGTGCGCAGGGCGTCGGGGTCGGTAGCGTCCAGACAGACCGCCAGCGTCACCTGGTCGCGGGCCTGCTCGACCAGCTCGCGGTTGGCGTCGATGGCGATGACCTCCGCGCCCTTCTGGGCGAGGTTGACCGCCAGCCCCATCCCGAACCGGCCCAGTCCGATGACCGCGAAACGATCCATGGTCTGCTCCTTCTGCCGCGAAGTCCAAGTGCTACCGGGAAAAACCAGGAGGAACCACAGATGAACACAGATGGACACAGATCATAAGGCCTTGTTCCATCTCACCCACCATCTCTCATCCGTGTTCATCTGTGTTGATCTGTGGCTACATTTGTCCGGTAGTCCTAACCCAGCACGACGCCCTCGGCGGGCAACTCGTAGCGGGCCGGCTTGGCCCGGTGCATCATCGCCACCAGCAGCGTCAGCGGGCCGACGCGGCCGATGAACATCGCGACGATGATGACAAGCCGCCCCGGAACCGTCAAAGCCGACGTGATCCCCGTCGACAGACCCACCGTGCCGCAGGCGCTGGCCGACTCGAACAGTATCTGGACGAAGTCGAACCGGTTGGCCGACTCCGTCACCGACAGCACGAGCGCCACGGTGCATACCAGCCCCAGGTAGAGCAGCGCCAGCGTCGCGGCGCGCTTGAGTATCTCCGGGCCCAGCGTCCGGCGGAACCCTTCCACGCGCTCGCGCCCGCGCACCACCGACACCAGAGTAAGCAGCAGCACCGCGAACACGACCGTCTTCATGCCACCGGCCGTCGACGCCGGCGAGCCGCCCACGATCATGAGCATCGTCAGCAGGAAGTACGACCCCTGGCTCAGGTCGCCGTTCTGGTGGTTCATGTTCACGCTGTTGAAGCCCGCCGTCCGCGACGTCACGCTCATGAACACCGCATTGGCCAGGCTCACCCCCGCCGACTGATAGCGCATCGCGTGCGGGTCCGCCTGCGTCGCCGCCTCGCGCTTCAGTTCCATCTCCGCCGGTCGCAGTTGCATTCGGCCGACCCGCTCCGTGTCAGCCGCCCGGCCGATGCCCGGGCTTTCCAGCAGCATCAGGCCCAGCGCCCCGACGCCGATCAGACCGGCCGACGTCGCCAGCACCAGCTTGGCGTGCAGCGGCAGCGGCCTGGCGAACCCCCGCGCCGGCCCGCGACGGACCAGCCGCCGCACGCGCGACGCAACCCACTCGTACAACGCCATCAGCACCGGGAACCCCAGCCCGCCCAACACGATCAGCGGGCCGATCACCGCGTGGACCTGCCAGTAGCGGTGGTAGCGCACCAGCGAGTCGGGCGTCAGGCTGAACCCCGCGTTGCAGAACGCTGACACGGAGTGGAACAGCGCATAGAACGCCCGCCGCTCCACCGACCAGCCGAAGTCCGACCACATCGAATAGAGCAGGCAGGCCCCGATCGCCTCGATCAGGAACGTGGTCATGAAGATGAACCGCACGATTCGGCCGACCTGGCCCACCGCCTGGCTGCTGGTCAGGTCCTTCATCAGGATGCTGTGCCGCAGCGTCAGGCGCTGGCCGAGCAGCACGGCGATGATCGTGCCGATGATCATGATGCCCAGCCCGCCGATCTGGATCAGCGAGAGGATCACCGCCTGGCCGAACATCGAGAAGCCGCTGACGTCCAGGTCGCCGGCTCGCAGGCGGGCCGGCGTGCCGGCGTCCTGGTCGGTGCCGGTCGCGCGGACCACCAGCCCGGTCACGCAGACGGCGCTGGTGCTCGTGAACAGGGCGTCGTACCAGAGCAGTTGCGGCGATTCGAGCGCCAGCGACCGCGGCAGCATCAGCGCCCCGCCGCCCAGCAGGATGATGATGAGGAAGCTGACGATCAGCAGCCGCGCCGGGTGCATGCCGCTGCGGGCGATCCGCTGATACAGCCGCACGGTCCGCGCCAGCAGGTTGGCAACGATGAACAGTTGCACCGCCCGCACGACCAGCACGCGTCCGAACGCCCCGCGCGACAGCTCGGCGCCGCCGAACAGACCGGCCGCCCCGACCGCCAGCACGACCGTCGCCATCGTCGCCAGCAGAATCGCGTCGGCCCACCGCTGGCGCAGGTTGCGGCGGCGGCTCTCAGCAAGCAGGTACTGCCCCACGATGTCCAGCGTGAAGACGGCCGCCACCGCCAGTTCGCACAGCCGCAGGAAGAGCATCGGCAGCGGCGGCCTGTGGAAGCCGTACTCGAAGGAGAGGCTGACCAGCCCGGTCAGGCAGGCCCACGCCGTCGCCAGATCCAGCACCCAGGTGACGGATCGGACCAGCGATCGGGAATGATTCCGCGCCTGTCGGGCCATGGTTGCGCCTGTCGGTCAGCCGCGAGAGGCGATCGTCCGCGACGCCCCCGCCGCCGGGCTACTTCTTCTTGTAGATCTCGTTCGGGTCCGCCAGCCGCTGCTCGGTGGCCATCCACGCCCCGTCGGCGCCGGCGGCGCGGAAGAAGCAGGAGCGGTACCCCTCGTGGCAAGCCGCCCCGGTCTGGCGAGCCCGCACCAGCAGCGTGTCGCCGTCGCAGTCGACGTGGAGGGAGACGACCTCCTGGACATGCCCGCTGCTCTCTCCCTTCATCCAGTATTTCTTTCGGCTGCGGCTCCAGAAGTGCGTCTTGCCCGTCCGCACGGTGTCGCGGATGGAGTCAGCGTTCATCCACGCCATCATGAGCACCTGGCCGTTCTCGGCGTCCTGCACGATCGCCGGGACGAGCCCCTGCTCATTGAACTTGATCTGTCCGATCGCCTCTTCGCTCAGCTTCATCGAATACCCTCGCGCGAAATCCTCCCCGATTCAGCGAAGCGTATCCCATCCCCGCGGGGCGATCAATCCCATTTCGCGCGTCGGAGGAACACGGATTGCACGGGGAAGAACGATCACACGGCAGGAAGGGGGAAAGGTAAGAAGAGGGAACCGCCAGGAGCGCCGAGGGGGAAACATTCTCGCGGCATCCCGACCCGACGGGATCGACCGGATCACAGAATGCGTTTGGCCGGGAGCCAAGGGGTCTGGCCCGCAAAGGGCAAACCAGTCCCCGTACGCGATCTTCTCCCTCTCCCTCGCTCGCGAGGGAGAGGGTTGGGGTGAGGGTGTCTTGATTCCGCATTCCGCATTCTGCACTCGGAACTGGAAACTTGCCACTCGAAACTCGGCATTCCAGCGGGGGAGAGGGGGACCGGTCCCTTTTTCGCGAAGACGCGAAGAGCGGACCAGTCCCCTAAGCGTCGACGAGGTCCATCGTCGCGCCGTGGGTCTTCATCAGTTCGCGGCGCAGAATCGCCCGGCCGGGCGCGGCCAGCGTCGGGTCGGCGGCGATCGTGGCGAAGGCCTCGCGGCGGGCGGCACGGATCATCGGCAAGTCGCGGACCAGCTCGATGTAGCGGAACTCGGTCTGGCCGTGCTGGGCGACGCCCAGCATCCGGCCTGGCCCGCGCTGGGCCAGGTCTGCCTCGGCGATGCGGAAACCGTCCCGCGTCTTTTCGAGAATGCCCAGCCTCGCGGCAGCCGACTCGTCGTCCGCGTCGGTCAGGAGCAGGCAATAGCTCCGCTCCGCTTCGCCCCGGCCGATCCGCCCGCGGAGCTGGTGGAGTTGGGCCAGGCCGAACCGCTCCGCACCCAGGACGGCCATGATGTTGGCAGCCGGCACGTCCACGCCGACCTCGATCACCGTGGTCGCGACGAGCACGCGGACCCGGCCGGCAGCGAAGTCGGCCAGGGCGGCCTGCTGGCGGGCGCGGTCCATCTGGCCGTGCACCAGGGCCATGCCGAAGCGGGAGAATCGCGGCTTGAGCCGATCGAAGGCCCGCTCGGCTGACAGCGTCAGGGCGGCCGGATCCTCCTCGGCGTCGGGGTCGTCAGTCGGCGAGACCCGCGGGCAGACGACGTAGGCCTGCCCGCCCGCCGCCAGCCGCTGGGCGATGAAGTCGAACGCCGCGGCGTGGTTGGCCGGCGTGGCCACGCGGGTGTCGATCCGCCCGCGTCCGGGCGGCAGTTCGTCCAGCGTCGAGACGGCCAGGTCGCCGAAGACGGTCAGCGCCAGCGACCGCGGAATCGGCGTGGCCGTCATGACCAGCGTGTGCGGCGCGGGCCCGGCATGGCGGCGAAGGTCGGATCGCTGATAGACGCCGAACTTGTGCTGCTCGTCGATGACGGCGACCGCGAGGCGGGCGAAGCGGACGCCCTCGCTCAGCAGCGCGGTCGTTCCGACGACCAGGTCCAGGTCGCCGGCTGCCAGCCGGGCATGAACGTCGCGGCGGGCGGCGGCGGTGAGCGAACCGGTGAGCATGGCCCAGCGGACGCGGCTGCCGCGGAGATACTGGGCGATGCGGTCGTGGTGCTGGGCGGCGAGGATTTCGGTCGGGGCCATGATGGCGGCCTGGCACTTGTTCGCGACCGCGACCAGCGCGGCAAAGAGGGCGACGACCGTCTTGCCCGAGCCCACGTCGCCCTGGAGCAGACGGTTCATCGGGACCTGCTGGGCGAGGTCGGCGGCGATCTGGTCGATGGCCCGCCGCTGGGCCCCGGTCAGCTCGAAGGGAAATCGGCTGAGGATGCGGTCGCGGACGCGGCCGTCGCAGGGCAGCGCGGGGGCGGCCAGTTGCGTCTGGCGGGCACGGCGGCGCATGGCCAGCGCAAGCTGGAAGAGCAGCGCCTCGTCCCAGGCCAGCCGGTGGCGGGCGGCGGCGCGGCGGGCGGAAATCTCTTCGGCTGACAGGTCGGGTTCGAGCGGCAACTCCGCGGCCGACAGCGAGATCGGCGTCGCGGGCATCGCGGGAAAGTGCAACCGGCCGACGGCCAGGCGGCGATCGAGCAGTTTGCGATCGGCCAGGTAACCGGCGTCGTGCGGATCAACGACCAGCGGCAGGAGGCGCGGCAGGTTCCGCCGCAGGAGCGAGCGGAGCTGGTTGCTGGTGATCTCGGCGCCGGCGGGGTAGACGGGCTCCCAGGCCTCGCCCTCAGCCGGCGCGGGGTCGTCGTCGCCGGTGAGTATCTGGAACTTGGGGTTGTTCATCTCCAGTCCGCGCGACCCGCGGCGGAGCCGGCCGGTGAGGACGACGCGGTCGCCCTCGTTGAGCTTGTCGCGGAGCCATGAGGCGTTGAACCAGACGACGTCGATGGCGCCGGTGTTGTCCGCGACGCGCGCGGAAAAGACGGGGCGATAGGGCCGCCCGCCCCAGCGGGCTCGTTCGAGCACGCCGCCGAGGGTGACGTCCTGGCCGGCGCGGGAGCGGACGGCCTCGATCGGTTCGCGGGCGGGTCGGCGGGCCAGGTCGCGCGGGAAGTAGAACAGCAGGTCGCCGGCGGTGCGGATGCCCAGGCCGGCCAGAACTTCCGCGCGGGCCGGTCCGACGCCCTTGAGAAACTGCACCGGGCTATCCAGCCGCAGGTCGGGCATGCGTGGAAGATACCAGAAAGCGCGAGCCTGCGGGATGGGCGCAAGAATCAGGCGGGCCGAATCGGCCCGCCTGGGGGGAAGCCGTCGAAGTTCGCCCTACCAGCAAATGCTGAATCGTGCGTAGCCGCCGTAGGGGTAGACCACGTAGGCCGGCGCGGGTGCGACAACGGGAGCCGGCACGGTGCTCGTGTAGATCGTCGTCGTGCCAGGGTAGCTGTAATAGGTCGCGGTGGCCGGGTAACTGTAGTAACTGGAGACGGCGGGATAGCTGTAATAGCTCGAGACGTAGGGATAGCTGTAGTAGGCAGCGTAGGGGTAATAGCCGTACGACGAGTAGTAGAACGGCGTGGAATAGCCATACGCGTACGGCCGGGCGTAGCTGTAGCCGTAGGACGGCCGGTAGTAGCCGTACGAGCGGTAGGCCGGCCCACACGAAGTGCCGCGATAGGAGCCGCCGAGGTTGATGCCGACGTTCCACCCGTGGCCGCCGAAACCGACGCTGGCGCCGCCGAGGCTGACGTGGCCGCGGCCGTCCGCCTGCGCGGGCGCAACGGCAAACAGCAAAATGGCAGCCAGCGCCGCCGAGAACACCCATGTGCGTTTCATCTGTCACCTCCACCGTGCGTCGGGGGACCGTTGCCGGGCGGCCGGCGACGGAGGCGCCGAGTGACGCCCTCGCGACCCGCACGGCTTCTATTATTCTACACCGTCCGCGCAGGATGGCAAAGTGCGGAGGCAGGGGTCTGGGCCCGGGGACCGGGGGGCGGGCGAGAAAGGGCGCCTACGGCTTCTCCTGTCTCCTCTCTCCGCCTCCTGTCTCCTGCCCCCACGCAATGGCGCCGCGCATGTTGCGACATTCTGCTATAATTTGGCCCATGGAGACTCCGCCGGCCACGCAGGGAGGCGAACGCGAACCGGACCCCGCCGGGGGTCGGCCCGACCTGCGGCCGCGCCGCTCGCTGGCTCCCGATCCCGACCAGCCGCTCACGCCCGAGGCCCGCCGCGCTCGCGGACGCATCCGCCGCCTGGCCGTCCTGCTCACGCTCGGCGGAATCTGCTGGATCGGCCTGTTCGGCGCCTCGACTGTGCTCGAACTTCTCCGCCCAGCCCCGATCCACATCGTCATCACCGGCCAGCAGGTCTTCGACGCCGGCTCGCCCTCCTCCGTTCTCGTCCAGGTTCTCGACGAACGCACGAACCAGCCGATTACGCCGGCGCGGATCTTCTTCGACATCCTCGACCCGGCGACCGGCAAAGTACTCGGACGCGGCAAGGCCTACACCACCGACCAGGGCCCCGCGACCTGCACGTTCGTCCCGCCGGCCGACGCACCCGACCGCATCGCGCTGCGGCTGTCGGTCAGCACGTCGGTCGGCAACGACCGCGTCGATTGGCCGGTCCGGCTTCGCCGTCCGCACGCCCTGTCGATCGTTACCGACCGGCCCGCCTACCGCGGCGGCCAAACAGTGCGCATCCGCCTGCTCGCCCAGCACCCGGTCAGCGGCCAGCCGCTGGGCGGATTGCAGATCGGCTTCCGCGTGCTCGACCGGCGCGGCGTCGTGCTGATGCAGCGCGGCTCGCAGACCACGCCGCACGGCATCGCGGTCATGGAGTACCCCCTGGGCAACGCCGCGCCCAGCGGCGGCCTGCTGATCGAGGGCTACGTCGACGCCGCCGGCGACGACCCGGCCGACTCCGCCCGGGCCGCGACCGCGCCGGCCGAGATCGCCCGAACCGCCGTCTACGTCGAGCCGACCAACCGCTTCGGCCAGGGCCGCGACCTGCGGCTGTCGCTTGAGTCCGACCGCACACTCTATCGCCCGGGCCAGATGGTCCGCCTCACGCTGGGCCTGACCGACGGCCAGGGCCGCCCGGTCCGCGGCGGCCGGGCGCGCGTCTTCACCCCAACCAACCAGTACGAACTCCTGCTCGACGAGCAGGGCCGCGGCGAGAAGCTGATCCTCGCGTCCGGCTCAGCCGACCAGGGCCTGCTGCGCATCCGCGCCGAGGCCGGCGGCGCCGACCAGGGCGCCGTCGCGTCGGCGACGCTGGAGCTACGCGTCACCGGGGAGCCCCTGGTCCTGCTGGCGACGCCGGTCACGCCCATGCAACTCCCAGGCGCCGGACAGGAACTGCTTGTGCTGGCCCGCGACCCCCTCGGTCGGCCGGTCGGCGGCGTGCGGCTGATTCACCAGGGGCGCGAGCTGGCCAGGACAGGCCCCGCCGGCACGGCCAGGCTGGTCTTTCCCAAGGGCATGCTGCGGCGGTTGCCCAGCGTCCGCATTGACGCAACGCTCGGGGACGACGCCGCGGGCCAGCGGGTCGAGCTGACCGTGCCGCTGAACTGGGGCACGCCGGTCTATCACTACCTGCTGCGCGTCGCCCGGCCCGTGCTGCCCGGCGAAGGCAGTTCGCAGGTGACGCTCACGGGCCTGGAGGCCGGCGAGCAGGCCCTGCTCGAACTGCTCCACGACGGGCAGGCCGTCCAGACGATGATGGTCGCCGCCGACGCCGCTGGCCAGGCCGCCGTGGAGTTGGCCGTCCCGCCCGGCGTGTGGGGTCTGCTGCGGCTGGTGAGCTACCGGATGGGTCGGCCGATCGACGGCGGCGAACCCGCAGCCAGCTCCAGCGGACGCACGCTCGATCGCGAACTGGTCGACCCGCAGGAAACTTGGCTGTGGGTCGCACGCCCGCAGCGCGACCTGACGGTCACGCTTCGCACGGACCGCCGGAACTACACGCCGGGCCAGAGCGGCGAGCTCTACGTCGAGGTGACCGACCCCGCGGGCAAGCCGCCCGGCCAGGCGGTGGGCATCTCGCTGGGCGGGCTGGACGAGGCGACGCGGTCGGCCATGCAGCAGCAAGGCCTCACGGGCCAGGACACAGGCCTGCTCGCCGCTTCAGGACGGGACGGCGGTGCGGAGGAACTGGACCGGCTGCGCCACTGGATGTCGCCGGGCCTGTGGCTCGGCCGCGGCAACAGCGAGGAGCAGGCCTTCTGGCTGGGGGTCCTAAGCGGCGAACTCTACAGTTCGCAGTGGGGCACGCGCAGCCTGACCGAGCTGCGGCGTTCCATGCGCCAGGATGACCCCGCGAGCAGGTCGCCGGACGTTCAACCCGTGCAGCGCGTCGCCCCGGACCGCCGGACGTTCCATCGGCTGGACTCCGGGCCGATCCGGCGCGAGAAATTCCAGGCCCTCAACCGCCGCTATCAGCCGCTGCTGGCGCCGGGCTACTGGTTCCTGGCTGCCCTGATGCTGACGGCGACGGCGCTGACGATCCTGCGGAACAACCGCCGCCTGGCCCCGGTAGCAGCGGTGCTGCTGCTGATAACCCTCGCGGTGTCGGCGGCCGGCGTGGTGGCGCTGCGGTCGGCGCGGCGATATGCGCCCATGCCATCGCCGGGCGAGTCGATGCTCCAGGTCCGCTCCCCGGCAACGCCGCGGCCGGACCAGCCGCCCGGCGCCGGCCCGGAATTGCTGGAGCTGCCCGGCGAACCGGACGGAGCGGTCTCCCGCCTGATCGACCACCTCCTGCCCTCGGCGTACGGAAGCGTCGGGCCGGTGCCCGGAGAAGTCGGTCACGCCTTCCTCTGGCGACCGCAACTGCTCACCGGCCAGGACGGTCGGCTGACCGTGAACTTCCGCATGCCCGAGACGACCAGCGACTGGTGGCTGTCAGCCGACGCCATCGACGCCACGGGGCGCCAGGGCCGCGCGACGCAGGACATCCGGTCAGCCGGCCAGATCGCCCTGGACCTGCTCAACGACCTGCCGGCTGAAACTGAAAGCGGGGCGTCCGACAGCCCCACGCCGTCCACGCCCACGCTGCGCCCGGGCGAGTCGGTTCGGCTGGTCGCCTGCGCGACCAACAGCACCGGCTACGCTCAGCGGCTCTACGTCAACCTGGCTGAGGGCATCGCGCCCGGCCGACTTGAGCTGACCGGCGAAACCGAGCGTCCGCTGGATGTGGCGGCCCGGCAGTCGGCCGCGGCGGTCTACGACCTGGCCGCCCTGGCCCCGGGCGACTACGCGCTGCGGTTCACGCTTCAGACGGGCAAGGACGTCGAGCCGCACCTCGCCGTCCAGCGGGAATTCATGCTGCACGTCCGGCCGCCGCGCCCGGCGCGCAGCGAGGTGTTCAACCGGTTCCTGCCAGCCGGCGGACAGGCGCGGATCGACCTGCCGCCCGGCAGCGGCATCGACTCGCTCCTGCTGCAACTGGACCCGACGCGGATGAGCGCGATGCTGCGGGCGCAGCGCTCGCTGGCCGACCAGCCCGGACCGCGGATCGACTACTGGGCGGCCCGCATATCCGTCGATCACTGCCTGCTGGAACTGCTGGACAAACAGCCCGGCACGCCGGCGGCGCTGACCGTGCGGCTGAGGAACGACCTGGCGGCGGCCTACGCCAGTCTGCTGGACTACCGGGCGTCGGGCGGGGGCTTCGCCGATCACGCCGGCGACGATTCCTCCGCCGCCGCGACCTCCGTCGCCCTGCTGGCACTGGGCGCGGTGCAGCCGTCGAACTGGGCCATCGACCGTCGGCTGATCGACGACGCCCTGCTCTGGCTGCGTCGCACGCAGCAGCGTCGGACCGGTTCGGTCCGCAAGCGCGGCGACGACGCCCCGGTCGGCGACGAAGAACTGGCCGGGGCGTCGCAGATGGCCTGGGCCTGCTGGGCCTGCTGCGGCGCCGGCGGCGACCCGATCCAGGTGAAGGGCCCGCTGGAGTCGGTCATTGCCACGGCGTCGGCCGCCGGCGGAGAGAACCTGTTGCTGGCGGTGCTGGCCAACGCCCTCTACAGCGCCCGCCGCCCGGTCGAGGCCGGATCGCTGGCCGTTCGCATCGCCGACGGCACGCGGATCGACGGCGAGGGCATGCTGGCGGTCGAACCGGGCCGCGGCCGCGGGCTCGGTTTCGACGAAGCCACCTCCCGCACGATCGCGACGGCCCTGTCGGCCTGGGTGCTGGACCGCACGGGCGCGTCGAGCGAATCGGCGGCCGCCTGCCGGCGCTGGCTGATGCTCCACCGCCAAGCCGACGGGGGCTGGGGCAACGCCGTCGCGACGATGGTCGCGGTACGGGCGCTGATGGCGGGCGGCGCGGACCAGGATGCAGTGGCCGCCGTCGAACCGGCAGCCGCCGCGCCGACCAACGGATCGAAGGTCAGCTTCGTCGAACTGCTTGAGGAGGGCCGCCCGCCGCGCGTCTTCCCCATCCCGCGCGGGCCGGAGGCGATGACGGTCCAGCCCGAAGCGGCGGACCTGACCGGGCTGGCCCCGGGCGGCGGGCCGCTCCTGTTGCACGCGGTCGGACGCGGCGTCTGGGCGCAGGTCGTCGCCCAGACCTGGCCTGGCCCGCAGCACTCGTCAGCCGGCCTGTCGGTCCGACTGGACGCGGACCGGCTGGCCGTCGGGCAAGCTGCCACGCTGGAGCTGCGGTGCACCTCGCCGCCATCGGGCGACCGCGGCTGGCTGATCGAGCTGACCCTGCCGGGCGGCGTCGGACTGGACAGCGGGCCGTCGGGCCGCGAGCTTCAGGTCGACGGCGGCGCGGTCCGCATCGCCGGATACCGGCGCGTGGGCAGCCGCGTGGAGTTGTCGATCGAGCCGTCAGCCGATTCGAGCGGGCCAGTCGGGGCGTTCGCCCTGCGCATGCCGGTTCGCGGCTGCTGGGCGGGCCGGTACGAAGGTCCGGTGGCCTGGCTGTGGGCGGCCCGGCGTCCGACGGAGTGCCGCGCCAGCGGCGGCGCGGAAGTCACTGTGTTTCTGCCTTCGATGGCCGCCCCCCCGCCTCCGCCGCCGCGCCCGCGCGCTGGCCCAACCACCGCCCCCGAGCATTGACCCGAAGAAGAGGTGTCAGACACCTCTTCCCGGGAATGAAAAATCCCCCGCCGCGGCGCGACGGGGGATGGGAAGCGACAAGTGCGCGCTGGTCACTCCTTCAGTTCAACCGACCAATAGGCGTGGTCGAGGAATTGCTTCCAGGAGGCGTAGCGATCCTGCCCGAGGCGGACCGAGAGCATCGGCGACCGCTTGGGCTTGACCGGGTGGCGGACCAGCTTCAGGTGCGCCTGCTGCGGCGTGCGTCCGCCCTTGCGGATGTTGCAGGTGAGGCAGGCGCAGACGATGTTCTCCCACGTGCTGGCCCCGCCCTGGGAGCGCGGCACGACGTGGTCCAACGACAGTTCGCTGGTGGGGAACCGCTTGCCGCAATACTGGCAGCGGTTCTCGTCGCGGGCGAAGATGTTCCGCCGGTTGAACTTCACCTCCTGCCGCGGGAGCCGATCGTAGAACAGCAGCCGGATGACCCGCGGGACGGCAATCTGGAACCGCACGGTGCGGACCCAGTCGTGCCCGTCGGGCTCGAACTTGGCGCGGTACTCGCTCAGTTCCATCCAAGTGGAGATGTTGTAGGTCGCGTAGGAGCCGTCCTCGATGCTGACGACCTCGGCCAGGTCGCGGAACAGAAGCGAGAAGGCCCGGCGGACGTTCACCGCGCGCAGCGCCATGTAGTGCTTGTTGAGCACGAGCACGTGAGCGTTGAGCGTGGACGATTCGCCGTTCATGACCGACCCCGTTTCGGAACCTACAACTTCAACACGGAAGTGCACATTATAAGCGCCCTTCGCCGTTTCAGACAACAGCGCCGGCGCAAAGGTTGGATGAAGTTTGAGTTCTCGTGGAGCCCCCTGCCCCTCGACCCGAGCGATTCACTGACCCGATTGTTCCGGGGGCGCTTCGGCGGCGGGCTCCGCCGGGGATTCGGCTGGCGATTCTGCGGGCGTCTCCGCAGCCGCCTTGGCGGCCGCGTCGTCGGATTCCTGCGCCTGGCGGTCCGGGTTCTTGAGTTGCTCGGCCTTAGGCAGGTCCGCAAGCCCCTTGAGCCCGAAGACCTCCAGGAACCGCCGCGTCGTGCCGTAGAGCATCGGGCGTCCGAGCACCTCGGCCCGCCCGACGATCTTGACCAGCCGCTTTTCCATCAGGCTGCGGAGCACCTCGCCGCAGGCGACGCCGCGGATGATCTCGATGTCGGCCCGCTGGACCGGCTGCTTGTAGGCGACGACCGCGAGCGTCTCCAGCGCCGCCTGCGAGAGCTTGCTGTCGCGGCGGACCGCGAGCAGTTGCTCCAGCAGGTCGTTGAACTTGCCCAGCGTGAGCATCTGGAGCCCCTCGGCGATCTCCTCGACCCGGAAGCTGTGGCCGCCGGTTTCGTAGGCGGCGTTGAGGGCCTCGATGGCGGCGCGGACCTCCTTGCGCCCGGCGCCGGTCAGCACGCCCAGCTTGGAATGGCTAAGCGGCTCGTCGCTGGCCAGCAGCAGGGCCTCGATCTGCTGGGCCAACGCGTCCAGCGGCGCGGGCGAAGCGGAGACTTCGGGTGTTTCCTGTTCGTTCATGGCCCAAGATGATAGCGGGAACGGGGGAGGAAGGGAAGAAGGGGGCCGGAGGTCGGGATCGGCCTGGCGAACCCTGACCCCTGACCCCCGATCCCTGACCTCTTCCTCAATGTCCGAACGCCCGCGGCTGGGTGATGCGGTCGATGACCGGGGTGAGCGTGTTCATCAGCAGGATGGCGATGTAGGCGCCGCCGGGCATGAACAGGTACAGCCGAAGGACGATCGCCAGCGCCCCGCAGCCGGCGCCGAAGATGACCTGACCCGACTTGGTGATCGGGCGCGAGACCATGTCGCCGGCGAAGAAGAAGCAGCCCAGCAGCAGTTCGCCGCTGACCATGTGGAACGCGACGTAGACCGGCCCGACGGGCATGCGGTTGTAGAAGACGAAACCCGGCAGCCACTGCCAGCTCAGGTGGTCGGTCGGCCCGGCGATCCGCAGCGGGCAGATCGCGGCGGCCAGGGCGGCAGCCAGCAGGAACGGCCCCACGAGCTGCCAGCGGACGTGGCCGTGATACATCAGCAGCATGCCGCCGACGACCAGCGCGACGGCACAGGTGGCGCCGATGTTGCCCGGGACGGCGCCGATGATCATGTCGCCCAACGCGGGCAGCCTGTCCCAGGTGAGCCGGAAGAGAACCTCGCCCGCGGAAGAGTGCATCGACTGGCCGGTTTGGGCGACGGCGTGGTGGATCCACTGGCCAGAGCCGTGGGCCATCTCGGCGATGGGCGCCAGCGGGTAGCCCTGCGAGAAGGCGCTGGCGCCCGGCGCGGCGTCGGCGACGGCCCAGGAACTGTAGGTCGACGCGACGGCGGCGTTGTGCAGGTTGCCGAAGAACAGGTGATGCCGGTCCAGCAGCAGCCAGCCCTTGTCCGGCGAGAGCTGGTCGTAGAAGAGCACCTGCACGACGAATCGGCCGATCAGCGCCGGGTGCCACAGGTAATGCCCCAGCCCGCCGAGCAGGCCCTTGCCCACGACGACGGTGACGACGCCGGCCAGCACGACCACCTGCCAGTTCACCGTCGCCGGCAGCGTCAGCCCCAGCAGCAGGCCCAGCAGCAGCGTGTGCTGGTGGCCGCCGTGCCGCGCGTGGCTCGGCCGGCGGGCCAACCCGACGAACAGCCACTCGGTCGCCGCGACCGATCCGACCGACAGCGCCAGCACCCACAGCCCGGCCCATCCGAAGAATGCCAGCCCAGCCAGCGTCGGCAGGCCCGCGGCGTAGAGGCTCGTCCAGAAGATGTGCGAGCCGGTCTCGCTGGCCCGCCAGTGCGGGGGGCGCTCGATCGTCCGGGCTGCTCGCGGCAGCGGGTTGGGGGCCGGGCTGGCGGAACGGTCAACCATCAGGCGGGCCCCCGTTCGCCCGCGCGGGCTTGCTGGTCGCGGGCCATCGCCCGCTTGAGCTTGCGGATGTGCTCCAGCAGCGGCAGCCGCGACGGGCAGACGTAGGAGCAGATGTTGCACTCGATACAGGTCTCGGCGTGGTGGGCGAACCCGCGATGCCAGCGGCCCGACTCGGCCAGGCCGGCCAGCAGTGCCGGGTTGATCTGCACCGGGCAGTCCTCCACGCACCACCCGCAGCGGATGCACGGGCCGGGCTGGTGAACCATCGCCGCTGAGAACAGCACCAGGCCGGCCGTCTGCTTGGTGAACACCGACTGGTCGTCGGCCTGGGCGATGCCGGTCATCGGCCCGCCGACGATCAGCCGATCGATCGTCGGGCTCACGTCGCAGCAGTCCAGCACGTCGCTGAAGCGCATGCCCACCGGCACGAGGAAATTACCCGGGGCTCCGACGGCTTCGCCCGAGACGGTCACCACGCGGTGCGTCAGCGGCCGGTTGAAGAGCATCGCGTCGGCGGCGGCCGCAACCGTACCGACGGCCAGCACGCAGA
The DNA here is from genome assembly GCA_022072085.1 of Phycisphaerae bacterium. GTDB lineage: Bacteria > Planctomycetota > Phycisphaerae > JAJVII01 > JAJVII01 > JAJVII01. Next base: position 64,055 of record JAJVII010000025.1, read on the forward strand.
CGCCCGCGCGGTCGGATGCAAGTTCGCCCGCGCCGTCGGAGAGGCGGACCTCCACCTCCTCGTCGAACAGCGTCTTGAGCAACATCAGCTCGTGGCCCTGCGGGTAGCGGTTGTCCACCATCGCCGCCTCGAGCATCAGCCCGTGCTCCTCGGCGTGGTCGGCCAGCAGCTTATCCAGCAGGGCAGCCTCGTCCGGGCGGCGCTGATCGACGGCCACGATGCCGGCCTCGGCGCCGACCAGGCGGCAGATGTGCGTCAGCCCCAGCGCCACCAGCAGCGTCTGTTCGACGGTAAGCCGATGGTCAGCGGTCAGATAGGGCTCGCTCTCCATCGCGTTGACGACGACGGTGCGGACGTTGTGCTCGCGAGCGATCTGGAGGCGGCGGTGCAGCGGCATGCCGTTTGCCTGCATCTGCACCAGGCCCCAGTCGGCGAACCGCTCGGTGAAGTTCGTCACGGTCACTTCAGCCGGCTCACAGGGGACGTTAATGCCGTCGGCGGGCCGATGCTCGCAGTCGTTCTCGATCACCGCGGCCGCCGCCCGCGTGCCGTCGGGCAGGCGAATCTCCTCGACCGCGCGGACCGTGCCGCTGACCGGCGAGTGGACTGCGGCCGAGTCGCCGTCGGCGGGTTGGCCGATCTTCTGGCCCGCCAGCACCGCCTGGCCCGGCCCGACGATCGCCTCGGCCGCCGTGCCCGCGTGCTGGAGCATCGGCACGAACAGCCAGGGGCAGTCGGCGGCGGTCTGCACCGGAGCGTTGAGCGTCTGGCTCTTCTCGCTGGGCAGATAGAGTCCGCCGTTGAACAGGGCTTTGAGGGCCTTCATGGGCACTTCCGTGGCAGTGTGCGTCCGGCCCGCGATCCGGTCAGGCCTTGGAACGCCGCTTGTTCATCGCACGGTCGATGTTGCGCAGCGCCTGCTTGAGGCGCAGTTCGTTCTCCACCAGGGCGATCCGCAGGAACCCCTCGCCGGCTTCGCCGAAGGCCCGGCCCGGCGCGACCGCGACCTCGGCTTCTTCCATCAGCCGCATCGTGAAGTCGATCGTCCCCCGCCCGGCCAGATGCTCGTCGCTGACGCGCGTCCAGACGAACATCGTCGCCTTGCAGTCGGCCGACTGCCAGCCCAGCCGCTCCAGCCCGCGCAGGACGACGTCGCGGCGGGACTGGTAGACGGCCGCCTGCCTGCCGACCTCCTCGTCGCCGTGACGCATCGCAATGATCGCGGCGATCTGGATCGCCTGGAAGATGCCATAGTCGTAGTAGCCCTTGATCGTCGCAAGGGCCTTGATCATCTCGCGGTTGCCCGCGGCGAATCCGATCCGCCAGCCGGCCATGTTGTAGGGCTTGGAGCAGGTGGTGAACTCCACGCCCACGTCCTTGGCGCCGGGCGCCGACAGGAAGCTGGGCGCCCGGTAATCGTCGAAGCAGGTCTCGCCGTAGGCGAAATCGCTGATGACGTAGAGCCCGAACCGCTTGGCCAGCCGCACGACCTCGACCCAGAACTCCGGCTGCACGACCATCGTCGTCGGGTTGTGCGGATAGTTCAGGATTAGCACCTTCGGCCGCGGGTAGAGGTGCTCGGCCACGTAAGCGATGCGGTCGAGGAACGCCTGGTCGTTGCCCAGAGGGACGCTGATGACGTTGGCGCCGGCCAGCGCGACGCCGAAGACGTGAATGGGAAACGCCGGCGACGGCACGACGGCCGTGTCGCCCGGGCCCATCAGCGCCAGGCAGAGGTGCGAGAAGCCCTCCTTGCTGCCGATGGTCGCGATGACCTCGGTCGCGGGGTCCAGGCTCACGCCCCAGCGGCGATCGTACTTGCGGGCCAGTTCACGGCGGAGGTTGGCCACGCCGGCTGACGCGCTGTAGCGCTGGTTGCGCGGATCGGCAGCCGCCTCGATCAGCTTCTCGACGATCGGCCCGGGCGTGGGGTCGGACGGATTGCCCATGCCCAGGTCGATGATGTCCACGCCCGCCTGCCGCTTGGCGTGCTTGAGCGCGTTGATCTGGCCGAACAGGTACGGCGGCAGCCGCCGGATGCGGTCGGCGACGTTGATCGTGAAGTCCTGAGACGGCGGCAGCGGCGAACCCTTGCCGGGCCCGGCCTGCCCCGCCGGCATGTCGTCGGTCGAGCGGGTCATCCCGATTGCTCCTGAGTATGGAATCGTGTCGCGGCGGCGGCCCGGCGGATCACTTCGGCGCCTGCGGCGGCGGGGCGTTCGATGCGTCCTCGGCCCCCTCCCCATGCTCGCGGTTGTAGCGATCCACTTCCGCCTTGATCGCCGGGTCGAGGATCTCTATGTTCGCGCTCGCGGGCAGCAGCCGCAGCAACTGGTTCATCTGCTGGCGAACCAGCCCGTCATGAATCTCGCCGGCCAGTTCGTCGCGCACCGCGTCGAACTTCGTCTCCTCAGCCGGGATCAGCTTGACGAGCTGAAGCAGGTGGTATTCGCCGCGAACGATCACCGGGCTGGAGACCTCGCCAGCGGTCTTGAGCCCGAACGCCACCTGACGGATCGGCTCGGGATAGGCCGAATCGTCGCGGGTGAACGGCGGCAGCAGCCCGCCGTTGGCGGCGCTGCGCTCGTTGGTCGACAGATCCCTGACGACCTTCTCGAACGGCTCGCTCTTCAGCCGATCGGTCGCCTTGCGCACGTCGTCCATCGTCGCCAGTTGCATGTGCCGCACCTGGACCTTCTCGCCGTACTTCCGCTTGAAGACCTCGCGAAGCTGCTCCTCGGTCGGCCGGGGCACGTCCTGCGAGAGCTTGCGGAGGTACGCGTTGCGCTCCACCGCCAGTTCCCAGTGGGCGTGGGTCAGCCCGTTGCGGGCCAGGTAGTCGTCCAGCAGCCGCCCGCGTTCGCCTGGCGGCATCTTCTTCAGCTCTTCGGGGAACGAGCGGCTGCGCTCGTCGGCCAGATCGGCAGCCGTCACGGTGACGCCCTTCTGGGCCGCCGCCTGCTTGACGACCTCCAGCGCAACCAGGGCCTGGAGCATCTCGCGACCGTAGGCGTCGATCAGCAGCGAGCAGAGCCGCTCGCGCGAGATCGGCTGGCCGTTCACCCGGGCCACCGGGTCGGTGGCCGCCACGTCGGCGAGTTGGACGGCCAGGTCAGGCGCCGCCTCAGCCGGGGCAGCCGGCGCGGCGTCGGTTGGCTGATTCAGCGCGGCGCTGATGGGCCGCTCGGGCGCCGAAACGCAGCCGCCGAGCCAGGCCGTCGCGAGCAGGCACGTGATGAGCATAGACCGGGGGTTTCGCATGCCAAGTCCTCACTGTCTGCGGAAATTTCGAGCGTACCGGGGCCGGGGCGGACTGTCAAGCTCGGCGCTCAGGCCGACGCCACGGGCAGGCTCATCAGCGGCGGGGCCTCGACCGGGACTTCCTGGTTGAGGATTCGTTCGGCCTGCCGGCGGGCGTCGCGCATCTTGGGGTAGCGGACCTCGCGGTAGCCGGTGACCTCGCGCGTGCACTCCAGCGCCCGGCAGAAGCGGTCGTACTCGGCCTCGTCGGCGTAGGCGAACCGCTCGACCAGCGCGATGTACCAGTCGCGGAACTCCTTCTCGCGGCGGTGCCAGGCCGGCAGCAGCGGCCGCAGCCAGCGGCACTTGCTCACCAGCCGCAGTTGCCAGGGGCGGGTCGAAATCCTGAGGCGCACCTTGAAGCGGCCGAAGTCGAACTCCGGCCGCGTGTGGAACCGGTAGCGCAGCCGATCGCCGCGCGACGGATCAACGTTGTACCGTTCGCGGTCGCGGCGGAACTTCTCCTCGCTGGTCAGCAGCCCGGCGACGTAGATCTCGTCCTTGATGCACATGTGCCGGTGCAGTTCCCACAGCGCCGCCCGCGTCGCCCGGAAGCCCTGCCCCGCGTCGTCCTTGCGGTAGACCTCGCTCACCAGCGCGGCGTATCGCCGGGCGTAGGCCCGCCCGCTGTGCTGCACGCAGTCGTAGATGCGCACCGCCAGGTCCACCTTGTCGCGGTCGCTCAGACGCTGGCAACGCTTGATCGTGTCGGCGGCCAGATCGCGATAGCCCTGTGCCAGCCGGGCGCCGCGGCGGCGGCGACGCGTCAGGATGTCCGCCTTGTCCTCGATGGTCGACTTGTAGTCCACCGCGCGATACGCAGCCAGCAACTGCGGACGGACCGCAACGGCCCGGCCGAGGCGGAACGCCTCCAGGTTCGTCTCCCAGTCGATCCGCAGCGACTGGCGCATGCCCCACTCCATCGACTCCCAGCTCACCGGCGTCAGGCCGAGCTGCCAGGCGAGCCCGAGCATCATCACGTTCACGTAAAGCTTGTTGCCCAGCATCTGCTCGCAGAAGTCGCTCAGGTCAGCCGCCCAGAGCTTCTCGCCCTTGCTCACGCGGCGGATCTGCCCGACCAGGTCGTCGACGTCGAAGTCCTCGCGGCCGGCCAGCCCGGCGATCGTCGGCGTCTTGCGCGTGTTCAGAACCGCGACCGTTCGGCCGGGCGAAGCGACGCGCAGGGGCGTCTTGGGGTCGACCGCGCGGGCCGCCTCCAGCAGGTCCACGCCCAGCAGCAGATCGGCCCGGCCGTCGGGGATCGCCTGGCAGACCGGCCGCCCGTCGCGGCTGAAAGTGACCTGGCTGTAGATGCCGCCGTTGCGGATGGCTAGGCCTTTCTTCTCGTGGAAGTGGACGGTGTAGCCCTCTTTGAACCCCGCTCGGCCGAGGATGACCGCCGCCACGCCCAGGCCCATCCCGCCGACGCCAGACAGGTGGGCCCGCCAAACCGGCTCGTGGAACACGAAGCCCGGTTCGGGCAGCTCGGGCCAGTCGATACGCTCGATCGCCCGGGCGGCCGGTCGGCGGCGCAGCACGGTCACCTCGGCGAAGCTCGGGCAGGGCTTGAAGTCCTCGCCGTCGCCGTTGGTCACCGTGACGCGGCTGCACGCGCCGTCGTTGACGCACCAGCTCATGTCGGTGACGACCTTCTGGCCGTAAGGCGTCGCCGCGAAAGTCAGCCCGGGGCAGCCGGTCGCCTTGGTGCACTCCAGGCAGTTCTCGCAGACCTCCTGGGTGACGTCCATCATCTTCAGCCGCGGCAGGAAACCGCGGCGCTGCTCGAGCTGGCGGCGGGCTTCGGCGAGGCGGCGGTGATAGGTGATGCCGCACTCCTTGTCGGCGACAATAACCTTCACACCGTCGGCCAGCACCGTCTCTTCCAGCACCGACTTGTATTCCTCGCGCCGCTCGGGGTTCACGCGGACGACGGTCGCCGGCCCGTAGGTCGACATGCCGCGGACCACCTGCTCGATGTCCTGGGCGAAGGTCGGTCGGCCGAGGATGTCGGTCTCGACGCTGGGCGTCGGCTGGTGGCCGGTCATCGCGGTCGTCTTGTTGTCCAGGATGATGAAGGTGATGTCCTGGCCCTGCTTGATCGCGTTGCTCACCGACGCCGAGCCGGAGTGGAAGAACGTCGAGTCGCCCATGAAGACGACCTGCTTGTTGTCGATGAACGGGTCGATGCCCGCGCCGGTCGCTCCGCCCAGGCCCATGCCCGAGTAGTCATGCATGAGCGACTCGTTGGGCGCGAACATCAGCATCGTGTAGCAGCCGGTGTCGCCGTGGAATACCAGGTCCACCGGCCCGCGGCGGTGATGCCGCCGCATGTAGCCCTCGTCGCGGAACGCCCGCTTGATCTCCAGCAGCACGTTGGAGCTGTCGCGGTGCGGGCAGCCCGGGCAAAACGTCGGCGTCCGCGTGGGCAACTGCACCTCGGCGCGGGTGGCCGACTCGATGATCTTCAGCTCCTCGACGCGGGCGTCGCGCTGGGCGTCGGTCGGCGCGTCCAGCGTCTCCAGCAGCGGGGCGAGCACCTCGACCACCAGCGCCGGCGACAGCCCGCGCAGCGACGGCACGCCCGGCAGCGTGCCGGGGAACGTCTTGCCCCATAGCTGGGCCAGCGGCTGCCGCGGCAGGGCCTGCCGCTCGCGGGTCAGTATCTCGCTGATCTGCCGCTCGATGAAGCTCCGCCGTTCCTCCACGACGATCAGGTGATCCACCCGCCGGGCGAACGCGACGATGGCCTCGGGGTCCAGCGGATAGGTCAGGCCGAGCTTGAGCACGGGGTACCGCTTCGACCAACCCAGGCTCTCGGCGGCGTACTGGAGATACTGGAATGCCATGCCGCTGGTGACAAACCCGATCCGGCGATGCCCCTCCGCCGGGCCGACCACGCGGTCAACGCCCAGTTCGCGGGCAGCTTCGCGCAGCCGACGCACGCGGTCGGGCAGTTTGGCTTCCATCACCGCGGTCCGCGGCGGCAGCAGCACCCGCTCTGGCAGGTTGAACGACGAACTGTCCAGCGTGATCCGCTGGTGCTCGTTGATCGCCGGCCAGTGGTTGGCCCGGCAGCGGACCACGCCGCCGCCGTCCGCCAGTTCCGTCGTGACCATGTAGCCGATGTAGAAGTTGCTGCGGTTGCTCAGCTCGAACCCCAGGGCGATCCAGTCCTTGAGCTCCTGGCTGTCAGCCGGCTCAAGCACAGGGACGTGCAGGTGCTCGGAGATGAACCGCGAGTCGGCCGGCACCTGTGTCGAGTGGCTCCAGGGGTCGTCGCCGTAGACAATGACCACGCCGCCGCCGGCGTGCGTGCCGGCCAGGTTGCCCAGGAACAGCCCGTCGCTGGCGACGTGGACGCCGACGCTCTTGATGACAGCCATCGAGCGGCAGGGGGCGAGCTGACTGCCGTTGACCATCGCAATCGAGATGGCCTCGTTGCCGGCGATCGTGCCGCGGACGCCGTGCTCGATGAGGGATTCCTTCGCCTGGTGGATGGCGTTGAAGAAGGCCGCCACCGGCGAGCCGGGGTAGCCGGTCATCAGGTGCACGCCGCCGGGCGTCTCCAGCGCCCCCTTGAGCAGCAGCTCGTTGCCCAGAAAGATTTCCGGGCCGTCTTCGGTCAGGTACCGCTTGTCCATCAGGCCGCACCGCATTCCTGGTCCCGCGCGTCGCCCGGGCGGGCGCGGCGGGCAGATGACGTCGAACGCCTCATCCGATTCTCATCGAATCTTATTTCGGGGGGAGATTGTTTTCCACCGGCGCTGCCGGCGATTTGCCGTCACTGCACGCGCGGCGGGCGGCCCCAGTGCAACTTGGTCACCCAGGTGTGATATCGCCGGTGGTCGGCGTTCTCCACCAGCAGGCAGTCGTCGGGATTGCGGCGGAGAACGACACGCTGCCCGACGGCCAGCCGCGTGGTCACCTGGCCGTCCAGGATGACCGACGTGCCCGCGTTCACCTCGACCGCCTCGATGGTCAGCCGCACGTCGTCCGGCAGCACAACAGGGCGATAGCTCAGCGAATGCGCGCAGATGGGCGTGACGACCATCGCCCGCAGGTCGGCGTTGAGCAGCGGTCCGCCGGCGGCCATGTTGTAGGCCGTCGACCCCGACGGCGTCGAGACGATCAGCCCGTCGCCGTGGTAGCTGGTCAGCTCGTCCCGGCCGACCAGCACGCGCAGCTCGATCAGCCGGAACGGCTCGCCGGCGCTGATGACCACGTCGTTGAGCGCAACAGTGTCGAAGTCGCCCGGCGTGTCGCAGCTCTGCCCGTTCTGCTGCACGCAGCACTCCAGCATCATGCGGCGGGAGACGTGATTGCGCCCCGCCAGCACGTTGTCGAACTGGCTGCGCATCTCGTCGAGGCTGAACTCGGCCAGGAAGCCGAGCTTGCCGAGGTTCACGCCCATGATCGGAATCTGCGTCCCCTTGAGCAGCCGCCCGACGCGCAGGATCGTGCCGTCGCCGCCGAAAGCCAGGGCCAGGTCCGCCTCCAGCGGCGACAGTTGCGCCAAGTCGCCGACCAGCCCGCCGCCGATGATCTCGGCCCGTTCGCGCAGCCACGGCAGCACCTGTTCCACCGTTTCGGTGACGCGCTGGCGCCCGGGGTTTCCCGTCACGATGATTCGCTTGCGCTGAGCAGCCATGATTCTCCGCGTCAGATTCAAGTGCCTGGTGGACGGTTCCCGCGATTCAGATCGCCTGGCGGATCTGCGGGCCGGTCGCTGGTCGGCTGGCCTTGCGCCGCTCGGCCAGCCGCTCGCGGACTGTGCGGGCGATGCCCGCCGCGTCGATCCCCACGCGGGCCATCTGCTCGGCGCGGCGGGCGACCTCGACCCAGTCGTCGGGCAGGCCCAGCCGCACCAGGCCGCCGACCTCCAGGCCGTTGTCCGAGGCGTATTCGAGCATCGCCGACCCGAACCCGCCTGTGCGGGCGTGATCCTCGACCGTCACGACCAGGTCGAATCGGCCGAGCACGCGGCGAACCATCTCGCCGTCGATCGGCTTGGCGAAGCGGGCGTTGACGACCTCACAGTCGATCCCCTCGGCCGCCAGTTCCCCGGCCGCCTGTATCGCGGCGCCGACCGACACGCCGTAGGCCACGATGGCCGCATCGCCGCCCTCGCGGAGCACACGCGATCGTCCGAGCACGAAGGGCTCCGCCGGCTCAAAGCTCCGCTCCGGCACGCGGTCGCGCGGGTAGCGGATCGCCGACGGAGAGTCGAGCTTGAACGCCAGCTCCAACGAGCCGCGCAGCTCGGCCTCGTCCGCGGGCGCCATCAGCACCATGCCCGGCATGTTGCGCAGGTAGCTGACGTCCATGAAGCCGTGGTGGACCGGCCCGTCGGAGCCGACCAGCCCGGCCCGGTCGATGCAGAAGACCACCGGCAGGCCCTGGAGAACGACCTCCTGAAACACCTGGTCGAAGCCGCGCTGGAGGAACGTCGAGTAGATCGCCGCGACCGGTCGCAGGCCCGCCTTGGCCAGGCCGGCGGCCATCGCGACCGCGTGGCTCTCGGCAATGCCCACGTCTATGAAGCGGTCCTCGAACCGCGCCTTGAACTTGTTCAGCCCCGTGCCGTCGGGCATGGCCGCGGTCAGCGCGACGATCCGTTCGTCCCGCTCGGCCAGCCCCAGCAGGGTCTCGACGAACGCCGTCGTCCAGGTTCGCTGCGGGCCGGACGCCGGGACGATCTTGCCGGCTTCGACGTTGAAGGCGCTGGGGCTGTGGAACGCGCAGGGGTCGTTGGCCGTGATCTCGTAGCCGCGTCCCTTCTGCGTGTAGGCGTGCAGCAGCACGGGATGGTTGATGTGCCGCAACTGCCGCAGGATGCTGATGAGCGTCCCCAGGTCGTGCCCGTCCACCGGGCCGAGATACATGAACCCGAGTTGCTCGTAGATGTTGTCCGGCCACAGGGCCGACTTCACGCCCTGCTTGAGGTGGTGCAGCATCTCGTGCATCGACTTGCCGACCAGCGGGATGTGCTCGATGATCGACTCGCCGCGGCGGCGGAGCTTCTCCACCGTCTGGCTGGTGCGGATCTTGGCCAGGTATTTCGCGAACGCCCCCTGTGTCACGTCGATGGCCATCGAGTTGTCGTTGAGCACCACCAGGAATTGCCGCTGAAGCAGCGCCGCGTTGTTCAGCCCCTCAAACGCCAGGCCGTTCACGATGCTCGCGTCGCCCACAAACGCCACTACCGCGCGGTCGCGGCCCAGCCGATCGTCACCGACGGCCAGGCCCATCGCCGTCGAGATGCTCGTGCCCGCGTGCCCCACCGCAAACAGGTCGTATTCGCTCTCGTCGGGGCTGGGGAACCCGCTCAGCCCGCCGCTGCGGCGGAGCTGGCCGAACTCCGCGTTGCGCCCGGTCAACAGCTTGTGGACGTAGCTCTGGTGGCCGACGTCCCACAGCAGCCGGTCCTTGCTGAAATCGAAGCAGTAATGCAGGGCGATTGTCAGTTCCACCGCGCCCAGGTTGCTGGCCAGGTGTCCGCCCGTTCGGCTGACGACGTCGTAGATGCGCTGGCGGATCTCGCCGGCGAGCTGTTCGAGCTGCGCAACGGTCATCTCGCGGAGGTCCGCGGGCGACTTGATTCGGGCTAGCAGGTCTTCCTGATCCATCCCACCATCCTTACGTCAGACTCATCGCGTCCGTTCGATGACGTATCGGCTCAACGCGCGGAGGTCGTCGAGCAGGCCCGCGCCCTCGCCGCCCGGCTTGAGCGTCTCAGCCAGCCGATCCAGCGCCGACTCGGCCCGGGCGATCCACTGGGCGGCCGCCGCCCGGCTGGCCCCGACGCCGACGACTGACGGGTGCGTCAGCTTGCCGGCCGACCGGTCCTTGCCGGTTTGCTTGCCGACGTGCTCGGTCGCGCCGGTCTCGTCGAGCAGGTCGTCGGCGATCTGGAACGCCAGGCCCAGGCTCCGCCCGAAGCGTCCCCACAGGTCCGCCGCGGCGTCCGACCCACCGGCCGCAATCGCGCCCATGCGGCAGGCCGACGCAAACAGCGCCGCAGTCTTGTGCTCGTGAATGTACTCGACGGTCGCCAGGTCGCCGGCGCGATTCTGGAACGCGAGGTCCTCGGCCTGCCCGCCGATCATGCCTGCGGCGCCGCCGCCCCGGGCCAGTTCAGCGGCCATCGCCGCTCGGCGGTCGGCCGCCAGGTCCGCCCGGGCGATCACCTCAAACGCCCGCGTCAGCAGGGCGTCGCCCACCAGCACCGCGACGCCCTCGCCGAACGCCTTGTGGCAGGTCGGCCGACCGCGGCGGAGGTCGTCGTCGTCCATCGCCGGCAGATCGTCATGCACCAGCGAGTAGGTGTGCAGCATTTCGATGGCCACCGCGCCAGGCATGGCCGCAGCCGCCGACTCGCGCCCCCGCCCCGCGCCACCGGTCAACTCGGCGCACCAGAGCAGCAGCACAGGACGCAGCCGCTTGCCAGGGCCCAGCAGGGCGTATCGCGTCGCCTCGCCCAGGCCCTTCGGCACGTCGGCGAGCCAGCCGTCCAACTCGCGCCGCAGGGCGGCCTCGACGACGGACGCCGTCTCGGCGAACCGCCGCGGCAGCGCGGCAGCATCAGCCGGGCTTGAGGACAGGCTCTGGGCGGGCAAGGCCATCGTTGCATCCCGAACCGGTGAACAGGCTCACAAACGCGCGGGGAATCCGCAGGCCTGGGCGCACGGATTCCCCTGAATATCCAGGTAATTATAGTCCGTTCCCGGCCCCGCTCACAAGGTTAATCGCTCCCGGGCAAAGGGGTCACGCCTCATCGCCCTCGATTGGCTCGGTGCCCGGCTGGCCGGCGTCGTCCTCGCTCAGCAGTTCGACGCGCTTCTCGGCTTCGCCCAGCAGCTTGCGGCAGCGGCGGATCAGCGACACGCCGCGCTCGTATTGCGCCACCGACTCGCCCAGCGGCACCTCGCCCTCCTCCATCGCCCCGACGATCGTCTGCAACTCGTCCAGGGCCTGCTCGAACGTCAGCGCCTCGGCGTCGGTCTGGGCCGTCTTGTTCGTCTTCTTGGCCATCGCTCGCTCCCTCGTCCGCAGCCGCAGGCTGCAAGATTGTCAGAATCCCAGGTTCATCTGGTCCGCATCGCCATCGCCGCCGTCGCGCTTTCGCCGAGTCGGCGGCGCGGGCGGCCCGCCGGCGACGACGCTCTGGACCGTCCCATCGGCCAACTCGGTCGTCAGCACCTCGCCCGCCGGGGCCTGTGCCGAGGCCGTCAGCAGCGCTCCATCGCGCTTCCGCCGCGTGATGGAGTAGCCGCGCTTCAGCACCCTGCGGGGGTTGTAGGCTTCGAGCTGCCGCTCGAACGCAGCCAGCCGATCGGCCAGCTTCGGCAGCCGGACGCGCGGACCGGCGCGATCGAACCGCGCAACGCGGCCCGTCAGCCGACGCTCAGCCACCCGGTTCTGCTTGTCAGCCGCCCAGCGCAGCCGTCCGATGATCGCATCCAGGGACCGCCATCGGCCGATCAGCGCCGCCCGCGGGTGATGCCGGCTCAGCCGCGCCGCCAGGTCGGCCAGCCGGGCGCCCGCCGCGTGCAGCGTTTCACGCCATGCAGCCGTCAGCCGGGCCGAAGTCTCGTCCAGCAGTTGCCGCGGGCCGCGGAGCATGGCCGCGGGCCGGCGGAACGCCTCGAACCGCTCACACTGGCGCAGCTGGGTCCGCAAGTCGGCCAGTTGCTGGCTCATCCGCCGAGCCAGCAGGCTGCGGGCCGACGCCAGCCGCTCGCGTATTTCGCCGCGGTCGGGAACGACGAGTTGGGCCGCCGCGGTGGGGGTGGCGGCCCGGGCATCGGCCACCAGATCCGCGATGGTCGTGTCCACCTCGTGCCCGACCGCCGAGACGACCGGAATCGCCGAGCGGAAGATTGCCTCAGCCACCGGCTCGGTGTTGAACGCCCAGAGATCCTCCAGGCTGCCGCCACCGCGGCCGACGATCAGCACGTCCACCCCGCCGATGGCCACCGCGTGGCGGTTGAGCAGCGCGATCGCCCGGGCAATCGACTCGCCGGCGCCTTCGCCCTGCACGCGGGCATCAGCCAGCACGACCCGCACGCCGGGCCAGCGGATGGCCAGCGTCTTGAGGATGTCGTGGAAGGCCGCCCCCGTTCGGCTGGTCACCACGCCAATGGTCGCGGGGAGGAAGGGGATCGGCCGCTTGCGCTCGGAGGCGAACCAGCCGCGCTTGTCGAGCTTCTCGTGGAGCTGGCGGAAGGCGAGCTCCAGTTCGCCGCGGCCCTGCGGGGTGAGTCGGCCGACGTAGAGCTGGTATTCGCCGCGGGCCTCGTAGAGGTCGACGTTGCCGAAGGCGATGACGGCCAGTCCGTCGTCAGGCGAGAACTTCAGGCGGGCAGCCGAACTTCGCCACATGACGCAGCGGACTGCCGCCTGCTCGTCCTTGAGCGTAAAGTAGAGGTGGCCGCTGGCGGCGCGGGTGAAGTTGCTGATCTCGCCGGCGACCGCGAGCCGCTGCGGCAGGCGGGCCAGCGCCCGCTTAACCATCGCGTTGAGCTGGGCGACGGAGACGGGACCTTCGCCCGGCCCGTCGGCGTCATCGCCGGGCGGCGGCTGGATGAGGTCGGGATTGAACGGTTTGCGCGACACTATGTGGCATTCTACAGACCTGGCGGGCAAAGGAAACGGGCAGCGGCGGCTGACGGCAACGCGATCAGGAATCGGCGGCATCAGCGAAGGTATCTTCGTAGCCGCCGGCGCGCTGGGCCGCCAGGCGGTCGGCCCGCTCCCGGTCCATGCGACGCAGTCTCCGCAGCGAGATGCGGTAGCTCACCCATTGCCGCAGGCCCGACAGGCAGCCGGGCAGCGCAGCCAGCCCCGCCCCGAAGATGGCGAGCCCCCACACTCCGCCGATCACGCCGAACACGCCGAAGAACAGGACCGGCGACGCGATTGCGACGCCCACGTACCACACGCTCCAGCCGCTCCACCGATAGATCCAGCGGACGACGACCGCGTGCAGGACGAGGATGAACAGGAACACGACCAGCCAGACCGAGTCGGCGGCGGAGACCAGCAGTTGGAAAATCGCAAGCGCGGCCGCCAGTACCCCCGCCACCCACGCGAGCCCCACGCCCCAGCGGGGCGAGAAGCCTGCCAGGCGATCAGCGCCGTCGCCAGGCGGCGGCGGCTCGGGTTCGTATGCATCGAGAGTCATCGCGACTGTTCACCCCCGCGCTGGCGGATGCCCCCGCTCAGGTCGCCACGAGCGAGCCCAGGGATACAGCAACTAGGAATGCATCCAGAAGGATGCCCAGCAGAGCCACGATGCTCCAGGACAGGTAAGACTTGGAGCGGCGCAACGCCACCCCGCCAGCGATGAATCCGACAAGGAGGAACAGAAGGGCGACCCCATTGACGAGCCATGCTCCTGCTGCCGTTTCCTTGGCGTTCTGACCGGCCAGCACGACCAGCAGGAAGGTAACCAGCGGCGCCGCCAGGCTGGTCAGGGCAAGCAATCGGGGAGATGCGTCAAGCGTCCGCATCGCGACCCCCAACGAGAAGATCAAGCCACCTGGTAAATTGCCGGCCGATAGCGAGGCTCGGGGATGGGGTCGCCCTTCTCGCGCGCGACCTCCAGCCAGGCCTTCTTAGCAATCATGAGTTCAGCCACCGCCTCTTCCGGCGTGTCGCCGTGCGCGGAGCAGTACTCGAAATCCGGAAGATCGGCCACGTAGCATTGGTCCTCTTCGCTGTAGAAGACTACGATGCAATAGTCCGGCATGGCCCTACTCCTTCAACTCAATAGCGTGCTTCTCGACGACCTTCGCCAACTGCCTGACCTGATAGGACTTCGCCTGCGCACCAGCCGGTTGCAGATTCAGTTTGATGCCCAGGCGTAAGTGCCGGAAGATGTGATGGCTCCCGGCTACACGCTCCTGCACGAATCCGAGTCCCTCCACCAGGTTCACCAGGTCGGCGAACCCGATGTTGTTCACATTGCCTCTCAGAATGCTCTTGAGCAACTTCTTGCGGTTCATCGCGCGAGCATCTCCCCTGAAATTATACCACAGGCCCTGCCCAATGGCCGGGCAAGTCACGCCCCGCCGTCGTCGCCTTCTCCGTCGCCGATCTCGCCACTGTCCGGCGGCAGGTCCACGCGGACGCGCTGCACCGCCGTCGCGGCGCCGGTCGAGTCGTCCACGTCCGCGACGATGCCGCACATCCGCACGTCGCCGTCGGCGACGTCGAACGGGTGCGGCATGCCGGTGATGCTGGCGGCCAGAACCGGCTTGACTTGGCGGCCGAGGATGCTGTCGTACGGGCCGGTCATGCCCACGTCGGTGATGTAGGCGGTGTGCCCAGCCAGGATCTGCTCGTCGGCGGTCGGCACGTGCGTGTGCGTTCCGAAGACTACGCTGACGCGTCCGGCCAGGTGGCGGGCCAGAGCGAGCTTCTCGCCGGTGGCCTCGGCGTGCAGGTCGCAGACGACGACCTTCACGTCCTCCGGCACCTGGGCCAACACCGCGTCGGCGGCGTGGAAGGGGCAATCGACGGGCATCTTCATGAACATGCGGCCGAGCAGCGAGAACATCGCGACCCGGCGGCCGTCCTGCTCGAAAGCCGTCAGTGCCCGCCCCGCAGCCTCAGCCGGCAGGTTGGCCGGCCGGACGATGCGGTCGCTGGTCGCCAGCGTCTGGCAAATCTCCGCACGGCGGTAAACGTGGTCGCCCATCGTCACGCCGTGCACGCCGTAGCGCCGCAGCTTGTCGAACATCTGCGGCGTCAGGCCGGACCCGCCGGCGGCGTTTTCCGCGTTGGCGATCACCACGTCAATCGACTGCTCGCGGGTGAAGCCCTTGAGGCAGTCAGCCAGCACGCGACGGCCCGGCTTGCCCACGATGTCGCCGATGCAGAGAATGCGCATGAAGGGTCCAGGGGTCAGGGGTCAGGGGTCAGGAACAAGCAGCCGGACTCGGGCAGGCTTCCGCATCGAAGCACTGACCCCTGGCCTCTGGTCCCTGACCCCTACTTATCTCGCATACTCCACGGCGCGGACCTCGCGGATCAGCGTGACCTTCACCTCGCCGGGGTAGGTCAGCTCTTTCTCGATCCGCTTGGCCAACTGCCGGGCAGTACGGTAGGTGCTCTTGTCGTCCATGTTCTGGGCATCGACGATGACGCGGACCTCGCGGCCGGCCTGGATGGCGTAGGCCTGCCGCACGCCTTCGAAGCTCGTGGCGACCTCTTCCAGCTTCTCCAGCCGCTTGATGTAGCGCTCCAGCGACTCGCGCCGGGCGCCCGGCCGGACGGCCGACACCGCGTCGGCGGCCGCTACCAGCGGCGTGTACGGGCTGGTCGGTTCAACGTCGCCGTGGTGCCCCTCGACGGCGTTGATGACCTGGTCGGGCTCCTTGTAGCGGCGGCAGAGCTCGGCGCCGATCTCCGGGTGGCTGCCCTCGGTTTCGTGGTCAGCCGCCTTGCCGATGTCGTGCAGCACGCCGCATCGCCGGGCCAGGTCGCCGTCGAGGCCCAGTTCCTCAGCCATCACCTGGCAGAGGTAGCCGACCTCCAGCGAGTGCCGCAGCACGTTCTGGCCATAGCTGGTGCGGAAGCTCAGCCGACCGAGCATGTTCTGGAGCTTGGGGTTGAGCCCGCGCAGGTTGGCGTCCATCGTCGCCTTCTTGCCCAGCTCGACGACGCGTTCCTCGATCTCCTTGGCCGTCGCGGCGACGACCTCCTCGATGCGGGCCGGGTGAATCCGGCCGTCGCCGACGAGCTTCTCCAACGATCGCCGGGCCACCTCGCGGCGGATCGGGTCGAAGCCCGACACAATCACCACGCCCGGCGTGTCATCCACGATCACGTCGCAGCCGGTCGCTTTCTCAAACGCCCGGATGTTGCGGCCCTCGCGGCCGATGACGCGGCCCTTCATGTCGTCGCTGGGAATCTCCACCGAGCTGACCGTCGTGTCGCAGGTGTGCTCAGCGGCGTAGCGCTGGATCGCCTGGAGCACGATCATCCGCGACTTCTCCTTGGCCTGCTCCTTGGCTTCGCCGACCAGCCGCTCGACCAGCGCCGAGCACTCGTGCTGGACCTCCTCCTCCAGGCGGACCAGCAGCAGTTCCTTGGCCTGCTCGGGGTTCATGCCGGTGATACGCAACAGGTTGTTCTTCTGCTCGGTCAGCAGCTTCTCGGCCTCGGCCTCCTTGTCGGCGATGCCGTCCTCCTGCTGCTTGAGCTTCTGGCCGCGGGCGTCGAGCGAACGCTCCTTGACCGTCAGCATCTCCATCTTCTTTTCGAGGTTGTCCTCGCGCTTGGTCAGCCGACGCTCGGTCTCGCGGAACTCCTCCCGCGTCTTGGCCGACTCGGTCTCGAAGCCCTCGCGCATGTGGATCATCTCGGCCTTGGCGTCGATCTCGCCCTGGCGGCGCTTGCCCTCGGCCTCTTTCTCGGCCTGCTCGATGAGGTGGTCCGCGTCGCGACGGGCCGCCTGGAGCTGGGCCCTGCCCAGCAGACGCAACATCGCCACGGCAACGCCCGCTCCGGCCACCACCGCCACGACGGCAATGACCGCAGTCACGGCGCCAGTCACAGCTAACATGTTGGCAAACAACGTCTTGCCCCTTTCATCTCGGAGCCGGGGCAGCACGGCTGATGCGGGAGGTCGCCAACAGGAAGGAGGGGCAGGCAGGAAATCGTCACGCCGCAGAGGTCCGGGCGCGGTCTATTCGGAGCCATCCGGTCCGCCGCCCGACCCGGCTGAGCCGGTCGGGTGGCCTGGGTGGCGGGTTGCGGAACGCCCGGGCAGCGGCAAATCCGGACGGATCGCCAACTGCTTGCGGGACAAGGCGATGGGAGCACCAGCCTCCGCGACCGCCTCGTGCCGGCTGTCCCCTGCGCTCGACCCAACAAGGGCCATCGCCGGAAGGGACCCTGCCGTCACGCCCAGCCACTGGAACAGGATTCTTATCAGCGAATAGACCAAGGCTCGATTTCCAATTTGCCTGAACGAAACACAGCCCCTGGACGGCCGGCCCGCAGGCCGATCGTCCTACTGTCCTTCTCGTTCGCAACCCCGGCAGAATGCCGGGCGCCGCCAGCTCAACAGGTTAAGGAACGTCTAAGACCTTTGTTGAACTGACACTACAGGGTAACTATATCTGCCCGACCCCACAGCGTCAACAGAATCTATCGCCGCCCTCACCCGCGGCGTACGAGGGTTGAATCTCCCGGTTTGACAGCGGAAGACATGGCCGGATATGTATTGCATTAACTATTTATATTATCTATATTTACATATATCGACAGGCGGCGGGCATCTGTTGGGCACGCCATGAGCCATCGAGGGGGTACAATTCGGGGAGCACGCCGATTCGCGTCCGCAAGCGACCGGGGGGCGAAAGGAACCGACAATGGACAGCACTTTCCGATTACGCGTAAGGGCCGCGGCGGCCGCCGGCTGGTGGACCGCCCTGGTCTTCCTGCTGGTCATGATGGCGACCTGGCTGGCCTGGCTGGGCATCTCGACGGGCCGCCCGGACTGGATCCTCCGCCTCTGGGGCTCGCCCGACATCACCTGGGAGCGGGTCCAGACACTCGTCCTGGAGTTCTATGCGATCCTCAAGCTGCTGCTGTGGCTCTGGGTCCTCTTCACGGCCTGGCTGACGATCTGGGCCCGCCGACTCAAGGCCGCCGAACGGGCCGCCGCGGCGTGACCGCGTTCATATTCTCTTCATCGCCCGCGTCGATAGAATGAGGCCCGGATGCGGCACTCGCTGGCACAACGGCGGACATGGCTCCCGGCGCTCGTCGCCGTCGCGCTGGCTTGGCCGATGGCCGCCGTGATTCGCGCCCAGCCGGCAGCCCCGGCCACGGTCGTCGTCCGCTCGCTGGACGTCCCGGTGACCGACGACGCCGAGCAGGCCCCCGGCGGCGACGTCGACCTGGGCAGTTCCGACCTGGAACTCGTCATCGATGACGGCCACGGCAGCGACGCAGGCCAGCTTGTCGGCCTCCGCTTCGACCGGCTGGCCATCCCCGCCGGCGTAACGATCACCTCCGCGCACCTCCAGTTCACCTGCAAGGACGCCAACGGCAGACTCGCCGACCAGCCCTGCGAGCTGACGATTCGCGGGCAGGCGTCGCCCGACGCCGCGCCGTTCGCCGACGCCCCCCGCGACATCGCCGCCCGCCCGCTGACGCAGGCCTCAGCCGATTGGGCGCCCCCGCCCTGGAAGGCCGGCGACGACGGACCCGCCGAACGGACGCCCGACTTGGCTGAGGTCGTCGCGGAGATCGTCGCGGCGCCGCGCTGGCAGAGCGGCCGGGCGATCGTGCTGGTCATCAGCGGCAGCGGCATGCGGCGGGCCTGGTCGCGCGACGGCAGCCGCGACCACTGCGCCAGGTTGATCGTTCGGTGGCAGGGCCCGCCCGACGCGGACCCCTCGGCCCCGCCCGCGCCGCCGGCGACGACCCAGCCGGCTGAGC
>JAJVII010000009.1 GCA_022072085.1 Phycisphaerae bacterium
ACCAGCGTCGATCAATCCGCCCGCCAGCAGGGCCGCAACTTCCCGGGCATGCTCGCCGATCTCCTCTGTGGCCGCCGCGTCCGCCTCGCCTATCTCCCCGCAGGCCCGTGACCCGCTAAACAGATACATGGAAGGAGGTTGCGGAGATGCCCCGAAAAAACCATCCAAGGCAAGCCGATGAAGAATGGCACAACTGCCCAGGTTGCGGCCGCAGGATACCGAGGTCAAAGCACAGGACATGTGACGAGTTTGTGTGCGAGGCGTGTCTGTACACGTTGCGATGGCGAGAAGACGGACGTGGCGGTCGTTGGGTCCTGGCAATACTTGACGGCTGAGGTCACGGGAAGAACGCGCATTCGCAATTCGCGGCTTGTCGAAATGGAGGCGCGTCGGCTCGGCGCGGGCACGCTATGCACCAATGGCCTTGACCAAGACGGGGCACTTGCAGTGAGAGCGCCCGCTTGAACTCGTGCCGCGGAGGATTCCGAACACCGTTATCTTCTCTCGACGAGGCCAACCATGGCTTTTGCCTTCGCCCGAGGGGAGACAATCACCTGATAACCCGAGGGCCTGGGCCGACCAGAGCCTCGGAGACTTCCGGGCCAGACGGGCTTCTCGGGAGGCGTGTGGTGGTGGGCAGGCGTGTCTCTGCCTCGGCTGGCGAGAGACGCCGGCGAGTGGCCGCCAGCCGTAAGTGATTGCCAAGACTGACGTAAAACGCGAAACGCCGAAGCGTGTTCGCCTCGGCGTTATCCGTTAACCGGCGGGTCGGAGAATTCCGAACCCGTTGTCTTCACTAGCGGGGGGAGGATTCGAACCTCCGACCTCCGGGTTATGAGCACGGGAGGTCGGTGGTTAGAAATCTTGCCCAGTTTCACAGTGGCTCTCCTCGCCATTCGTTCGTAACCCGTTGTCCCATAAGGAGCAACAACCGGGCCGTAAGCTCAAGGGGATTCCTTCCGTTCATTGCATTCATTTCATTCAGAGTGCCCATTAGGGTGTACGTACGCGCTTTCGGCGGGCGGATGATGGCATGTGAAAGGCGGGGTGACCGGCCCTGGAAGGCGGCCAGGTGGCGGGCCTTACGGCGGGGCAACAGGCGGCCGGGTTTGGCGTCGGATCGGGTAGCTCGTCGGGTTCTGGCCGAGCTCGTCGGGCCAAGAGCCCGGAGGTCGCCGCAGTCAAACCACGACCTGATGTTCGTGCGCATGGCGGCCCCAACGAGTCGATCAGATTGGTTCTCCCGCTCGCTCTTTCGCAGGGCCGGTCCGGGTTCGCGCTCCTTGCCCGCACCCTAGCCCGCTGCCTGTGATTCACCAGCGACCAGTATGCGGAGCTCTTGCGGCGGCGACCTGCGTTGACTAGCATTCACACATGGGCTACAGCACACGTGCCATCGCGGCAACGGAGGCGAGGACATGTCGATCGGAAAAGTCCAAGGTCCGCTGTTTGTCTACCTAGACCAAAACATGTGGATCGGATTAGCCAGATGCTTTTATGGGTTCGACGATGCATTGAAACACCGGCCACTGCTGGACAAGCTGCTTGAACTAGCGCGGAATGACAAGATCGCCTTGCCGCTCTCAGGCGTCCACCTAATGGAGACGGCAGTCCCCGAGAATCGGGACAGGCGCGAACGCCTAGCTCGTTTCATGATCCAGATGTCCCGAGGCCTTTTCATTGTTCCTCTCATGACCGTGCGAAGGCTGGAAATCTTGCAGGCTGTAGCTCGAAAGCTTGGCTGCCGGCCCATTACCTGCGTCAGAGACGGGGTTGTCCGTCGCGGCCTCCCCCATGCCTTCGGGTGCGAGTTATCGATCAAGGGAGTCTCCGATGGACTGAAGACTGAATTGATGGCCCTCTTCGATTCTGATGACGTCATGGTCGCGATGCTGGTTGATGCGATTGATCGGGGAGAGGTCCAAGCAGCCCAGAAGGACGACGCACAGGCGGCTGAACAGCTGGAAGAGATTCGAAGGCGAGCGCAGAGTAACTTATCTCCGGATCAACGGGAGAAAGTGGAGTTTGCGGGTATGCTGTCTGAGGTCGCTCCGATCATACTTGATTGCCTCAAGTCGCTTGGGGTGCCGATGAAGCTATTCGCCGACTCCTTTGCTGCGCCGGACCAATGGATGGCGTTCGCTCGCGATATCCCCACGCTGGATGTGTTTGCGACCATTGGGCTAGGGCGAGACAAGCAATTGGACCGGCCGATACACCGAAACGACCTGAAAGATATGGGATTCTTGTCCATGGCCATTCCTTACTGCGAAGTTGTGGTGTGCGAGAAGTTTTTCCACCACCTAGTGTGTAGCGCGAGTCTCGATACGAAGTACGCGACTACCGTGTTGCGATCTCTCGATGAGTTGTGGGAGTGGACTAAATCGGCGACATGACGAGCCCGCTTCTCTTACGCAACCCGGAGGTCCTACGAGGTTGGCATGTCCGGCTTAAGCTTGGCTGGCTCACCAAGGATGTCCACAATCGTCGTCGCGCAGAAGACCCGCCCCGCTGGCTGTCAGTGGCCTGCTTGAGGATGCCCAGCGTCTTCGGTTCGTCCACCGCCCGCTGGGCGGTCGTGAATGTCACGCCAAGCCCTCGCGGGGTAGCGAAATGACTGGTGGCCTAGACTCTCCTTTCCTGGGACTCCGGCGAGGTGGTTTCCGCAGCTGGGAAGAAGCCGCCATTCCGCTTTGCGTGTTGGATAATATGGCGAGTCCAAACCGGCTTCTTCTTCGCGAGTTGCTGCTGGAGGCCTTCCCAGTCCAAATCGATGAGCGAACCGTTTAACGAATCGGTCGCCCATAGCAGTTCCTCCAGCCCGGAGTGCCATCCATATTCCTGAACGGCGGCCAACCTGGTGAAGAACACATCCCAAAGGGCGTCGAACGCGACGTCCTCGGACTTGTCACCGGGACCAACAACCAAGTCTGGCGTCGCAAATTGAGGCCGAACATCTATCTCCTGAATAACTGTCAGAACAAGCCGATAGGAACTCATCCATGTCCCGCAATGATCCATGTAGCGGCGAACCAGCGAAGAATGGGCAAGGGACCGACGACCGTCAATTCCACTGACGAATGCCTCGATCAAGACCCACGCTCGATCCATTCGATGATATTGGGCGCTGACCAGAACGATGGGATCAACGGATCCGTGCAGCCATCCCTGCTTCTCACTGAACCAAGACATCGGGACCGCTCGTTTGCTGCTGAGGGAAACCAAGCCAGGGAACGTAACGTACTCGGCTGCATGTTCCTTGATCCCTTCCTCGACCACGCATCTCGGGAGGTCTTTCCGGTGCAGGTACTTGCATGTCGTGTCTTGCGGGTTCTTGATCAGGGAATTGTGTTGAAGGCAGTACCCCACCCCGTTGCCGACATTGAGGCTTTGCCCGCAATTCTGAACGCAGTTTCGACAACTGAAGAGGGCGTCCATAGTTACACTGCTCTGAAGTACCCGGTGATCTTTCCTTCGGCAAACGCGATCAAGTTCTTTCGTTCTACCCTCGAGATGTCTAGTCGCCAGTCCACCAGCCCCTCAGCCCGCCGTCTTGCGTATCGCAAGGCTTGGATGGCACGAGCCTTCTCGTCCTTCGTCTCCTTCCGAGCTGTCTCCCGCAACGCTTTCATGAGCGCCTCATGCTCCACCACCCTGTGCCCGTCGTCGTCGACCTTCGGGCGCAGCAAATGGTAGGTCGCCACCCCGAAGTCCCGGCACCGATCGGGCGCCAAGGTTACGCTCGTGAATCGGGTCCGTTTGCCTCGGGCACGAACCACATGCTGAGCGTATGTGCAATCCTTTGCAAGATCCGGGGCCGTGACGCCGCCCTTCTGGTCGCGCCGGTAGTAATCGCGTAACGCCGGATCTCTGGTCGAACTAGGCATCATTGAGGCTCCCGATCGCTGAGGCCAAGACCACGGTCCACGCGACCCGGATCAGTCCATCACTGTCGGAGGTTTCCCATTCCTTTTCCAAGGACGACAATCGTCAGGCGTTTCATCATCATACCCTGCCGCCATGATTCGGCAAGCGTCAGATGCCCGCCCGACGCAACATCTCGCCGTATTCCTCAGGCGTTTCTCTTGGGGCTACATCTTCATCCGAGCCTTCAGGCCGCCTCGCGGTAGTAGCTCTTCAGCAGCCCGCCCAGGCGTTCGCGGCAGCGGACCTCGCCTTCGTCGGGCGGCTGGTCCGGCGGAGGCTCGCTGGCCTTGGCCGGCGGCCGATGGTCGACGCCTCTGTGCGGCCGCTCTTCGTTGTAGTGCTCGACGTATTGCTCGACCACGTAGCGGACATGCCGCTCGCCGAAGAAGATCAGCTTGTTCAGGCACTCGTGCTTGATGCTCCACACGAACCGCTCGGCGTATGCGTTCAGATTCGGGCTCTGTTTGGGAAGTTTGAGGCAGCGGACGCCGGCGGCCTTCATCGAGTCCCTGAACCTGGCCGTGAACAGCGGGTCGCGGTCGTGGATGAGCAGCCGTTTGCCCTTCAGGAAGCCGTCCTCGAAGTCGGTCAGGTTCCTGGCCATCTGGAGCATCTGCGGCTCGGCCGGGTCGTGGTGGATGCCGGCAATGTGGACTCGCCGCGTCGAGATGTCGATCACGAAGAAGACCAGCCAGCGGGTCAGGCCCTTCAGGCCGACCGACTCGACGGTGAAGAAATCACAGGCGGCCAGGGTGTTCCAGTGCCGCTTGATAAAGTCGCCCCAGGTCGTCTTCGGCGGATTGTCCGGATCGTCCAGGAAGCCGTGTTCCCGCATGATCCGCCGAACCGTCTGCCAGGACACCTTGTGGCCCAGGCACTTCAACTCGCCATAGATGCGGCCGTAGCCCCAGCCCTCGTTCTCCTGGGCCATCTTGATGACGAGCTTACGGATCGAGTTGGCCTTCTTGGCCTCCGGCCCGCGAGCGCCCCGGCGGTCCGAGCCGTCGTACTTGGCGGCAACCAGCGTGCGGAACCAGCCCAGCAGCGTGTCCGGACTGAACAGCGTGCCGACCTGGCGCAACAGACCGCGGCCCAGCTTGGCCGCGGCGGCAGCGAGCCGGCGCTTCTGGCCGTCGTTGAGGAGGATGCGTTTGGCCCCGAGCTTCTCCCGCAGGACGCGGTTCTCCTCCTTGAGGTACTCGATAACTTCCTGTTGCTGCCGGTTCATCCAGCCGGCAATGGCCACCGAGAAAAACGTCCACGGTTTCCATGTCATGGGGCGACAGGTTAACTGCGGTCGGCCAATCAGGCAAGCGCTCTCGGGCTGCCCTCGCTGCCCGGCGAGAGGCGAGCCCTGGCGTTTCGGCTGACGTGTGCGTATACTCCCACCCGGCTGGCGGATGTCCACGCCGAACACCGCTAGCACACGATCTGGGGTTTGCCATGCCGACGCGAGTTCCTTGGTCGCGAGACGAACTGCTGGTGGCCTTCCGCCTGTACTGCCGAACGCCCTTTGGCAAACTTCACAAGCACAACCCGGAGATCGTCGAACTGGCGCGTCTCTTGCACCGCACGCCATCCGCGGTGGGGATGAAGGCCTGCAATTTCGCGAGCCTTGACCCCGCCTTGCGGGCGCGAGATATCGCCGCCCTCGGCAACGTAAGCCGTGCTGACCGTGATCTCTGGAAGGCGTTTGAAGCCGATTCCAGGGCCGTGGCATCCGATGCCGAAGCGGCCTACACTCGGTTGAGCGGGCGCGAAACGCCCGTGATCGCTGACGAGGCAGGTTTGAACCTGCCGGAAGGCCCGACCGAAGCGGTGGGGACGGTCCAGGTTCGGCGGGTCCAAGGGTTCTTTCGGGCGGCCGTTCTGGCCAGTTACGACAACCGATGTGCTCTCTCGGACCTTGCCGTTCCAGCACTCCTCAATGCCAGCCATATTATCCCGTGGAATGCCGATGTCTTGCGACGTGCCGATCCGCGGAATGGTCTCGCGTTAAACGCCCTCTATGACCGGGCATTTGATCGGGGCCTGATCTCGTTCGACGAGTCCCTGCGGGTGATTGTCTCACGGCGACTCGACGTCTCCAATCCCCCGCTGTTCCATCGTCGGGCTCTTCTTGAAATAGCCGGGCACGAACTGCGACAGCCGTCTCGGTTCGCGCCCGATCCGACCGCGATGGCCTACCACCGCGAGCATGTGTTCCAGGATCGTTAGCTGTGCGTGGTTCGCCAAGAGAACTTGAAGCCCCAGCCGAGCCTACCGCCACCCGCCGCCCCATCGCTGCCGTCGCAGGGCAGTGAGAGCGACCATCCACGCCGCCGACGCCGGCTTGCCAAGGCCGGCGTTCTGTTGGACAATGCCCGCGAAACGTCAGGTTGAAGAAGACGGTGTCGCCATGCTCAACGCACTCAGAGGTTCGCTCCAAGCGCTCGCGGACGAATGCCTGAGTCGGGGATTCGCGGCACTGCTTGAGGCGGATGTCGCCGGCTGGCTCTTTCACCTTCTCCTGGCTCGTCCGGCGATTACTGCCGGCAACCTGCACCTCCAGTCACGAGTGGTGGGCGTTAAGGGCTTTGTCGACGTCGTCCACGGGCGAATTGACTGCGATAGTCGGGCGAGGCCGGCGGTGCGTCCCGACCTGGCGCTGGAGTTGAAGCTGTTTCCTCGGATCGGGTTCACGGTCCAGCAGCATCGTGTCCATTTCGAGCACGTCCTGCACGACGACCTGCCGAAGCTTGGGCAGGTCAACTCGACTGCCTGCGTTTGTGCGGAAGTGCTGGTCGATGGGTATGGTTACTTGGAGGGGAAGTATAACGGGATGAATCGTCTGGCTGTAGTTGGCAGCACTCGCGACACGGTGTGCCCAAGTTCCCACGTTCTCGTCGTCCAACTATCCGGGGACACATGGGGCGTGCGGCATGTTACCGCCCCCACCGGCGATGCGCGATCTGATGTGCTCGCTACGACCACACCTGTCATACCCATGACGGATAATCCCAGAGGTCTGGCCTGAGGCACCGCGATGGGCGTTGCCGAGACTCTTGCCCCGCGTTCCGCAGCCGGGGAAGAATGCGGAGACGGAGATGATCAGAACGTTCCTGACCGCCTATGACTCCTCAGATCTTCCTGGCGGCAGCATTGACCCGCTGGGGTTCGAGCGCGGCTACCTTTTTCTGGCGGACAAGATTCTGCCGGGGCTTACAAACGTGGCAAGCCGGCCACGCTATTTCGGGCTTCTTTGCGCGGGTATCTGGCTGGCAGAGCTATCGGACGACCTCACCCCTCGCCAGCAGTATCAGAAAAGATTGGACTCGATATTGCGGGCCGAACGAGTCTGGGCCCTGGCGAACGTCCTGGCGTCGGGCCGAGACGGCGATGCGTTGTCTTCTTCCGGCGTCCGCGGGGTGACCTACGCCAATCGCTACGCGGCCGAGTTGGCCATCCGGGGAGCGACTCGCGCCACGGCCAACTATCGGCTCCTCAGCCGCCAAATGCAGTACGGCGTGATCGGCATCTACGCCAATGTCGCCGATGGCATGAGGCTGCTGGAGAGGCAAAGCCTATCCCTGACGGCGGACCTTGGTGAGCGGCTGGGAGAGGCATTTATTGACGAGACGGAAATGCCGTCGCGGGTTCGTCAGGCGATTCGAGCGGACGGCCCTGAAATCCCGTTGTCAGTTCTGGCAGACTGGGGGGCGCGAGCCCACGTCATGGGCGAGGCGGCGGCGGGAGAGGCGCGGAGCCTCTCGGAATGCCTCCATATGAACCCGGTTCGGTCCAGGATGGCCGCGGTTCTCAGGAAGAATCCGTATAAGGGCGAAAGGGACACCGAACTAGATCGGCTGGGTCGAATCGCGAAATCGCTGGATCGCGACTCCGATAATTCAGATCTGCGGGAAGCGGTGACGGCCATCATCCGTTACGAAGCCTGTTATCGGCTCGCCCAGCTTGGCTTGGAGCGGATCTTGTGGATGTGCCGCCATCATCCGGCAGCGCGGCTTCAAGACATGCGCGACGACCCGATTCTGCGGCTTGTTGCGAGTCGGCTCGCCGACGCCGTCGTCTGCCTGGTCGACGCCCTGGACTCGGCTCAGACCGTGGCGTTCCGCGGAGACCTCGATCGCCTTGCGGATGTTCGTCAGTTCCTGGTGGAGGCCCAGAAGGTGTGCGAGCGGCCGGATTCCCTGGCCCTGACGATCTTGAGGCGGCACACAGACGTCCAGCATGGCAAGTTCGACCGCGGGCGGAGAAAGATGCCTTGGGTGGAGAGCCGGGACGGTGAGATCCGCCTTACCACCACGCGAGCCGGCGGGCTGAACTATGAGGCCGATTCGCCAGACAATATCGTTCCCCATCCGTATCGGCTCGACTCCGCCGACGCGTTGCTCCGGGCAGGGAGGCTGGCATGAACAGCGCCGATTCGATTGCCGAACGCCGTCTTCTGGATCGGCTGGCCCCGGCGGCGATTGCCGAGGAGGATCCGATCCTCGGTTTGGTGGGGACAACCTACAACCTCCAGCCGGACTTCTTCGACACGGATTTCCTGCCAGCGATCTTGGGCTTGGGTGCCTGGGATGATCGCGGTTGGGCCACGCGAATAGCCATCGAGAACCGGCTCTCGCGAATGGAGGCGGCCACGATTTTCATGGAGCCTAATCGCTACGACGGACGCCCCCGTTCCCTGCGGGTGGAGGTTCCGCCGGCGAGTGGGCTCGCTCGCCAGACGCTGCATGCGAAGGTCCTGATCGTTCTCCGTGAGCAGACAGTTCAGCTCGTCGTCGGCAGCGCCAACCTGAGCGAGTCGGGCTATCGCCATAACCGGGAGGTCGCGACATCGGTCACGGCATCGGCCAAGAGCCCTCAGCAGGCACCGTTGATTCGATCCGCCATCGCCGGATTGCGAGAGCGGCTGAATGAACGCCTGACGGCGGGAGCCATTCTGGTGCTTGATCGCTGCAGCACGCTCTTGAACGATTGGAGCCCCGGCGGTGGGGGAGATGACGGCGTTGACTTCTTGTGGGGCGGCGGGCCGATTCCGCTCTGGCAGGCGTTTCTGGATCGCTGGCCTCGGGACGAGAAGGCGCGGTCGATCACCGTCGTGTCCCCGTTCTGGTCCGAGGATGGTGAACGCGCCCCACTACGCCAACTGCTAGCGGAGATGTCGCGGCGTGGCGTTCTCGACGCCGAGGCGGCGGTGTATTTGGTGACGGATACGGACATTGACGCGCGGGGGGCGTACCGGCCGAAGTTGCCGCCCTCTTATGCCACGTGCGACCTATCCGCTTTTGGCGCAAGAGCCGTTGCCCAGGCCGCAGACCCGCGCGTGTCGGCGGAGGAAGTGGCCGGTCTGGAAGGTTTCCTCGGCCGACGTTGCCTGCACGCCAAAGTTCTGCTTCTGGAGGGGCCAACGAGCTCGCTAGCTTTCGCTGGCTCCGCGAATTTCACGCATAGCGGCTGGGGGCTGCTGGATGATCCGACATCAGCCAACATCGAGGCCGGAATCGTCATTCTGCGGACGGGCCGAGGGCGGGGGGAGGTCCGCGACCTGATTCCAGCGCCGATAGGCGCGGTCGTCGAACTTGGCGACGGAACAGCCGGAGCGCTTGCGCCGCCCGATCCATCGCCCGCCGAAGCCCCGTGGCCGGATTTCATCCGGGAGATCGTCCTGGTTCCCCTGCCTGATCGCCAGGAGGAACTTTGCCTGATGGTCCGGGTGAACGCCGAGCAGGTCGCCGGACCATGGACGATAGCACTGCCGGCGAGAGGCGATCTGCCCGCAAGGGCGCTGCTGGCGTCCACGGATCCGCCGACAGGACCGGCTGACGTATGGCGAGTTCCCCTCGGCCGCGAGACGTTGAATCAACTGCTCGTCGGGCAGGAAGTCTCCGTCTCCTGGTGGGCTTGGCAGCAAGGAAGGATGGTCCCGGTCAATGTCGACGCATCGGCCCGCGAGAGTCTGCCTATCAGTCCTGGCTCGCCTGACCTCCGGGAGGAACACCTGGTGGCCTATTACCAGGGACAAATTCGCTGGGAGGATCTGTTCCCCGACCCGGAGATGCCCCCGCCGACTGAAGTGCCGAGCGGGCAGACCCAGCTCGTGTCTGAAGTGGACACATCGAAAATCCAGTCGTACCAGATTCGCGAGTTCGTCGAGGCGATTTCAGGGATTCGGGCCGATCTGCGGGACGCCGTGCATTCGGAACCGGCGATGAAGCTGGCGGTGCTTGGGCCGGTGAGCCCGATCGCGTTGACAAGGACGATCATGGAGGCAGTCAAGGCTGGCTCGCGGACACCGATCGCCGCCGGTTTCCAACTCGTCGAGATTCTGGCTTGCATCGAATCGGCCCGCACACACGAAGTCCCTACTCGGCTGACAAAGGCGTGGGAGGTGGTCCTGGACAGGGCATCGGCGGAGATATGCCAGTTCCTGACACGGCTTCGCGATGAGCATAGTGAGGCGTTGCGGGCTAGTCGCATGTTCGACCGGTACGAGGCCGCTGTCCGCAAGTATTGTCGCGGTGGAGAAGGCAACCGTGATTAACGTGTCACAGCAGTTCGATCTGGGTCTGGATACCAGCCGCATCAAAGACCCGAACGACGCCCGGCGCCAGACGCGGACGACGGAGGAAGTCCTCCAGCGGTTCTTCCATCCGCGACCCGGCAAGCGCTTCGAACTCCAGGTGCTCGCCGACGAGGTCGGGATGGGCAAGACGTTCGTCGCGCTTGCCACGGCGTACTCGATCCTGGCCCATATGCGCGAGGGCCGCCCGGAGAGCGACCTGGACGGTTGCTACCAGAAGGTTCTGATTCTCACGCCAGCCAATTCGTCGCTGTTCAACAAATGGAACAAGGAGGTCGCTGAGTTCGTCCGCCGGTGCGTCTTGCCGCGGTATCGAGACGAAGCCACGTCCTGGTTCACCGCGAAGAAGGTGGAGCGACTCGACGAATTGGTGGCCGCGGTGCGCGGCGACACGAAGAGACGGGTACTGCTGACGAACATGGCAATCCTTCGCGGCGCCGGCGGCAAGCTTCGTCACTACGACCTGAAACGGCGATTCATGCTGGGCGTCCTGTTTCGGTTCTGGGGGAATCGCCTCGGTCTGGACGAACGTGAGCGGCTGCTCAAGGGTGCCCCGGCCGACTGGCCCCGTGATCCACGGTGGCTGACGAAAGTGGAGTATTGGGAACAGGAACTACTGCCCTTCTCCGAGGACGAACTCCTTGCGGCTGTCGAGGCGTTCAATCGTCGATATGGGGACGTCGATAGCCTGCTCGATGTTTGCAGGGAAATCGCCCGGCCGTGGACCTGGAACCGCGAGGGCAAGTTCGACGCCAAGGGAATCGACAACAGGCTGATTCGCATCTATCGCTGGTCGGCCTATCAGTTGATTCGCCAGGCGTTCCCCTTGCTGATTGTTGATGAAGCGCACAATTGGAAAAATGGTCCGTCGGCGGGCACGAATGGCTTCACGGAGTTTGCCGAGGATCTGGCGCCTCATGTCCGCCGAGCGCTGCTCCTGACGGCCACCCCGTTCCAGCTGCGGCCCGAGGAGATGCTGGAGATTCTTAAGGTTTCAGATCACATCATGCCATGCCCTACTCAGCAGGAGTCGGAAGCGAGGCGCAAACGTCTGGAGGATTTCAGGGAGCGGACCATTCGGCCCGTCCTCAAGAACTCGGAGCAGGCGAGCAAGGCGTTCACAAAGGCTTGGACGCGACTGCCGAGGAAGTTCAAGACGGAAGACTTGCTCGATGCCTGGATGATGCCCCAGGTCGAGGATGCGAGGGGGAAACTGCTTGAACTGGCTGACGAGCCAGGGGTCATAGGCGCCGGCGACCCGCGTTTTGAGAAGGCTATCACGACGGCTTTGGCCGGCATGGACCCCGACCTACGCCCGGTGATTCGGGAGGCGCTGGGCCTCTACGCCTTCAATACCGATCTGTCCCGCGAGATGGGCAGTCTCGTAATCCGGCATCGTCGCGGGACGGATCACCGATTGTTTCGGGTCGGCTGCGAGAGTGCCCTTCCGGCCGCGCGCGTGCTCGCTCGGCCGGATGCCCACCTGTTGCACTACGCCCCGGGCTTGGACGTGCGTGGCGACGGAGAGCTGCCCCACTACATCCTCATGCGGTGCGTTTCGGAGATGAAGGGGGGCAAGGGCCGATCAAGTCTGGGCAGCGCCCTCACGGGCTGCTATTCGACACTTTTGCACAGCGCTGAAGGCCGCGATGTTCAGAAGCGGCTGAAGGATTCGGCGGTCGGTCGCGTCTATCTGGACCTGCTGATGAACATGGTCAGTGAGGACCAGGACGCCGATCACCCGAAACTCACCCGAGTAGTCCAATCAGTCCTGGAGAGATGGCGTGCCGGGGAAAAGGTGCTGATCTTCTGTTTTCGCGTCAACACGGCCGATAGGCTGCGAACCATTATCGACCAGCACATCCGCACGGAACTCAATGACCGGCGTAGGGCCTGCCTGGGGGGTGGGGATGCCCTACGGACGCTTCGCGCCCGTTTCACGGGCCGAGAACGGGATCTCATCGGCCTCGGCCTTGATCGTGTGCTCTGGTCCGCGATGTGGGCGGCAAGAGCCCGGCGCGAAGATGCGGGGCTTTTCGATCCGCGGCGGCTTCGCCTAACCGGTGACGACCTGAGGGGTCTGGCGCGTTTGTCGCTGTCATGTGGCATTGACTTGCGGGGAGAGAGGATCGACCGTGTGTTCCTTCACCGCGCCACGGAGTGCGTCCTGGCGAGGCGGTTGCTCCGCGACGGCCCATCGGTCGGCTTCAACCATCGTCTGCTTGAGGAGGCGGCGCAGGAGGCGTGGGTGACTCATCCTTATGGCCTTCAATCAGAAGACCATGTCGAGGCCGAGGGTGAGACCCCAACCCAAGGCGATGGGGCCGCGGACCGCGCGGGTTTTGACGAACGTGGCGTTCACTTTGTTTACGACCCTCGGAGCGGCCGCTCGGGGGACGCGGATGCCCTGGCGGCGGACCTCGAGGCAACCCGGCAACGGGCACGCAGGCAAGGACAAGTCGCTTTGCTTGACGCCTACGCCGAGGCGCCAAGCCTCTGGCTCGGCACCAGACCGTCCGAACAGTGGGCTGCTCCTGATGAACGCCGGGCGGTGAGCATCGGGGCATTGCACGACCACCTGTGGGGACTTACGGAACAAGGCGACGGGCACAATTGGACGACTCGGCTCATGGTTTTTCAGGCGCTGAGGCGAGCGTTGCTGCGCGAGTCAGTCCTGCTTCGGCTCCTGCCGGACAGGGCAGAGCGCGAGGAGAGCGGCTGGGGGGAACTCCTCGTGGATGCGTTTCATAGGGAGATGCTCGGCCAGAGAGAGAGCATGGCTGATCGAGTGGTCGTATTCGTCGAGGATATTCGGGCGGCAAGCGGCGACATACGCGAACCCGGCTCGGCGCGTTACGCGATCTACGATGCCACGCAGCTGCGAGACCAGCAGTTCGTGGCCGTGGCCAAGGGCGGCGGGGGTGACAAGTTCATCCAGGCTCGCGACCGCATATTCAATGGCTTCAACACACCGCTGCTGCCGGAAATCTTGATCTGCACCACGGTCGGCCAGGAGGGTATCGACCTCCACCGCCATTGTCGGCACGTGATCCATTACGATCTGGCGTGGAACCCGGCCACGTTGGAGCAGCGCACCGGCCGCGCTGATCGCATCGGCAGCAAGACGTTCCGCGAGCGATCCCTTGCTGCGGACGGCGCCAAGACCTTCCTGGAAATCGGGGTTCCGTTCCTAGCCGGCACGTACGACGAGCGCATGTACGAGGAACTGCGTCTGCGTGCCCAGACGTTTGAAGTGTTGACAGGCGGGGAATTCGCGGCCGAGCACGCCGAGGGCGACGACGACGAAGGTCGCGAGGGTCGGCTTTCGATCACACCCTTGCCGCAGGAAATGCTCCGCCAACTGCGGGTCGACCTACAGGTGTGGCGAGTATAGCGCACGCGCTGCTCACCACGATCTGAATAGCCTTGCGCCACGTCGGGTCCCCCGCTCCCCGAGGATCCGGGCAAGTCAATTCCGGCGAAGAAACGCCCGTATCCGATCGGCTACGTGGGGCATTTGCCTCGCCGTGGCCTGGCATTCCCAGATCACCAGCACGCGCCAACCCAGCCGGCGCAACGACAACATGTTCCGACGGTCGCGCCGGCGGTTCTCATCCAGTTTGCCACGCCAGAACGCAACTCGGCTCTTCGGAATCCGGTCGCCAAGGTCGCACTTGTGCCTGTGCCAGAAGCAGCCATGGACAAAGATGACCTTCCGTTGTTTGGGGAAGACAAGGTCGGGGCAGCCTGGAAGGCGGCGCACGTGGAGGCGATACCGGAAACCAAGAGACCAAACGAGCCGCCGAACGGCGTACTCCGGCTGCGTGTCCTTCGACTTGATCAGAGACATTCGTCGGCTGCGCTCTTCACGACTGAGACTATCCACTTCAACGCTTCCTCGTGGGATTGCAGGCGGCCTTGACGCGCATGGCCTCGACCAAGCGACCGACCACGATTTCGGCCAGTTCCACCGGAACGGCATTTCCTAGCTGTCGCATCGTTCCCGTCCATGTGCCCTCGAAGACCCAATCATCCGGGAACGTCTGAAGGCGAGCGCATTCCCTGACCGAAAAGTAACGCACGGAACTATCGTCCAGCCTGACCATGTTCTCCCCGCCGGGAACGCCATGATCTCCCGCCTTCAGGGTCTTGGCCGGCCAATCCAAGACGGATCCCGTGTGCCCAGCATAAGCGCGGGCACCCGGGTTCAGGAAATGATTATCGATGGTTCTGGACGTCTGCCCGATGGCAATCCGCGGCAGACTGCTGATCGCATCCCGAACGGTCCGCCAAGCTCTTGGCAGCATCTTCCGGTCAAGGACGCGGAGTTTCTCGATTCGTCGCTTCAGTCTCGATGGCATCCTTGGCCGCAGCGATTTCGCTATGCCGTGTCGATCCCAGTACTCCCCAGAGACCCATTGGTCATAAAGAAGGCCATCCTCCGAATGGGTCGATGGGGGGTAGCTGAACTCCATGCCCAGGTCTGACCGCACGCCAACGATTAGAACCCGCTCTCGCCGTTGTGGCACACCATAGTCGGCCGAATCAAGGGCGGACGGCGACAGAATCTTGTAATGCAGGTCATCGTAGGTGTCCCCGGTATACAACCTCTCAAGTCGCGGAAGATGGTCCAACCACTCCTCGTCGCCCCGCGGGCCAACGAGCGGAAATCGCAACCGGTGCAGGATGTAGTTGTAGTACTTTAGGAAACTGCCGCGCAACAACCCCTTGACGTTCTCGAACACGAAGGCCTTCGGCATTATCTCGCGGACTGCGCGAATAGCCTCGGGGAACAAGTTCCTTTCGTCCTCATGCCCCGCGTGATTGCCGCCAAGAGAAAAGGGCTGGCATGGCGGCCCGCCACACACCACAGCGACCTTGCCTGCATGCTGCGCAAGATCATAGTCCTCAACCGAACCCTCCACTATCTCCCAGTCGCGTACGAACTTGACGCCATCCTGCTTGTTGCGGCGCAAGGTATCGCAGGCTCCGGCATCGCGCTCGATCGCCGCAACGTGGGCTAGGCCAGCCCTGGCGGCCCCAAGGGCTAGACCGCCCGCGCCGGCAAATAGCTCAATTGACGTGACCCCGTTGTCCGCCATGATTCCTCCACCTGCGGTTACGCCCCGTTGAGCCAGATCACCTTCTCGATCTTGAGCTTCTTGGCGGCATCCTCGACCATCTCGCGGAAGGGCCCCTCCTGCATGCGGCCGCCGGCATACATCAGAACCAGGCCAAAGGGCCTTGCCTTCGCCGCCAAGTGGGATCGCTCATGAACCGCCATGATCAGGTTCTTCCAGTTCGCGGCCAAGCCCCAGCAGAGGATTCTGCCGTCATCAAGTCGCAGGCCGTGTGGCTTTGTGTAGTTCTCCGCCGTCCCCGCCTCCAGTGGAATTCCCAAGGCCTTGCGCACCCGATTCGGATCCTCGAGGCGATCCAGCACATAGGGCTTCATGATCGTGTCTTTTATGTAGAGCCGGACATTCTGGTCGGGAATGTATCGGGAGATCACGCCGCCGATATCCCGGTCCCTGCTCCAGTTTTCGTAGTACTGCGTCTTCTGGCGGTCTGGCAACGTGGCCCACTTCAGGCCATCCGCCAGTGTCCAAAGCTTCTCACGCAGGCCGTCCAACACCGTGTCTGGTAGTTTCATTGCACGCTTCCTGGTGGGGGAGCATCCGGATAGTCAATCTCCGGAAGCTGAAGCTCCGCGTCGTCCTCCCGAAGAACCAACGACGACTGATCAAGTATCCATTCCTTGAGGAAGCTCCCCGCCGATTGATCGCCAAACGACACCAATCGCCCGCCGAGGCCGACGCGCTCCACATCGTCGCCCCTGATGGCCTTATCCAACTCCAAGACCTCCGCGACGCGCCTCAAGTCGGTGACGAAATCCAGAACCACGACCTTGTCCTTGTCGCGACTGAATCGCAGCCCGCGTCCGAGTTGTTGTACGAAGATTCGGCGGCTATGCGTGACCCGCATGAAGATAATCAGGTCCACATCCGGAACATCGACGCCTTCATTGAACAGGTCGACCGTGACGACGATGTCGAGGCGGCCCGAGCGAAACTGCGACATCAACTTGTCCCGAGTCCGTGGCGGAGTCTCAAATAGAATCACTTCGGCCCGGAATCCATATTGACGAAGCGTTCCGGCGAATGATTTCGCGTGGGCCCCCGATGGGCTATAGACGATGGCGCAATGGCGTTTCTCGCCATCGAAGACCTGGCGGACGAGGCGAGCCGCCATGTCATCCCGCGTCGGGATGATCAGCTTGCGGTTGAGCTGGGAAATCGAGTACTTGTTCCGTGATCGCTGCTGGACGAATTCCCAGTCAATGTTGTCGGCCAGGAGCCGGTAGTCCACCTCGGCCAGGAAACCCTTGGCTAGGCCCTCGGCAACTCCCAGCCGGACGAGCGCCGGTCCAAAAATGCGATCAATATCGTAGGCGTCTCCGCGCCAAGGCGTGGCCGTGACTCCCGCCAGCATCCTAGGCCGCAGGGCGGCGATGGCCTGCAAGAAGGTTTCGGCGCCAGCATGATGGGCCTCATCAACCACGACAAGCCCGAACTGCGGAAGATGCTCTAGGCGCTGCGTGACACTCTGAATGGTGGCGAAGGTGATGCCATCCCAATACGTGGGCGTCTCGCCCTCGGCAAGTCGGTGAGTGTGGACCCAGCGGGGCAGCTGGAACCAGAACGCCTGCTGCAACTGGTTGACCAGCGTGACGGTGTGCGCGAGCACGAGAATACGCCCATGCTCCACCCGGTTGTCCCTGAGCAAATCGGCAACGGTCTCGGCCATGACAACCGTCTTGCCTAGGCCCGTCGCCATCACGATCTGGCCGCGCCCAGTATCGAGCAAGGCCTCCCGCAAACGCGTCGACGCGTCCTCTTGATAGTCCCTCAGCGTTCGGCGGGCGGGCGCGTACTCCGGGGTCGCCTGCATCCAATTGATAAGAACCGCCGGAACAGCCAGATCGATCTTCAACCCCAGTCTCTCGTATCGGCTCTTTTCCCTGAGTAGCCCATCCGATGGGGGGCGAGAGCACGCGATGACCAGCTTTTCGGCGTCGTAGAACTCGGCGGCATTGACAATCTCCTCCACGGCGGAGCTTGGCGGCGGAGAAGCTGTTGTGTGCTTGCACTGAACGACCCAGATCTCGCCTCCACGGGCGGCGAGGATGTCGGCACCGTGATCACCGGTCCCGGCAACAAGGCGGACGTCCTGGAATCCGTTGGCCAGGAGAAGCCGCGCAACATCCCGCTCGAATGCCTGCCAGGGGCCATTCAGCAGTCGGTCGCGTCCCAGGAAGCCGCTATCCTCGATCACTCCGCATCTCCCGATCCCGAGGCGGGCGCGAGCATGTCCACGGCGAGCGCGGCACGCATTACACGTTCCCGGCTGGCATCGTTAAGCTCGTCCGATGACCGCGCGGCCAGCCAAGTGGCGTCGCTGAGCAGCGCCGAGTAATCACCCACCAATCTCCTCCACGCCATCTCCGTAGCGCCCTGGCTGCCGAAGTCTAGCGATGCATATCGCTCGTCCCAGTACTTGCCATCAAAGAACAACTCCGGATGACTCTGGAAGAACTCTAGTAATGTCGCCCACGAGGCGTATTCAAGAAACCGACCCTGATCGATTGCCGCCTGCGGGTCGGAGACCGCCTTGGCGGCCATGCGACGCTGAATCTCCTCCTGCTCACTAGGCGACAAGGCATTGAACAGTGTGCGCCCATCCCCAGGCGAGAGATTGGCCTTCAGGCTCTTTGCCACCCGCGTCAAGGCCATTCCCGCCTCACTGGACAGCGTGACGGGATCAAGTTCGTTGACGCCACCGTACTTGCCCCGCAAGCTCGCGAGGATTGCCGCGAAGGAATGGCCGCTGCCGCTATCACGTTCAAAGTCCATCGCCGACCATGCCAACTGCGCCAAGAGGCCATCCAGAGGCGTCATGGTCATCGACCGGAATACTGGATGCCTGGCGTTCACCAGAAACTCGTAGTAACCTTGAGTTGAACGGCCGAACCCCCAAGGGCTATCCGCAGTGCCCAATCCTACGTCGGAGGATTCCACATCGAAGGCCCGCACATCCCATCGTTGGTTTGTCAGGTCGTCCCTGTACTCCTGTGTAAGCGATGCAATTGGCTGGCGCGTGGGAGGTTGCGGCGCTGATGGCGAAGGAGTCGGTCCTCCGGGCCCTTCGGGCGATGGCGTTTCCGGCGCTGCCGGGGACAGCGGCCCCAGGCCGCCTCCATCCGTATCCGGCGGGGTGAGAAGAACGTTGTCTGCTTCCTGCACGAGCGCCCACCAGGGCTCATCCGTTTGCCACTCCGCCTCGCCTGCGTAGAACCGCTTCGCCATTTGCGAGGCGCGATCGTTATCGGGAACAATGAGCAGTTTCGCGTAGCACCCCGCGACCTTTGGCTTCGGGCTTGACCTCCTGAAGCACTGAAAGAGCTTCGACAGCGGGGACGTATTCACCGGAAGGCCCGCCTGCTGCGCCTTGTCCGGCCTGAGCGGCCCCTCGCCACGCACCACCTTCACCATGTCTTCCCACGCGGGGTCCTCTCGCTCAAATCGGTCCTTTGTGTAGCTGACTCGGCAGTGGTCGAGATGAATCTCGCCGACGATTCTTCCTCGGTTCCGGGGGTCGTCGATTGGATACTCAAGTTCCTGGGATTCGCCGTTGTCCCAGTAGAACAAGTCCTTGTTGCCGAGTTCGAGTTTTCGGCCATTGCGGATGAAGTCGATGCCATAGCCTTCCTGGCTCAAATACCGCTGGATGCCAAGCCAACCGTGAATGTGTCTGTCTCGCATCACGAGCGCGCCGACTGCCCCGCAGATCGGGCAAGCGTCGCTCATCTGCGTCAGCCACTGCCAACACCGTTGACAGAACGGTCGGCTGGGCAGATGCGTATCGACGGGTTGAATCGCGCTCAGGATTCCGTGGCGGGAAGACTCGACCGTTCTACCGGCACCCCAAGCGCAGTGATTGCGAGGAGCCACGATGCGACCGTTTAGATAAAGCCGGAACGTCATCGGTTGACCATCCTGGCGGAGCATCGCCGAATACACTTGGCCCAGTACCTGGGTCAACTGCGTTCGGTTCGACGCCCTGGCGAACCATTGCGACTGCTCTGGCTTCAACCTCAGGATGGAGACCTCGACGCCGCTCTCGGTGGAATCCGGTTTCGGCCGGGTGAGTTCAGGTGTCCGGAAACTGCCCTGCCGAATCAGTTTCTCGAAATCTATTTCCAGCCCGCGCCATTGCCCGTCGCCCTTCTGCGTTGCCCAGACTTGCGTGACCAGCCCGAGCCGAGCAGTGGCGATATTGAATCCCATGCCGAACAGGCCCAGGTGCCGGATGGGATCGTTGCTGGTCCAGCCCGCACGGACCGCCTTCTCCAATGATTCGCGGCTCATGCCCGGGCCATTGTCGCGGACCGAGATCCGTGATTGCTCTATGTCCGCGGTGGGCACCGTAACGTGAACTTCCGGCTCGGCGCAGGGGTTGCCGCCTCGCTGGCAGCGGAGGAATCCATCGATGGCATTGTCAACAAGCTCCGCTAGGCACCGCCACTGACGCAGGTTGATTTCGCCGAGCATCGGAAGGATTCTTGGGTCGGGCTGGAGGTCGAAGTCAGGCCCCATGTTCTGTTCCGCCATCGGTCCCACTCCTGATCTTGAGGTCGCGATTTCGGCCGTGGTCTCGGCCGCCGGACTCAGCGCTTCCCGCCGCCATGCCGGGCGAGAACGCGGCCTTTCAAGTGGCCACAGGCGCATACCACCCGCCAGCGGGGAAGCTGGCGGTGATTATGCGCTACTCGGCTTTCACGATCAACGGGCGACATTTGCACGCCGCGAGGACGGTCGGGCGGCAGCCTGTATTCGGCCCGGCCCGGGCCACCTATTCGCTAGGATCGCAATGCCGGCAGTTCCACGTCCTCATCGCGGTAGCCCTGCCACGCACGCAAAAGGTCATGCGTCCAGTAGGTGTTCGGCTGGCCGTGCTTCCGTGGGCTCGCCAGCGGCGGCATGGTCACTGTCTTGTGCCGAGCAGCGGCCAACAAAGCTCGCTTTCGATACATGCGGTAATCCTTCTTCTTCGCCTCGCAAAACCGGGCCATGAAGGCATCTACCGTGATCGGCTCGTTCGGCACGTCCGGCCATTGCGCTGCCTGGGGCGAGGCGGCTGGCGAGCCGGGCCTGTCGATGGGGGCGTCATCAGCCATCCTGCATCCCACCGAGCCTCGCCCCGGCTGCTTTGGCCGTTCAGACGATCCGGTCGACTGCCGCCGGGCCTCCAGCGCGTTCATCGCCTCGGTCACGGCGACCTCAACAGTTCTGGTCTGGTCCCAGAGGTCCTTGGCCAGGAAGAAGGTCAGGCCGTCGTTCTGAAAGTCTCCCGCGAAATTCCACGCCTCGACGGTATGGCTGGTCATGATGATGATCGCAACCTTGCCCACGCCCTTGATCTTGAGGATCTGCTGGAACAGGCTCACGCCGTTCTGGATACGGGGGTCCCCGCCGCGACTGGAAGCCGGAATCCGCAGGTCCAGCAGCACATAATCAAAGTCCTTGGTCGCCAGCAGCTTGCGGGCGTCCTCGTTATTGCCGGCCACTTCGAACTTGTGCTGGAGCGAGTGCTCGAGGATTTCGCCGACGTACTCCAGGACGTCCTTCTTGTCATCCACCACCAGAGCTCGCGGCATGGCCTCCTCCACTGATTGTTCGAGGCAGGACGATGGTCATGGTCGTGCCCTCTCCGGGGGCACTGGCCGCGACCAGTTCACCGTCATGAATCTCCACGTAGTTGCGGGCGATCACCAATCCGAAGCCCGACCCGCCGTCCTTGGTCGTCCGCCCGGGCGTGAACAGTTCGTTGAGTTCGGCAGGCTCCAAGCCCGGGCCGTTGTCCTCGATCACTATCGCCACTTCGCCGGCGTTGATGGCCTTTCCGGTCAGGACCACATGCGGCTGAGAAGCCATCGCCGCCGCGTCGAAAGCGTTGGACAGGACGTTGAAGATTGCCCGCTCCAGTTGCGGCTCTGTGACGTAGACGACCAGCCCCTGCTGCACGTCCACGTCGAGGTCGACCCGCGACCAACCGGGTTTCGATGTCGCCAGGTCGGCAATCCGGGCGGCTGCCGAGTGGACCAGCCCATCCAGTGATCTGACGGACGGGCGGGTGGGCGTGGCCCGCGACCGGGCATACTCCAGCATCTGCTGGACGAGGTAGCTGTAGCGCCCCAGGATGCCGCCGACCTTCTCCAGCGACGCGAACGCTGTAGCCGGATCATACTCGCCATTGAGGATCGCCTGGCGCAAGGCGGCGACCCGGCCCTGAAGAACACTCAGATCGTTCTTCATCTCGTGGGCCAGATTGCTCGCCAGGGCCATGTGGTAGGTCTCGCCTATCCGCATCGCCGTCCTGGCGACCTCATCGCCGTGGCGTTCCCTCAGGTGCTGGTATAGCTCCAGCACCAGGTCGATCCCCTGAAGCTTCTGCCTGAGTGCCGATTTCACCTTGCGGCGGCGGTTTCGGCTGACCTCCGCCGCCCGGCTTACGAAGGCGTTGGGGTCCTGGCGGAGCTTAGCCGCCAGCGGCTCGAAGTCGCCTTGGCGCACGTAGTGCAAACCGTCGGCGATTGCCTTCCGCACTTCCCACTTCGGGTCGTCGGCCAGCAGGTTCAGCAGCGGGACCATCACCGCCTCGCGGTCAACGACCCCGCCGGCCCGGAAGACGGCCATCAACTGCCTGGCACAGGCGAGCCGGTCCAACCAGGGCAGTGCCTCCCGGTCGGCGGTCAACAGACGCAGCGATTCCGGCAGGTTGAGGATTTCAGCTTCGGTATCCATCAGATCCGGTATCGCTCCTTGCGCTTCATGAAGGCTTCCTGCCCGCCCTCCAGCAGCCCGATGATCTCTTCGCGGCATTCGTCCACCGTGCCTTCCCTGGCCTTGACCGCCCTCGCGCCATTGGACCGCAGAACAAAGACCCGCTCGGCATCGCCCAGCACCGGGATGTTGGGGTTGTGCGTCACGAACAGCATCTGGCGGCGGCCCTTGGCCTTGCGGATGCAGTCAACCACCGTGTCGTAGATGAACCCGTTGTCCAGGTTGTCCTCGGGCTGGTCGATCAGCAGCGGGTTGTCGCTGTCCAGCAGCAGGATCGGCAGGATCGTGGTGCATTTCTGGCCGGTGGACAGGGACGTCGAATCCTTGTACTCCTCGCCGTCGAGCAGCTCGATCCGCGGCTTGTCGTCCAGTTCGATGGTCTCCAGGCGGAACATCATCTTCGGGCCGGCGAACGCCGCCACCACGTTGCTGGCCTGGTTGGGGTTGAGCGTCGCCCGCTCGATCATCGACTTGGTATCGCCGGCGGCGACCATCGCGGCCAGTTCACCGGGCGAGAGGTTGTCGGCGACCTTCTGGGCCACGATGTTCCGGTTGACGCCCGCGCCGGCCAGGGCCTCCAGGAGCAGTTCCCGGTACCGCGACGGGTCGCCGAACTGGGCAACGCTGACCCGTATCCGGGGTGCCAGCCGGTCGGTGATACGGGCGGCAACCTTGCGGCGGAAGGCGAACCGCTCATCCCGCAGCGACGAGAGCTGACCGAGCAGCTCAGCGCGCTCCTTCTGGAGACGCTGGAGGGACTCGGTGTGCTCATCCCGGACCCGCTTCTTCTCCAGCAACTGGTTCCGCAATGTCTCCAGCCGGATCCGTTCGGCCTCCTGCCCCTTGGCCTGATCGTGGCGGGCCAGTTGCTCGCGGAAGGCCAGTTCCTGCTCGGCCTGGCTGGTCGCCAGTTCCCCGCCGATCTCCGCCAACCGGTCCTGGGCCCGGACGATGCGGTTGCGGGCATCCTCGATCAGCCGATCAACATCGCCGGAGCAGGCGGCCAGTTCGTCGCGGATCTGCTGGAGGAGATGTCCGTTCGGCCCGGCGAGCATCTCGCTGCTGAAGGCCGCCGACACCCGCTTGGCGATCCCGCCGACGAGGCCATCCAAGGAGCCGGCGAAGGCGTTCAGTGCCTCGTCGGCGGCGGTCGCCGCCCGGCGCTCGCGGTCGCGCATTGAGTTGAGTTTGTGGGCCTGGTTCAGGGAGGCCGAGCCGTCGCCGTTCCTGGCCGCCAACGCCTTGAGCTTGTCCTGGATGCCCGGCAGGGTGCTCAGTTCATCGCCCACGCTGTCCAGCGCCTTGCGCACATCGATGATCTTGCCCCCGTTGGCCGAGAGCCTGGCCTCCACCTTCCGAATCGCCGCGTTCACCCGCTGGACATCGTCCGGGACGAAGTTGTCGATCAGGGACAACTGCGAGCCGGGGTCGTCGGCGATGCCTTCAATGTCGTTCTGGCTGTAGATGTCGGCGCGGAACACGCCGCCGTTGGCCAGGGTCACCTCGCTGGGGCTGCCGGAGGCGTCCATCACGATGGCCGCGCCCCCCGCCGTACGGTCGACCACGTATTCGATGCCGTCCCTGGTCTCGATCCGCAGGCGAATCCGGCCCGCGCCCAGGTTA
This sequence comes from Phycisphaerae bacterium, assembly GCA_022072085.1. Lineage (GTDB taxonomy): Bacteria > Planctomycetota > Phycisphaerae > JAJVII01 > JAJVII01 > JAJVII01. Next base: position 24,037 of record JAJVII010000009.1, read on the forward strand.
TCGGTGACCAGGGAGTCGAGCCGCTTCTGCACGCCCGCGGCCTGTTTGCCGGCGGACGAGTCCAGTGCATGCCGGACGTATTCCAGGGCGGTCGTCTTGCCGGCGCCCCGGGGGCCGATCAGGCAGTTGAGGCCCTCGGCCAAGTCGATCTCCAGGCCGTCCAGGAAGCCCCCGACGACCGACAGCGATTTCAGCTTGTGGCACTTCTTCCCATTGTTCACTGATCTTCTCCTGAACAGATTGAAACGGGTTGTTCCTTGACGACGAAATCTATTCCTGCGGCTCCTGGCCGTCCGGCCTGGCAACCAACCGCACCACATCAAGCAGCCGCTCCCGGAGCGGCGGCGGCAGGCTGCGGTAGAGTTCCAGCAGCTCCCGCTCGCCATCATCCAGCCCAACCGACCGGACCGTTTGTCGGCCGGCGCGCTCCACGTGCATGTTGGCACGACGCTTTCGCATGGTCCCCACTCCATGTTGCCGTGCCTCCGTGCACGAGGGATTCGAGCACGCTCAATACACGATCTGGTCGTCTGGCGGGTTCCGCCGACTCCGCCGGCGCGACGGCGGGGCGATGCCCGGCCCGTCGGCACGGTCGCGGTCAGTCCGGTCGTTCGGGAACGCGCACAGGTGAACGCACACGTCCTCGGCGACGAGGGCCTGACCCACGACATCCTCGGCCTCAAAGCGCCAGTCCTGGCCGACGCCCACCGTCGGGCACGGCACACAGTCGATTTCGCCGAGGTGCTCGAGCAGCGCCGAGGCGCCCTTGGCGCTGAACTGGATTGACTTCTCCCCTGCCTCCCGGCGAACCATCGCGTCCAGGGCGTAACCCGTCACCAAGCGGGGCCAGATGCGCTCCAGCGTCGCCGGGCGGTCGAACAGGTCCAAGGCGGCGAACCGGCCGTTGATGGCGACGACGACGCCCCGCGATCCGGCCCGGTAGCTCAACGCCTCGACGTAGCTGCCGATGGACTCCCGCCGGTGCTCCACTACGTCGTGCATGGCCATCGTGGGCGACGGCACGGCGGCTGCCTCGACGTTAGCGGCCACGGCATCCCAGACCGCCCCCTGATCGCTGCGGGCCTGGCCTTCGGTCCGCAGGTTCCGCCCCACGTCCCGGCTCTTACGTGCCCGCAACATCGCCGGTGAGTAGCTGCCGGCGGCAAACGCGGCCGACGTGTGGTGCCAGCGGCCCTGCTCGACGCACGACACCGGAATCTTCGTTTTGCTCCTGGCCGGCAGCAGGACCGTGGTGTTCAGGATGCGGTTCTGCTTGGCGCCGACCAGCTCCTCGCCGTCCAACAGCAGGATCAACCGCTCGCCGGCGTTGGACGCCAGCAACTCAGGCACGCTGCCGCCCTCGCTGACTTCGGTCACGGTGAGCTGGCCGGCGGCGATGGCGTCGGCGGCAAGGACGTATTCGAGACGCCCGGGCCCCTCCCCCCCGAGGGGCACGAGCGTGAGGTTGCGATGGCCGAACGGGTTGCCGGCCGAAATGGTCTCGATAAACGGCTTCAACGTCCGTGTTGGTTGTCTGGTCTGTGTCACGGGCATCTCCTTATGCGGTCGGTTCGGCCGGCGTCGCCGGCCCTGTTGCCTCAATGCGAACCTGCACGCGCACCGCCTCCCACGGCGGCGCGTTGGCATCGATTCGGGTGATCAGGCATCGCGCGAGCACGTCCTGCTGGAGCAGCCTGGAGACCGCCTCGTTGTGCGTCCGGGGCAGATACCCCAGGCGGCTCCCGCAATGCTCGATGCGGACCGCCCACGGGTCGTGCGGGTTTTCAGGCTCTGCGATCAGCTTCACCTCGTCGCCGACCTGCAAATAGGCCATGATGTCCGGGCCGTCGTGGTAGCGAAACCCGGCGATCTGGCACTCAGCCAGGACGCAGGAACCACGCCCGTGCTCCTCGGCGAGCCCTTTGGCCAGCATCTGGCCGAGGGCCTCTTTCTGTTGGTGTCGTGCTGGGTTCATGTTCTCTCCGTCACCGCCCCAAGACAGCGGCCTTCTGAAGACAAGTATCCGACAGGGGTGCGACAGGTGTGGTCGCACCCGTCGCTATTTCAGCAATTCGTTCTGCTCCCACCGGTGGTCGGTCTTGAAGCTCGAAGCCGAGACGTACAGCGGCTGGCCGGGTCGCAGGCCCCACAGGTCGAAAAGAATCCACACGGCATCGTCAGCCGCCTCCTGCTCCTGGCCATAGTCGTAGCGCTTGCCGACCGGATCGAACTCGACGATCTGGACCACGTTCGACACGTCGGCGTCAGGCTTTTCCGCCTCGCGATAAAAGCCCGGCCGTTCCTGGACCAGCCGCTCGGCCTCCCGCGGCAGGATGTTCGTGTTGGGGATATCTACGGCGAACCAGTCTTCGTGGAAGCAGAGCTGGATCATCCGCCGCAGGGGCTGCTGCTTGCCGAATGTTCCCTGCTTCCGCCGGGCCTTCCTGCCGGAGGCCTGGTCGGAAAACACGATGAAGCAGTGCGACCTGGCCTCGTTGTTGGCCCGGTCCTTCATCCGGCAAAGGTAATCGGCGATCAGGGCGGTTACTCGTTCGCGTGTGGCAGGATCATCGGCCGGGTCTGGCTCCGCGTCCGGGTCGTCCGCGGGCTCTTCTCTGGCCGGGGCGTCTGCTTGCTCGATGGCCTTGCGGGGACTCAGCTTACCGAAGGCCACCGACATCAACGCCGGCAGGTAGTGATCCATGATCGAGAATCCGCAGAACGCCAGCTCACGCACCATCGCCCGGGACAGCCGGTCCTTCTTCACCGCGATGCTGTTCTTAAAGCGGACCTCGCCGTCGCGAAAGTCCAGCTCGAAATTGCCCAGCGACAGGCCGTAGTTGGCCAGCGTCAGGAACTCGGCCACAGCCAGGCGGCGGTTGTTCGGCACGTTGAACTGGCAGATCGAGTAGCTCAGGAACAGCGTGTCCTTCTCGTTCCAGGTTGCCATCCAGACCCAGCGGCCGGTCTCGCCACTGACCAGCACCCGCAGCCGGTGCTCGTCGAGCTGCTCCCAGTGCCACTCCATTTCGCGCAGGAAACTCTGCACCGCGTCAGCAATCGTCGGCATGGTGTCCTCCTCGGCGGGGGTGTTCACGGGCGGCGATGGCCGCCTCTATCTACCCGCCAAGAACAACACTACAGGAGGGCTGCGACAGGTGTGGTCGCACCCTTGGCGATCTCCATTTGGATCAGCGCAGTGGGTTGTTCAGTCGGCGAGCTTGGCGGGTGTATGGGGGCAGTTGATACCGTAGGCGCCGCACGTGGCCTTCAGTTCCGACTGGATCGCCGCGGCCAGGGACTTCGGGGATATGATGGTCGCCTGGCCGCCGAAACCGAGAATCCACCGGCGGAACTCGGTCGTATCCGACAGCTCGAACTCGGCCACGACGCCGTCCTTGGTGTCCTTGACGATCTTCTGGCTGGTGTGCCAGCGCTGCTCGCGGAGACTCGTGGCCGCCCAGCCAGTGAACCGGGCACGGATCGTCTGGAACTTGCTGGAGGTGAAGATGCCGAAACTGCCGTGGGTGTAGGCGCGGAGCGAGAAGTTGGACGGCCGCTCGAAGACCTGGGCGGTCATCTGGACGCCGACGATCCGCGAAACCTTCAGCGTGCGAACCTCACCGTACTCCACCAGCAGCCCGATGCAGTAGAGGTTCGTGCCCAGGAAGACCAGGCCGTAAGGATGGAACGTGGCGTCGAAGTCCTTGCCCTTGCTCAGCGAGTGGTAGCGGACCTTGAGCACGCGGCCCTCGGCCATCGCCTTGTTGATGATGGCGATTTCCTTGTCCTTGCCGGAGTAGTCCTGGCCGGGCAGGTTTTTGACCAGCAGCGTGCGGTCGTCGAAGAAGTGGCCCAGGGCGCTCTTGGGCAGCAGGGCCTTGATCTTCTCCAGCGCGGTGTTCAACCCGTCGCCGAACTGCGTGCCGGCCAGAGGCGCCAGGAGCTGCTGGCTGAGGTAAAGGCTGAGCATCTCGGTCATCGAAAGCGTCAGGCCGTCGTGGTCAAGGGCCTTGGCTTCGAGCCGCCAGAACCGCTTGCCGTACTCGCCGGTCTCGTGGAAAACAGGAAAACCGATCTGCTGGAGCACGTTCAGATCGCGCTGCACCGTGCGTTTGCAGCACTCAAGCCGCTTGGCCAGATCGTCCTCCGTCTGGCCGAAGTGAAACGCCTGGAGCGTCTTGAGCAGGTTCCACTGACGGAATAACGGTTCGGCACGTGCCATGCGGCCATGTTAAGCGAGGAGATCCGGCTGGGCAACGGGAAAGCACCGGCAGAACAGGCGCCAAGACTGAGTTGCACCGTCAGCCTTCTGACTGCTCGTCGCGATGCTGCCCGGCGATCTGATCGCCGATCTCCAGCAGCCCCTCGAGCAGTGCCGCGAACGTGGACTCGCGGCCAAACTTGGCCTCGCGTTCGAGCAAGTCCTGAATGAGCTCCGGCCTGTTCAGTCTTGCCTCGATACGGCCCTGCCCGTCAAGGGATTCATCGAACACCAGGAGGATGCGCTGGATACAAGCTTCCGTGCCTTGATCTTCGGCCATCCGGACGGCAGCCTGGACCCACTGCTCGCGCGTCACCGTGCCGTTGGCGACATGGGCCGGGTTGGCCAGAACCCGGGCCACGTCCTCTTCCGACCACTGATCGTCCTTGGGCGAAGGCCCGTGCTTCACCATAATGTGTCTCTCCCGAGCACCGTCGTCGTTGCGGTTCGGCGAGCCTGAGTATGCGCTCCCGCAGCCGAATCGCAAGGAGCCATCCTGAGCAACGCCGGTTTCGCAGGGGCAAAGCAGGCCGAATCGCTAACCACCGGGTCGGAGGTTCGAATCCTGAACCCGCTAGTGAAGACAACGGGTTCGGAATATTCCGACCCGCGGGTTAACGAAAAACGCCGAGGCGAAAAACGCCCGGCGTTTCGTGTCTTAGGCCAGTATTCGCAAGGACTTACGGTTGGCGGCAATTCTTCGGCGTCTCTCGCCGGCCGAAGCGGAGACACGCCCGATCCACTTCACCCGCCGCCTGGAAACCCACCTTCGTCCGGAAGTCTCGGAGTCTCTACCTGAAACCGACCCTTGGGTTATCAGGCGGTTGTCTCCGCGCGGGCGAAGGCAAAAGTCATGGTTGCTCTCGCCGAGGGAAGACAACCGTATGCATACTGCCGCAACTTCGCACGATGAGCCGACAATCCGGATGCTGGACGTCCCCGTGAGCCAGCCTCAGACATTTCGGTCTATCCTGTCGCCCGCGGGCGAGTCGGTCGCTGCTCAGGGGGCACTGAACGCCAGGTGAGACAGTATGCGCGATCGCCCTTGGGAGAAGGATGTTGTTCTCCAGATGCAGGCGCAATCGCAAGTCGTCCTCCAGAGCAATTAGGTAGAGTGCTACGCGCTAACGCTCATCCCAGACGGCCATCTCGATCAACTCGCTCAGGTCGAATTCCGCCATGGTCGAACCCTCGGGTTGTACTGTGTCTCCACGCCCATCCGGCACCACACACTCAGGCGGACTTGACCGATGCCGCCACCTTGCGTCCGAGCGTCCGGCAGGCTTCCAGGTCCGCGGGCGTGGGTTGCCACTTGGCCCTCACGCCCTCGCTGACCACCGGGATCTTGCACTTGCCCAGGTGTTCCTCGATCAACTTGACCGACTCGCCGCTCCAGCCGTAGGAGCCGAACGCCGCGCCCACCTTGTTCTGGAACTTCAAGCCCCGCAAATCCTCCAGGATCGGGGTGATGGTCGGGAGCACCCCGTTGTTCAGCGTCGGCGAGCCGATCACCACTGCCTTCGCCTTGAAGACTTCGGTGATCACGTCATTGCGGTCCGAGACAGCCATGTGGAAGACCTGGAATCTGACTCCCTCGGCAGCCAAGCCGTCGCCGACAGCCTCGGCCATCCGCCGCGTGGCTTCCCACATCGTGTCATACAGGATGACCGCCTCGGGCGCCGGCTTCTGCTCAGCCCATTCCTGATACTTCCGGACGATCTGAAGCGGATCATCCCGCCAGATCACGCCGTGGCTGGGGGCGATCATGCTCACGGGCATATTCAGCCCCACCACTTCCTTGATCTTCTGGGCCACCAGCTTGCTGAAGGGCGTCAGGATGTTGGCGTAGTACTTGATGGCCTCCCGATAGAGCTCATCCTGGTTCACCTGGTCGTTGAACGGGTAAGCAGTGGCGTAGTGCTGGCCGAACGCGTCGTTGGATAGAAGGATGCTATCGCCCGTCAGGTAGGTAAACATGCTGTCGGGCCAGTGCAGCATGGAGGCCTCGACGAACACCAGGTCGCGTTGCCCGATGTTGACCCTCTCGCCGTTGCTGACCGGCTGGAGATTCAGATCCTGGCGACAATGGCCGGGGACGGTTTCCATCCCGCGTTTGGAGACCAGAATGGTAGCTTGGGGGCACAGCCGCATCAAGGCGGGCAAACTGCCGGAATGGTCGGGCTCGGCGTGGTTCATCACCACGTAGTCGATCTTGGCCGGGTCGATCAGCGAACGGACGTTCGCGATGAATTCATCGGCGAAGGGGCTCCAGACCGTATCGACCAGGACAGTCTTTTCGTCCAGGATCAGGTAGCTGTTGTAGTTGGATCCGCGATGGGTGGAGAGTTCGTGTCCGTGGAAATGCCGGATCGCCCAGTCGACGACGCCGACGCAGTGAACGCCCTTGGTCAGTTCCGTGGTCATCTCGAAGGTCACCTCATCTGTTGGCCATCGTTTCGAGTTCAATCGTGCGTGGAAACAGGATGTTGTTCTCCAGGTGAATGTGTTGGTGCAGGTCCGCTTCCAAGCCATGGAGCGCCTCGTACAGGGCGGCGAAGGTCGGGCAGGCATCCGCAGGCAGTTTGTAGTTGTCCGTCACGACCCGCATCCTGTCCAGCGTGGCGCCGGCGTTTTCATGCTCGTGCTCCATCTGCCGGATCGGGCCCTGGACCGACTGGAAGCAGGCCTCGGGGCAGGGCTGGCCCTGGTGAACGTGTGCATCCAGGGCGATGATGAAGGGAAACAGGACTTGCTCTTCCTTCATCAGGTGACCCGAAATCTCGGTATCCAGTCCAGCGAATAGGTCTCGCACCTGGCCGAGCATCTCGCCGTGCCGGGGCCCGTGGGCGCGCACGACCTTGGCCAGCAGATCCCTGATCCGCGGCATCGTGTTCTTCATGTATACGTGGTGCGTATCGAGGATATGCCTGGCCAGGTCAGCCAGCGGGGCGGCAAACCAGTCCCACTCAGCCGGGTTGGTCTGGCTGGGGGTCTCCGTCAAGGCCGCCTCAATCGCCGATACCAGCGAATCGAGATCGCCGCCGCTCTCGCGGGCGGCGTCAGCCAAGCACTTGCCTCCGCCGCAGCAGTAATCGATGCCGTGCCGCTCAAACACCTTTCGGGTCTGTGGATGCCTGCCGACCAGGTCACGCACAATCGTGCGGCCAGCCACCTTATTGGCCATGACTTCTTCCTTTCAGGAGTGCGATTGCGCGGAACCGCACCGAGCCATCAGTTACTCTACTGCCTCGAAGTGGTCCTTGCCCAACCCGCAGTCCGGGCAGACCCAATCGGCAGGCAAATCCTCGAACGTAGTCCCTGGCTTGATGCCGTGGTCGAGATCGCCTTTGGCGGGATCATACACGTAGCCGCACACGCACCGGTACTTGGTCATCAAAACTCTCCGATGGATTGCCATTCCTCCACGGCGAAACTCCAGATGCTCACGAGCGCCTGGCTCACGGCTCAGAATAATCAGCCTACTGGCGGAATTGCCAGTCATTTTCAGCAATACCCACGTGGCTCTGGTCTCCGCGTGCGGGCGTCGCCTGCGTTCAGTGGTGGTCGGTTTCACCGCGATGCTCCCTGGCTACCTCATGGTGGGCCGGCGGAGGTTTCGGGACCGCCCTTCCCGCCGGGACCCTGTGGCGTGAGGGATCGCTTCGCGGCTGGACTTGTCAGCACCTCACCCCGGACCCGGCCGTCTTCCATCTCCAGCGTCCGGTCAAAGGCATCCAGCGCCCGATGATCGTGCGTGACGACGATGACACCCGTCTGCTGCTCATGCGCCACCTTGCGAAAAAGCTCCATGACCTGTCGGCCTCGGACACTGTCCAGCGCCGCCGTTGGCTCGTCGGCTAGGATCAGATTCGGGCGGTTGGCCAAGGATCGTGCCACGGCCACACGTTGCTGCTGGCCGCCGGAGAGCATGGACGGGTAATGGCTTGCTCTGTCGGACACCCCCAGGTACTCCAGCAGTTCCATGGCGCGACGGCGAGCGGTCCGGGGTGGTTGGTCGTTGATTTCCATCGCAATCTGTACGTTCTCGACGGCTGTGAGAAAAGGGATCAAGTTGGCTTTCTGGAAGACGAACCCCATGTATTTTCGCCGGAAGCTGCGAACATCTACCGTAAACCTGCCCTCCGCAACGACCGTCTGACCACCCATCGTAATCGAGCCCGCTGTCGGCTGGTTCACCAGTCCAATGATCCCCAGCAGGGTGCTCTTACCCGCACCGCTGGGTCCTAGCAGCGCGATCACCTCTCCGCGGGACAGCGAAAGGTCCACCCCGCGCAAGGCCTGCACCTCGGTGTTCCCGCTGCCGTACACCTTCGTCAGACCGACCGCCTCGACGGCCAGATTGTCCAGCGCGTCGACCATCAGGCAAGCACCTCGTTGGGCTGAACCTTCATGGCTCGCCAGATGCCCAGGGCGCTGGCCAGGATGGAAATCCCGGCCACCACGCCGGCCAGCATGTAGAGGTCCTCCTCCACCACGATGACCCTTCGCGGGAACCGTGGAAACACCCATAGCCCGACCACGTAGGCGATCGCGTAGCCGATGGCCCCCAGCAGGACCGCCTGCTGTAGGATGAGCCCGAAGATGACGCTGTTCCTGGCTCCCATCAGTTTCAGGACAGCGATGTCGTGAATTTTGTCGAGCGTAAGCGTGTACAGGATCAATGCCATGATGATCGTGGACACGACGACCAGCAACGTGCGGAACAGGCCGATCTGGCGGCGGGAGCGATCCACGTTGCCCGTGAGCAGCAATTCCCGCTGTTGCTGTTGACTGTACACGGAGACATCGGGCCAGGAGGAGATGGCGCCGATCACCTGGTCGAGATCCGCCCCGGGCGAGAGTCGGACCAGCACCGCGCTGACCGGCGGCGGCCCGAGGACCGGGATCCCGGAGGAAAGACCTGCAGCGCGGCCAAGAGTATCCGGCCGAGTCCTGCCCAGATCGGCGTCCTCGACTCTGCCCTTGCGGGCCTCGCGCTCCAGCCGCGTGGCTTCCCCGGAGACGTCATACTGGATCGCCTGCGAGTCCGACTGCGTCAGAAACGCCATCCCATCGCCACCCGACGAGATCATGTTTCGGGTGATCCCGACGACCGTGTAGGTATCCTTGCCCAGGCGCATGCTTTGACCCAGCAACAGCCCCACCGACTGGTCCGCGACCATCTCAAAGTGCGACTGCTCAATCGCCCGCCCGGCCACCAGCGGCAGCCATGCGCCTCTGTCCTGCGGCCAGGCGAGGCCCTGAATTGTCATTCTAAGGGACTTACCTTCATGCTCTCGCTGGATCGTGTGGGATACGAAGCTATTTGAGGAAGCCACGCCGGGAAGCGACCGCAGGCGGTCTTCGGTGTTGGCGGTAATCCGAGACACCTCGGCGAAGGGCCCGCGTGTATCCTTCTGGACCACCCAGAGATGAGCACCGATGCGGTCCACCATGAGCGTCGCGTCCTCCACCAGCCCCCGATAAATGCCGCTCATGCCCATTACGACCATGAGCAATAGGCCGATGCCGACCGCAGTCAGGGCAAATCGCCCGAAGTTGTGCCGGATGTCTTTGAGCGACAGGTTCATTACTTGACAAATGCTCCGTCACGCAGCGGGTTGCCATCACCATCAAGAGCCTGAACAACGACCTGTCCAAGCCGCAGACCACTGACAACTTCGACGTTATCCCGTCCCCGCAGCCCCAGGTCCACCTTCTGGAGTCGCGCCCGACCCGCCTCACGCACGAACACGTGGGGCTTGCCGTCTTTCCAAACGATCATCCGCTGTGGGATTGCGAGCACACCATCTTTCCTGGCGGTCTGAATATGCACCTCGGCCCGCTGGCCGACAGACCAGTTCTTCGGCAGATCCTTTACCTGCACGTCCACCAGGAACTCCCGCGTCTCACGGTCCGTCTGCTTCGCCAGGCGCGCGACCTGGCCGGAATAGGACTTCTCGGGTTCGGAACGGAATACAACCCGGGCTGTCTGGCCCACTGCCAAGGAGACGCTGGCTGACTCATCCACCCACGCCGAGACCCACATCTCATTCAGGCACGCCAGATCCATGATCGCCGTGCCAGGCACCACGACATCGCCGACCTCGCGGTAGCGAACCAGCACCAGGCCGTTGCCGAAGGGGCTGGCCAGACGCGTGTCGGCCAGCCGTTCTTGGTGGTACTTGAGGGTCTGTTGCGACGCCGAAACCTGATGCTCGATCTCGGTCTTGGCCGCCTTGCCGCGGCCCATCTCGGCCACGGCGATATCGAGTCGCTCGCGGCTCCTGCTCATTTCGTCTGCCGCCGCCATTTTACTGTCGAACAACCGCTTGACTCGCTCGTGGTCCATCATCGCCTGGGTCAGGACTGCCTCGGCCCGGGCGATGTCCGCCTGGGCGCGGACCAGAGAGGCCTTGGTGGCCTCCAGTGTGGCGGCCGCCATCTCCACCTGTTGGTGAAGTTCACCGTCGTCAAGCGTCGCCAGGAGCTGGTTCTCCGAGACGTTGTCGTTCTGGTCCACTTTCAGTGCGGCGATCTTGCCGGTAATCTTGGAACTGACCGTGACCTTGATTCTGGCCTCCAGCGCCCCAGTGCCCAGGACTTCAGCTTCCACCGTGGCGACCTTCACCTCGAACGCATCCACGGCCACAGGCTTGAACCGCACGAAGTAGACTACAACTCCGGCGACCAAGACCAGCGCTACGATCTTCCAGGAAGCTTTGACAACACGTCGCAAAGTCACGCCCATGCGCATGGATTCATACTCCTCAAGGGTGGTGCTCGCTCGCCTCCGCGGGGGCTTTGGCGGGCTCTTCATGTTGGTGCGCCGACGGGGCCGTGGCGTTTCCCTCCTCGCCATGGTTGTGGGCACTGCCCTTGGCGTCAGCGAAGATGCGTTCGACGTAGTGGACGAACTCCACGTAGGCGGCCACGAACTTGCGGCCCGCCTCCACGCTCTCGTCCGCATGCTTCTTGGCCTCGGCGACCTTGGCAAATCGCTCCTTGATCCCCGCGACCACTGCGTCACTGGCCGCCTTGGCCAGATCGTCCACCTTGCCCGTCTCCAACGCCTTGTCCGACTCGGCTACGCCAGGCTCCATCTCGGTTCCGGCGGGCTTCAAGCCGGTATACGGCGCCCCTTCGCCCGCACGGTGAATCCGGACCAACGTCTCAAAGAAATACATGTCGGCCAGTTCCTTCGCCTCCGGCCCCTTGGCGCGAACCACCAGCGTCTTCTTGAATGCCTCCTTGATATCCGCCTCGTTCTCCGCCTTGACCCACTTGAGCACCGGTGTCACGTCGCCCTTCTCAAGGGCTGCCTTCGCAGTCGCCACGACCGGCCCATCCATCGTATCGCAGTGGGCATAGGCCTGACTGGCTGCGAATAAGCCAAGGGCAAGGACGAGCGCGCTGGCGGCAAGGGGCCTGAATGGATTGACGGACGCGTTCATCGGGGCTCTCCTGTCGTTGGGCAGCCGAAGCTGCGGCGCAAGGTTCCTCTAGTTACGTCGAATAGCCTTCAGAAAGAGCTGCCACGTCTCTCGGGCCTGACGGGTCACATCGAACTCACCATCGCTCATGTGCCACAGGATTGCAGCGGGCTGGACCAGGCCCAGGAACATCAATGCCCCGCTTCCAGGCTCGAAGTCCCTGTCGAGCTGACCCGCTTGCTGGCCCTGGCGGATGATCGCAGCCACCTTCCCCAGGTAAGCCTCGATGCCCCGATACATGCGGGCCCGTCGCTGTGGTTGTCCGCTGTAAAAGTCCTCCGAGAAGACAATCCGTGGGATGCCCTCGTTGTCTCGGATCAACTTGATATGGCGCATCAGCAACCGATAGAGTCGGTCGATGGCATCATCCGTCTCCTCGCAGACCGCAGCCACGTTGGCCCGGAGCCTGGAGCCCACCAGGGCCAGAGCGGCGTCCAGCACCTCGTCCTTGTTTTTGAAGTGCCGGTAGACGGCGGTTGCACCGAATCCGACCCGGCGAGCGATGGCGGCCATGCTCAGGCCTCGCAAGCCGTGGCTGGCTGCCAGACTCAGCACCGCCTGGGCGATCTGCTCCTTGCGAACTTGCGTCTGTTGTTTCTCCGTGGGCATCGCAAGCCGCTCCATTGTAAATGCTCGTTCACATCGTAGGCAAACTGGCGACGGATGTCAACCCAACCTGGATAATCTCGTTTTATCCGAGCGGACTGGTCTTTTGCAGTGTTTGGCGAGAGTATTTGGCGCTCCGGAGGGCGTCGCCAACTTGAGCGTGGTCTGGCTTCGATGTAGTGGTAAGTTAAGCGCTGTTCACATAATGCCGGCGGACATTGTCAGGCGGCAAGTGGGTACCTCGCACTGCCTAGCCCCGGCTGGGAAGTCGCCGGTAACCAGCGCAGCCGAGGCGGAACCGCGAGGGCTTACGCGACAGTACGTTTGGCGTTGAGTTTCAGCTGGGTTGCCCAACAGGCGGTCGTCGGGACCGTCGTAGCCAGACTCGCATCGTGGCGATGAATAGCGGGAGTGCGCCAAAGACGATGAAGATGGCGTCGGCCGGCAACCGGGCCCATTCCAGCCAACGCGTCAGCGGCTGCGTGGCAAACTCCCGGCTCCTGGCGTGCCAGTAGCCGTTGTTGGTCACATCCAGGAACTGGAGAACGCCGATGGGGAAGAGGTTGAGCAGGACCATGAGGCCCAGGCCGATATTGAGGCCCCAGAATGAAACACGAATGTACTTCTCGGTCTTTCGCCAGTCGTCGTCGGTGGATACCTGGCGCAGGGCAAAGACCAGCATGGCGATGGCCAGCATGCCGAATACGCCCATCAGGGCCGCATGGCCGTGGTTGACGGTCAGATTCGTGCCCGCCTCGTAGTAGCTGACGATCGGCAAGTTGATCAGGAACCCGAATATGCCAGCCCCGATGAAGTTCCACACGCCGACGGCGATCAGGAAATAGAACGTCCACTTGTGCGGCAGATTGACCGGCCGGCCGCAAACGTCGCAGTTGGACGAAGTCAGCCGAACGAAATCCGCGGCATCCAGGGTGAGCAGGACCAGTGGGACGGGCTCCATGGCGGAGAAGACCGCCGACAGGGCCATGGAGATGGAACTCTGACCGGTCCAGTACCAATGGTGCCCGGTCCCGATGATTCCGCTGCCGAGGAACAGGATGGCGTCGATGTAAATCACCCGTGTGGCTGTCTGCCGCGTCACCAGGCCAAGCTTGAAGAAGGTGACCGCCACCATGACGGTGGCGAACAACTCGAAGAAGCCCTCGACCCACAGGTGGATGATCCAGAACCGCCAGGTGTCCACGATGGTGAAATTCGTGGAGCTGCCGAAGAACAGCGCCGGCAGGTAGAACAACGGGATGGTCGCTGCCGTCAGCAGGAACAACTTGGGCAACTTCCCAAGTTTTGCATCCCGCCGAGCCGGGCCCACTCCGCGGACAAGCAGAATGGTCCAGCCGACCAGGCCAATGACCAGGAGAATCTGCCACGCCCGTCCGATCTCCAGGTATTCCCAACCCTGGTTGCCAAACCAGAACCACAACCGGTCGAGCCACTGGCGAGTGCCGAGCACCTCCCCCAGCAAACTTCCGGCAATAACGAGGACCAGTGCGCCGAAGAGGATATTGATCGCGGTCTTCTGGCCGCGCGGTTCGGCCTGGCCGAAGGCGGAGGCCATGAACAGCCCGCCGGCCACAAAGGCGGTGGCGATCCACAGGATGGCCAGCTGCAGATGCCAGGTGCGCAGAATGGTGACGGGGAAGAGCTGGGCCAGATCGAACCCGTAGAAGTTGCCCGGCTCGGCCTTGAAGTGGGCCATCGCACCACCCACAAGGACCTGAACCAGCAGAAGGGCTGGAACAACAGCAAAGAACTTGAGCGTCGCACGCTGGCTGGCAGTGGTCGCACCGGGCAGGAGTTGCGGGTGGACATGGCGCTGATGGCCCTTCCAGCCGAGATAGCTGAATCGTCCAAAGGCGAACAGCACCGCCGCTATCCCGGCCAGCAAGGCGATCAGACTCAGGGCGCTCCACAGCAGGATGCCTCCGGTTGGGCCATTTCCCACTGCCGGATCGTACGGGAAATTGATGGTGTAGGAATGCGATTGGCCGGGGGCATGGGCTGCCGACGCCCACGCCGTCCACGCGAAGAATGCCGTCAGTTGACGGATTTCCTCGGGATCGCTGACGGTCTTCGCCGGCAGGCCCGGCACCGAGTCCGCGCGGCCAAAGAATGACTTCCACTGTTCGACTTGGCGGTCGAATGACTCCGCCTCGGCCCGGGTGAACCGTAGCGTGCCAGTGGTTGGATCGAATCGGTTATCGGCCAGCACACGGGCAACTTCCGCTTGCAGATCGGCCCGTTCAGCTGTCGTCAATTCCTCTGGCAAACGTTGGTTACGCTCCCGGGCCAACGTATCTCGGCAGTCCAGGGCAAGCTGATGCAGGTAGCTTGCCGTATAGTCGGGGCCCAGCAACCCGCCGTGGCCCCATACGGTGCCCGTCTCCATCAATCCGTGTTTGAGGAATACCTCCTGGCCGGCGCGGACGTCTCCGCCGGTGAAGACCGTCTGACCCGACGGATTGACTACCTTCGCCGGAATCGGCGGGGCGATTCGATAGCTGTCGGAGGCAATCCAAAAGAGCACGGCAAAACCGACCAGCAGTATCAGCAGGATGCCGTACCGCCACCAGGGCGAGAGATCGCTTTCAAGCTCCGGCTGCGCCTCGGCCGTGTTGTCTCCTGCGGTCGTCATTTACGCGCTCCGTCGAACGGGTCCACGATCAAGCGGGCAAGACGCCTGTGACCAACGCAATTCTACACATCCGTAATCAAGACCAAAACTCCGTTCTCAAACCAAGAGCCAAATCGCCGACTTCTCCAGGAGTTATCGTATCTGCCAGCCGTTCCGGGAAGTTGATGGACACCGCGACGGAGATCCATTCGGTGCGTGGCTGCGGCGATGAATTCCACAGGAGGGCGGAGATCATCAACGATAGATGAACAGCGCGTAGTCGTCTGCGGTTTCGTGCTGGCCCGTGGCGCCCGGCACGACGCCCCAGCCGAGGAACTTGCCGGTGTAGACGGTGTACCAGTCTTCGTTGCCGGTGTCGGGCGGCACGGGGGGATCGGCCGCGCCGCTGCCGTAGCGGGTCACGCCGGAGACGCGGAGCGTGTCGTTGACGTAGCCCTGGAACGAGTTGCCGCGGACCTCCAGGCGGAGGTTGAACCAGCCGGTCGGCCAGGGGACGTTCGCCTGCTGGATCGTCTTGATCGGGCCGTCGTTGCACAACTCCAGGAAGCAGGTCGCGGTGGACGTGGCGCTGTCCAGGTGCAGGCGAAGCTGGACGCCGCGCGGATAGTCGCCGGCCCCGATCTTGTTCACCCGGCAGTAGAGGTAGAAGTCGTCCACACCGTTCTTGCCGCCCTCGACATAGTAGTTGTTGAAGCACATCCGGTGCGTGTAGCTGCCGTCCAGGGCCAACTCGGCGGTCGTAACCGCACTTATTGACGATGTACTCGCACCAGCCCGCCAGTCGGACGGAGTTGTCAAGCACCGTCGCCGGGTTGGCGTTCCAGTTGAACCAGCGCTTCTCCCGCGGCCCGTCCTTCTGGTTCAAGTCATCGGTGAAGATTTCGGCCAGGGCCTGGGCGTCCTGCCAGGTGAGCATCTTGCCGCCAGTGCCGTCGTCGGCGTAGGTCAGCCGCTGGCCGAAGGCGGTCGGGGCATCGACAAGCACCCACTTCTTCATGGCCTCGACCCACCGGAGCAACTGGTTCGTCGCCGTGCCCGCGGGCATACCGTCGCTGAGGAACCGGACGATGGCCCACTTCTCGCCGGTTCCGCTTTCCTTCCACAGGATCGTCGCCGGGCCAGTCGCGGCGGACTGGAGGCAGGTCCTGTAGCCGGGCTTTACGTCAGCAAACCCGTGCAGTGTGGCGTCCAACAGTTCCGCCGTCTGCGCCCATTCGAACCTGGCCCGTCCCTCGGCCATCACGATCAGTTCGGCCGGCGTCAGCGGGCCGGGGTTGAGGCCGCAGATCCCGGCACATTCGAGGACGAGTTGCCAGGCCCGCTCCTCGGAGAATTCCTGCCGGCCGTCGCGTCCGCCAGAAGCCGGTTGGCGATCTGCCTGGAGCCCCGCCCGGAGGTCGCCGCGGTCGCAAGCGGCCGACCCATCGCAGTCAGCGGCGGCGTAACACCCCTGAAAGGTCTGCCCGGTGAAACCACCTGCGGCGAGATGGACCCGGGCATAATCCTCGACATAGCCCGGCAGGAGCACTGGGGGCCCGAGCAGATCGACCATGTGCTGACCCGCCGCAGCGGCCTGGTCGGCTTGACCGGCCGACGCCTCTCGCTCGCCCAGGTGTTGCGAAGCCAGGGCGAGCGATATCGGCTTGCCCGCGACGTGATGCGATATCGCATTCTGATGCTGGCCGGCGCGGGCTTGGCCGCCATGGGCGGCCTCGACGCGATCGTGTTCTCCGGGCGATACGCCCCGCTCGGCCGAACGCTCGGGCCTTGGATGCGCGAGCGGCTGACATTCACGGGCGGGCTCGACGGCCGGGGAATTCAGCTATACTATTGTCGCGAATCGCTGGACCGGATGCTCGCTGAGACGGCAGTGGCGCTGACCGAACCGGCGTTGCCCGCCGCGGAAGCATGACGGGTGATGGACGTATGACGATGATTTACGCTATGGCTTTGGCCGCTGTGGCCGTGGGCGCTATCACGGGCGCGCTGGTAGCCGGCCGCAAACACATGGATGGCATTGGCGTGCTAGTCCTGGCAGTAGCCACTGGGATCGGCGGCGGCACGCTGCGCGACATGCTACTTGGAACGCAGACATTCTGGGTTCACGATCAGACGTATCTGCTGGTGTCGGCGGGTGCCGGTCTGGCAACCATGTGGACCTCCCGGATCTGGCTGCGACTGTCGAAATCGTTGGTCGTCGCTGACGCCTTTGCCCTGGCCTTGTTCACGGGCATGGGAGCCGAGAAGGCGATCGATCTCCAGTTATCGTGGGCTCTGGTCGTGACGATGGGCGTAATCACGGGCGTGGCTGGGGGAGTCATCCGCGACGTGCTGGCGGCCGAGGTGCCCTGCGTCTTCGTGAAAGGCGAATTCTACACGACAGCGGCTATCCTTGCCGTCCTGGTCATGCTCCTGCTGCACCAGACCGGGATCGGGAAGACTTTCAGCATCGTTGCCGGTGATCTGTTCTGCGTGGTAATCAGACTGGCGGCCGTGCGATGGAAATGGACGCTTCCGGTGTTTCGCCTTCGGACCTGATGCACTCCTACATGTCGATCCATCACACTGGACGCGGCAAAGCCCGTCACTGTTGTCATCGCGGTGCTCGCGGCGATGGATCCTGGCACGACCGCATTCCACAGCTTGCAGGTTCCCCCTGACGCGTTGTAGCAGTCGGTCAGCCCATGCTTGACGCAAGACGCGGAGACCGTTCTCCAGGAACGCTCGCACATCGGAAAGTTGGCAGGCGTTCTAGACATCAACTGAGATGATGCCAGGCTCGAAGTTGAGGCAAATGGGCCGCTTGGGCAGACAGCCGAGCCTCCAGAGCACCCTCTCCTTGAAGCTCTGCCCCCGATCCCAAGCTCGGATAGCGCCCAATAGCTGCCCAACGTACGGACTTCTCTCGGCGTCGATGCGCGTCAGCACTCGGAGGCAGCCTTTCACGTTCCTTGCCATGAGTCGGGCAGTTGCCAAGTTGATCTGTAGATCGACAGAGGCTTCTGCCGCGATGGAAAGGCTGCCCGGCAGCAGGGCCAGTTCGTTGAAAACGCCGAGGGCTGCGTAAACGTTTCCCGAGCGAAGCAGGCAGACGCCAAATGCATTTCGGAGCCATGCGGGCGGCTTACGCACCCGGCTGAACAACGCGATTACTTCCGCATGTCGGCCATGAGCGACCAGTCGGCAAACGTCATCCAGCGAGGTCTCCGGGCCGGCGACCTGGGACGATCCTTGCCCGTCGGTTTGCAGGGGAGTCGGTCCGCTCGGATGAGGATCGCCACCGTGCATAGTGCTGCACCAAATCGCCCCGCTCGGCCGAATCAGCCGTCCAAGATTGCCAACACCCAGCGTCCACCCCGATGACCGTCTTCTTTCCAGCGCAGCGTGTACAAGCACGCGTCGCAGACGAACTCGTGACATTCCATCTGTTTCGTTCCCGGTATCCTCCGGCCACAACCTGGGCAGTTGTGCCATTCCTCCTGTGCTCGCCTCGTATGTCTCCTTCGGGACATCTGCGCTTACCTCCGCGCGTTGAGTAGGGCGGCCGGCGGACCTCGCCCGCGGGCGGTCTTCCGTCGTTAGCCGCCGTCTCTGACCAGAAAATTCCTGAACTGCCAGGGGTCCGCCGTATCCCGGGCCAGATTGTTGTAGCCGTCAAAGACGTTGTCATGGTCCGTCAGCGGCGTCCAGTCGGATGGCGTGGAGATGAACGTGCCGAGATACGGCTTGGAGACAGCCAGTACATGTTCGTGCGGCAGGTCGTCGGGCAAGCAAACGCCCATGGCTGGGTTTTCAATCACCCACAGCGCGGCCGCGACCACGGAGATCGCCACCTGCATCGTGGTGGCGTTCTGGTGCGGCACGAGACGGCGGGAATCTTCAATCGAGAGACAGCTGCCGACCCACCAGGAGTTGTAGTGGTGGCCCATCAGCAGTGCCCCCAAGATGTCCTCGCCGCCGGTGATCTCGTCAGTCATGATCCGTGTGCGGCTCTGGAGTTGGTATTTGTCGCCTCGCAGTTCGTTCAGACTGGCGATCGCGCTGTCGCAAGGGCAGTAGGCGTAATGCACCGTCGGGCGATATACAGCCCTATTCGCCTCCCAGACGGTCAGCCGGTCGGAGATACTGAAGGCCTCGCCGTGTCGGACCACCATACCGTGGATGGAGTAGTTGGGCACCCAGGAGACGACCCAGGTGTTCATGCCCATTCGGGCCAGACAGATCTGATTGCGCGGGCCTTCGACGTGTTCAAAAGCTAACGGCGGAAGTTCCCGCTCATGTGTGCCCCAGCCCATTTCAGCAGTCGTGGTGCCCTCCTCGCGGAAGCCTTCAACGCTCCACGTGTTCACGAACTCGCCCACCTGCTTGGGCCGATCGGTGATTTGTGTGTCCCGTTCGCTGCAGTGGATCACCTTCACACCCAGTTTCATCGCCAGGCGGTTGAAGGTGCGATCCTTGATGAATTGACGGATTTCTTCCGCATCGTTGTCGACGACCTTGCTGTCGGACAGCAACCGCTCGCCGATGTCGATCAGGCCCTGCTTCGTGAAATGCGAGATCAATCCCGGGTTCGCACCGTGCTCCAAGACCGCAGTCGGGCCCTCCGGCTTCCATCTGGCGATCAACTCGCGGATCCGCATCTGCCTCCAATAAAGCGTCCGCTCCGTCGGGGGCTTGTTGGCGGCGCCCTCATACGGGTCCCACAGTTCCACCGACGTGTTGATATAAAGCACATCGTGATCGTGGCACCACTGAAGGATGTCGGTGCATCCGATGTTCCAGGCCAGGTCGATCAACAGGTCTCCAGGCGTAAGGTGCTGGTCCAAGAGCCGGCCTAAGTTCTCGCGCGTGACCCGGTCGCGGACGTAGCGAACGCCTCTTTCGACCCATGGCCGCAGCGCCTCGGCTCGGTCCTCGAAGTCGATGACGGTGATGTCTTTCAGCGGGATCCCGACATGCTTGACCAGGATTGGCAACGTACACCGAGCGACCGCGCCGTAGCCGATAAAGACTATCCGATTGCTGAATTCGACCATTTGCTGCTGTCTCCTTGCACGACCATGATGGGAAGACGGTAGGGCCACTGGGTTCCAATGCAGTGTGATTCGTTCCACCCCGAGGCCGCTAGGCCGCCGGGTCTGGCTCTGGTGATTTCTCGGGAATACGGACGACCGACTCTCGCTGTGCTGTTTCCGTGACCGACAGGTTGCGACCGGCCTCCTTGACCAGATACCGCATGGTCTGCGAACGCTGTCTGTAGAGCCGTCGCAACTTCCGCGGCGCATGGCGCGACAGTGCGTAGTGCGTCAGCAGCGGCAGCACGATGGTGGTGTCGGCGTAACAGACAACTGCATCAGGCAGTGTGGCAGGGTCCACCTTGCCCCAGCTCACCGCCTCCTGCGGTGTGGCCCCGGACAGTCCGCCGGTGTCGGGCCGGGCATCCGTCACCTGGAGAAAGTAGTCATGGCCGACGTCAGGGATGCGGAAGGCCTCTTGAAGCTGCGGCTCGGTCTGGAGCATGAAATTCTTGGGGCTGCCGCCCCCCATTAACAACACGGCGCTCTTGCCGCCCGACCGCTTGGCCGCAAGAACGTAGCTGGCCGTCTCGTTGACGTCGTGGAACGGCTCGATGCGGAATCCATGCCCCATCAGAGACAACTTCGCGATCTCCATGCCGATGGCTGAGTCTCCGGGCGAGGACGTGTAGACCGGCACGTCGGCGCGGTAGGCCGCTGCTAGAACGGACGCATCGCGCAATCCGTTGGCCTCCTCGTGATCGGCAGCGTACTTGCCCAGTCGGTAATGGAACTCGGCCAAGCCCATTTCGTGCCTGAACTCAGGCCGCTTGAGGATTCCCTCCAGCACATCGTCTGTCTGCAGGAGGCAGTGCGTGTAATCCAGGAGAACGTCATAGATGCGGACCACGCCGTTGAGGCGAAGGTCCGCGTCGTCGACGCTTGGCGTCCCGGCATGAATGGGGCAGTCGAAGGCGAAGTGCAGGTCGTGATAGAGGTTCGCTCCCGTGGCGACGATCCAGTCCACAAAGCCCGCGTTGATCAGCGGGACGATGCAGGACCGCCCCAATCCGGCCGGCGTCAATGCCCCGGCCAGGGTCAGGCCAACGGTCACGTCCGGCCCGAGCATCTTGTTGACGATAAGCTCGCAAGCTTCGCGCAGGCGGGCACCGTTGTACGCGAGCATCGCCAGATCGATGACATCCGCCAGACTTTCCGAGCCCGTCAGAGCGGGGGGGGCGATTTTTCGCCCCGAGAGATAGGCCTTCTTGCGGGAACAAGGCTTGCCCTTCAGCCATACGGGCATGTCGGCTTCGCGCATGATCTACTCCTCCGAGCTCGCAGACGATTCGATATAGCCAATGATCTTGTAGGCAAGCCTTGCGGCCAGGAATTCCGAGACTCTCTGGCCGGGGATCGGCGCGACCTCGACGATGTCGGCCCCAACCACGGCCCGCGTGGCGCAGACACGCCGCAGAAGCGCCGTGACTTGCCGCCAGGTCAAACCGCCCGGCTCCGGCGTGCCTGTGCCCGGCACACTTGACGGGTCGAAGCCGTCAACATCGATGGTGATGTAGACCTTGTCGCTCAGGAGCCCCAGGGCCTGGGCAATCCACGACGGATCGTCCTCGACCATCGCTGGCGTTATAAACCGGGACACCAGCTCAGGGCACTGGCGGCATTCGTCCTGGGAGAAGCTGCGGATGCCCACTTGGCACAGGCGACTGGTTACCTCGAGCACACGCCGCATGACGCAGGCGTGGGAATGCCGGCTGCCGTCGTACGTATCGCGGAGGTCGGCGTGGGCATCGATCTGCAAGACGCTGATCTCGCCATGCCGGTCGGCCGCGGCCCGAACTAGGGGGGCGGTAATGCTGTGCTCGCCGCCGAGGGCGAGGACAAACTTGCCCCTGCGCAGAACCGACGCTGCCGTGCTCGCGATGCGGCCCATTTGTTCCTCCGGCGAAGCCGCCGGAGGTACAGGCGTGAGCGTGAAGACCCCGGCGTCTCGGAAATCCCTCGCCAGTTCCTCATCAAACTCCTCCACGTGGGTCGAAGCCGCAAGAATGGCCGCCGGCCCGCTGCCGGTCCCGCCCATGTAGGAGACCGTGCCCTCATAAGGCACCGGCAGGATCGCATAGCGTGCTCGACCGGGATCGACCGACCCTGGTTCAATACCCAAGAATTGGTGCAGTAAGGGCTGCATGGCGGCTTTCTCCTTTCGCCTGGTCAGTCACAGAAGCATGACGGCGGCGGACACGACCGTCGTCCAGAGGCCATCCTTACTGCCGTCAGCGGTCTGGACGCAGGAACGCGTGCGGACGATCTTCCCGGACATCCTGA
This sequence comes from Phycisphaerae bacterium, assembly GCA_022072085.1. Taxonomy (GTDB): domain Bacteria; phylum Planctomycetota; class Phycisphaerae; order JAJVII01; family JAJVII01; genus JAJVII01. The sequence continues at coordinate 46,411 of JAJVII010000009.1, forward strand.
ATGTCTCCTTACGTTCGTCGTAGTCGGTCGCCGGGTTGAACTCGATGCCCAGCGTGCTGGCCAGCATCGAAGCCGCCATGTCCTCGACGAGGTCGGCAACGCGCTCCTGGGGCATCCCGTAGCCGTGGTGCTCGCTGATGTAGCCATGCCGGAGTTTTCCATCGGCGGGCTGGGCAAGGCCGATGCCTGCCGACACCATCCGCAATGGCTCGTCGGTGGATGCCTCGGCCAGGACCACGAACGTAATTTCGCCGGCCAACAGCTTCGCCAAGCCTTCGGCTCGTGGAACGATTCTGCACCCAGGCGGCAGGATGCTCGATACGCGGACAAGGTTGCCTCGTTCGATGCCTGCCTGTCGCAGCGCCAATTCGAAGCTCTGAAGGCGATGTTGGTGCCTTCCAACACCCTTTGTGAAGAACACCTCCTTAGGTACGAGAGCCGGTCGGGTCATAGCAGTTCCTTGGTGTTCTCTGCGGAAGTTTGAGAGAACGGCGAGGTGCAACAGGCAGTTCTAGCAGGTCTGCGAAGGAGCGATTCCTTCGGGGCTCCCCGATGATGATGACGCCGTCCGGCCCGTAGGGTCCCGGTCGCACACCGAACGCCGCAAAGTCGGCGAACCATTCGCCGTCGGCGCAGTATCGAAACCGATAAGTTCCCGGAGGCAGGAATACGACCAACCGCCAGACCCCGTCGGAGCCCTTGCTCATGCGGAACTGGTCTCGCATCCAATGGTTGAATTCGCCCGCGACGAATACAGCTCGGGCCTCCGGGCGGAGGAAGCGGAACTCAACACGATTTCCATCAACGATCACCATGATGTGCTCCATCGTCGGACGATCTACTCCCGGCGTTATCGCACGGTGCGGCGAGGCAAGGGCGCAGGCTCGGTCAACTGCCAGTCCACGACAAACTGCAAGCAACGCGTCAACAAAGGAGGCGATGGAGTCGCCACTGGGCTAGGCACGCGACCCTGTGCCATCACGTCTGCGGACCCGATGTTGCATTCAGACCGGCATTCGCTCGTTGTTTGGCTGTTCGCCGAGTGAGCGGCTGGTCCGACTTGGTTTGAGTGCATTTGGACCTCCTTGCCGGCCGGTTAGCGGGTCGCGCTTGGCCCTTCAAACAGGACATGATGCTCACGACATGATGGATCATGCTCTACCTCCGCGTTCCTCGGTTGTTGCGGCGGGCATTGCCGCCGTGTCCGCCGCGGGTCGGCTCGCGGCAGTCTCTCGGCACACGGCGGCCAACCGCCGGCGGATGTCCCAAGTCAGTTGGACCCCGCCAAGCAGAGGGCTTGTGTCCGCTTCAAGAGTCACCCACCCGTCGTATCCTGCTCGCCTCGCGAGATTGAAGAAGTCCGAGCACACCTTCATGTATTGCCACTTGGCCGGGGTCTCCTCCTGGTCGCGAGGCAGATTCGTCAGACTCACGTCGATCAGCCTCTCGGGACCGATGTCCTGCAACAGCAAGAGGGCATCGATCCCGATGCCAGCTATCCTGGCGGGATCCATCCTCAGTCCGAGCCAGTCCCCGTGACTCCATGACTGCGGGAGCTCGGAAAGGAACTGCTCGCCCGTCTGCCAGTCCAAGGCGATCCTCATCCGGTAGCGTGCCGCCAGTTCGGTGCCCTCTTCAACAAACGGCCACAACGAATTGACGACCGCGGAATTGTCTTCCTGGTCAAAGCGGCCGCGAACCGGAATGACGAGCAACTCACCGTCCAGTGACTGCCCGATCATCAGGGCAAGCACCAGTCGCCGGACCCAGGTCGAGATGTCTTCCCGAGTCGGCTGCGGGATATACCCAAGCCGCAGGGCATCGATTGCCAGTGCATGGATAGGAAGCGCGTGGCTGTCCGCGAGTCTTCTTACCTCGTCTGTGTACGACCGTTGACGGAAGCTCTCCAGTTCCGCCAGGCTGCGACAGCGCAGTGTCAGGCCATCCAGGCCAAGATCCGCGGCCTGTTGGAATCCTGCGGCTATCGCCTGACCCGGGCTACAAAGTTGTTCGATTCCGACTCGCACGATCTTGCCTCCGTTTCGTCTGCGAGCCCGCACCGTTAAGTGTGGCTGCCAATGACGTGCCTACAACTGCAGTGCGCACCTCTGCGCGGTTCGATCTGCCTCGGATGACCAGAGCCGTCCCGGCGACAACAGGCCTGCCGAGAACCGGTCCAAGTAGATGCCGACTTCCGCATGCTGCCGCAGGATGGATGCCGGAACATCCGGGGTGACCGGACCGCTCATCGCTTTCTGGACAGCCTCCGCCTTTCGTGCATCCGGCGTCGTGCAGACAATGGCTTTGCTGGCCATGATCTGGCGAATGGACATCGAGATGGCGCGAGTCGGGACCTCGTCCAACTGTCGGAACCACCCCTCATTGACCTGCTGCTGACGGCAGGCGTCGTCCATCTGGACGATGATGAATGGATCGCTCGTCTCGAAGTCTGCCGGCGGATCGTTAAACGCAAGGTGACCGTTCTCGCCGATCCCGATGAAGGCCACGTCGATGGGGTGCGCCATGACCAGACCGCTCAATCGCCGACATTCCTCCACGGGGCTGGCGTTTCCGTCCACATAGTGGAATGCGCCAAGCGGCACCTTGCTTACGAATCGCTGGGCGAGGTAGAGCCGGAACGATGCTCTGTGGGAGGGCGGCAGCCCAATGTACTCGTCGAGGTGGAACCCCACGACTTTCGTCCAGTCGATGCCGGGCTCCTTGAGCAGGGCCTCGTACATGTCCAACTGCCCGAGGCCGGTCGCGACGACGATGTTGGCTGCACCGCGATCATCGATGGTGCGCCGCAGGAGGTAGGCTCCTTCGCGGGCTGCCGCCTGGCTGGCTTCCCTTTTCGTTTCGCTGATGATGATCCTCATTTCTGGCTCCTTCTTGGTGTGAGTGAGTCGATCTCGCGGGCGACCTAACGCACGGACGCCATGTCTTGACTAGGGTGTGGCTCTTGCGACTCCTCCGATGGAAGGGGCCGCAAGAGTTGCCGGGCATCGGCCATGTTCAGGCTCGCGATCTGGCCGCCCGAATCGCCGCGCGGGGTGTCGACGACGATCCAACCGTCGAAGCCAATAGCAGGCAACGCCTGTCGCACCGCGGGGAAGTCCACCAGGCCCCGGCCAAGACGAACCCTGAAGTCTGGCGGCTGTCCAGAGGAACGGATGACATCCCGCACGTAGATCTGTGCAAGTTGATCGCTACCGAGCTTCCGGATGATGGTTCCCGCATCCAAGCCCTTGGCGGCGGCGTCCGCAATATCGAGGCTGATCCGAATCCGATCCGGATGCTCGCAGCTGACCAACAGGAATTGAAGGAGATTCGAATTGAGGGCACATCGGATGGCCAAAGAGATACCGAGGCGGGCGGCCAAGGCGGAGCCCGTCGAGATCGTCGCGATGGCCTGGCTCAGGTCCGCGTCAGTCTCGACCCGGCTCCGGCCGGCAAAGGGCAGAACAACAGTGCTGGTTCCGAGGTGCGTCGCGAACGCCAGCCCCCGCGCGAGCACCTCATTGGCCTCCGCACGTTCGGCTGGGCTTCCCAGAGGAGACGGTCGATCCGACAGGCAGTCGAGCGTCAGGCTCGAGACCTCCATACCAGCCCTCTGGACTGCGCGGAGCGTCTCCCGTGCCCCAACCCGATCGTTGAATCGCGCGGCCTCAACCGGATTTAGCCAGCAAACCCCGAGGCCGTCAGCCCCAGCCTCTGCGGCATATCGGATCTGCTCCCCGAAGTCTCTTCCCGGCAATGCGGTCTGGTCAAATGCGAATTTCATGCCCAAACTCCTTTGACGTTGGTGCCGCGGCCTGCTTCGGGCAGGGGGCAGCCCAGACGAACCTGGCTCGAACGATTGGCTAGCGATTCTGACCAACGGTGTCCGGCACACCTGACGTCGCCGCCGGTGCCTTAATCGCGTCTGGTCGCAGCAACTGCCGGGCATCCGCCATGTTCATGCAGGCGATCTGGCCGGCCGGGTCGCCCGGTGGCGTGTCCACGATGACCCAACCATCGAAGCCGACGTCGCTGAGCGCCTGCCGGACGGCGGCGAAGTCGACCATGCCCCGGCCCAGGCGAATGCTGAAATCCGGAGGCTCTCCCAAAGAACGCAGGACGTCCCGCACACAGATCTGGGCGATCCGGCTGCCGCCCATTTCTCGAATGATGGCTGCAGGGTCCAGCCCCACCGCAGCCGCGTCGGCAACGTCAAGGCAGACTTCGATGACCTCCGGACGCCTGCAGCCGGCCAGCAAGTACCGCAGGTTGCCAGGGTCCAAGGCGCACCGCACTGCCAGCTTGATGCCGTAGCGATCGGCGAGCTCCGAACCGACGGCAAAACATTCAGCGGCCTTCTCCAATTCTGTGTCGATCTCCATCCTCGTACCGCCGACAAAGGGGAGGACGACCGTGCCAATGTCGAGCACCGCTGCGAATGCCAGCCCGCGGGCAAGCACCTCCTTGGCTTCTGCGTGTTCGGCAGGGCACCCAAGAAGAGACGGCCGATCCAGAAGGCACTTGAGTGCCAAGTTCGGGACGGCGATGCCGGCTTCCTGGGCTGAACGGAGCATCTTCTGGGCCGCAGTTCGATCGTTGATTCGCTGGGCTTCGGCGGCGTGCAACCAGCAAAGGCCAATGCCATCAGCCTCGGACTCGACGGCGTATCTGAGTTGTTCGTCGAAGTCTGATCCCGGAAGAGCCGTCTGGTCGAATGCGAATCTCATGCCCGGACTCCTTTTCGGCTTGGACCGTTGCATCGCCACATCCTTCCGGCCGGCGGCGAGCCGAACGAGCCTCGCTCGCCGGCGGAAAGCACAGAACCGAGGCCCGCTCAAGCTGCGTCTCCGATGGGGGGGGCGCGCTGGAGGCGGGTCTCCGGAAAGACGGATCTCGTGATCGTGCGTGGATTGGCGCCGCCAGAGGATGCCCTTCCGGCGGTGTTGAGACGTGAGTCCCCAATGCCTAGCCGGATTCCCTGGCGGCCCACCGAGGTGCGCCGTTCCCCTCGCCAAGGTTGTCTCGGGGCCTGTAATGCAGTAACGTCATGATACACCTTCCAACCATGCGTGCGCGATCACTTACCGATACTCTTCACAGTGCCAGACGCCACTCTCCGGCTTGGGATACTTACATTCGAGGCGTATCGCACATGTCCGGCACAGACCGGGGATCCGATCAGTGGGACCGGCAGCATCCGACGTTGGTGGGCCGGCCTGGGTTCCACCCTGCGGGCTTGCCGTCCTTGACGGTGCTGGCTCGAACGCGCCCTCGGGCAATGGCGGCTCGTAGGCCGCACACTGAATGATCGACCGCAGGAACGGCTTGGGAAACGTGCAATCACCCGCAGCCCTGCAGGTGCGGCAAATGCCAGAACCATAATCGTTTGCTCGCTTCGCCATGTCCTCTCCAACTCCATAGCGGCAATCCGCCACACTATCCATCCCTATAGCAAATCGCGTGCCAAAGCCGCGAGGGCGTGTGTGCCGCCGCTGTGATCCCAAGGGGAAACAAGCTGCAACTGCTGCAAATCACGGCAAATGCAACGACAGTGGAGCCGCACTGAATTCTGCGGCCAGATGCGTCCATGAACTTGCGGCTTGATGTGGAGGTAGGGAGTTACTCTACAGTGTGGAGATACTCCACAGTTGGTCAATTACTGTTCCGCATTCGGCCTCAGGCCGTAGTCGGCGATCTTCTTGATGAGTGTCTTCCGGTCAATACGGAGTATCTGGGCGGCCCGTGATCTGTTCCAATTGACGTGAATCAGGACGTTTCGGACATGCTCTGCCTCGACCTCCGCAAGGGGTCGATCCAAGGCCGTCGCCGGCGAGATGGCAAACCTCATCATGGATGGCAGGTCACGAGGCTCAATCATCTCTCCCTCCGTCATCACGGAGAGCCGGTGGATCAGATTCTCCAATTCGCGGACATTGCCGGGCCAGGTGTAGCTGCGGAAGGCCTTCAAAACATCGTTGGACAACCGGATTGCCGAACGGTCGCGTTCACCACGGAACTTGCCGGCGAAATGGTGCGCCAGCACCAGCACGTCGTCTCCTCGGTCCCGCAACGGCGGGATGGAGATCACGATGACGTTCAGTCGGTAGAACAAGTCCTGGCGGAAGATGCCCTTCTCGACCAGCCGTGACAGATCCTTGTTTGTGGCCGCCAGCACACGGGTATTTATCTGGCGCGGTTCGTTCGAGCCGACCATGTAGACCTGCTGATCTTGGAGCACGCGGAGCAGCTTGACCTGCATGGCCAGGCTCATCTCGCCAATCTCGTCCAGGAACAGACTGCCACCGTCTGCGGCATGAAGGAATCCCGCCCGCGACTCGCCGGCCCCAGTGAATGCCCCCTTCACATGACCGAACAGCTCGCTCTCCAGTAGGCCCTCCGGAATGCTGCCGCAGTTGACCGGCACGAAAGCCGCAGCGGCCCGCTCGCTCAGATAATGGATCGCCCGAGCCACAAGTTCCTTGCCCGTACCGCTTTCCCCGGTTATCAGGACCGTCGCCGACGCTGGGGCCGCCTTCCGAATCGCGCGGTAGACCTCCCGCATCTGAGGACTCTGTCCGATCAGGCCCGGCATGCCCATCACGGGGTCGGTAGCCTGGGATGAGCGGCGCAGTTCCAACTTCGCAAGCGACCGCTCGACTGCGGAGGCCAGTTCTCGTTCGGTGAATGGTTTGGCCAGGTACTCCTCCGCCCCGGATTTGACCGCCTCGATTGCCCCTCCGAGCGAAGCGTATCCGGTGATGATCATGACCTCCGCATCCGGCAGGTTCTCCCGAACGTGGCGAACCAGATCCATCCCGTCGGGACCGGGCAACTTCAGATCGGTGATCACCAGGTCGACCGGCGTGGCGGAGATGAGCTTGACCGCCTGTGGAACGGTGTTGGCAGTGAACACCCGGTAGCCGCGTCCGGAGAGGTGTCGCTGGACCACTTCGAGCGTGCCCAGGGAATCGTCAACGACAAGAACCCGGTATGGCCGCGTCGTCTGCACGACTGGTCTCAAACCTCCACAACTCGTGAAAGCCCTGTAGGCAGACACACGTCGAATCGCGTCCCCTTGCCCGGCTTACTCTCGGCGTGTACCGAGCCGCCATGGGCTTTCACAATTTCTTGAACGATGGGCAGCCCGAGCCCCGTTCCCTTTCCCTCATCCTTCGTCGTGTAGAACGGCTCGAAGATACGCCCCAGCGTCTCCTGATCCATCCCGATACCGGTGTCTTGAACGGTAAGAACCGCCTGGCCGGGCCTTTTTTCCGTGCGGATCAGCAACTTGCCCCCCTGGGGCATCGCCTGGATGGCGTTCACGACCAGGTTGACCAGCACCTGGTTCAGCTGAAGCGGGTCGCCGTGAACCTCGGGGGGCTCTGAGGCCAGTTCAACGCTTAGTTCAATCCGGTTCTGGGCGCATCGGGCCGTGAGCAACTGCAGGCCGTCGCGAACCACCTGGTTCAGGTTCATCCCCTTCCTCCCCGGCGGCAGCCGGCGTGCGAAGACCAGAAGATTCCGGATGATCTCGCGGGCCTGAAGCGAGGCGTTCTCGATCTTCTTCAGGTCCGCTAGCGCCTGCGCCGGAAGGCCTTCGACTTTGGTCACTAGCTCGGCAAATCCGAGGACGTTGTTCAGCGGTTCGTTCAGCTCGTGAGCAACGCCGGCGGCCAGCACTCCGATCGTCGCCAGGCGATCCGCCTGCTGGAGCCGGGCGGATAGTTCCTGCCGGGCCTCTTCCGCCTCGCGCCGCTCGACGATCATGGCCACCTGCCTGGCCACGCCGTCAAGGAGCTGGCGTTCTTCCTTCAGGAATGGGCCCTCGTCTTCGGCCGGCTGCCTCTTGACGTACTCCACACACACCCGGCCCTGCTGATCGCGACCCACATGAATCTCGCTGGCCAGCATCTGGCCCTTGCCACGAAACCCAGCTGTGTGCCATGCACGATCGCCCAATCGGATTTCCGCATGCGCGACCTCCGGGTGCTGACAGGCCGGCGGTAACAGCCCCACGATGCCCTGAAGCAAGCCATCCAGCGGGAGATCCTGATCGGCGGCCAGTTGGGCGATGGCGTAGAGGCAGGAAAGTTCCTTGACTCGCTCCTGAGCCACAGAAGCCATCGGCCGGACTGGCGTCTTGCGTATCTTCATGATCGACCTATCAACAGCAGATCATACTCCTCCGCCGAGGCAAGCTCAAAACGATTCCGCTGTCGACAAGCCGCCCCGCGGAACCCGCGTATGCCAGCGCCGCCGATCCGGCCCAACGAACACGGGTCACCGGGTCACAGCGTAGGCTTCTTGACCAAAATCCGATGCCACGTAGACTACTGCCGAGCGGTGTCGCCGTCGAGCGGGCCGAGGAGCTAGCCCGCTGATCCGACCGAGGGAGCAGCTTCATGCTGGCAGCGTTACAGGTCCAACACATCTTGCTCGGCACGGCCATCCTGCTACTCACCAGCGTCCTGGCCAGCCGGGCTTCCGAGCGACTGGGCGTTCCCGCGCTGTTGATGTTCCTGCTGATCGGCATGCTGGCGGGCTCCGAAGGTTTCGGCGGCATCTACTTCGACGACGCCGGCACGGCACAACTCATGGGCACGTTCGCATTGGCGTTCATCCTGTTCGCGGGCGGCTTGGACACGAATTGGCAGAGCGTTCGACCCCTGCTTGCCGCGGGCATGCTTCTGGCGACAGCCGGAGTGCTCCTGACCGCCGTGTTCGTCGCCGTGTTCGCTATCGCGGTCCTCGGGTTTTCTTGGCCGGAGGGACTGCTCCTTGGGTCGATCATCTCATCGACCGATGCCGCCGCCGTCTTTGCCATTCTCAGGTCGCGGAGCGTGAGCCTGAAGGGTCGGCTGCGCCCGCTCCTGGAGCTTGAGTCCGGAAGCAATGATCCAATGGCGGTCTTTCTTACAGTCACGATGGTGGCGATCATCAAAGGGCCCACAGGTTCGTGGTTCGCGGCCTTTCCGTCGTTCCTGATACAGATGGCCCTCGGTGGCGCTATGGGCCTATTGTTCGGCAAGGGTCTGACCTTCCTTGTGAACAGGGCCAAGCTAGAGTACGAGGGCCTCTACCCCGTCCTGACCCTGGCGACCGTGCTTCTGACTTTTGGGGCGACGGAGACCCTCGGCGGCAACGGCTTCCTGGCCGTCTACCTCGCCGGGATCATCTGCGGGAATGCCGATTTTCTCCATAAACGAAGCCTCAGCCGGTTCCACGACGGTCTGGCCTGGCTGATGCAGATTGCCATGTTCCTGACTTTGGGTCTTTTGGTCTTCCCGTCTCGCCTGGTGCCCGTGATTGGCCCCGGCCTCCTGCTGTCGTCGTTCCTGATGCTGCTCGCCAGGCCCCTCAGCGTCATGCTCTGCCTGGCCGGAGCGCGGATGACGTTCGCGGAAAGGGTCTTGACGTCTTGGGTTGGGTTACGCGGGGCCGTACCCATTGTGCTTGCGACGTTTCCGCTCGTGGCTGGAGTTCCGCGAGCTGACACCATTTTCCACCTCGTCTTCTTCGTCGTCATCACCTCCGTTTTGCTCCAAGGCAAGTCATTGCCCATCGTGGCCAGATGGCTGAAGCTGGACATGCCGCTGTCTCGCCGTGCCCGGCCCCCGCTGGAACTCGACCAGACTGATGGCGCCCTTAAGGCCGCCCTGACCGACGTCCTGGTGAGTCACGGCTCGGCAGCTGCCGGCAAGCGGCTCATCGACCTCGGTCTGCCTCGCGGGGTGCTGGTCGCGCTGGTGCATCGCAACGGCGATTACTTCATCCCGACCGGCAGCACCGTCCTCCTGGAGGACGATTCGATAATGGTTCTGGCCGAACCGGAAGCTCTGACGGAAGTACAGAGGCTTGCCGCAGGCCCCGCCGACCCTGGCACGGATCAGCTCAATGCCCCCACCATTTCGCCCTGACCGCCGTCCGATGCGAGCATAACGGCAGCCGCCTCGCCTGCGGTTCGGCTGCGCAGGAGATCTGCTCGCTGACGGTCATCATCCAGCATTCTTGCCAGTTGCGAGAGGAACGGCAGATACCGGTCGTATCGCTCCTCGGGCGTCAAGAGCACAATGAGGAGACGCACCGGCCGGCCCTGCAGACGCACGGGGTTGCGAAGAATGCCCATGCACCCGATGATCTGGCTGCACTCGGGCAGCCGCAGATGCACGATCGCCAAGTCGTGCGCGACAACGCATTTCCTCATGCGGCAGTGCTCGATCAGCTTCTCCAGGAATACCGACTTTCGGTGCCACGGGACCTGTCGCTCGTCAACCAGCGCGGACACCAGTTGCGAGATCGCGTCAGCAGCGTCTGCGACATCCATGTCAACGCGAATTGTCCTCTCCCAGAACACGCGGCCAATCGTAGGACCTGTCGTGTCGGGGATCAGGAGCATGATCATGGGACTCGTGATGCTGCCGTAGATCTCCAAAGGGATCGAGTCGGTCGGATGGTGCCGCATCAGCAGATCATTCGACCCGCCGACGATGATCAAGTTGTCTTCCCTGGCTCGCGTCAAGAGCGATCCAACGACATCCTCGCCCAGCCGCACCCGCACGGGCAGTCGGATACCCATCAGGTCCAGGATCGCTCGCGACGAGTCGCGCACATGGCGGAACTGATCGAGCGCGGCCTGGCGGTCCTGCAGCAGCCGTTCATCAACACGCACCACCCGTAGAGCCTCGGCCGGAACCTGACGACGTCGGGCCAGTTGAGCGGCGACGTCGAGACCGTCAAGCGCATGCGGCCCGCCGCCCCACGCGACCATGATGCGATTCACGGGCGTGTCCGGCCGCGTCGCGGGAGCAATGACGGCGACCGCATGTTCTTTGGCCAGACGAGCAACAGCCTGCATATCCGATACCCTCTCCGGCCAGCGAACGATGAGCAGTTCGTGCGCGCCCTTGGCCAGAAGAGTATCCAGTTCATCCCAGAACTGGGTGCCGCGATCAAGCACGACGGAATCGAGTTCGCAGCCTCGCGCTGCCGCCAGTTCGCTGGCGTAGGGTCGAACGGCTTGTTCCGTGTAGAAGTTGGCGGTAGCCAACAACGCCTGAGCTCGTCTAGCCCTCGTCATGTGCATCCTCCTCTGCAAGCATGCGGTGTGCCAAGCCAGCTAAGCGCGCAGTCGCCATATTCTAGCTACTCCACGGGCCGCCGAGCCTCACATCTCTGCCGCCGTGTGATCCTCCAGTCTTGAGCGAGGATGGCCGGGTCGCGTCCGACCTGTAGGACACCCGTGTGATCGCCAGCGCGCATGCTGTTTCGGATCCCGGCAATGCTCCGGGCCAACACTGCTTCCGTCAGCCGATCCGCACCGGCCAGGTTCAACCAGCCATCAAAGCGCATAGCACGAAGCTGTCGAAGCGTTCGGGACAGCAAATTCCCGCCTATGGTATCGGGGGCGCCCTCAGTCGCCGGGCAAGCGTTCAGAAGTACCTGTCCGACCACGTGCACGCCGACGACATCAATGATCCTGCACAGGTCCGCATCATCAGGCAGGAGCGTTGTGTTGATGACCGCCTTGGCCGGGCTCTCCGAGAACTCTCCGAGCATGAAGGCGACGAAGTCTGCGCCCGAGCCGCATTCCAGCCCGAGCGTGACCCCTAGAGCCTCGAACTCCGGGATGATCCGAAACAGCACGCCCATCGCCTGCAACAGGTCGGCGGAACGCTTGGATCGGATGTGCCCTGTTATCGGGACCCAGACGCACGGGATGTCGGCCTCCGCAGCCACCCACGCCGCCAGCCTGATGATGGCCTCACTGGATGCCGCAGGCCCATCGCCGCTCGCCTCGATCCGCCACACCAGGGCATCCCCGACTCGCAGGTTTGCCATCGACAGCCCGTGCTCATCTGCAGACGCGCGCAATCGGGCCGCATAGTCGCGGCGGCCGAGATCACGAAGATGCCGGGCTGTCCTGATCGTAACGCCAAAGCCGTCAGCCCCAGCCCGTTTGGCCGCTGCCCAACGGTTGCCAAATCCCTTGTCAAATGATCCGTCGCACTGAATGGCGATCTTCACCATGTCAGTATCCTCCGGAACGGGCGCGTTTGACGCCGATGCTGCCAGCACCTGCCAGGCAACGTGGCCCGCACGCGCTGAGTGATGCCAAGCTAGACGGCGGTCTTAGTGGCTGGTCGAATGAACGTGAAGGAAAGGTTCAGGCACCACTACTACCGCCGGGCCAGAAGCGAGGCATCGCTCCCGGGCAGCCCGTCACGCGGCTTGTAGTGGTTGCCGAGCATTGCAGTCTCCAACGTCGATTGCTTACCGAATTATCCTACAGAAGCCTTTGAAAGTCAATCGCTGGCTCGCCTGGCTCGCTTGCGGTAGCGTTGGCCTCGGGTGACTGAGGTCGGCCGCTACCGATAGATGAACAGCGCGTAGTCGTCGGCCGTCTCGTGTTGGCCGGAGGCGCCGGGCACGACGCCCCAGCCGAGGAACTTGCCGGTGTAGACGGCGTACCAGTCTTCGTTGCCGGTGTCGGGCGGCACGACTGGATCGGCCTCGCCGGAGCCGTAGCGGGTCACGCCAGAGACGCGGAGCGTGTCGTTAACGTAGCCCTCGAACGAATTGCCGCGAACCTCCAGGCAGAGGTTGAACCAGCCAGTCGGCCAGGGGACGTTCGCCTGCTGGATCGTTTTGATCGGGCCGTCGTTGCACAACTCCAGGAAGCAGGTCGCGGTGGACGTGGCACTGTCGAGGTGCATGCGGAGCTGAACGCCACGCGGGTAGTCGCCCGCCCCGATCTTGTTCACGCGGCAGTAGAGGTAGAAGTCGTCCACGCCATTCTTGCCGCCCTCGACATAGTAGTTGTTGAAGCACATCCGGTGGGTGTAGCTGCCATCCAGGGCCAACTCGGCGTCGTAACCGCACTTGTTGACGATGTACTCGCACCACCCGGCCAGGCGGACGGAGTTGTCCAGGACGGTCGCCGCGTTGGCGTTCCAGTTGAACCACCGCTTCTCCAGCGGGCCATCCTTCTGATTAAAGTCGTCGGTGAAGACCTCGGCCAGGGCCTGGGCGTCCTTCCATTCAAGCTGCTTGTTGCCGTTGCCGTCGTCGGTGCAGGTGAGCCGCTGGCCGAAGGCAGTCGGCGGGGCCAGCAGCGTCCACGCCGCCCCGTCCCAGCGCCAAAGCTGGTTCGCGAGCGTTCCCGGCGGCATGTCGCCGTCGATTCGGACGACAGCCCATTTCTCACCGAGGCCGGCCTCCTTCCACAGGATGGCGGCCGCGCCGCTCTCGCCACTGGCCAGGTGGGCGGTGTAGGCGGTCTTGCCCCGGGCGAAGCCGTGCGTCAGGTTGGTCACGTCGATCTTCGCGATACAAATGCCGACGACGACCGCCTGGCCGATGCCGCCCGCGGCGATCGGCTCCAGGCAGACCGCGAACTTGCTCGCGTGACCCGCGGCCGGCGTCACTCCCTTGAGCACCACGCGGTTCTTGAAGGCGTCAGCGTTGTCGGTCGGGGTAAACAGAGGGCCGTCGATGCCGAGCACACCGAACCGGGCGACATCGGACCCGCTGTTGTTCTTGACCGCGACGATACCCGTCTGCCGCGTGCTGGCTGGGCCTTCTGGCACAAGTTGGTCGTGCCGCTCGCCCTTGGCCTTCTCCGCCGCGTCCACGAACGCATTGTACGCCGCCGCAGGGATTCGCAGCGGGTCGCCGTCTTTGACTTTACGCAGCATCAGTCACTCAGCCCCAGATCGTCGAAGTCCCCGGACTCATAGACCCGCTCGACGTACGCCGCCAACGGGTGCTGGACCACATACTTCGCCGCGTCATCCTCGGTCTCGTCATACAGTACCCACAGGTACTCCCAGCCCTTCTTGCTGGCCACGGTGATGTCGCCGACGGTCAGGTCCGTCTTGTTCGGCAGGGCCGAGAACGAGTACTGGAACTGCACACCGCCGTCACCCCGCCGGCTGCCGAAGCGGGCGCCCTGGAACAGGCACTCGCCGGCGTTCACCGTGATCGACAGGCCGGTCAACGTGTCCTCGACGGAGAACTCGGCGTTATTCACCCTGCCGCCGAGGGAGAAGATCGTGCCCAGGCTGGGCAGGCTACCGGGAGCCCACACCTTGGTGACGGTGAAGTTGAACACCGGTACCACCAAGTCCACGCCCTGCGGGCCGTCCTTGGTCATACCGATGCCGCCCTTGAAGTTCGGGGCGGTCTTGCCCTCCGGGGCGTACTTGTTGACCGTGGCCAGTGACTGCGTGACGTGTTGCGTGCCGCCGGTGGTGTCGCCCTCGATGGTGACGGTGCCGATTTCCAGGGGCGTCAACGCCGGGTAGCGGACCGTGCAGTTCCACACGCCCTGGTCGGTCGCGGCGTCGATGGTGCCCGGCTCCGGCTCGATAGTCGGGTGCAACTCCCGCGGCCGACCGGAGTAGACCAGCGGGGCCGTGGCGATCAACATCGCGTAGGCGTTGCCATCGCTTGCCGTGCCGGTGACGCGGTATCGCAGCGTGGCCGTGCCATCGGACCACTGGCGGGAGTCTGTGGTTTCGGAGATCTGCATGGCGATCAGCCTCCCGCCCCGGGCGAGCCGCCGAAGTGCGGATCAGTGTTCTGCTCGACCATCCGCTTTGTGTTCCGGGCGGTGTTCTCACACGCGATGGCGATGCGCTGGAGCGGCCCCTGGGCCTGGAGGCTCAGGATCGCCTCGGCGTTGAAGATGCCGCGGGCCGACGCCTTGTTCTGGTTGATCGCATCCGCCAGACCGCCCGGCGCACCCGCGCCGCCGGCGACCTTCTTCAACTCGGCAGCGATGTCCTCGGGCGACCGGCTCTTGCGGTCACTGGCGGCCCGTTCCGTCTTCGCCTGCTCGGCCAGTTCAGCCAGCCGCTTCTTGGCGGCATCGACCTCGGCCTGGGCCGCCTTCTCCTTGGCCTCGACCTCGGCGTCCAGCGCCTGCTCGCGGGCCTGCTGCTCGCGGACGATCCCGCCGACCGTGTCGTTGTATTCCCGGTCGCGGTCCGCCTGGCGGGCCTGCCGGGCATTCTCGCGAGACGCCATTTCGGCGCTGGCTTCGTCGTTGATGCTGTTGATCGCCCGCTCGCGGGCCGCGTTATTGGCCCGGTAGGACGCCTGGGCCTCCTCGTCGCTGATGTTGCCGACCTTGTTGCGAATCCACGTCCAGGTGTTGGCCGCCCCGTTCTTCAGCCACTCCCAGCCCTGCTTGACCTTGGCCATCAGCCAGGAGAACGCTTGGGCCATACCCGTGACCATCCAGTCCCATCCATTGGCCAGGGCGTTGGTGACCACAGCGGCGATGATCCGCAGGCCGGACCAGGCCTCGGTGAATACCTTGACCAGGAAGTTCATCGCCTTGGTCCAGGTTACGGATATCCAGCCTGTTCCCCTGGCCCACTCCAGCTTGAGCAGCGTCCAGAGCACCTCGGCCGCCCCGGCGATGTTGCCGGAGGCCAGGAAGTCGCCGATGGCCCCGAACGCGGTCAGCGCATCATCCTTGAGGGTGTTCCAGCAGTCGCCCAGCCAGTTGGCCAGCTTGCCGAGCATCCCGGTGACCTGGAGGAACACCAGGCCCAGCCCGACGACGGCGGCCACAACAAGGCCGATCGGGGAGCACAGGAACGCAACCACCGCGGCCAGCACCTTGATCGTGATAGTGACGATGGAAACCACCGTTGCCAGCACGCCCAGCCCGATGGAGAGCACTTTCACCGCGATGCCGAAGGCGTAGATTGCAGCACCAGCCGCCAGCGCCCCGCCGGCGATCCACAGCACGGTCGAGACCAGCCCGCGGTTCTGCGTGATCCACTGGCTGATCGCGGCGAAAGCCGACTTGGCATGCTCCACAAACTTGCGAATCACTGGGGCCAGCGCCGCCCCGATATGGAAGATGCCCATCCGCACCGTCGCCCACAGGCTGCTCAACGCATCGCCGAAGGACTCCGCGGCCTGGGCGTCCTCGCCGGACATCTGAAGCCCCAGCCGCCGGGCCTCCGTCTGCATCCGGGCGATCCCATTCGCGCCGTCGGCCATCATCGGCAGCAGGTTCGTGCCGGATCGGCCGAAGATGTCCATCGCCAGCGCCGCCCGACGGGTGGGGTCTGCGACCTTGCTGAGTTGCTCGGCCAGCATCATGAACTGCTGCTCGGGGTTGAGCCGCTGCATCTGGGCGGCTGACAGGCCGAGGGCGGACAGGGCCTTCTGCGCAGACGCCGAACCTGTGGCGGCGTCGGTGATCGTGTTCTGCATCTTGCGGACGCCAACCTCCAGGGCCTCCAAGTCGGCCCCGGACTGATCGGCGGCATAGCCCAGCGTGGACAGGGCCTCGACGCTCATGCCGGTTCGCTGGGACAGGTCCACCAGGCGGCTACCCATGTCTGCATAGACCTTCGCCGCGGCGACACCGGCCCCGACGCCGGCCATGCCGATGCCCGCCAGCTTCTTGCCGAAGCCGCTGATCGACGCGCCCCAGCCTTTCAGCTTGGCGGACGCCGACCGGAGCCCGCGCACGAGCTTGCTGTCGTCGGTCAGCAGCTCGACGAAGGCCCGGCCGGCTCGAATTGCACCTGAGGACGCAGCCATGAATCACCCTCGGGCCTGCACAGCCGTACGCCGCGGCCGGCGAACGCGGGCATTGGCCCGGGCCGCCAGCCGGTCCAGATCGTCACGGACACCGGCGGCTTCGCTGCGCCGTTCGATCATGCCGAGCAGCCGGTCACGCCGCATGCCGTCCGGCAGGTCGCGAATGGCCCGGCAGACCGCACCAGCCGCGGCCTTCGTGCGACCATGCCGGCGTCGCTCCCATGCCAGCAGGCCGAGGATCACCGCCGCCCCGAAGACCACCGCCACAATCGCCCACGCCGAGCCGGAGACGTTCACGGGCGCGACGATGGTGCGGTTACCCTCGCCGGTAACAGTGGTGCGGCCGGCGTCAGCCCGCTGCTCGTTGGGTTGCGATACCTCCGCCGCCGGCTTGACCACCAGCCCGCCGAGGCCCGCCTGGTCGCCCCCGGATTGCGGGCTGGCCAGGGGAACGGCAACGTCCGCCGTGGCCCGCACGCCGTCGGGAGCCACGCCCTGGCAGCCGGCGACGCCGGACAGGGCCACGCACACCAGCATCGCGGCAATAACCTTGCTCACCATCGCGTCCTCACCTTCAGCCAGTAGCGGCCGGTATCCGGATCAAAGCCCTTGCCGACAATCTCGACCTGGCCATCGGCGGTGCAGCCAACTTGTCCGGGCCGCACCTGTTCCCAGTCGGCCCGACAGACCGTCATGTCGCGGACCGGCCCAGAGCAGCCGGCGCAGCCGACCATCATCAACACCGTGACGGCAAGGACCGCCGCCAACATTCGCAGAGAGTCCATGCGATGCTCCTTGTCACAATCCGACGATGGCCGCCAGGATCGATACCACGATGGGCGCAGCCTTCATGGCGATGTCCCGCGCCAACTGCGCCCGCGCCAGTTCCGCGTCGGCCACGCCCGTCCAGCGCGAGGTATTCGCCTTGACCGCCGCGATGAACGCGTCGTCGCTGACGCCCATCAGCAGTTCATGCACCGCCTCCAGATCCCCGGCTTGGATACGCCGCAGGTAGGCCCAGGCGTCGCCGACCGCCAGGTCCAGCAGGGCCGGGCCGTACTCGGCGATCAGGGCGGCGGCCTGCGCCCGCTGCTCGACGGGCACCTTCTCCAGCAACGATTGCACTCGATCCTCGGTCATTGGGCACCTCCTGCGGGCTGGGTGGTCGGGGCCTGCCACTGGTAGCGGCGGGCACTGGTCACGAACGACCGCCACTGCTTGGCGTTTTCGGCCAGATACTCCTGGACCCATGGGGCCGGCGGCGGGGAACTGAACTGCGCCCGGTCAGAGGCGACCTGGGCGTGGATGGCGCTGGTCTCCAGCGCCGTCATCGCGTCGCCGCGGACATACACCGTGTTGCAGCCGCAGACCAGCGGCACGATCAGTGCGGCCACGATCAGGCAGAACATCAACGCGAGCTTCATGGTTTGCGTCCTCCCGTGCCATCGGGCACGAACACAGCCTTGAGCAACTCGAACCCTGTCTTCCGGTCCACGCGGGCCGGCTTCCTATGCCTGGGTCCGTAAGGGTCGAAGTCCGCCGGCTGGAACGCCGGGGTCTTCTTGGGATCTCGGTTCACGTTGGCCAGCATCGCCAAGACGCTGCTAGTATGCGCCCAGTTGTCCCGGCCGCGGGCCTCGGCCATCCACAGCAGCTCGCGGAGCGTTAGTTGCCCGGGGCAGACGCCGAGGACGCCGGCGAGTTGCCAGATGAGCCGCCAGACAGAGCGGCCATCAACTGGTCTTCCAGCCTCGGGTCCGCCAGAATCGTCCGGGCCTCCTGCTCGGCCTTGTCCTCCAGCCGCGTCTTGACGCTGAGCACTTTCGCCCACGCCTGCCGCAGGATCGCCCTGCGGCGGCTCGGGAAAAAATCGATCAGTTCCTCCAGCAAGGCCGTCGTCGCCTGGTCGATCACGTCGCCGGAGAGCGACCGGCCGAAGTCGGTGTCGCTGACCTTCCGCTCGTCCGCCTGCGGCTTGACCACGGCGAACAGCACGTCGCAGACCAGGATCACGTCGCTGGCCAGCCGGTCCACCAGGGCGTTGCCCGGTTCGACGATCTCCAACAGGCTGATCTTGGTCAGGTCGCGGACCCGCTTGATCGTGTCCACGTTGACGACGATGTCCCAGGTTCGACCGGTGGTGTCAGTGAATGTCTTCATGGCTGCCCTCATGCCTCCATTACTCGGCGCTGTCGTAAAGCACCCCGAACCGCAACTCGGCCACGGCCGTCGCACTGCTGTTCGCCGTCGCCAGCTTGCCCACGACCTTCCCGGCCAGCGGGTTGGCCAGCGGGCCGCCATTCGGCCACACCCACGGCTCGCCGGCCGGCAGGTCCAGGCCGACGATGGAATCGCCGTTGGCCTCCTGGACGTCCAGGTAGACCGCCTTGCTGCAACTGGCCGCCAGCAGGACCGACAGGTCGCCGTCGAAGTCCACATCGACCTCGACGACTTCGGCGACGGTGACAGCAGCGTCCTGCGCCGGCAGGTTGTCGCCAGCGCCCCCGTCGATCGGCACGACGTTGCCAGCGACCGTCCCGACCGTGACGCCGTATCGCCGCCCGGGGGCAGCGCCGGCCCAGTGGACGTTGACGATCATGCCGGTGGAGATCCCGTGGTTGTCGCCCAGGGTGATCACGCCGGTGTTGTCGTCGGTGCGAGTCGTCAACGTCCCCGCCTTGGCGGCGGGCAGACTGACTACCTGGCTGATCTGGCCGTCGGCGGATCGCGACAGCGTGCCGCTGATCGTGATCCCGCCGACAACCACGGATTGCGAGTAGCTGATGTCAGGCATGGACAGTTCCTCCTATATATGGCCGGCCTCAGGCGCCGATCTGCTTCCACTGCGGTGCGTTGGTCGAGTACGTCGGCTTGGCGGTGACCGACACGACGATGGCCTCGTCGAGCTTCTCCTGGCGGTCGAACTTGAGGATCGCGCAGTCCGCCCAGAGCCCCTGGCTACCGGCCGTGGCGATAGGTCCGTCCATCGCCGCCAGGCCGACGGCGGTGCGATTCAGGAACGCATCGCGAAGGACGGAGAAGCCGTCGGCCGCGGAATCCCACGGCATTTCGAACTCGATGGTCGCCTCCTTCAGACCGCCGACCACCGCCTTATGCCCACCGTTGGCGCGGGTGGTCACGTCGGCCTCGGACGCCTCGATGTTCAGCGACACGTCCTTGACGGCCTTCAGTTCGGTCCACGTCGGTGAGCCACCGATGCCGGCGGCGCAGAAGTAGAGCTTCGCTTCGAATCCCAGCTTGATGCCCATGTCGATCTCCTTGGCCCATGCGGGCCGAGTTCAACCTGCCCTGACGCTCCTGGCCCACATCTTCGGGATGTCCGGCGCCGCCTTGGCGAGCGCCGGCCCCATGAACGGGCGAGGCTCGATGAACACGACCTTCGCCGCCGGCCCGTAGAGTTCCTCGTTCAGTCGATTGGCCCGTTCAACCATCGCGTCGGTGATCAGCCGGGCGTAGGTGACCATCACCTGGCTGCCGTGCTGATCGGCGACCGGCTTGGTGGTTCGGCTGACGGCACCGCCGATCCTGACCTCGCCGCCGCTGCCGATCCGGCGAATCCGCCTTCGCTTGTTCCGCCAGTAGGTCCGCCCGCCGAACTCCAGCGTGCTGGGGACGTGGTTGCCGCGGGTCCCAAAACCCACCGGGCCGACCACCACGCCCCGGTTGCCCGGGTTGAACGCGAAGAACAGGTTCTTGCGGAGCCACGGGTGCGGCCGAATCGCCCGCGGCGGCTCGCCGGGGCTGCTCACCGGCCGGACTCGCGTCGAGCCGGGTTTCGGCTCAGTGACATACCGCATCGAGTTGCGGGCGATCCGCATGATCAGCCCGCCGGCCTTCCGCAGATTGACCAGCGTCGCCTTGTCCACCGACCGCTTGACCACGTTCCGATCGAAGAACAGGCTCTTGATCCGGAACGTGATCTCGCCGGCGTCGGCGACGCCACGCGAGCCCCATGCTGTGAACATGCCGCTCACTGCTTGACGACTCCCTCGACGGCGATGCCGCGCTTGGCTATCACCTGCTCGGCGACCGCTGCGATTTCCGGTTTGGCCAGGAACGCGTCGATCTGGTCCCGCTGGGCCAGCGCCCGCTGCACCTGGCTGTCCAGCGGCTCCGGCTGCAGCAGCGAACTGGCGTCCAGGGCCGACCGCTCGATCTCGGCGTCGATCTCGGCCTTCGTGCCGACGATCACCGCCAGGTCAGCACCGCCCTGAAGGCACGTCCGCGGCCCCATTCGGCCGACGACCTTGCCGCCCTGGACAACGACGGCATACTCGCCGTCGCCGGTCACGATGTTCTTCCGCTCGCCCGCGGCATGGGTCTTCATGGCTTTTCGCCCTCACCAGTTGTCGTCTTCGAGCGTCAGCGTCCAACCGCGGGCGGCCAGCATGACGGCGCTCTGCCGGCCCGGCGGCGGGTCGTTCGGATTGCTCTGGTAGAAACCGAAATCAAAGGGGTCGCCCGTCGCCGTGCCCATCGGCTGATACAGCGCCGGCCCGTTGGGGTCGTAGTTCAGTGAGCCGATGCTCCGCCAGGGGGAATACTGGTATGCTGGCTGCTGAAGGCACCAGTACTCGCTCTCAGGCCCGGGCAGCGTCGGGTAGTCCTGCGTGGGCGGGTAGTCCGTCACGAACCAGAGCTGGCGTTGCTCGCCGCTGTCATACCAGCGCCATAGATACCAGTCGCGCCCGCCCCGCTGCTCCCAGCTTTGCCAGTAATTGTCGGACGGCGTCGGCAGCCGATCCTGCTGGCGGACGAACACCAACTGATGCAGCAGATGACCCTCCTGCGTGCCCATCGTGCCCCGATCGCCGGGCGACGGGAAATCCGGCCGCGGGCCGTTGTTCCACGGGTCATACCAGTGGGCCGCATAGAAGCTGCCGTTGCTGACCGGGCCGGCGGCAAGAATCCACAGCGCCGAGTCGAGGTGGAACTGCGACGCTCGGGTGTCGTTCAGGTTCACATAGTTCACGTGGTTCGCCGGATAGGGCAGCCAGACGCCGTTGCATCGGTCGTTGGCCGCCAGGCTGACGAACTCCAGGCTCGGACACATTGACAGGTCCGCATGGGCGGGGTTCTGCCAGTCCCAGGCAAACCACTGCTGGCACTGGTAGGAGTCCAGCTTCTTCAGGCCGACGTTGAAGACCAGCGTGCCCAGGTAGCCGCACTGGTAGCAGAGAATCTCCTTGGTCGCGTCATTGCTGGCCCACAGGCCGCCCAAGCCGGGAGTGCCGTAGCCGTCGCCGTTCTGCCCGTGGACATCGACACACCGCGCGGCGATGTTCTCGGCGCCCAGCATTCCAGCCAGCGGATGGCCGTAGTAGCCGCCCCACTCGTAGTGGAGGTCGAGCACATCGATGCCGCCGGCACCGGCTCCGAGGATGCCACTCATGGCGCGGCCCTCCGATACCCGACGGCCAGACCGAACACGCCGCAACTGGAATCGATCTGGATGCCCTTGCCGGCCGGAGCCTCGACGAACCCCACGCCGGGCAGCGGGGCGTCGATGAACGGGCCGGTCTTGTCGGCGAAGCTTGGCCAGGACGCCAGCGGGACGCCGTCGCTGTCAGAGAGCGTGACGGTTCCGCCGCCGTTGGCGGTCTGGCAAGCGAGCAGCAGAAGGCCGGCGATCTTGCCGGGCTGGCCCGCAACGAGCACCTGCGCCGGCGCGCTGGCGCTGACGTAGGCGCGAACGATCTCCAGGCCGTCGCCGCTCAGCGCCGCCAGGTACCTCTCGATCAGCGGCAGGCCATCGTCGCCGACGGACAGGTCTACGGATTGGAGCCAGCGTCGCTTTGCCATTGCTACCTCACCGTCCGAAAGACCAGCGTCAGCACGCTGGTGAATTGCCGAAGTTCCCGCATGTGCTCCGGCGAGTAGATCGGGTCGTTCTCCACCCGCAGGCAGACGGCGGAGTTGAGTTGCGCCGGACGCCGCCCGTTGAAGTGGTCCGCGATCTGCTCGACCAGGAACATCAAGGCGTCGATCTCCACGTTGCCGCCGTCGGCGAGTTTCTTCTGCACCGCCACGTCGATGGAGTAGTCGAACTGCCGCGACGCCCGATCCAGCCGCTCTGCCGACGCTGCCCTGGGCACCACCGTCACGTGCAGGTCGGCCATCTCGCCCAGGTCGAAGACGGGCGCATACGCCCGCTGGGCGACAAACGCCTGGCTGAATCCGCCGGCGTTCAACTCGGCGACCACCGCGTCGGCGATCTGAATGACAACTGGGTCCGCCACGTCAGCCTCCAATCACCAACCGCCACAGGGCGGCGACCGCCAGGGTCACGACCGAGCCGGCGATGATCCACATCAGCCGGGACCGCACCGCCTCGGCCTTCTCCAGCCGGTCCAGCCGAAGTTGGATGCCTGGCTTGCCGTTGCCCCGGATCGCCTCGTCCAGCCGGTCCAGCTTGGAATGGATCGAGTCGAACTCGTCCTTGCAGACGCTCTCGTATTGGCCGCTGCCGCACATACGCACCTGCCTGCCGCTGTGGCATTGCCGTCCGGGGTCAACCCACGTATCCTGTCCGGCAACTGACTCTTGAAGGGACCATCCAATGCGAAAGCAACTGACCGTTCTTGCCGGCATACTGTTCATCACCGCAGCAGTCTCGGGCTGCGCCGAAGTCGCCATCCAGGGCGGCCGCTTTGCCGGCCCGGAAGTGGACCTTCCGGACAGTGACCTGAATCTTCAGCGGCTGATCAACGAGGCCAAGGATGGAGGCGTGGTCGAGGTGCCGCTGGGATGCTACGTGCTGACCAAGCCGCTGACCATCGCCCGGCGGAACGACCTGCACATCGCATTTGCGCCAGGCACGCAAGTCCGCGTTGCCAACACCGATCTGCATGTGATCGAGATGACGGACTGCCAGAAGGTCCGAATCTCCGGCGTCCGGGCCCGACACGTCACACCCCTGGCCGAATACAACTGCCACGGCTCGGTCGTGTTGGTTCGCGACAGCAAGGATGTCATGATCTTCAACTGCGAACTGAACGGCTGCGGCGCCATCGGCGTCAATGCCCGCAATGTCCAGAAGCTCCAGGTGATCAACTGCCATATCCACCACAACACCTTCAACGGGCTGTACCTGGACACCTGTGACAATGTCGAGTTGATCGGGAACATCATCGAGGACAACGCCAACTCCCTGACGACCTACAAGTGCGGTGAGGTCATCCTGTCCGACAACCTGGTTCATCGCAATGGCGGCTACTGGCATGAGGCCCTCCGGCCGGGGCTGACGCCAGCCACTCAGCCGGACCTGCGTGATAAGTGAGATGATCAGCAGGATCATCGCAGCGACCAAACACGTCTTGGCTGATTGATGACTCATGGGGTTCCCACGTGCTTGCTGTGGATTCGCAGTGTCCTTCGATACGGGTCACTGAATCGCCACGCCGGCTCGTTGCCTGGGGCCATGACCTCATAGACAAAGATGGTCTGGCCCTGCGTCTCCCGTATCCGATCGCCCACCTTCGGCAGCGTCACCGTGCCGCCGAGCACCAGGTCCGCCGCCAGGATCAGGAAGTCCCGGCTCTCAAACGTCTCGATTACGCCGCTGCCGTTGTCGACCTGAAACAACGTCCTGCCGATGCCGGCGGCGATGGCGACCGAAGACGCGCCCCGCTGGTAGAGCACCAGCCGGCTGGCATGCTTGACCCGCATGCCGTCCAGCCAGGCTGATGCTCTGTCCAGCAGGTCCGCCACGGTCGCCTCCGCTTACACCGTGCTGAGCGCCACGCCGTCGTTGCCCATCACCCGCCAGACCTTGTCCGCCCCACTGATCGCGCCGACCAGCAGGATGGTGTCGGTCACATCGGCGAAGGTGAGCGTGTTGTTGCCCGCCGCGTTGATCGCCGCCGAAGCGGTGACGACGCAGTTGCCGCCGTCGGTCTTCATGGTCAGGCACAGCACCTGGCCGACATCCGTCGGGGCGGCCAGCGTCCGCGTCTCGGCCCCGGCGGTGACGATCTGGCAGGTGCCTGAATCGGCTACCGGGATCGCCCCCGCGTTGCCGGGGTCGGCGATGACGTTGGTCAGGTCCTCGTGGATGGTGTTGCTGGCAGTCGCCACACCCTCCAGCCGGACCCGCACCGTCGCGTCGTCGGCGCCCGCAGCCAGTGCCGCCTTGCCCATGAACGTGTTGCCCTCGGCCGTAGTCGTGGCCGCACCGGTTCCGGCGGTCCCACCCACCGGGTTGCCGTCGGCGTCCCAGTAGACGGCCGCCCCGCCGTTGACCGCACCGGTCGCCTTCACGACATCGAAGACGCCGATGGTCGCCAGCGAGCCGAGTGCGCCGGCCGCGATCGGAGAACGGGTGATGCCCACCAACGAGTTCTGCACCACCACCTGCCCGGACGCGACCGCCGCGACCGGGGTGTAGTCGATGCTCTCGCCTTCCTGAACGAAAGTTGCCTGAGCCATGAATCGTCTCCTGTCAGAATGCTGAGAGTCAGTTGGGCGGACCCGGTGCGGCGATCAGCATCCCTGCGTCACGCCGCACCGGGCACGCTCGTCACGCGAGGCTCACGCCTCGCCCTTGCTCTTCACCGCGCCGCGGGCATCCTGCAACGAACACCCAAAGTCGTGGTAACCCCGCATCATGATGCCCAGGACGTCGAAGTCCGCCTGGGCGGTTTCGATGGTCGGGGACTGCTGGCCGTTGAGGAACGCCACCTCGATCACCGGCAGGTCGGCCGGGTCGGACAGCAGATACCAGGCCTTGGCGCTGTTGCCGGTGTACTTGGCGTTGGCCAGATACCGGGACACCTCGACGCGGTAGCGCCCGGTGAACGGGTTGCTGGTCGGATAGCCGCTCTTGTTGGTGGTGTTGTCGCGGATCTCGGTCGCCTTGTAGAGCTGAGTGCCGGCCGCGCTCAGCGCCGTCGGGACCAGCACAATGGCCGGCATGATGCCGATCGGCTTGCCGTCGCTGTCCACCTGGTCCAGGAACGCGACCTCGGCGGCGGTCAGGCCGGCAACGGTCAGTTCAGAGCCCGCCCCGGTCAGATAGTTCTTGGCGGCGGCGGTAAAGAACGCGGCGTTGTTCATGAACGTCGTCCAGAACACGTCGTTGATCTTCAGGCCCGACCCGCGCCCCAGCTTCCGCGGGACCGTGGTGATGGCCCCGAGGTCGTCGTTGATGATGTCCCGCCGGTCCACCGAGAGCACCAGACCGAAGGTGTCGGCCTTGTTGGTGAACTGCTCGTTTCCGAGCGTCCCGTGCTTCAGTTCCCCGCCCGGCGCGACCGGCTGGTACTGGTCGGTCCCGATCAGCCGATAGCTGGTGACGGTCTTGAAGTCCTGGACATTGCGGATCGCCGAGATGTTCCGCCAGGTCCCCTCGACCGAGAAGAAGCCCTCCAGCAGGAACTTGTTGGCGATGTTTGACAGGATCCCGCCGATGTCGATGGTCGAGAACCCGCCGCTGGCCCGGATATCCGGGGCAAACGCGAACCGCATGACCTCGCGGCTGTTGCGGAAGTTCCGCCCGGTGTAACCGTTGGCCCAGGCCGCCTCCAGGATCAGTTCCTGTAGGCCGATGCCGCCGCGGAACCGCCTGCTGGCGATGTCGAGGGCCTGCTCAGGGTAGAGCTTCTCCGCCCCGCCCAGGCCGGCGGTGAGCATGCAGGCGGCCTCCAACACCTGCCCGGTCACGCCGCTCTCGTCGGGGACATGCACCGAGGGGGCCTTGGGCCGGTCGGCCCGCAGGACCTCCAATTCGGTCTTGGTGATGTCCCAACCGTCCTTGATCGCCTTGGCGGCGATGTCGGTGTGGTCGTCGCCGCAGACCTTCTTGATGGCGGCGATGCGCTCCAGCTCCGCCGCTGCGGCATCCCGCAACTCGGCGATGCCCAGCACGGCCGTGGCGACCACCTTGCGGCCGGCGGCAGCCGCGTCGGCCTCGGCGCCAACGCCTGCCGTGGCGGCGGCCTGAATCGGGGGAGCGGGCGGGGCGGCCGTGGCCGGGGAAGCCGTCTCCTTGCCAGCCGCGTCGGGGGCGGTCACCTTGCCTGCCGCTTTGCCATCGGCGGCCGCGGCCGTCTCGCTGCCGGCGGCGCTGGTCGTCTCCTGCTGCGTCGTGGGGGAGGGGTTGTCCTTGCCATCCATGATTGTCTCCTTGGCCTGTGCGGCCACGCTGGCGCTGGTGTTGCCGTCAGCGCCAAGGTCAACAAAACTGATCTCGCCCAGCGTGGCCTTGCGGACCACGTTCACCGGGCCCTGGAACTGGCGGCCATTGACGAGAACCGACTGGCTCTCCTTGACGAACTCGAACTGATCGACGCTGGCCCCCACCGACGCCTGCCAGGGGAAGCCGTTCTTCGCGGAAACCACCACCTCCCGTGCGGCGGCGGTATCGCGGGAGACGACGCCGGTGGCGATGAGCCTGCCGTCCTGGACGCCGATGGCGTCGCTGTGACCGATGCCGCTGGTGGCCTCGTGGTTGAAGCGGATCGGCCGGCTCTGCGACGGGATCGCCAGCCCGGCTAGGTCGATGATGACCGGGTATCGCCAGCCGCCGACCTTCATGGGACCCCCGGTGTAGGCGACCATGCTGAACCGGGGCAGCGGGCTGCCCGCCTTGCCATCGCTGGCGGGCGCCGCCGCCTCGATGGTCACCGTCCCCGGCTCGCAGAAGAAGTTCAGCGGCCCGGCTGCGTCCAATTGCTGTTGTTCACGCTGCGGCACGGTTGTCCTCCTTGTCGGATTCATCCGTCTCGTCGGCCGGCTGGGAGGCCGGCGCTGCGGGCTGGGCCTGCTGGACGGTCAGCCCGAGTTCCTTCATCAACGCCACTTCCTTGGCCCGCTGGCGGAGCTCCGTCTCCCAGTCTTTGCCTTGGCGGGCGTACTCCGAGGCGAGAGTCGTCGTGTTGCTGGCCAGCCGCTGGGCTTGGGCGGACGCTTCTTTCTGCGGATCGACGTGCTCGTGGCCGTCCCAGAACCACTGGTGCGGCCAGTCGGTCAGGCCCGCCAATTCGTCGAGGACGCGAACCGCCTCCTGCATCCAGGCGTCGAAGATGTGGTCGAGGATGACCGCTTCGAGATGGCTCTGCTCGACCCGAATCGACTTGTAGTAAGTCTGGTGGTCCAGCCGGCCGGAGGCGTAGTTGTAGCCGCTGGAGTTGCAGGCCGCGATGTTGTACGGCATGTTCAGGCAGCGGGCGATCTCGTTGAGGATTTCCCGCTTGAACATCTCATAGGTTGTGGACGGGTGCTCGGCCTTGATCTGCGTCGGCTCCCAGCCCTCGGGGCCGAAGACCGCCATGTTGTGCTCGAACTCCATCGTGGCGTTCAGCGGCACCTCGGCCGCCTCCCCGCCGGGCGGGGCCGTGGTCTTCATGAACACCGCGACGCTGGCGGCGCTCTCCGCCGCCCCGAGCACGGCCAAGGTGAACCGCCGCAACTGGGCGAACAGCGGCAACGCCGGCATGATGTCGGGCAATCCTCGGCTCTGGCCGGGCCGGTCGTTGCGGAGCCAGTGCAGGACATACTCCGCCGCCACGTCGCGGCCCTTCAGCGGGTAGGTGTCCAGGAAGTCGCCGGGATGGCGGTCCAGGACGTGGAAGGTCACAGGGTTGCCGTTATCGTCCAGCGTAATGCCGTCGATGAACGTCGGCGTCGGCCAGGCCATGAGCGGCGTGGTCACCTGATCGGCCTCAATGAGCTTGATGTCCAGCTTGATCGGCGAGGCCAGCCGCTCGTTGGTTACCAGCAGCCCGAACGCCTCGCCGTCCTGCGCCCGGGCCATACGCATCGTCCGCAGCTTGCCGGGCAGGTCGATCTCCTTGGCCCAGGCGGCGAACTCCCGCTCGACCACGCCGTTGACGTTCGTGCCGCCGGCGTTCTCGCCATCGCCGAGCAGCATCTGGAGCCGCGGCCCCGTGCCGATTACGTCATTGGCCAGGGTGAGCACGATTCCGCGGGCGTAACTGTTGTTGGCGACCTCGTAGCGGGCGCGGTTGCGGAGCGTCCAACGGACCTCACGCCGGGCGGCGGCGTTGGCCGACAGGAAATCAGCCTGGGCCCAGTGCTTCATGTTGTCGGGCGTGGTCTGGGCGGAGTCGAACTTGGCGCGGACGAACCGCACCACACGGGCAGCCGCCCGAGCGACCGACTTCACTGGCTTTGTCCAAGGCCACCAACCCATGACTGCCCTCGTTACACTGCGCCCGGCGGGACGATCTTGGCCCGCCGCAGGCCGAAACTCGAACTGGTCATCGCCTTCTTGCTGGCCAGATACTTGTCTGCCGCGATCTGGTCGGGCAACTTGTGCTGCTCCATGCTGCCGGAATCCCCGCTCGCCTTGGCTGGACCACTTGCGTTGTCCTTGATCGCCTCGTCCAAACTGGTGTCGGTTTCCTCGGCCATCGCGTCCTCCACTTGCGGGAGCCGGGATCGAACCGGCGTGAACGGCTTATGAGGCCGTGCTGGAACCAACTCCAGTCCATCCCGCCGTTCGCCCTGCGTCGCCGTCCGGCATCGGCAGGGCTAACCAGGCGGGCGAGCCAACGAAAAAACCGTGCGGGGTGCAGCCCTGCACGGCTTCGTTCGTTGGCTTCGCGTCGGGGATCAGCCGTCGCGTCGCTCGTCCTGGTTGTCTGCTTCAAATCTACTGTCTGCACGCGCGGTATCCACCTGGAAATCGTCCGCCAGGACAGATCGTTACATATGCAGAACTTGACCTCTCGGAATTGCCTCTTCAGACACCCCCGGCAGATATGAATTGACTCGCCCGGCGTCTTTGGGACAATGCCTCAACCTCTGACAAGGAGACTGTGAATGGACCCGGTGAAATGCGACCTATGTGGCAAAGAGTTCAAGAACGACCTGGCGGTGAAGATTCACAAGGGCCTGGCCCACGGCAAGCGGAAGGCGAAGGCCGGCCGTAAGGCCAAGACCGCCACGGCCGCCGCTGCGCCGGCCCCCAAGGGTGCGGTCAAGTGCGACATCTGTGGCCGTTCGTTCAAGCTGGCCGCCCATCTGGGCCGGCACAAGGCCGCGGCCCACAAGACAGTCACGCCGAAAGCGCCAGCCCGCAAGGTCGCCCGTCGGCGGGCAGCAGTCAAGGTCGCCGCCCCGCGAGTCGGCGTTGATGTTGCCGCACTGTCGGTGGACAAGCTCCTTGCCCTCAAGACAGAGGTCGATGCCCGGTTGGCCGAGATCGTGGCGATGATGCGCAAGGCCAACGTAAAGGTTTGAATCTTGCGATGCAGAGTCACTACTCCAGACATCGCGACTACAAGAAGTCTCTGGCCACAGCCGCCGCGGCATGGTTCCGGTCGCGCGGCCTGCAGGTCAGTTCGAGGTATCCGTATTGCCTCTCGGACTGGGAGCGCTGGCCCGCCAATGTCATCCTTCCCGAAGTAGTCGCATATGTTGAGCAACAGCGCCAGCAGCGGGCCGCGAACCGCCAGACATTCGCTCTGCACAAGTTCGTCCACCACGGGCTGAGCAGCCAGGCGATGTTGTTCAACCTGGTCGGGCCTCTGATCGTGCGGCGTGATTTGGAACCGCTGCGATCAGCATTCGCCGCCGCCGGCGCGCCTTGGCCGGCGGCCGATGTGAGTGCGTCATTCGAGGTTGAGGATCGTGAGTTGTTCAACGAACGCCAGGCGCAACCCACGTCTATCGACCTGGTGCTCGAAGGGAACGGCCGACAGGCCCTGTTTGTTGAAGCGAAGCTCGTGGAGCAGGAATTCGGCGGCTGTTCAGTCTTCGAGGACGGCGACTGCAGCGGCGCCAATCCGGCCAGGGACCACAGTCAGTGCTACCTGCACCGAATCGGGCGGAAGTATTGGGAACGCCTTGGCGATCTCCATTTTCAGGAGGCGGTGGAAGACGGTCCCATCTGTCCATTGACCAGTTACTACCAGTTCTTCCGAGAGGTGGTCTTCGCAATCGCCAAGGGTGGAGACTTCGTCCTGCTCTACGACGAGCGAAGCCCGGTCTTCTTCCGATCAGTCAATGGTGTTCAGACAGGGCTGATGACCTTCCTGACGGGTTTCGTTCCGGCAGAGCACACGACAAGAGTCCATGCGGTGACCATTCAAGCGGTCGCTGCCGCGGTGCGCCGCAGCGGCCGGCACGACGATTGGATAGGGGTGTTTGAAGAAAAGTATGGGCTTGGTACGGGCAATATCGCCCCCGCCGACTGACATCATCCGGATCTTCCTAACCCGGCTTTTCCCATGTCGTCATCCGCTTGCCGCAGTTGCGGCATTCGCGCCGGCGCATGATCCGCCCGCCCCAGGCGTTCCGCGTGTAGAGCACGCGGAAGTGCCGGCAGCCGCACTTGCGGCACTCGATCCCGCGACTGTCTGAATCAGCCGGCCAGACCTTGCGTTCCGTTGCCGTGGCATCCATTGATCACCGCCTAAGCAGGTCATCCTGCGTGTATCGCTTCCTCTGCCGGGCGGGAGCAATCTCCCCGGCCATCTTCACACCGCACATGCTGGCGGCCGCCGCGCAGCCGACCAGGCAGTCGAACCAGTGGTTGTCCGGCCGGGTCGGCAGGGGCGTCCACTCCCGCACCAGGCCCGCCGGCCCCTTGACCTCGACCCACTTCTCCGACCGGGCGACGTGCTCGGCCAGCAATTCGTGAACGCGGTTGTCCTTGCCCGGCCGTCCGAAGACGCTCAGGCACCCTCGGTCGCCGGTCGAAGTCGCGAACCCGTCGTGGACGAATCGCTTCCAGTAGTTCACGTCCACCAGCACATGGGCGAACTGGCCGGTGTGCCGGACGTTGGGGACATACCAGTAGTGGCCGATGATCTCTCCCGGCTTGCGGGAGTACTCGGCGATTGGCTTGCGCGAGGCGCGGATGCCCACGCCCTTGGAAAGCATCATCGCCGACCCGCCGACTCGCCGCTGCACGTCGGCCACGATCCCCGGCTTGTAGCCCATGTCCACGAACAGCCGGTCGATCTTCATCAGGCTCCCCGCCCGGTTCCATTCACGGGCCAGGAAGGCGGAGACGAGCTGCTCCAGCCCCGCGTGGATCGCCCCATCGACACCCGCGCCAGGGTACTCACGGCCGAGCGGCCGGGGCGCATCAGACAGCGTGAAAATCGACCGGCGCTGCTCCGGGAACGTGCCGTAGTCAATCACGCAGCCGGTAAACGTTTCTTCCCACGCGCAGACTGCATAGAACAGCAGCCGGTCGTGGACGTCGATGAACATGGTCAGCCGTGTGGCCGCCGGCGGCACTTCGCCGCGCTTGTAGCCGTTCACCTTCTCCATCACCTGGTCAACGGTGAGTGCCTGGTCGCTGGTCTGCACCTGGGCGGGCTCGTTCTGGCATTCGGCGGGGAACTGCTCGCGCATTCGTAGCCGAAGGTTTACGGCGTTCTGGATTGCGGATATCTCGCCAGCCTTGGTGTCGACGCGGGCCGGCCAGGCGATCACCGCCCCAGCGTCCATCTTCGTCCGGTTGGCGGCATAGAACTGCGTTGCCGCCTTGGACCCGCTCGTCCTTCTGATCTCCGCATACTGGTCCCACATCTTCTCCTCCTTCGGCCATGAATGAACAAGCTTCGTCCGCTCGCTGTCCCACTCGGGGGACTTCTCGCGATCCAGCAGCGTGTCGGCCAAGTCGCTCTCGTACATCACCGTGCAGGTGCATAGCGCCGAGATGGTCTCGCCCGGGCCGGCCATGCCCATGACGTCGCCGTTGAGCAGTTCCAGCCGCTTGCGGGTCTGGTCGGACGACCGGGCGGACTCGCGCGTCTGGGGGTCGTCCAGCAGCACCAGCGAGGGGCGGATGATCGAGCCGTCGGCCCGCGTGTGCTGCTGGCCGCGGATGTTGGAGTCCAGGCTGGTCGTCGTGATGATCGATCCGCACGACGGGCTCATCTCCATAGCCGCCTCGCGCAGGGCAGCCGGCAGGTCTTCGCCCTCGATGGTCGGGAACACCAGCTTGTCCTGGCCCCACAGCACGTGCGTCAGCCGGCCGCGGCAATGCTGCTGGAGTTGGCGCTTCGACGAATTCTCCAGCGACCGCAGCGGGTAGATCGCCTCGGCGAAGTCGGCCAGCAGCAGCGGGTTCTCCAGGACGTGCTTCTTGATGGGAATGAGCAGCTCCTTCGCCCGCTCGTCGGTCGCCCCGATCAGACAGACGAACGGGCGGAAGCCATATAGGACCGCCCACAGCGCGGCGCACCTGGCCAACGTCGTCTTGCCGCTGCCTCTGGGCATGGCGAAGGCGAACAGGCCGCCTTCACGGACCGCCTTCTCGATCTTGCCGATCACACGCAGGTGGTCATCGGACCATGCCCGGTGGAACGCGACGGGGAAGTAGACCTCGCAGAACCGCCGGAACGACCGTTCGCACTCCTGCCGGCGGAGAAAGTTCTCGATCTCCGGGACGGGATAGATGTCCTGGGTCGCCTTGGTCGCCGCCCGGTTCTTCTCGGCTTGGCGACGGCGGGCCTCCAGGTAATCCACCTTCGGCTGGCGCGGCCTTTCCATCTCGCCGATCAGCCAACGGACATAGCGCACCAGGTGGATATGCTGGCCGTCGCCGAAGCGGAACGCCCCGGCGTCCATCTGCCGGCGCAGGCGGGGTCGGGTCAGCACGACGCCCAACGGCGTGGCGTTGACCACCTGGAGCAGTTCGCTCTGGCTCAGCTTGGTCAGGTCAATCGGCATCGAGGGCCTTCAGCTCCCGGTTCAACCATGCGGCGTAAAGGACCAGATTGATCGTGCCATCTGCGGCGGTCGGGGCGCCGGCGGCCACATGGTCGCGGATGGTCTGCTCGGTCACGCCCAACATCCGGGCGGCCTGGGCCACGGCCAGCGCTGCCGGATTGAGCGGCCCGCCCGCGGCCGGGCCGGCGGCCACAGTCGCCCCAGTTTCACTTTCCATATCGCACCTCATAGCCCCGACACGCCCGGCCAAAGAATCTCGGAATTCCGGCCGGAATCATGGCCAGTTCCCTTGCTTGCTGCCCCCCGCATGGCAAGTCATGGGCTGAAAGGAGCAGCACATGGTTGCCAACAACGCCAAGACCGGAAGCTGGACGACGCTCGCTGAACAACGTCGCCAGGAGAGCCGAAACCTGACGCTGGCCCGATGCGGGATGAACGACGACCTGGCCCCGGACCTGCACGTGGCCGACCGGGCCATCCGGGTCGAAGCCTACCGCCACCAGGTCGAGGCGGCCGGGCGGATTACCGAATGGCTGCCCGCCCAGGCCACCCAACGCGACCGGGGCCGGATGGCCAGGAAGGGCGTCCAGTATCGCTGGTTCTCCACGCGATGACCGGGCCGGCCGGCGGGCAGGAATTCTTGGAATCCCGGCCGGAATTAAGTGGATGTCGGATGGTTTCGACGGCTTGATGTGTCCCCGAACATAAGACTCGCCAACGAGGAGAACGATGCGATGAAGACCACGAAGATCAACGCGAACGACGCCGCGATCAGGAAGACCCTTGGCGGCCGGCGAATTGACCGGGTGAGTTGGAAGACCCTGGCCCGCGTCTACTACGCCGCCAAGCCCGGCAGCACTATCCGCAAGGCGATCAACGCCGAGGCCCGCAGGTGCGGCTACACGCCCAGCACCATCCTGGCCCTGCACGCCGAGTGAAACATCAACCCCACGGAGACGACCATGAAGATCACGCGAATCGACATCGAGGGACGAACCGGCAAGGCGACCGTCTTCCGCAGCGGAACGGAGATCCTGATCAACATCGCCCGCCGCACCGAGGCTGGCGACACGACCATTCGCCGCGGCATCGGCCGCAACGACTCCTGGGTCGTCAGCGCCATCAGCCATTGGGAACAGAACGACGCCGCCCGTAAGTTGCAGCGGGCGCTGGATGGCCAGATCGGCACCGCCGGCGATGTGGCCGACTACCAGCGCGTCATCGAGACATTCGCCGATTGATCCACGAACCACGAGGAGACTGCCGTGAGCAACACGAAGACAACCAACCCGATGAACGCCGCCTACGACGCGATGGTCGCGAAGATGACCACGCTCGGCCAGGACCTGATCGACCACGCGGCGGCCCTGAAACTCGCCCGCGAATCGGGCATGGCCATCGACGGCAAGGACGTCCGGGCCATGCACGCCAAGATGACCAAGCTGGCCGCGGCGGTGTCCGCCGCGACCGCCAACCCGTGGCGATAGACCACCAACCTCAAGGAGCACGAAATGACCACGAACCGAAGCAAACGCGAGAAGCCCTTGACCATTGAGCAGGCCAACAAGATGGCCGCCGGCCACGCCGAGGTTTCGGTCGATCCGATCGACGCGACCTTGTGGAGGGTCGAGGGGGACGGCTGGACCGAGACGCACGAGCCGATGGGCCGGGCGGCGTTCGCCCGGCTGCTGGCCGACAAGTGCCTGTCGCACGACGGCAGCGGCTGCGGCGAGGGCAGCCGGGCCAAGGCACAGGTGGAGCGCGAGGCTGCCCAGATCAAGACCTACGCCGCCAAGACGCCTGGCGGCCGGACGATTCGCTGCACCGTGCCCGAAGACCCAACGCCCGACGAGGTCCTGTTTGACGCCATCAAGGACAACTTCAGCCCCGAGGCGGTCGCCGCGATGGCCGCCTACCTCCAGGCCGCCAACACCAAGAACCGCCGCGTGAACCAGCAACTGACCTGGTTCGCCGGCGAACTCGTCAAG
>JAJVII010000001.1 GCA_022072085.1 Phycisphaerae bacterium
GGCGGACGCGGGCCGCGCGGGCGGGCCATCGCATCAGGCTCAGGCCGCTCGACGCGGATGACCTTGGGGCCCTTCAGTTCGGCAGGCGCCGGGATGTTCTTGGCCGGTTCGTAGGCGGGCTTGGCCGGCTTCTTCAGTTCCTCCCCAACCTCCGGGACCTCTTCGACCACGGGGCTTTCAGCGGCGACTTCCGGGGACTCATCGCCAGCCGGCGTCTCGGTCGCGGGGACTTCGGGCGCGGCCTCGACCTGCGGCTCCTCGACCGCAACGACGACTTCGGCATCCGGCGGCGCAGGCTCTTCGGCGGCCGGTGTCTCGGCCGGCGCTTCCTCGACAGCGGTGGCTGCCTCGGCTGCCTCGGCCTCGGGCGTCTCCTCTTCGACCTTCTTCTTCTTGCGGCGTGCGGTGCGGCGTGCCTTCTCCAGGTCGACGTGTTCGGCTTCCTCGACGGCCGTCACGTTGGCGCCGGCGGTGAACCACTCACGGATGGTGGCCACCTGGCCGGCCGACAGGGTCGACATGTGATTCTTGATGTCCAGACCTTCGGCGCGGCACTTCTTCAGGACAGCCTTGCTGTCTACCTCGAGTTCCCTGGCCAGCTCAAAAACTCGCGTGCTCAAAAAGACCTCCCGCACATCGTCTCAGATGCGCTCCAGATGCCGTCGACGCCCATCGGGCTCGCCGCCGGCTGATCGAACAAGAGGCGGTCACGGGCCATGCCCGCCCGCCCCGGCCGGGGAAGCTCAGCTCCCCGACGACTCCGTCTGCGACGGGTCAGCCTGCCCGGCCTCGGGCTGCGGCTGATCGGACGCTTCCTCACTCGCTGGGACCGCGTCGGCCGGCGCGGAATCGGATGCCTGCGGAACAGCCGGTTCGTCGGCTGCCGGGGCCTGACCCGCGGCGGCCGCTTCGGCGTCGGCCTGACGCTTGCGGGCGATCGCCAGCCGCTGCTCGAGCGTGAGCGGACCGCCGCCCTCGCGCGGCACAGCCGCCACGTCGTCCGCCGCCGCCAGCGGCACCCGCGGCACGGTCCCGCCGCCCAGCCCGACGGCTGCGGCGCGGCGTTCGAATTCCTCGGCCTGCATCTTGGCACGGGCCTCGGCGACCTGCTCGGCGGTCATCTCGCCGGCGGCCAGCTTGCGGGCCCACTCGGCTTCCTGCTCCTCGCGGGCCTTGCGGGCAGCCTCGGCGCGCTGCTTGGCCTCGGCCTGCTCGGCGAGAATCTTCTTGGCCTCTTCCGCGGCGACGGTGACGATCCGGCCGCCCGTGTCGGCGTCGGCGCCGGCCAGTTCGACCAGCGAGTCGGCCCCGACGTCCTCGATGTCCAGCAGGCTGATGATGCCCAGGGCGATCATCTTGTCGAGAATCTCGTCCGTAACGCCCTCGACCGGCTTGAGCGTCTTGACCATGCGGTCCAGGCCGATGTTGTATTCGGCCGGGGTCAGGATATCGATGTCCCAGCCGGTCAGCCGGGCGGCCAGCCGCACGTTCTGGCCGCGCTTGCCGATCGCGAGCGAAAGCTGGTCCTCGTTGACGACGACGGTCGCCCGTCCCAGTTCGAAGCAGAGGGAGATCTGATTGATCTCCGCGGGCTTGAGGGCGTTGGCGATGAGCACCTGGGACGACTCGTTCCAACGAACGATGTCCACTCGCTCGCCGCCCAGTTCGTCGACGATGTTGTTGACGCGGCTGCCGCGCACGCCCACGCAGGCGCCCAGGGCGTCGACCTTGGCGTCGATGCTGGTGACGGCGATCTTGGTGCGATAGCCGGCCTCGCGGGCCAGGGCCTTGATCTCGATGATCCGCTCGGCCACCTCGGGCACTTCCAGCTCGAAGAGCCGGTGAACGAAATCGGGGTGGCTGCGGGACAGGACGATCTTCACCTGATGGGGCGTCTCGCGGACCTCCAGGATCATCGCCCGGATGCGGTCGCCGACGTGGTGAGTCTCGCCGGGGATCTGCTCGGAGCGCGGCAGGAAGCCCTCGCCGCGGCCGAGGTTGACGGTAATGGCCCCACCGTCCACGCGGGTGACCGTGCCGGTGACGATGGCGCCTTCACGTTCCTTGTATTCATCGAAAAGGCTGCCGCGTTCGGCTTCGCGGATGCGCTGAATCATGACCTGCTTGGCGGTCTGGGCGGCGATTCGGCCGAGGTCGCGAACGTCGATCGGGGCCCCCTCGCGCAGGGCGATGATGTCGCCGCTGCTGCGGTCGATGGAGATGTCGAAGTCCTCGTCCTCCTCGGAGGCGTAGTACTTGCGGGCAGCCGACACCATCGCGGCCTCGAGGTCCTGGAAGAGGA
The DNA here is from genome assembly GCA_022072085.1 of Phycisphaerae bacterium. Lineage (GTDB taxonomy): Bacteria > Planctomycetota > Phycisphaerae > JAJVII01 > JAJVII01 > JAJVII01. The sequence goes on from JAJVII010000001.1 coordinate 2,303, forward strand.
TCTCCTTCTCGATGTTCTTGTCGCGGCTGATAGAGTCGACCAGCCTGATCAGCTCCTGATTCATGCCTGTTCCTCACAGCAAAATGGGTCCGACTGATCGGCCTGACGGGCGACCGACGCCCGGAGGCCTGCTTGTGCTCGTTCACTCGATGCGCCCAACAAAAAAGTGGGCGCCAAGTCCCACTTTTTCGAGTCGCGACGGATGTCCGCCGCCTCAACCGGAGGGGGATTCCCGGCGGGGCGGACCGCTGCCATGCAGCGGCCCCGGCAAGGGCATAACGCTGCCCTGCCTGCCCGCATCCCTGCGTCTCCCGGCGTGCCAGGAGAGGGCGAGTTGCTCGCCCGGCCTACCCACCGACGGAAGCTCCGTTGAGGCTGACGTTCATGCCGGTCTCTCCGGGCTCGAAAAAGTGCACCCGACGCATATCCAGACGCATCGGGAGCTTCTGTCCTTCCTCGATCTTCGCGTGGGCGTCCACGCGACAACAGACGTGGTCGTGCCGGGCCGTCTTCACGAAGACGTCCATCTTGTCGCCCAGCGGCTCGACCACGGTCACCTCGACGTTCAGGGCGTTGTCCGGACCGGCGAAGTCCCCGTCGCTCCGCTCCGAGACATTCTCCGGGCGGACGCCCATCACCAGTCCGGCCTGCCCCGCGTATCGGCCCAGCCCTTCGCGATGCCGATCGGGCACGCGAATCCGGTTGCCCGGACCCTCCACGAAGTAGAGGTGTCCGCCCTCGGACAACAAGTCGCCCGTGAACATGTTCATCGGCGGCGAACCGATGAAACTGGCCACGAAGCGGTTGGCCGGGTAGTCGTACACCTCAAGCGGCGGGGCGCACTGCTGCACCAGGCCGTCCTTCATCACCACCACGCGGTCGCCCAGGGTCATAGCCTCTTCCTGGTCGTGCGTGACGTACATCGTCGTGGTCATCAGCTTGCGGTGGAGTTTTTTCAACTCTCCGCGCATCTCCACCCGCAGCTTGGCGTCCAGGTTCGACAGCGGTTCGTCGAACAGGAAGGCCTTGGGCTGGCGGACGATCGCCCGTCCGACCGCGACCCGCTGCCGCTGCCCGCCCGAGAGGGCCTTGGGCTTGCGGTCCAGCAGGTTGCCGATGCCCAGTATTCTGGCCGCCTCCTGGACCCGCTCCTCGATCTCCTTCTTGGGATACTTGCGGAGCTTGAGCCCGAAGGCCATGTTCTTGAATACCGTCATGTGCGGATAGAGGGCGTAGTTCTGAAAGACCATCGCGATGTCGCGATCCTTTGGCGGCACGTCGTTGACCACGCGATCGCCGATCCGGATGCGCCCTTCGGATATCTCTTCCAGTCCCGCCACCATCCGCAACGTCGTGCTCTTGCCGCAGCCCGACGGACCGACCAGCACGACGAACTCCTGGTCCGCAACGTCGAGATTGAACCTGTCCACGGCCTTGACATTACCCGGATACACCTTGCTGACATCCTCAAGGAGTACCCTGGCCATAGACTTCCTCCGCCGCAGGCTGAACGCCGGTATCGCCGGCGCCCGCCAGACAACCAACGCAACGCCACATTCCGTTGCAGAATCTGGAATTATAAGTCCGCCGGCAGCCGAGTAAAGGGGATTTTCGCGTATTGTGCCCTCTCCAATCCGTCTGCGGGGGCTTGCCATTTGTCCGGGATACGATAAATTCGAGACAGAAGCCGGCCGACTGCACGTTGTCTTCATGTCCCGACAGACCGGCCGGCCAGCCAAACCTTCAGGGAGACCTGCCCATGACGACGCGCTACGTACGCTGGCTGGGGACCATCGCGTTCTGCCTCGCCGTCGCCCCGGCCGCCTGGGGCGAAATCGGCTTTTCCGACGCCCCCACCGTTACCCGCGCCGACGGGGGCTGGACCGTTGCGTTCGCCGCCTCGGCGCCCACGGACGTCGAGTTGGCCGTACTGGACAAGGACGGCAAGGTTGTCCGCCACCTGGCCGCCGGCGTCCTGGGCGGCGACAAGGTCGCCGCACCGCTGCAACCCGGCCTGGCCCAGAAGATCGCATGGGACGGCGCCGACGACGCCGGCGTCAAGGTTGACCCAGCCGGCCTGCTCGTCCGCGTTCGGCTGGGCATGGGCGTGAAGTTCGGGCGCATCATCGGCTCCAGCCCCTACACCGGCGAGATCACCACCGGGGCCCCGTCCGACAGCGTGGCCATCGACGGCGAAGGCAACCTCTATGTGAAGATGGGCTCGTTCGTCCACCAACTCCACGAGCACATTCCCTGGCAACTCGTCAAGTTCGACCGCAACGGCAAGTACGTCCGCACGCTGCTGCCCTACCCGCCATCGACCGACCCAGCCAAGGCCGCTGCCTTCCGTCTGATCGACACCGGCGACGGCCATCTGACGCCGGCTTCGCTGGACCCGATGGACCCGGTCCTGTTCTCCCTGGGCGACGACCTCTGCCGCCGCCTGGTGGACGGCCGACTGGTCTTCGTCAGCGACGGCGTGCTGAACTTCCTGCCGACCGACGGCGCCGGGCCCATCCGCAGCATGCCCATGCGGACCCGGCCCGACAAGCTGAAGTGGGCCAAGTGGCTCTCGCCGCAGGTGGCCTTCAGCCCCGACGGCAAGTACGCTTACTACTCGAATGTCGCCAACACGCCGTACGACGGCAAGCAACCCTCGGACATCGACCCCAAGTTTCCTCAGGGGCGTGTCTACCGCCACGACCTGACCGGCGAGAAGACCGACCCCGAGCCGTTCTTCGACCTCAAGCTGCCCGACTGGGAGACCGCCAAGTATTGGATGCCCAGCGCGTGGGACAAGAAAACCGCCGCCGCCGGCATCGACGTGGACGCCAAGGGCAACGTGCTGGTCTGCGACCTTGTCAACCAGCAAGTGGTCGAGGTCAGCCCCGAGGGAAAACAACTCTCCGCCACCCCCGCCCCGTGGCCCGACAAGGTCCTGGTCAACCGAAAGACCGGCGCTCTCTACGTCGTCAGCCGCAAGGTCTCCCGCGGCGCCCTGCCGCCGGCCACACTGCTGAAGATCGAAGGCCGCGGCGAGTCAGCCAAGGTGGTCGTCCAATTGCCCCTGAACGGCCAGGTCGGCCAGACGCTCGCGCTGGACGACTCGGGCGACACGCCGATGCTGTGGCTGGGCGGCGGGACACAGTTGGTCCCGATTCAGGACCGCGGGGAGGAACTCGTCGTCGGCAGGAGCATCCTCAACCCCGACCGCGACGCTCTGACCTTCCTCTGCTACAGCGACGTGGACCCGCAGGCCGACCTGGTCTACGTGACCCATTCCATGGGCCCGGCGTGGCGGTATGACGGAGCGACCGGCGCGGGCGGGCTGGCGCCGATCAAGGCCGTGGACCTGGCCGTCGGACCCGGCGGCATGATCTACACCTGGGGCACGGGCGGCTGGCACGGGCCAATCACCCGCTACTCCCGGGACTTCAAGCCCGCCCCGCTGCCCAGCGGGAAGAACAGTTACGGCGAACTGAGCGGACGCTATGGCCGCGGCAACTCGGTCGCCGGCATGGACGTCGATCCGCACGGCCGCGTCTTCGCCAGCAACGGCGGCAACAGTTGCCAGGTCGTCGCCTTCGACGCCCAGGGCCAGCCGATCACGTTCAAGCAGCCGAGCCAGAGCGGTCCGGGCTCGACCACGCTTATCGGCGGAATGGTCGACCAGAGCGGCAGCATCCGCGTGGACCCAGCCGGCAACGTCTACGTCCTCCAGATCGGTCTGCCGAAGGATTTCAAGCGCCCGGCCGGCTTTGAACGCGACCCCGCCTACAACCGGGCCAGCGGGACGATCTACAAGTTCGGACCCGGGGGCGGGCAGTTCGTCAAGGGTGTCCCCGAGGGTTCGCTGGCCGCCTATGCCGCCTGCGGGCCGATCAGCGGCAACTGGAACTCGACCCAGTCGGTCTGCCACTGCACCAAGCCGCGGTTTGACGTGGACGGCTACGGCCGCCTCTACATCCCCAACGCGTTCAGCTTCAGTGTCAAGGTCGTCGATAACGCGGGCAACGAGATGGTCACCTTCGGCCATTACGGCAACTACGACGCCGCCGGCCCCGAAAGCGCCGAACCCAAGCCCGACATCCCGCTGGGTTGGCCGATCACCGCGGGCGCCAGCGACCGCTTCATCTACGTCGGCGACTGCCTGAACCACCGCGTCGTCCGCGTCGACAGGACCTACGCCGTGGAGAAGAGCTGCCCGGTGAATTGAACCGTCGATGCCCCGCTCCACCTTGTCGGGGGGGGGGCTGTGCGCGGGCATCGATTCCCGGCCCTTTGGCGTCGGTGGCCTGCGCCTGCCGACCGCCCGACGGACTCAAGGTGTCTTCACCCAGCCGGCTGCGTCGTGGCTGCGCGGGCGCGGACAAGCTCTGCCACGCGCGCCTGCACCCACACGTCCAGCAGGTCGAAGTCGGCCAACTCCTGCGGCGACAGGTCGTGCATCAACTCGCGATACTGGTTGCAATGGGCCAGCACCTGCCAGACGCCGCCGCGGCGGACAAGGTACATGGGCGTCGGATCGAATGCCGGTTGGCCGAACTGCAAGTTCTGGTCCACGATGACCGCGGCGCATTCCCCGCGGGTGCGGGCCTGGAGAATAGCGAAGTCCTGCCGCCGGCGGACCATGCTGATCGACATGCCGGCATAGAATCGCCGGACGTCGGCCTCCCACGCACCTGGCCGCTTCATCTGCACCATCGCCATGGCCGCGTCCACCCTGCCACCCGCCAGATGGTCGTGGAACACTCGCACCGCCGCCAGGGCCGAGTCGGCCGACATCGCCGCCTGCCCGTCGCCCGACGGCGCCGAATCGCAGCCGGCCATGACCAGCCCAGTCATCACCACGCCCAACAAACGGACCGGGTGCATTTGCTCTCCGAAAAGTGGACCGGGTACACTTTTCCGACGGATACCCGGATTATATCAGCACCGGGGAGATTTCCTCTTTCCGTCCACCCCGGGCCGACGGACCCTCAGGGGCTTGCCTGACGCGGGCCATCGGGTAGATTGCCGTCGGCGGCGCGGGAACGCCGCCTGGCCCCCCTTGCAGGAAAGTGATGCGGACATGCAGACGGCCGCTGGACCCCTGACGGAAATGCTCAGCCACGCAGCCCCCGCGCCGCGCGACGCATTCGACGTGGCTTGCATCTACTACCCCGGTTTTCACCCGACGCCATTCATGGAATCGTGGCACGGGTTTGGCTGGGACGAGTGGGACATCGCCGCCCGCTGCCGGCCGCGGTTCCCCGGCCATCGCCAGCCGCTGCTGCCGGCGTGGGGAAAGTTCGATGAGAGCGACCCGGCCTGCGCCGCCCGCGAGATCGACGCCGCCGCCGACGCCGGCATCGACGTGTTTGTCTTCGACTGGTATTGGTACTGCGGCGTCGAGATATGGAACGAGGCCCTGGACCGCGGCTTCCTGGCCGCCGGCAACCGCAGCCGCATGAAGTTCGCCCTGATGTGGGCCAACCACACGTGGCAGAACAACCACCCCGCCTCGCTCACCGAGGCCCTGCCCAACCTGCTGCCGATCCGCCACAGCGTCGAGGATCTCGATCGCGTCGCCGACCAGTGGTGCCAGCGGTACTTCGCACGCGACAACTACTGGCGCATCGACGGCCGCCCGTGGTGCTCATTCTTCCTGCTGAGCGAACTGGTCAACCACCTCGGCGGCGAAGCCGGCGCCGGGCGGGCCGTCGAACGGTTCCGCCGACGCATCGAGTCCAACGGCCAGGGCAACCCGATGCTGGGCGTGTTCACCTGGTCGCCCGACGAGGCCGCCCGGGCCACGCGGATGGGGTTCGACGTGGTGACGACCTACAACATCGTGCGCGGCCACGGCCAGCAACCCGCCCAGCCGCTGGTCGATTACGCCGACGTCATGACCGCCCACGTCCGCCAGTGGCAGACGATGGCCGAGGCAGGCCTGCCCTACTGGCCCGTCGTCACGCACGGCTGGGACGTGTCGGCCCGCTGCCACCCCTACGAGCCCTGGCCGCCGGTCCGCTGGAACTGGCCTTGGGGGCACATCGTCGTGAACAACACGCCCGAGCGGTTCGGCCAGCTCGTGGACGCGGCCAGGCGGTTCGTCGCAACCCAGGCAGCCGACCGCCCCCGGGCCATGGTGCTCAACGCGTGGAACGAGTGGACCGAGGGCAGCGTCCTGCTGCCGACCGCCGACCAGGGCGACGCCGTGCTGCGGTCATTGCGCGAGGCGTTGGACGGGTACTGAATCCTGTAGAAGCAATCTTCACCACAGAGAACACAGAGAGCACAGAGTCGAGAGTATCAAGAAATTCTTGATTTCAGGCATTTCTTGACGCTTCTGACCTCCTCTGTGATCTCGGTGTCCTCTGTGGTGAATAAAGATTTCTTTTGCAGGTCTCAATAGCCCCACAAAGAAGGGAACCGCGTACACTCTTCACTCACACCTCGCTCAGCGCAACGCGGCGACCCTCGGCAGCCGACCGCGCGACCGCCTCGGTGAACTGCATGTACTTCAGCCCGTCGGCGAAATTCGTGTGCGTCACCGGCCGACCGTCACGGATCGAATCGATGAAGTCTTGCTCGACGCGCCAGGCGCCGCGCTTCGACTTGGGGATCGCGACCGGCTTCATCGCTTTGTCGCCCGCCGACGCGAAGGACAGCGTGTCCGTCGCGAAGTCATAGGTGATCGCCCCGGCCGACCCGTAGGCCTCCAGCCGCGGGCCGCCGCCGTGCACGGCATGGGCGCTGAGATGGAACACGCCCTGAGCCCCGCCCGGCCAGCGGGCGAGAACCGCGACGCTGTCGGGCACGTCGGCGTCAGCCAATCGGCCCGTCGCCGGATCGGTCCGCCGCGGCGCGAAGGTCCGCGACTGGGCGACGACCGACTCGGCCATGCCGAACCAGCGCTGGGCCGTCTCGTAGTAGATGCCCAGCGCCATGACATTCAGGCCCGACAGGTCGGTCCGCTGCCGCCAACTCAGCGGCGCAGCGGCGTCCAGGCCCGCGCCCGACAGGTTGCGGAGATACAACTCGCGCATTTCGCCGAGTCGGCCGGCGGTCAGCATCGACAGGATCGTCGGCTCGCCCATGAGTCCGAACGGCGAAGGCACGACCTGCGCGACCTGCCCGCTCTGCTGCGAGGCCGCCAGCATGTCGCGGGCCTCGGCGGCGTTCATCGCCATCCGCGCCTCGCAGAGCACGTGCTTGCCCGACTCCAGCGCGGCGATCGTGGCGGCGGCGTGCAGATAGGGCCACGTGCCGATGCAGACCGCGTCGACCTTCTCGTCCTCGACCACCTCCATCCAGTGCTCGTAGACGACGGGAATCCCGAACTGACTGGCGACTTCTCGGCCCGACGCCAGCGTGCGGTTGGCGACGCAAACGATCTCGACACCGGGCATCTTCTGGAAGCCGGGGATGTGCCGGCTGCGGGTGTTGCCGCCGGCGCCGATCAGTCCGACGCGAATCTTTCGTGCCATGAGCGTCTCCTGGTTTGCAGGCGAAAACGATCTGAGCTAGTGATAGACCAGCCGCCCGGCGGTCAGCTTGTCGCGGCCGACCTGCGTCACTTCCGCGTCGGCGACGTCGAACGGCCGGCCTTCGGGCCACAGCGCCACGCCCTGCCCGCCCACGTCGGGCGAGGCGAAGATGGCGGCGCGGTCCGCGGCCCGGGCGGCGATCAGCGAGCGGAGCACGTCGGCCCCGCCCTCGACCAGCAGGCGCGTCACGCGACGTCGGCCGAGTTCCGCGAGCAGGTCGGCCCAGGCGACGCGAGGGCCGTCGCCAAGCGACAGCACCTCAACCCCCGCGGCCCGCAGCGCCGCGGCCCGGGCGATGCGATCCTGCCCGTCCAGCGGACCGGTCACGACGGTTATCGGCGCCAAGTCGACGGTCCGCACCAGGCGGCAGTCCGTCGGCGTGCACAGCCGCCCGTCCAGCACGTAGCGATGCGGGCTGGGCCCCTCGACGTGCCGCGTGGTCAGCTCCGGATCGTCCGCCAGCACCGTGCCGACGCCGACCAGGATCGCCTGGCAGATCGCCCGCAGGCGGTGGGCCTCGTCGCGGGCGGCCTGGCCGGTGATCCATCGGGCCAGCGACGGCGCGGCGATCAGCCCGTCGGCGGTCTGGGCCCACTTGGCGATCACCAGCGGGCGGCCGCGTTCGATCAGCGTGAGATACGCCTCATTCAGGTCGCGGGCTTCGGTCTCCAGGCAGCCCACGTCACAGGCGACGCCCGCGGCCCGCAGCGTCTCGACGCCGCGCCCGGCCACGCGATCGAACGGATCGATCATCGCACAGACGACCCGCGCCACGCCGGCGGCGACTATCGCCTCAGTGCAGGGCCCGGTCTTGCCGCGGTGGCAGCAGGGCTCGAGGCTGACGTAGAGCGTCGCGCCGCGAGCGGCCGGTCCCGCGGCCCGCAGGGCGTTGACTTCCGCGTGCGGCCCGCCGAACCGTTCGTGGATGCCCTGGCCGACGCAGCGCCCGCCGGCGACAACGGCGGCGCCGACCATCGGGTTGGGTTCGACGGCGCCAATGCCTCTTTGCGCGGCGTCGATCGCGCCCGCCATCCAGCGGCGGTCTTCGTCGCTGAACGGTCGGCGGCCATCGGCGTCGGTCGCATCGCTCATGTTCGCTCCGCGCGGCGCGGGGAGTCGCCCGCCAGGATTCAATTAATAGCGATTGCGGAAGGGCATTGCCAGAGCCCAGCGGGGACGATCAGCCGCCCTGGGCGGCCTCGGCCGGCCGCGGCATGCGGAACTGGCTGAGCAGGATGATGCAGACGCCGGTGATCAGCGAGGCGTCGGCGACGTTCCATATCCAGGGCCAGACGCCGTGCGCCGGCCAGCCGCCGTAGATGTCCACGTTGATCCGCGGGGTGATGTGCATGAAGTCGCGGACCATGCCGATGACCACTCGGTCGTAGATGTTGCCCAGCGCCCCGGCCATCACGAGCCCGACGCCGACGTGGAAGAACCACTGCCCCGCCCGGCTGCGGGCGAACAGCAGCAGCAGCACTCCGAAGGCCACGCCGCCGATGGCCACGAACAGCGCCCCGTAGCCCTGGAGAATGCCCAGCGCGGCGCCCTGGTTGTAGGCCGTCTGGAACTCGAGGAAGTGCGGGACCACCTGGACCGTCCGGGGCCGAGAGTCCGGGTCGGGCTCGCCCAGCCAGTTGAAGACGGCATACTTGCTGCCCAGGTCCAGCGCCAGCACGAACACCAGCACCAGCCACAGCCGCAGATGGGCGGCTTGACTGTGCCAGGCCAGCAACCGAGACTCCCTCGGCTCAGGCTGATCGGAAACCTTGGAAGACATGATGGCAAGGCCTCAGAGCGTGCGGGGTGCGCTGCGAGCGGCCGCGCGGTCATTCCTCTTCGTCACCGGCGTCGTCGTCATCGTCCTCGCCGTCCTCATCGTCGCCGGCGGACCCGTTGACGTCGATGTCGGCGGCCAGGCCGCGCTCCACCAGCCGGGCGTATTCGATGTTGTATTTCGCCCAGGGCTTGGCTTCGAGGCGGACTTTGCTGATCGCCTCGCCCGTGCCCAGGCAGATGCCGTACGTGCCGCGGTTCATCCGCTCCAGCGCCTGGTCGATCTGGCGAAGCAGCGTCCGCTCGCTCTCCAGCAGGCCCAGCGTGAACTCCTGCTCGTAGTTGTCGCTGCCGATGTCGGCCATGTGGATCGGCATGTTCGACAGGTCGCCGCTGGCATCCTGGCGGTTCTTGCCCAGGGCCTCGGCGGTCATGCTGCTCACGTCGCCCAGCAGCGTCGCGCGCTTGTTCAGCAGCAGGTCGCGGAAGTGGCTGAGTTCCTTGCGGGTCAGGCCGGCGTTGCGGGGAAGCTTGCGGGCGGCCGGCTTGGCAGCCGACTTGGACCCGGCGTCGGCTGGCGATGCGCCTTTCCTGCCGGACTTGGCGGCGGCGGGCTTGGACGCCTTCGGGGGCGCCGACTTGCCGCGGGTTGCCTTCTTTACCGTCTTCTTGGCGGTCTTGCTTGCTTTTGCCACAATCCTCTTCCTGACCGGCCCGGCCGGCCGTGGGGAGACGGGCGGCTGAGCCGCTTGGTGAACCCGGCCCCGAAACTGGGGCCAAACGCAGTGCCTGTCCGCGGAGAACGCGACGTTTCCGGTCCTGCATCGCCGGAGCGAGTCGTGCCCCCGCCTGGAAACCTAGTGAATATAGGGACCGCTGTCGGGACTGTCAAGCGTAACCCCGGCGCGGTTCCCGGCAGGCGGTATATCGACCTGACTGAGGCGGGGACTTCAATCCGCCAAGCCCGATTGCCGGACCTTGCCGCTTGCCCCGCAGTCGCGTGCGGCCATAGAATCCCCGGCTGACCGCGGAGGAACTGTGAGCGACACGGCAACCGTAGCACTTGAGACCTGCCGGGGATACGCCCCCGACATGCTGGAACCGGCCCTGGACCGGCTGCTCGGAAGCCTCGGCGGGCTGGAGCGATTCGTGCAACCTGGCCAGCGGGTGCTGCTCAAGCCCAACTGCATCGCCGGGCGCCCGCCCGAGAAGGCCACCCAGACCGACGGGGCGGTCATCCTGTCGCTGGCCCGCCGGGCCCAGGCGCTGGGCGCCCAGGTGCTCGTCGGCGACTCGCCGGCGTGGGGAACGATCCAGGCCAACCTGCATCGCCTCGGCGTCCACCACCCGCTCCAGGAGATGGGCGTGCAGGTCGTCGACTTCCGCAACGCCCGCCGCGTGGACACGCCGCCGCATTGCCACTACTCGCACTTCCTGGTCGCCTCGGAGGCGCTCGCGGCCGACGTGGTCATCAATCTACCCAAGCTCAAAGCTCACAAACAGCTCGGCCTGACCGCAGCGATCAAGAACATGTTCGGTTGCGTCGCCGGCAAGCGGAAGGCCTTCTGGCACTTCAGTGCCGGCGACCGGTCCAACTGCTTCGGCTGGATGCTCGTCGAGCTGTTGGCGACGATCGCCCCGGCGTTGACCATCGTTGACGGCGTGCTCGGACAACAGGGCAACGGGCCGATCGACGGCGAGCCCCGGGCGTTCAACTGGCTGATCGCCGGCGCAGACGCCGTTGCCGCCGAGCGGGTCTGCGCCGAGTTGCTGGGTATCGCCCCGGACGAACTGCGGACGCTGCGGGCCGCCGTCGAGTGCGGCATCGGCTGCGCAGACCTGGCACGCATCGAGGTGCTGGGGGAGCGCATCGAGTCGCTACGGATCGACGACTTCGTTCGGCCGGACATGATGCCGATCAAGTTCCCCCTGTTCCGAATTGCCCGCAGCGCCCTGAAGAACATCTTCCTGCGCAACGGCGTCAAGGCCGGCTGATGTCGCGCCGAGCCCGCAGGGCCATTTATCGCTTGCAGGAAAAACAGGCTGTCCGCTACCCTATCTGCGAGCCGATAAGTTCAGGATGGAGGGCCGGCCTTGGGGCCGCCCGCGCCGTCATGCCCGGAGAGCCCTGGTGAATCGCCGTCCGATCGCCGTCATCTCGATCCTGTCAGCCGTGCTGCTGCCGGCCTTGGCCGGTTGCGGCGGCAGCGTCGAGCGCAGCACGCCGACGCAGGCCCGGGCCGCCGACCACTTCCTCGCCGGCCAACTCTACATCGACCAGGGCAACATGAACCTGGCGCTGGAGGAACTGGCCAAGGCCGTCGAACTCAACCCCCGCATGTCGCTGGCCTACAGCAAAATCGGCAAGATTTACAGATCGCGCCAGCAGCTCACCGAGGCCGTCGCCGCCTACGAGCAGGCCGTCGCCATCGACCCGCGCAGTGTCAGCGATCTGATCGACCTGGGCGGCCTCTATCAGACGCTGGAGCGTTTCGCAGACGCTGCCACCGTCTACGCTCGGGCGGTCGCGATCGAGCCCAATGATTACCAAGCCAACTTCGAGCTGGGCACGCTTTACTATCGCCTGGGCAAGCTGGCTGAAGCCGAACAGACCTTCAACCGCTGCATTGCCCTGGACGAGAACCGCCCCGACGCCCACACGCACCTGGGCATCGTCCACTACGACCAGGCCCGATACTACGAAGCCAGCAAGGAGTTTCTGGCCTCGCTGGAGTGCAAGAGCCAGCAGCCGCGGGTCATGCTCTACCTGGCCGGCACGTACATGAAACAGAACCGCATGATCTCGGCCATCGACGTGCTGAAGGTGGCCCGCTCGATCGACGAGCAAAACGCGGAGATCCCCGCCCAACTCGGCGAATGCTACTTCGTCCAGCGCAAGTACGAAGAAGCCAAGGACGCCTACGCCGACGCCCTCAAGCTCGAGCCGCGCAACGCCAAGACTCTCGCCGGCCTGGGCTCGACGCTGATGATCCTCGCCCTCAAGAGCCCCAACGTCGTCCAGCAGGAGACGCTGCGGCGGCAGGCGGTCGAATACTGGCACCGCTCGCTGGAAGAGGACCCCAACCAGCCCAAGATCATCACCCTGCTGGAGAAGTTCGGTCCCCAGCGGACGGCCGGCGACGCGCTGAACCCCTGACCGCCCCCGTTTACCTGCTGCCTGTTTCCACATCTTGCCGATACGTGGGATTGAATCGACCCGCGACGATGGTATTCTGAATGTCGACCCGTCCAGGGAGGCCAACCCATGACTGCAATCCGCCCCATCGCCGGATGCCTTTGCGCCGTCGCGCTAATTGCCGTCCCGCTTGCACTGGCCGGCTGCGCCACCGCCTCGCCCGCAGACGATCCGTACGCTCAACACGTGAACGCCGCGCTGGCCAATCGACCGCAAGCCCTGGCCGGCCCGCCTCGGATACTGGCCGCCGGACCGTCAGGCGACCAGACGCCCGTCGTGCTGACTGCGTGGGCCGCACCGGCGCAGCCGGTACAGCGGCCGGCCCCGGCGTCGAGTGACGAGGCCGCCATCCGCGCCCTCAGCCGGTCGCTCAATGCCCCGGCCCGATCGGCCCGCGTCGCGCTGGCTGACGACAAGTCGGCGCTGGACGAGCCCGTTCCGGGCCAGCCCCCGCGCCGCGGAACGGCGCCGCCGCCGCGAGCGGCCGAGCCGTCCGCCGCCGGCCGAAGCCCCAACGCCCCCGCCGCCACGTTCGCCCAGACGCTCCGTCGCGACCTGGCCGCCGCCCCGATGGACCTCTGGCTGGACACCAAGGGCATCGCAACGCTGCCGAACCTGGCGATCCTGCTGGCTGCGGGCGGCGCCTCGGCGGCGGCGCGCTGGATCAACCACGGCGGCGACGGCGGATCGCTGGACCACCAGGTCGATCAGCAGTTCGGCAAGCATAACGTGATGGAGCGCGACTGGAACGAGGCCTTCGGCGCGGTGGGCAACCCGATCTCGCACTTCCTCTTCGCCGGGGCCGCCTACGCCTACGGCGCCTGGGCCGGCAACGACGAGTCCTACAGCCTGGGCAAGACGCTGCTGTCGGCGCAGATCATCAACGGCCTGGCCACCGTCGCCCTCAAGGGCGCCGCGATGAACGACCACAGCCCCAACGGCGAAAGCTGGGCCTGGCCGAGCGGCCACACGTCGGCCGTCTTTACCACCGCCGCAGTGCTCGAGGTCCGCTACGGCTGGAAGGCCGGCGTGCCGGCTTACGCGCTGGCGTCGCTGGCGGCGTTCCAGCGGATCGACACCCGCGAACACTGGCTCAGCGACGTGATCTTCGGGGCCGCCATGGGTATCGTGATCGGGCGATCCGTCGCCCAGGGGCACGAACTCCAGGTGGCCGGCTGGCACGTGATGCCCTACGCCGGCTCGCAGGGCGGCGGCGTCCTGCTGGTCAAGACGATGAAGTGACCGCCGGCACATCGAGCCCAAGTTCAGTTCCGCGACTGAACCCGCACCAGGCATGGCCCGCCCCACCGGGTCATGCCGCCTTCTTTTCAAGGGGCGCAGGTTCAGTTCGCCAGAGCTGACGCAGTCCATTCTCTTCCCGCAGTTGGCGTTCGCAACCGGGCTTGCCTCAAGGGGAGGCGATTCCCCCCTTCTCTCTTGGCGGTCATGGCGACTCCACGTCGGCATCCCGGCGATTCACTTCTCCCCCGAAACTGTTGGCCGCCGGGCGGGGCGTCGGTAAGATGCGTTGGCCTGAACGACCGGCGGGGCGGCCCGGACCCGCTTCGGATTTCGCGAACCCGCGTCGAGGAATTGCGTAATACCCGTGGAAGCGTCGAACACCGCCACCGATGAAGCCCTGCTGTCGGCCTACCGCGACGGCAGGCCCGACGCCTTCGACCTGCTGATCGAGCGTTACTGGAAGCAGGTCTACGCGTTCCTGGCCCGCTTTACCGGCGACGCGGCGCTGGCCGAGGACCTGACGCAGGAAGCGTTCCTCCAGGTTCACCTGTCAGCCGACCGGTTCGACCCGGCCCAGAAGTTCCGGCCCTGGCTGTTCACGATCGCCGCCAACAAGGCCCGGGACCGGATGCGGCGGAGCGGGCGGCGTCCCAGCGTGTCGCTTGACACAGCCATCAGCGGGGAGATGAACGACGGCGGGACGTTCGCGGACCTGGTGGCCTCGGCGGCGCCCGGCCCGGACGAGCAGTTCGATGAGCAGGAGACAGCCGACCGCGTGCGCCGGGTCATCGAGACCATGCCGGCCAACTTTCGCGAGGTGCTGCTGCTGAGCTACTTCCACGAGTTCAGCTATCGCGACATGGCCGAGATGATTGGCGTTCCGGTGGGAACGGTCAAGAGCCGGCTGCACGGCGCGGTGGCGTGGTTCGCCCGCCGCTGGCGGCAGGAGATCGAGAAGAGCGAGTCATGAGCCAGACCCCCGCACAACCCGACCCCACGCCCCGCAGCCGCGACGCAACGCTGCTGGACTGGGCGCTGGGCCGACTGGAGCAGGCCGAGCGGGCCGACATCGAGCGGGCAATGGCCGAGTCGCCCGAGTTGCGATCTCGCGGCCAGGCGATCCGCCGCACGCTGGAGCTGCTGAGCCGCGACCGCGCCCCCGAGCCGCCGCCCGACCTGCCGGCGCGGATTCGCAACGCGGTGGCCGACGAACGGCGGGCATCGTCGCGGCTGACTCGGCGGGAGTCAGCCAGGCCGTCGATCTTCAGCCTGGCCGAGGTGGCCGCGGTGGCTGCTGCGCTGCTGCTGATGGCGCTGGTGTTCTTCCCGCCGGTGCAGAAGGCCCGGACGATGGCCCAGCAGAACGCCTGCCAGGACAATCTGCGCCGGATCGGCGTGGCGATGGCCCACTACGCCAACGCCAACCAGAACGCGCTGCCCTACCTGGACATGACCGGCAACTGGCTGGACCGTCAGAACGGGCGTCAGCCGACCGGGACCGCGCCGCTGTTCCTGCTGGTCAAGAACGGCCAGATCGAGCCGCGGTTCATGGTCTGCCCCGAGACCGAGGACAAGCCCTACGACGGTCCGACGCAGGGGCTGGAAGATTTCCCCGATCCGACCTTCTGCTCCTACAGTTTCCAGAACCTGTTCGGCGGCCACGGGCCGATGTTCCGCGACTCGGCCAGTCGCATGCCCGTGCTGGCCGACCGCAACCCCCTGTTCCACGCCGATCGTTTCCGCCAGGACGCCAGCGGCCGCGACAACAGCCCCAACCACACCGGCCGCGGACAGAACGTGCTCTACAACGACGGCCGCGTGAGGTGGTGGACCAGCCCGCGGGTGGGCGTTAACAGCGACAACATCTGGCTGGCCGGCGACCGCAGCGACTACAGCGGCGTCGAAACGGTCGCGACGCCGGAGGACACGTTCCTGGCGCCGTAGGGAACCGAAAGCCCGGGGCGACATTCAGCTTCGACGCCCCTCTCGATCTTCCGCGATACGGCGTCTCCGCGAACTTCCGAGCCGCCGGCGCGGCGTCCTGCCCGCCCCATTGTCGGCTCCGCGCGAACGCGGTAGACTGACTGCTTCCCTTCGCGAGGAGCCTGCCATGCGAACGCTGCTGATGCTGCCGTTGATCGTGCTGGTCTCCGCCGGCCTCCTGCGCGCGGCTGATTCCGGCGCCGTCGTCAACCCGCTGGTCACAACGGACCGCTCGATCGACACTTCGACGGCCGACACCATCCTGGCCGGCCTGATCCGCAAGGACATGACCGACGAACAGAAGGTGCTGGCGGTGTTCAACTGGGTCCGCCGGATGCTCTATCACGGCGACGGGCCGGTGCAGTACGCCTATAACTTCCACAACATGATCGGCATCTTCGGCAACGGCAGTTGCCTGCGGCAGACGACGCCGATGTGGGTGCTGCTGGATCGCCTCGGCTACAAGTGTCGCACCGGCGCGGTCGGGGGCCATCACATCATCGAGGTGCAGTATGGCGGGGCGTGGCACCTGTTCGATCCGCACACGACTTTCTACGTCTACGACCGGGCCACGCCGCGAGCCATCGCGTCCATCGAGCAGATCAAGGCCGACCCGACGCTGGTCTCCGACGCAGTGAGAGAGGGCCGGGCATGCCCGGGGTTCCTGCTGTGCGGCGACGGCATCGGCATGTTCACCGATCCCAAGGCGTGGAAGGTTTTCGGCGACTTCCCCGAGAGCCGCAAGTATACGCCAGTCATCGAGGAGCCGTTCGGGCGGATCAAACTGCCACGCGGCACGACCTACATCCGCACCTGGATGCCGGGCCAATACTGGTTCAAGCCTAACTGGTACAAGAAGGATGAGGGCCCGCGGCACGGCTGCGGCATCCGCTGCGACGCGAAGGACACGGTGAACCTGCCGTTCTACGAGCCGCACGCGGCCGGGAGCGCCTATCGCCACTGGGGCGCCGGTCGGCTGGTCTACACGCCCGACCTGACGAGCGACCACTACACTGACGCCGTCGCCAGTCAGAGCAACGTGAAACCCGTCGCCGGCAAGGGGCTGACGGCCGTCGACCCGGGCCAAGCGGCCGAGGTCGTCTTCCGCGTGGATTGCCCGTACGTCATCACGGCCGCCCACTTGTCTGTAAAGACGACGGCGCCGATCGAGGCGGCCGTCAGCGTGGACGCCGGCAAGAGTTGGACGCCTGTCCTGCTGGAGGGCGAACAGACCGGCGGCCGCGAGGGCATGGCCTTCAACCAAGCCACCGGCCCGATGGCCGGCACGCTGAGCGGCTACCAACTCAAGTTGACATGGAAGGGCGATCAGCCGCTGCGGAGCCTGGGCCTGACCAGCCACTTCCAATTGAACCCTTACGCCCTGCCCTGCCTCCTGCCCGGCCGCAACATCGTGAACGTGGCGGGCGAGCGCTTCGGCTCGCCCCTGACGGTCCAGTGGAATTACGCCGAGGGACCCAAGTGGGACAAGGAAACGTCGGCCTCGAAGACCTTCGACAAGCCCGGCACGTTTGAGATCGTCGTCGAAGAGAAGTCCGGCAAGCACCCCCGCAACGTCGAACTGACCCTCACGGTTGCGCCGTGAAAGCGGGATTGTCTCACGAAGGACCGCCAAGGGGGTCAGGGCTCCTCGAAATCTGAACTTATGTCGCGTTCTTCTCTGTACTCTTCGTGACCTTTCGTGGGGGTCTCTCTTCTCAGCGTCTCAGCGGCCAATCCTCTTCCTCCGCCGCCCAACTGATCGGGATGGCGTCGACCAGGGACTCGGCCTGCTGCACGTTCAGCGTCACCGCGCCGCGCTCGTCCTCGGCCCGGCCCTCCACCCGGAACGGGCCGACGTGATAGAACAGGTGGCCGAACCGCCGGTAGGCCTCGGGAAACAGCGTACACTCGACCGTGCCGGTCGCGTCCTCCAGCGTCACGAACCGCATCAGCCGCCCGCGGCTGGTCTGCACCGTCCGCGTCGCATCCAGGATCCCCGCCACCGCGACGCGTTGCCCGACACGACGCTCCAGCGACGCCGCCTCCACCCAGTCGCCCGTCGCCAGTTCCATCGGATGGCCGCTCACGAACAGCCCCAGCACGTCGATCTCCGCCTGGAGCCGCTCGACCGGCGTGAACGGACGGGCCCACGGAAAACGCGGATCAGGAGATTGGTGATTGCAGATTGAAGATTTCTGATTGGCGATCGAAGAGGCCCCAACCGCCGCCTCTTCCAATCTGCAATCCGAAATCTGCAATCTGAAATCCCCTGCCAGCAGTTCGCCCACCGGCGATTCCAGCGTCATCTCGGCCAGCATCGCCCGGCGGTTGGCGCCCAGGCCGTCGCACGCACCGCAACGGATCAGGCCCTCCAGTTCCGTCTCCGCTGGCCTGGCCCGCGTCCGCAGGCGGCACAGGTCGCGATAGGGCCGCCCGGCCACGATCCGCTCGATCGTGCCTACCCC
The DNA here is from genome assembly GCA_022072085.1 of Phycisphaerae bacterium. Taxonomy (GTDB): domain Bacteria; phylum Planctomycetota; class Phycisphaerae; order JAJVII01; family JAJVII01; genus JAJVII01. The sequence goes on from JAJVII010000001.1 coordinate 20,497, forward strand.
CAGCCCGCGTGCGAAACGCAGCCCCAGCCGGATCGCACCGTTGCCCTCCAGCGTGCTTTCGGCTGACGAGCGGTTCACGTGCGGCGGCAGCACCCGCAGGCCGTGGCGGATCGCGTCGGCCACGTGCACGCGCATCGGATACATCCCCATGTGGTTGTTGAAGACGGCGGTGTAGAAGGCGGCCGCGTGGCGGGCCTTCAACCAGGCCGTCTGCCAGGCGATCCGCCCGTAGACGCAGGCGTGGGCCCGGCAGAAGGAGTAGCTGGCGAACCGGGCGATCTGCTCCCAGATCGCGTCGGCGGATTCGGGTGCAAGGTCCGGCGTGTGCGCCGCGGCCTTTGCCAGGAACCGCCGCCGCAGCGCCGCCATCCGCTCAGGCGATCGCTTCTTGCTGACGGCCTTGCGGAGCATGTCGGCCTCGGCGGGCGTGAAGCCAGCCAGCCCCTCCGCGACGCGCATCGTGTCCTCCTGGTAGAGCATCACGCCGTGGGTCCGCCCGAGCAGACGCTGGAGCCTTGGGTGCAGGTAGGCGGCCGCCTCCTGCCCGAGGTGGCGGCGGATGTACGCCGTCTTCATGCCCACGCCCGCCGGCCCGGGCCGGATCACCGACAGTGCGACGGTCAGTTCCTCGCGCGACGCGACGCGAAGCTGGCGGCAGAGGTGCCGCATCCCCGGCGACTCGGCCTGGAACACCCCCAGCGTGTCGCCGGAGGCCACCAGCGCGGCCGTCGCTGGGTCGGCCGGATCGAGATCGTCCAATGTCGAGTGTCGAATGTCGAATGTCGAATGGTCAAATTCTCCGCCGGAATGGCGGACAGACCGCGAAACCGCCGCCTTCGCACTCGACATTCGACATTCGCCCTTCGACATTGCCCGGCCCGCCTCCGCGACCTCGCTCAGCGCCCGGTTGCCCAGCAGGTCCATCTTCACCAGGCCGATCGCTTCGACCGCGTTCATCTCGTACTGCGTGACGACGATGCCCTTGGCCGCCCGCTGGAGCGGCAGGTAGTCGGTCAACGGACGCGGGGCTATCACCAGCCCGCCGCAGTGGATGCCGAGATTGCGCGGGGCGCCCTCCAGCCTGGCGGCCATCGCCAGCACCGCGCGGAAGTGCGGATCGTCCAACGGCAGGTTCCGCCGCGCCTCAGCCAACTCGCGCCAGTCACGCTGGAGGTAGGCCGCAATGCCCTCAGGGATGTGACGGCTGAGCGAATGGGCCTGTGTCGCGGTCAGGCCCATCACCTTGGCCACCTCGCCGAACGCCCCGCGGGCCCGGCTGGTGTTGTGCGTGCAGATCATCGCCACCCGCTCGCCGCCCCAGCGGTGGTAGCAAAAATCGATCACCTCGTCCCGCCGACGCCAGCACAAGTCAATGTCGATGTCCGGGCAATCGGTCCGCCCCTCGTGCAGGAACCGCTCGAAGTAGAGGTCGTGCGCGATCGGGCAGACCTGCGTGAAGCCCAGCACGTAGGCCACCAGGCTGCCGGCCGCCGAGCCGCGCACGTCCACCGGGATGCCCCGCCCGCGCGAGAACGCGACGATCTCGTTGACGAACAGAAAGTAGTCCGCGAACCCCAGTTTCTCGATCACCGCCAGTTCGCGGGCCAGCCGCGTCACCGCCTCCGGCTGCACCGGCCGATACCGCCGCCGCAGCCCGCGCTCGCAGAGTCGGTGCAGGTGCGAGAAGGCCGTCTGCCCACGCGGCACCCGGCTGACAGGGAAATGGAACACGCCCAGTTCCACCACGTCGTCCTCGCACGCAGCGGCGATCGCGTTGGCGTTGGCCAGCGCCTCGGGGCAGCGGGCGAAGAACGCAACCATGTCGGCGGACGGGCGGAAGTGCCGCTCAGCCGGCTGGTAGTCCTCCTCCCGCGGCGGGTGGGCCGACGGCAGCAGACGGATGTCGGTCGCAACGCGGTGCAGGTCGTGGTCGGCGGGCGAAGCGAAGTAGCTGTCCAGGGTGGCCGCCAGCGGCACAGCCGCGTCGCGGGCCGCCATGAACAGCCGCCGCAGCCGCTGGCGGTGCTCCGGCCCGTCGCCGGGGCTCAACGCCGCGTAGAGCTGCCCGGTCGGCATCGCGTCCGTCAGCGGCTTCAGCCAGTCGGGCCGATCGCACAGGACGATCAGCCCATCGCGATGGGTCGCCACGTCGGCCAGCAGGTCGAAAGTCTCGGGCGTCAGCCGACGTCGGCTGGTCAGCCGACAGCAGTTGCGATACCCCTCGCGCGTCGCGGCGACGAGGATCAGCCGACCGGGCGGAGACGAGGGCGCGTCGCCGCGACGGGGAACGGGATCGCCCGTCAGCCTGCGTCCGCGGGGAGATTTCAAATTGCAAATTGAAAATTGCAAATCGACCATTGAAGAGGCGGCAGGCGTCCCCTCTTCCAATCTGCAATCTGAAATCTGCAATCTGCAATGTTCAGTTCCCTCCCCCCCGTGCAGTTCGACTCCCAGGATCGCCTTGAGCCCCGCGTCGCGGGCGGCCCGGTAGAAACCGACTGCGCCGTACATGCCGTCCACGTCGGCCAGGTGCAGCGCAGAATATCCGCCGGCGACGGCCTGTGCGATCAGGTCCGCGGGGCTCCGCGTGCCACACAGGATGGAGAAGTGGCTGTGAACTCCCAGCGCCGCCGCCAGCACCCGCTCGCCATTGCCGCCCATGCCCGCACCGTCGGCCCGAAAAGTCCACGCCCCATATACCAAACATATACCTAACTATAGCACGCGGCTTCAGCCTGAGCAACAGGACAGAGGATTCGTGGTCTCTTCTTCGCCCTCTTCCCTCTTGGCGGCCTTGGCGTCTACACCTAGGCGCTTTGGCGGTTCTCCTCGCCCGCATTGCAGGCGTCGCCGGCGGAGCTCTGCAATTGGCACTGGAAAGTCGGTTACGTGCCGGGTTAAATAGGTGGCGAGATCAAGCCCCATTGCGGAAACACAGGTTGCCCATGAAGTCGCGAATCGAAGGCCGTCACATGCCCCCCGAGGCGCTGGCCGCCCTGCTCGAGGCATCGGCGGCGATCAACTCCTCACTCGACGTCACCGACGTGCTCAACCAGGTGGCCCGCTCGGCGGCCGCCGTCGCCCGCGGTGAGGCCGCGTCGGTCATGCTCCTGGACCGGGCCCAGAACAAGCTGGTCTTCCGCGGCGCCTGCGGCGATCGCGGCGACGTGCTCATGGGCGAGCAATTCGACGCCGGCCTGGGCATCGCCGGCTACGTCGCCCAGACCGGCAAGAGCGTGCTGGCCCCGGACGCCCACGGCGACCCGCACTGGTTCAGCGGTATCGAGGACAAGCTCTCCTACCGCACGCGCGACCTGATCGCCGCCCCGATGATTTACCAGGGCCGCATCATCGGCGTCATCGAGGTGCTCAACAAGGTCGATGAACTGCCCTTCGTCGAGTCCGACCTGTCGCTGCTCCAGGTCTTCGCCAACCTGGCGGCCATCGGCACGATCAACGCCCAGAAGTTCGAGGGGCTCATCCGCGAGAACCAGTCGCTGCGCGACGTGCAGGCGGCTGACCACCAGCAGCTCATCGGCAACAGCAAACCGATGGACGAGGTGCGCGACCTCTGCCGGCGGGTGGCCGGCTCGACGGCAACCGTCCTGCTGAACGGCCCGACCGGGACCGGCAAGGAACTGGCGGCCCGCTGCATCCACATGCACAGCCCGCGGCGGGAGCGGCCGTTCGTCGCGGTCAACTGCGCCGCCCTGCCCGAGACGCTGCTGGAAAGCGAACTGTTCGGGCACGAGAAGGGATCGTTCACCGGGGCCGACGCCCGGCGGATCGGACGATTCGAGCTGGCCGCCGGCGGCACGCTGTTCCTTGACGAGGTCGGCGAACTGAGCCTGGCAACGCAGGTGAAACTGCTCCGCGTGCTCCAGGAGCGCGAGTTCGTCCGCGTCGGCGGAACCGAGACGCTGATCAGCGACGCCCGCATCATCGCAGCCACCAACCGCGACCTCCAGGAGGCGATCGCCCAGGGGCGGTTCCGCGAAGACCTGTTCTATCGGCTGAACGTCTTCCCGATCCGCATGCCGCCGCTACGCGAACGGCCGGAGGACATCCCGACGCTGGTCGATCATTTCATCCGACGCACCAGCCGCGAACTGAAGGTGCCGATGCCGACCATGGGCAGCGAGGCGATGGCCCTGCTCTGCCGATACGACTGGCCGGGCAACGTGCGGGAAATGCAGAACGTGATCGAGCGGGCAGCCTTGCTCAGCGGAGGCGGCGAGATCACGCCCGCGCTGCTGCCGCGCGAAGTGAACGGCGACGGCCAAGCCCCGGCGGCCGAGACGGGCCCGTCGGGCAGGTCGTCCACCAGCCTGTGGGACTATGAGCGAGCGATGATCGTGCAGGCGCTGGAGAAGGCCGGTTGGAACCAGTCGCGCGCAGCCAGGGACCTGGGGATCAGCCGGGACAACCTGCGTTACCGCGTGAAGAAGTACGAGATTCGCCGGCCGCCCCGCCAGAAATAGCTTATTTTACCCATTACCGCCAGCCCGTCTGCGCACAATTACCCATAAGCTAGGCGGTCTAGCGGAGACGATTTCTCGGGTTACTTTATATCTCATTGGTTCACAAATACATAAGTTATTTCGCCCCAACCGACTCGGGCTTCGGCACACCGTTTGCATGAATGGAGGGGTGAGAGAATAGGTGGGCCGCGCAGCGGCGGCCCATCCGGGCAGATTCGCGACGGGCGATCGACTCGGTCCGGGGAGAAGACGAGTCGGGGCCAGCCGGCGGATCTGCCCTCTTCATGCGCCGCGTCGCGTGCGAAAGCCGTTGGCCAATAACGATGATGCGTTTTCGCGACATGCGCACCCACGAATGTTGCCAAAAAGCAACACCCGGCACAGTTCGAAGCGCCCCCCCGCCGCCCCTGTAACGATTTTGGCACGCGCAACCATTTGGCGATTCCATCTTTGCGTAGTCCCCCTCCTATCCCTCCAGGACTCTGGCACGCCGCTTGCAGTGTTTTCTTGGCGGAATCAGAGAGAGGATTTCCAATGACCAAAGAACTGCAAGCTCGCAAGCTCGTTGAGTTGACGGTCGAACTGTCTGTCCTGCCGGCCAGCTACCGGGCCGACCTCCGCCGCATGCTGCGTGAGAAGATGGACCAGCGCGATCCCGAGTTGCTGGCTGAGCAGTGCATGGACTACCTGACGCTAGCGGTCAAGTACATGAGCTTCGACCTGGAAGCCACCCGGCGGGAGAACGAGTATCTCCGCACCATGCTGGAGAACCAGTCGGGCAGCTAGCTTCAGTTCACGATTCAACGGGCGGCTGACGGATCGGCTGCCCCCACTTTCGGTTTGAGACGGCGTCCTGGTGCGGCTGACGGCCGCGACCCTCAAGCCCAAAGACCCACAGCACCAACCGGTCCCGGCCAACCCGGGACCGGTTTGCTTTTGCGCCCAACGCGCACCGGCCGACGGGAGAGAACGAAGAGAGCCCATCTCCCACGAAAGACCACGAAGAGTCCACGAATGCGTCGGCGCCAGCCGGGGCCGGCCTCAACGCCGAGTGGGCATCGCGAAGATGACTAGAAGCTGTTTCAAGACCTACGCGGTTCGCGACGACGGGTATTGCGGTCGCGGCCAAGGAGTCGAGGAGGAGTCGATATGTGACCGAATATCGTCGACGACGAGCGACGCCGGCCGCGACCGCAAGACCCGCCGTCCCGGCGGGTTGGGCCGCAAAGGGCCCGTCTGCGGCGGCGCCGCTCCTCGACGATACTCAGTTTCGGGCTGGGTCGTGGGCGGGGGCTGGGACATCATCTCAGATAGCAAGGGCTGCATGGCCTGGGCCCAGAGGCGGTAGCCCGGCTCGGCGGGGTGGGTCTTGTCCTTCATCGCGCCGGGCAGGAAGTTGCCCTCCTTGTCGATGAAGCGATCGCCTATGTCGAGGTAGCGGACCTTGTCCCCGTCGTCCAGGCGGGCCGCGATCGAATTGATCTGCGCAATCTGCTTCCGCCACTTGCTGCCCGCGCCCTGGCTAGGAAAGATGCCCAGCAGCAGCACGCGGCTGGCCGGGGCCTTGGCTCGCAGCGCCCGCACGCAGGCCGCAATGCCCGCGGCGATGTCCTCGCTCGAATCGCTGCCCACGTTGTTGGTGCCGATCAGCAGGACGATGACCTTCGGCTGGATGAACTTCGGGTCCACCTCGCCGTCCAGCACCCGCCACAGGACGTTCTGCGTCGTGTCGCCGCTGATGCCGAAGTTGGCGGCGTTGAGCTTGGCGTAATACTCCTGCCAGACCGCGTTGTCCCGCCAGCCCTCGGTGATCGAATCGCCCATGAACAGCAGGTCGATGCGACCCTCTCGGACGCGGGCGAGGTTCTTCGCGTGCCGCTTGGCGTTGTGCTCCGCGGGCTGGGTCGATGCGGGGCGATGGCCGGTCGGCACGCCGGGAATCGGCGTGAGCGCCGGCTGAGTCGTCGGGGCGTCGGCGGCCCGGGCCAACGTCGGCCCGACCAGGCTGGCCGCCAGGGCAATCAACGCGCAGAGTCGCAGTCGGCTCATGGTCGTCTCCAGTTGAGTGAAGTCCCATGTTACCTTCGCGAGGCGACTGAAGGAAGCGGACGCGGCTCCGCCCAGCCGACACGCCGCTGAAATGCCGGATGCCCGACGGTGACAATCGCCCGAGCGGCGGTTTAAACTCTTGTGGCCGCGACGCACGCGACCCCGTCCGCCACGAGAGGAACCGCCATGAGAATCACTTTGCTGTCGGCGCCGGCTGCCCTGCTTCTCCTGTCCTCCATCGCATGGGCCGACGGGCCGGCGGCTGCACCCGCACGAACCGTCGTCCTGGACACCGATGGATTCTACCGCGTCCAAATGACCTGGATCGACGAGCAGGAGCGGCTGGCCGACGGGAGCCTCGTTTACGTCACCGCCGGCACGGTCAACAGCCGCCTGGTCGCAAAGCAGATCGACAAGCCATTTCGCACCGAGCCCCCAGCCGCCAACTGGCGGTCCGTCGATTTCGACGACTCGGATTGGGCTCGCGTACGGGGCCCTCTGTTCACCCGCAAGACGCGGAAGATCGCCCTGCTCTGCCTGCGCGGACGCTTCGACGTGCCCGACCCGGGCCATGCGGCGGACCTCAAGCTGACGCTCTTATTTCGTGGCGGAGTTGCCGTTTACCTGAACGGCAAGGAAATCGCCCGGGCCCACCTGCCCGCGGGCGAACTAACGCCCGACACGCCGGCGGAGGACTACCCGACCGACGCCTACGTTGATCCGAACGGCGGGCTGCTGCGATGGGTCGGCTTCGGCGATCCCGAGAAGTATCCCGACCGCTTCAAGCTGCGCGTGCGGACGCTGGAGGCCGACATGCCGGCGGAGGCGCTGCGCAAGGGCGTCAACGTGCTGGCCGTCGAGATTCACCGCTCGCCCGTAGCCGAGACGCTCTTCACCGCCAGAGTCCTGCCCAACGGGGCGTCCTATTCCTACTGGTCGCAACTCGGGCTGGAGAAGCTGGAGTTGTCCGCCGCCGGCGGGACGACGCCAAACGCGTCGCGGCCGCCGGGCGTGCAGTTGTGGAACCAGGCCGTCCAGACTTCCGTGCACACGCCGGACTACGGCGACCCGGGCCAGGCGGTGTATCCCATCCGGCTCTACGGCACGCGCAACGGCGCGTTCAGCGGGCAGGTGGTTCTCAGCAGCGACGGTCCGATCCGCGGCGTCAAGGCGACATGCGACGGACTGACTGGGCTCGGCGGGGCGAAGATCGCGGCGTCGGCGGTGCAGGTGCGTTTCGCGACGCCCGGCTTCGTCGCCGAGGGGGGCCAGGAGACGAAGTTCCCCTACAAAGACGGGCCCGGCCCGCGTTTCGGGCGCGACGTGGTGCGATTGGCCGGGCTGGAGGAATCGGCGCCGCCGGAAGTCGCCCCGGACAAGGCCGGCGGCGGCGCCATCGTGCCGGTCTGGGTGACCGTGAACGTGCCGGCCGATGCGGCTGCGGGCGACTACGCAGGTCAACTCGTCGTGTCGGCCGACGGGTTCGGGCCGGCGGCCGTGCCGGTCAAGCTGGCGGTCGCCGGCTGGACGCTGCCGGCGCCGGCGGAGTACCGAACGTTCGTCGGGCTGATCCAATCGCCCGACTCGCTGGCGATGCAGTATCACGTCGAGCCGTGGTCGGAGGCGCACTGGAAGCTGATCGACCGGTCTTTCGAGCTGCTGGCCCAGGCCGGCGACAAGGTAATTTACCTGCCGCTGCTGCGCGGGACATACTTCGGCAACGAGCAGTCGATGGTTCGCTGGATCCCCAGGAGCGACGGCACGTACGACCACGACTTCTCGATCATGCAGCGGTACCTCGAGACGGCGATCCGGCGGCTGGGCAAGGTTCCGGTCGTCTGCGCCTACTGCTGGGACGTGAACACCGGGTCCAGCTACATGGGCGGCGGGCACGACGTGCCCAAGCTGGGCATGCCCGTGACGTTCAAGGACGCCGCTACCGGCGCACTGAGCAAGGGCAACGGACCGACCTGGGGCGACCCGGCAGTGCGGACGTTCTGGAAGCCGGTGCTCGACGAACTGGCCCGCCAGTGCGAGCGGCTGGGCGTGGGCGACTCGCTGATGCTGGGCATCGCCGGCGACCGCCGCCCGGGCAAGGACTGCGTCGAGGACCTGGCCGCGGTCGCGCCCAAAGTGCCGTGGGTGGTCAGCTCGCACAGTTCACCCAGCGACCTCTACGGCGTGCAGAAGGTCGGCTACAACACGATCGTCTGGGGCGTGGGCAACGCCCCCGACCCGGCGGCCAAGCGGGTGCGCGGCTGGGCGCGGCCGCGCCTGATCGCGTGCTTCCCTCGCTACATCGCCCCGCCGGTGGGCGAGTTCATGCGCTGCTTCTCGCCGTGGGGCGTCTATCGCATCGCGGCCGAGGGGATGATCACCAGCAACTCCGAGCTGCGCGGCTTCGGCCGGGTCGGCGCGGACTTCTGGCCGCTGCTCAAGAGCAAACGCTCGTGGGAGCCGGACGCCCCGCTGTGCGGCCGGTACCCCGACACCAACGCATGGCATGGCGGCTGGCTGCACAACTCGACGCCCTACGTCCTGATGCCCGGCAGGGAGAGGCCAATCAGTTCCGCGGCGTTCGAAATGATCCGCGAAGGCGTGCAATTGGCCGAGGCCCGCATCTTCATCGAGCGGGCGCTGACGGACGCGACGTCGGCTGCTGCGCTGGGGCCGGACATGGCCCGCCGGGCCCAGGAGCTGCTCGACCGCCGCGTGCGGCTGAATCTGCTGGCGACCGACGGCATGGGCGGCGACCTCGGCTGGGCGTGGTATGCCGCCCCGCAGATGGAGGTCCGCAACGGCGACCTGTTCGCCCTCGCGGCCGAGGTCGCGGCCAGGTTGAAGCAGTAGGCCGGGCCTTTCTGACCGGAATCTGCTATCATCCTCCGCTGTCTTGAACACGGGAGGCCGATATGCTCTGCGGCGCCGCTCGACGCGTGATCAATCCGGAACCCGGCCACGCCCTGAGCGGGTACTCCGGCGACATCTTCTGCACCGGCGTACACGACGACCTCACGGTCGACGCGCTCTATCTTTCGGACGGCCGGGCCGCGGCGCTGGTGCTCTGCTACGACCTGCTCTACCTGCCGCGGGAACTGGAGCCCCGGCTGCGTCGCGCGGCGGCCGACGCGACCGGCATGCCGGCCGATCACGTCGTCTGCACCTGCACGCACACGCACAGCGGGCCGGCCATGTCGCCGGGGCACTCCTCCCAGCCCGACGTGGTCCGCGCCTACCTCCGCCGCCTGACGCGCTGGACGCACGAGGCGGCCGCCGACGCGAAGGCGTCGGTTGAGCGATGCGACCTGCGCTTCAATTTCGCCCCCGTCGCTCAGAACATGAACCGGCGGTTCTACTTCCCAGACCGCCGCCATCTATACATCCCCGAGCACAAGCAACTCATCGGCCTGAGCCCCGACTACGTGGACCGCGAGCTGGGCATCCTGGCGTTCCGCCGCCACGGCCGCAGCAGCCAATACAAGGCCGTCCTGACCAACTACACCAGCCATCCCCTGTGCGTGGGCAACACGTCCACGCAGGCGAGCGCCGACTACCAGGGCGTCATCCGCGCCGCGTTCGAGGAAAGCTTCACCGGCTCGCTCTGCGTCGCGACCACCGGCGCCGCCGGCGACAACCACCCCCTGCGTCCGGAGGGCGGGTTCGTGGCCGCACGCGAGATGGGGTCCGCCATCGCACGCGAGGGCATCGCCCGCGTCTACGACGCCGCCGATGGCAGCTACGACGAGCGGCTGCGCGTGAAACGAATCTCCGTTCGCCTGCGTCGCCGCGATGAAGCGACGCGCACCATGCACCCCGCGGCCCCGGTCCGCAAACGCAACCCGCGACGCAGGGAAGGCGGCTGGATACGCACCGAGGTCGGACTGATCGGCGTGGGCCCGGTGCTGCTGGTCGGCCTGCCGGGCGAGCCGGCGTCCGCACTGGGGGCGATGCTCAAGTGGTCCAGCCCGTTCCCGCGGACCTACGTGCTCTTCCACGCCGTCGGCGGCACGGGATACATGCCGACGGCCAACCAGTTCCTCTGGGGCGGATACGAGGCGGCCAGTTGCCCGCTGGCCAGCGGCGAAGGCGAGCGGCTGATCCACGCGACACTCGAAGCGGCCCGCGGCCTGGTCAAGTCGCAACCGCTGAACCTGCCCCCGGCTGAATGGCTGGCCACGGGCATGGCCCAGAAGGTATAACCTCGCACGCGCCTTGACATGGCGATACCACGAGCCCGGCACGCACCGCCGCAACGGGCCTTCACTGGAATCCGTAAACGGGACAGGACGCGTCTGTTCTATTCCCGCGGCAGGATGACGGGCTTGCCCGTCTTGGGGTGGGAGACGATGTCCACGCTCACGCCGTAGGCGCTGGCGATTGTCTCGGCGGTCAGGACCTGTTCAGCCAGCCCGGTGGCGACGACCTCGCCGTCAGCCAACAGGACGATCTCGTCGGCGAACTGGGCCGCCAGGCTCAGGTCGTGGCTGACGCAGATCACCGTCATGCCGTCGGCGGCCAGGCTCCGCAGCAGCCGATAGATCTGCAACTGGTGGCCGATGTCCAGAAAGCTCGTCGGCTCGTCCAGCAGCAGCACCCGCGGCTGCTGGGCCAGCGCCCGGGCGATGACCACGCGCTGCCGCTCGCCGCTGGAGAGTTCGTCGAACAGCCGGTCCTCGAACCGCAGCGTGTCGGTCAGCCGAAGGCAGTCGCGGGCGGCGGCCAGGTCGCCGGGGCCCTCGAAACCGAATCGGCCCATGTGCGGGCTTCGGCCCATCAGCACGACCTGGAGCACGGTGAACTCGAAGGCGAGTTGCGTCTCCTGCGGCACCAGGCCCAGCACGCGGGCCAGCCGGCGCGGCGGGAGTCGGCTGATCGACGCCCCGCCCAGGAGGATCTGGCCGCCTGCCGGCTGAAGGATGCCGGCCATGCAGCGCAGCAGCGTGGTCTTGCCCGACCCGTTGGGCCCGATGACCACGAGCAGTCGCCCAGCCAAGGCCTGGAGCGACACCTTCCGAAGCACCCGCACCTCGTCGGTTCCGCTGTGCGAGGGGTAGGCGAACTCCACGCCGCGCACGTCGAAGGCGGGCGCGTCGGCGGCAACCGGGATAGCGGGGCCGTTGGTCATTCGCTCAGCCTCCGCGCGTAGTGCCGCCGCAGCAGGTAAATGAAGAACGGCCCGCCGAACAGCGCCGTCACCACGCCGACCGGGACCTCGCCGCCCGTGGAAGGCGCGACCGTTCGCACCAGCGTGTCGGCTGCCAGCAGGAAGATCGCCCCGAACGCCGTCGCGGTGACCATCAGAACGCGGTGGTCCGGCCCGAACAGCCGCCGGCAGATGTGCGGGCAGATCAGCCCGACAAAACCGATCGGTCCGGAGATCGACACCGCCAGCGCCGTCACGCCCGAGGCCACGAAGAAGCTGACGACCCGCAGCCGCTGGAGCCGCACCCCCAGCGTGCGGGCGGTCTGCTCGCCGAGCGACTGGAGGTTGAACTGCTGGGCCAGCGCTAGCATGACGGCGATGCCCGCGCCGATGCCCGCGGCCACCCAGCCCAGCGTCGACCAGCGGACGTTCTCGCTGACCATGCCCATCATCCAGACGACGAAGTCGCCGCGGATGCCGCCGGGGACCATGAGGTTGAAGACCATGATGACCGCGCCGTTGAACGCGGTGACCATCACGCCGACCAGCAGCAGCGTGAGCGGGTCGAGCTGCCCGCGCCGTCGGGCCAGCAGGTAGACCAGCCCGATCGTCGCCACGCCGAACGCCAGCGCCAGCACGTGTTGCGGCGCCTGGGCCAGAATCGAATTCGGGAACGCCAGCGCGACGTAAAGCCCCACGACCACGCCGACCGTCGCGCCCGAGCTGATGCCCAGGATGTACGGCGACGCCAGCGGGTTCCGCAGCAGCGCCTGGAATGTCACGCCCGCCGCGGCCAGGCCCGCGCCGATCAGCGACGCCGCCAGAACACGCCCCAGCCGCAGCTTCAGCAGCGACGGCGACAGCAGCGTGACCAGCCGATCGCCCAGTTCCAGCCTCAGCGACCCGCCCGGGCCGAAGCAGAGACAGATCGCCGCCGCCGCCGCCCACGCCAGCAGCGAGAAGGCGACGAACGCCGCGAACCGCCCGCCCGTCAGCGACAGCCGCGAAGGCCTGTTGTCCGGTAGCTCGCTCAAATCGCTCTCCGTCACTGCGTCGCGTCCTCACCCGCGAACGCCTCGGGGTGAATCAGCCGGGCCAGCGTCCACGCCGTCCGGCCCACGTGCGACCCGGGAATCGTGATCGACCCGTCCTGCACGACGTGAACCTGCCCGCGATCCACCGCCGGGCAGCCGGACAGCGTCTTCCAGAACTCCCGCCGCCGCTGCATGGCCGGAGAGTCGGCGTCCTGGTCGCCCAGGTCCGAGGCGACGTCGATGATCACGTCCGGCCGAAGGTTCAGGATCATCTCCTTGTTGAGGATCGGGTAGGTCCCCTCCCCGATCTGCACGACGTTGACGCCGCCAGCCGCCTCGACTAGGTCGCTGACGAACGTGCCCGGACCGGCTGCCCGCACTTCGGTGTTGACCGCCAACAGCACGCGCGGGCGGCCGAGGTCAGCGACGCGTTGCCCGACGCGCAGCAGGTCGGCCTCGATGCCGCCCAGGACCTCCGCGGTGCGCGGGGCGTCCGTCATGTCGCCCAGCCGCAACAGCGTCAGCTTGATCTGGACAAGCCTCGTCGTCCGCAGGTCCATCCAGGGGATGCGATACTCGCCGGCCAGCAATTCCAGCCGCGGCGTCGGCTTCTGCTGGATGAGAATCACGTCGGGCTTGAGCCGCAGGATGTCCTCGACGCTCAGGCTCTGGGCATCGCCGACGCGCGGACGGTCGATCCGCGGCGGCGAGAATCGGCTGACCGCGACGACCCGGTCGCCCGCGCCGATGTCGAACAGCATCGTCGTCAGCGCCGGCGAGAGCGAGATGATGCGGCGGTACTGCCCGGCGGCCGCAACCCTGGCGGTCCCGGCGTCGCCGCCGGAGGCGGCAATCACCTTCACGCGGCGGACGCTGGTCGCGACCACGCCGGCCGCCACCGCCGCCAGGGCGATCGCGAAGACGCCCAGCACCGTCACCGACACGTATCCGCCACTCCTGCGCACGCGAGCTACCCCTTCAGCGGCTTGCCATAGAAGAAGGCCGTCAGTTCGGTCGAAAGCGAGCGTCCGGGCGCGATCGTCACCGACGGGCCTGCGGCGCCTTCCTTGTCCATGCCGGCCGGCAGCGACGTGAACGGCTCGACCGCGGCGGCGTACCACCGCCCGAAGGCCGGCGGCTTGTCGTTGGCGTTGAATTCCTGCCACAGCCAGAGGTAGCGGAACAGCTCCGCGTCGAACCGCACACCGACACCCAACTTCAGCCTGGGGTTGAACAGACCGAACCACCCCTCCGCCAGGTCGGCGGCGTAGAACATGTTGCCCACCTTCGCGCCGGGGGCGGGGATGTCGAGCATCGACGCGTCGCCCTCGATGAACCGGCAGCCGGGCAACTCGATCCGCACGCCGGCTTCGAGGAACGGCGCGCCGAACGTCGGGTGATGGCCCCACATGATCGGGATCGGAAGCTGCGAGAGATTCTCGGCCCGTTCGCGCAGGACGATCTGGGCGGCGCCGGGCTCGAGGATCATGTCGCGGACCAGCCGAAGCGGGGCGTTGCGGCAGGTGAGCGTGAAGCGGACCATCGCCTGTCTCGGACCGGCCTCGACGACGGCGTAGTCCCACCGCCGCTGATTGCTCTCGCCGTGGAACGGCTGGGGCAGCCCGAAGTAGTCGTCCAGGCGGCTGCCAGTGGGGAACAGTTCCGGCCAGCCGCCGACCTTTCGGTTGAAGTAAATCTGCGGCGGGGTGATCGGGTGCTGGAGGTTGATGACGTTCTGCACCGCGCCGGGGTCGGGCGCCAGCACGTCGACGCCGGACGCCTTATCGGTCAGTTCCACGATGGCCGCCCCGAACCACGGCAGCACCGCGCAGCGGACGCGCTCGTTTTCCAGGACGACCAGCGGCCCGCCGCGGTCGCCCGCGAGAGTGACCCGATCATGTGCGACTGCCCCCGCGCCGGGATACAGCAGATTCATCCGAGTTGCTCCTCACCTGGGTTGTCCGGGTTGGATTCCGACAGGACCACTCACTTGTTGGGTGCTCGCACGACCCGCGGGCGGAACAGCAGGACGTGCTCGCGCGTCTGGCCCATCCGTTCGTCGCAGTAGAACGCTCGCCCGATCACATTGACCGGCTGGGCCTCGGCGTTGGGCGCCAGCAGCAGGAACTGACCGCGCCCCATCGCCAGGTTGATGCGGACCTCCTCGAACAGCCGCCCGACGTCGCGATACTGGCCCGCCCGCTGAAGGGTCGGCCTGTACACGTCCGGCCGCGCCTGCCCCCACCGAAGTTCGGGCACGAGCGTCAGGTTCACCGCGTCGATTTGCTTGATGTCGTGCCATGCCTGCACCCAGAGGATGCTGGCGCACGCGGGCCACTCGTCGCCGGCCGCCCGGCCGTCGTCGGAGATCACCCAGGTTCGCCGCTGGCGAGCCTCGGCCTGCACGTAAACCTCCACCGCGCTGCGGATGCTGAACTGGAGCAGCCCGCGTTGCACCTTGACATCGCGCAGCCCGCTGATGATCTTCTCGACCGCGGGCAGATCGCCGCGCCGCCCGACCCCGACGCGGATGCCGTTGCGCGTCAGGTGGTCGGACTGCCGCACGCCGACGGCCTCTTCACGCACGCGGGCCCATATCTCCGCATTTCCGGAGACCGCCCCCACAGGGGCGTCGATCGACAGCACGTCGCACTGAATCTGGAACGAAACCTGGCTGGTCAGCTCTTCGGGGGGGTTGCTCTCCTGCCCCGGCCGCGGGGCGACCGGCGGAGACGACGGTGGCGGAGGCGGCGGAGGAGGCGGGGCGATCGGCGGCTGCTCGATGCAGCCGGCGCACAACAGCGCCGGCAGCACTGCCGCCCAGAACGCCGCTCGAATCGCTTTGGTTGTTCCCATCTCCAGAGCCCCGGCAAGTCGGTCGGGCACGAATGGTTCATGGTAAGAGGCCCCGCGCGACCTGTCAACGCCGGACGCGAGGTCCGCAGAGGCCGGGCCCGGGAACGCGGGAATTCCGTCACACGGCCGCGGGCCTTTTCGTATACTTCCCGGATGTTAAACCGCCGGACCGCATGGTTCTGGTGCTTGGCCGGGTGGGCAGCGTTGCTGGCTGCGCCCGGCGCTCTGCGCCCGCTCCGAGCCGACAACTCCCCGGCCGCCGCAGGCAAGCCCCTTGTCATCTTCGCCGCCGCCAGCCTCACCGACGTGCTGAACGAACTCGGCAAGACCTACCAGGCCCGCACCGGACAACCCGTCGAGTTCAACTACGGCGGATCGACCGCGTTGGCCCGCCAGATCGAACTGGGCGTGCAGGCCGACCTGTTCGTCTCGGCCGGCCCCGCGCCCTTCGACGACCTGACGCCCCTGAACCGGATTGACCTGGCCACCGCCCGGGAATTGCTGAGCAACGATCTGGTTCTGGCCATCACTGCCGGATCCCGACTGGCCGGCAAGGACCTGGCGTCCGCGATCCGCGACGCGCACATGATCGCCATTGCCGACCCGCAACGGGCGCCAGCCGGCCGATACGCCCGTCAGGCCCTGGAGCACATGGGCCTGTGGGCGGGCCTTCGGGACCGGCTCGATCGCCCGCACGACGTGCGCGTCGCCCTGGGCCAGCTTCGGAGCGGCGCCGTTGAGGCCGCGATCTGCTACCGCACCGACGTGTTGGCCGCCGCCGCGCCCGGCGCCCTGCGACAGGTGGAGATACTGGCCTCGTTCCCGACCAACTCTCACGACCGCATCGTGTATCCCGCCTGCGTGCTGACGGCGTCGCAGCAGCCGGCGTCGGCGCGGGCGTTCCTCGACTACCTCGCCGGTCCGGATGCGGCGGAGGCCTTTCGGCGATACGGCTTCGTTCCCCTGCCGGCCAAGGCCTGGACCCCCGCCTCCAGGCCCGCCCCGCCCGCGGCGACTGGCCTGATCACCTCGGCTGAGTGGGATGTGATCGGCCGAAGCCTCTGGGTGTCGGCGACGGCGGCGCTGGCGTTGCTGCCCATCGGCCTGGCGCTGGGCTGGCTGCTGGGACGGCGCCAGTTTCGCGGACGCTGGCTGATCGAAGGCGTCGTGATGCTGCCGCTGGTGCTGCCGCCCGTGGTCAGCGGCTATCTCGCGCTGCTGGTACTCACGCCCGAGGCCCCGCTGGGCCGACTGCTCAAGCGGCTGCTCGGCGAGCAGGTTCCGCTGACGCCGCTGGCTGCGGTAATCGCCGCCGCCATCGTCGCCCTGCCGCTGATGGTCCGCAGCGTCCGCACGTCGATGGAGGGCGTGGACCGTCGGCTGGAACTGGCGGCCTCGACGCTGGGCGCGTCGCGCTGGCGGACGTTCTGGACGGTGACCGTGCCGCTGTCGATCCACGGCATTGTGGCCGGCCTGCTGCTCGCGTTCGGACGGGCACTGGGCGAGTTCGGCGCGACGATCGTTCTGGCCGGCGACACGTCGCGGACGCAGACGATTCCGCTGGCCATCTTCCGCGCGATCGGCTCGAAGGACCCCGGCGGCATCCGCGCCGGGCGGCTGATCGTCGTCGCAATCGTCCTGGCTCTGCTCAGCACGCTGGGCAGCGAGCTGCTGACCCGTCGGGCCCGCAGCCGGGAGGGCCGCTGACATGGGCGACCTCCGTGTCGACATCCAGTTCCGCCGCCGGCTGCGGCGATCCGAGCAGCCGTTCGCTCTCCAGTTCGCGCACACATTCTCCAGCCCGGTCACCAGCGTCGTCGGGCCCAACGGCTGCGGCAAGACGACGTTGCTGAACCTGCTGGCCGGCCTGCTGCGGCCCGACGCCGGACGGATCCACTGCGACGGCGACACCTGGTTCGACGCTTCGAGCCGCCGATGCCTGCCCGCCCGGGGGCGCGGCGTGGGCTACGTCTTCCAGGAAGGCCGACTCTTCGACCACATGACCGTCCGCGGCAACCTGCGCTACGGCGCCAGCCGACCGGGCCCTCAGGCCGTCGCGTTTGACGAGTTGGTCGAACTGCTGGGCTTGGGCGCGCTGCTGGAACGCTGGCCGGCGGCGCTCTCCGGCGGGCAACGCCAGCGCGTCGCGCTGGGCCGGGCGCTGCTCAGCCGCCCCAGGCTGCTGCTGATGGACGAACCGATGGCGTCGCTGGATCGGCCGACGGCCTGGCGGCTGCTGGGCGAACTTCACCCGCTGCTGCGGCGGATCGGCGTGCCGGCGATCTACGTCACGCACCACCTGTCCGAGGCCGTCTACCTCGCCGGCGACGACGGCGAACTCGTCGTCATGGCCCAGGGCGCCCTCCAGGCCGCCGGCAGGCCGACGCAGATGCTCGACCGGCCCGGCATGGGGCACCTGACCACCGAGGAGCCGCTGGAAAACGTCTGGACGCTCGCGGTGACGCACCGCGACGGACAGGCCTTCGCCCGGCTGGGCGACGCGAACGAACTGGAACTTGAACTGCCGGCCGACGTGCCGCCGGATGCGACGAAGGTCATGATCGCCCTGCGGGCCAACGACGTGATCCTCGCGACGACCCGGCCCGTCGGGCTGTCGGCGCGGAACGTGCTGCCCGGGACCATCGAGCACGTTGGTCCGCTGGACGGCCACGCCTGGGTCCGCGTGAACATCGGCGTGCCGCTGCTGGTCAGCGTAACGGACGGGACGGTCCGCAGCATGGGCCTGGCCGAGGGCGGCCAGGTGTTCGCCGTCATCAAGACCACGTCGCTCCAGATCATCAACCCGTAATCGCTCCACTCTCCAGCGCCCACCGACGATGCGAATTCCTGTCACCCTCCGCCGCAATCGTCCGATATCTGTATCAATGACCCGACCCTGAAAGGATCGGCCGATGCCCGGCATGGGACACAACAGCGAGTTCGAGCAGGACACATGGCGGATCTTCCGCATCATGGCCGAGTTCGTCGACGGGTTCGAGGTGCTCGGCCGACTCGGGGCAGCCGTGTCGATCTTCGGCTCGGCCCGCACGCCGCCGGACGACCCCTATTACGGCCAGGCCCAGCGGCTGGCAGCCATGCTCGTGCAGCGGCAGTTCGCAATCATCACCGGCGGCGGGCCCGGCATCATGGAGGCAGCCAATAAGGGGGCCCTCGAAGCCGGCGGCCGAAGCGTCGGGCTCAACATCCACCTGCCAATGGAGCAGGACCCCAACGAGTATCAGAACGTCTCGCTGGGCTTCCACTACTTCTTCTGCCGCAAGGTCATGTTCGTGAAGTACGCCTCCGCGTTCATCTGCTTCCCCGGCGGCTACGGCACGATGGACGAGTTCTTCGAGTCGATGACGCTGATCCAGACGCACAAGATCGCGCGGTTCCCCGTCGTGCTGATCGGCAGCGAGTTCTGGAACGGCCTGGTGGATTGGCTGAGCGAGACGATGCTGGTCCGCCACGAGACCATCAGCCCCGAGGATCTGCTGCTGTTCGAGGTGACCGACGACCTGGACCGCGCCGTCGAGGTCGTGTCGCGCTGCCTGCTGGACGAGAACGTCGAGGCCCCGCTGTCGCACACCGTCCGCGAAGCCGAGATCGAGGACGCCCGCCGAAGCGGCATCCAGCCGATCACCGCCGAGGGCACCCGGGCCGGCGTCCTGGGCGCCCTCCGCCCGACTCCGCGATCCGGCGGGTCCCGTTAGATCAGCGCTTCGCGGACGCCGGCCAACGACTCCTCCGCCTGCGAATCAGACATTGCCGCGACAGCCTTGCGAAGCTCAATGGACCGCTCCAGCGGAACCCAGCTTCGGCAGCCGCCGTAGCGCGGCAGCACTTCGATCGTCGGCGGGTCAGCGAAGCGATAGAGCCGCAGGGCCATCACGTAGAGCGGCAGGTCCGGCTTGTAGTCCCAGCGCATTTCGAGCTGCGGCGCCTCGTAGATCGTCAGCGGCAGCAGCGCCGCCAGCCGGTCGCGCGAGGGAACCTCGAACACTTCCGTCACCGCCGCCCAGCCCGGCAGCCGCAGGTAGTCCGGCTCGCTCGTACGCGGGATGATCTGGTCCCGCCACTCCGGCTGGACGCGGTCGGCCTGCTGGTGCAGGAATGTCGGGAACAGCAGGAAGGCATCGTGCTCGGGCTCGAAACGGCCGTGTCGTTCGTGGATGCCCCCCTTGCGCAGCAGCAGCGACTGTCGGCCGGCCAGCATCGCCCGGCAGACGACGTCCCATTCCTTCAGCGCCATCGAGAGTTGCGCCGGCTGGCTGCTCATGGTCTGCCTCCGCGTCGGCCGCGTGTGGGCGGCTGATAGTCTGCGCCGTCGCGTTCACTTGCCCGCCGAGACCGGCAGTTCCAGGCCGGCCGGGGCGACCGGCTCAGCCGCTTCCGGCGTCGCCTCGCGTTGCCGCCAGCGGACCGTGCCCCACTGGATCAGCAGCCACGCCAGCAGCGCAGCCGCCAGCACGCTGCCGGCGCCGATCAGCATCCAGCGGTCGCGCCGGTCCAGTTCCTGGACGCCCGCCATGTCGGCCTCCGACGTGGCCACCTGAAGCCACGCCCCGCTCAGTTGGGGCGAGGATATCCTGGCCATCTCCGTCTGAAGGGCCCCGACCGCGTCGCGGGCCTGCGCCAGTTGCTCGACGAGTTGCTTGTAGGCGTTCCGCTGGCCCCACAGTTGCACCTGCTCGTCGCCGAGCCGCGTCAGTTCAGCCGACAGATCCTCGATCTGGCCGCCCGCACCGGCCAGCCGGGCCTTCAGCCAGGCCATCCGCTCGATGCGATGCTGGGCCCGCGACTGATCGGCGATCTGGCCCAGGAAGTTCTCGACGCGCGCCCGCGTCGCGGCA
Organism: Phycisphaerae bacterium; assembly: GCA_022072085.1. Classification (GTDB taxonomy): domain Bacteria; phylum Planctomycetota; class Phycisphaerae; order JAJVII01; family JAJVII01; genus JAJVII01. Next base: position 40,913 of record JAJVII010000001.1, read on the forward strand.
ATGCGGACATCCAGGGCCTCGACCTTCTTGTTCACGCGGTCGCTGGCGTTGTCCATCGCGTCCTTGTAGGCGTCCTGGGCCGACTGGAACGCGCCGACCGCCGTCAGCATTTCCGCCTCGCGGCCAGCCGACTCGGGAAGATCGCGCGCCCGCTGCAATCGGTCGCGGGCGGCCCGCCAGGCCCGCTCCGCAGCGGCCAGGTCCGCGTCGGCCTGGCGGCGCATGGCGGTCTTCTCGGCTTCCCACGCGTCGACCTGCTTCTGGTCCTGGCGCGCCTGGATGGCCATGTTCTCGATCGTGTGGTCGTCCAGCGTCGGCCCGCCCGCCGCCGACAGCAGATCGAAATCCGACTGCCAGTTCGCCCGCTGCCCCCGGATCCAACTGAGCAACTGCCGCCGGTCGCCGATCGAAGTGCCCAGCACCGCCAGCCGCTCGTCCATCGCCGCGAGCACTTCCCCCGGCGTCGCGCTGGCAACGTGCGGTCCGAAGCCGAACGCCTCGCTCACGCGCTGTCGCGCGTCCTGATGGGAGCGGTCGCAAAACTCGACCCGCTTCTGCGCACGCGCCAGGTCAAGATAGAGACCGGGCAGCCGCCGACCGACGCCGGCCTGCTTCAGCTTGCCGTCGCGCCACGCCGGATAGCCGTCGATCACCGCGTTGGCCTCGGATACCGCCTGGCCGGCTGACTCGCCCGTCGCCCGCACCCGCAGCGTCGCTTCGGCGCTGGAGGCGCCATCTTCCCGGGCGATCTCCACCTGCCAGCGAGGCGCGATCACGCTGCTCTCGGTGCGGCGGATCGACAGGTTCGGCCATGTCTGTCGTGCCCAGTTTTCCACCTCGCCCAGCGCCAGCGTGCCGGCCTCACGGCTCTGCGCCTCGGGCGACTGCACGCGAAGCCAGCCGACGCTCTGGAACTGCGGCTTTACCGCGGCCCAGATCGTGGCCAGCGTCACGATCATCAATCCCGCCGCCACGCCGGCCAGCGCGAGAGGCCACCGGCGATACGCGCCGCCGGCCGGGGCTTCCGCAGCCAGGGCACGCCGCGGTCGGCGGATCGGCTCGGGCAGCGGAATGGGCTTGAACTCGACCTGCCGGCCCTCCAGCATCGCCTGGGCCTGCGCCGCCAGCCGCTCCTGCGTGACGGCGATCTCTTCCTTCGCGCGGCGGACTTCTTCCCAGCCCGTCAGCACCGCACGCTCTTTGAGGTTGATCTCCTCGCGATAGGCCTCGACCTGCCGGGCGAGCTTCTCCAGTTCGTCCCGCTCCTGCGTGAACGCCTCGCGCTGCTGGCGCAGATGGCGGGCGTCGGCGTCGTGGGCTTCCTTCGCCCGCGACAATTCCTCCTGCTCCTGCTTCACGCGGGCCTGGGCCGCCGACACCTCTTCGCGCATCTGCGCCAGCGAGCGACTGATCCGCTCGGATACGCGCTTCTCCGCCCGCGTCAGTTTCTCGTCGCGCTTCTGGAGAGCCTTCTCCTCGCTCTGCATCTCTGCCAGCCGCCGGCGCAGTTCCTCGCCCTGCCGGGCGTGCTGCCGCTGCATCTGGCGAGCCTGCTCGCGCAAGCCGGCCTGTTCCTGCTTCAACTCCTCCGCCGTCGCGGCCACCTTCTGCTCGCGGGCCGACAGGTCGGCCTCGTGGGCGTCGAGCTTCTGGCTGAGCTTCTCCGCGTCAGCCGCTCGACGTTCGACGTCCGCCTTGCGGAGCGCCAGGTGTGCCTCGGCCTCTTTCACCCCGGCCTCGCGGACCGCCAGTTGGGCCGCCAGGTCCTCCTGCGACTTCCGCTGCTCAGCCAGCCGCACCGACTCGCTCCGAATGCGGGCCTCGTCGCGGTCGATCTGCTCGATCCGCCGCCGCACTTCGGCCGTCTCGCGGCGGAACGCGTCCTGCCTGCCCGCCAGGTCCGCTTCGTCGGCTGTCCGCCGCGCGACGAACTCCGACACGTCCTTCTCGTAGGCCTCACGCCGCTCGCGCTCGACCCGGTCCAGCGTTTCAGTCCGGCGGTTCAACTCCGCCCGCCGCGAGTCGAGCGCCGCCCGCTCGGCCGCGTGGGCCGCCGCGATCTCGCGCTCCGCCCTTTCCCGCCGTTCGATCAGCTCCACCTCGGCCCGCCGCCGCAGTTCTGCCAGTTCGCGGTCGGTCCGCTCGTGCAACTCCGCCGCCTGGACCTCGCTCTTCTCGCGAAGCACGCGGACATCCCGCGCCGTCCCCTCGCGCAGGGCACGGGTTTCCGTGTCCGCCCGCGCCCGCAGATCGGACGCCTCGCGGTCGGCAGACTCCTGCGTCTGACGGGCACGGGCCAGCAGTTTCTCCGCCTCGGCCCGGTCACGCTCGGCCTGCTCAGCCGTCTTGGCCAGCCGCTTTTCGAGATCCTTCAGCGCGTCCGCCTCGCGCTTTTCGATCCGCCGCAGGGCGTCGGATTCGGACCGGGCGATCTTCTCCTCGCCGTCGGCCTGTCGCTGGAGCAGGCGGGCCTCGGCCTGCTCGCGGCGGGCCGACATTTCCTGGTCGATCTCCGCCCGCCGCTGCTTTCGCAGCTCGACGAATCCAGCATCGGCGTCCTTCTCCCGCCGCTCCACGTCGGCCAGCCGCGTGCGGATTTCGTCGCGCAGCGATGCCTGCCGCGCCGACAATTCGCGGACCGACGCGTCCAGTTCCGTCTGCCGCCGCCCGAGATCCGCCTCCAGCGCCGCCCGGCGCTGGCGAAGCTGGGTTTCGAATTCTCCGCGTCGCTGGTCGAATTGCTCGCGCAACTCCGCCAGCTGCGCCCGTTCGAGCGAGAGTTGATCGCCCTGACGTTCGAGCCGGTCGGCCTGCCCCTTGAGGGCCAGCCGCTGCCCGGCCAGCGCCTCCCGCGTCTGGCGAAGTTGATCGCGTTCGTGGGCGAGGTCGGCCTGCACCTGGGCCAGCTCCGACCGGGCCTGGCGCAGCTCGCGGGCCATGCGGGCGAACTCGGCCCGGGCGGCCGCGGTCACCTTCTCCGCGTCCAGCCCCGCCGCCGACGGCGTAGCCGGTTCGCTTACCGGTTCAGCCGGCATGCGCGGCAGAGGCGGCTGGCCTCGCGCGGGTGGGTCGGGTTGATTGGTCTGCTCGGCCATAGACGCCTTATGATAACCGATTGACCCGGTGGCGTCAGCTTGCGAACGGGCGCCGCCGGGGAGCGCCGCCGATGCGGACAAATGCAACCCCCCGCGCGCGGAAGAGGGGACCTGGGTCGCTGAAGGGCCCAGGCCGAGTCGCCCGCGCGCCCGCGCGCTGGAGCGTAATGGTGTGGGGGTTCGTCACTCCTAACTCCGCATTCCGACTCCGGCACTCCCCTCCCCCCACTCTGTAACTGACTGTAAGTGCCTGTATTTTCCTGCATCTTAAGTGGTTGGCTCACAACGCGTTGTGGGCGAGCCCGGCCAATGCGATTAGACGCATCCGGCCGGTCCGCCTCGACTCCGGGTCGATCAGATCGGCCTCGTCGGCCCTGCGCAAGCAGAACCCCCTTAGAACGCATTTGGTGATTCGCTAGGGGCGGCCTCAGGGTGGCCGCGGTTCACCCCCTCGCGGCCCTTCGCGGGAGACTCCTTTCGCGGTTCTACTCCGGTTGCGTCGTCGGGGCCGGCGGGATGAGGGACTCGTAGCTCGCGCTGGCCGGGTCCAGGCGGCTGAAGTTGCGGACGGTGATCGTCGACTGCGGCCAGCGGTCGAAGTCTTCCACGATGAACACCGACTCGAGGGCAAGCTGCTCAGCCGACCAGTCGGCCCAGAGCATGGCCTTGGGGAAGTGAAGTTCCCGCCGCGTCGGCGTCGCGTCGATCGTCGCGAAGTAGTCCTTGCCTTCGCGGTGGACCGCCAGCAGCGACGTTCGGCCCGTCGGCAGCGGCGAAAGAGCGATCATCACCAGGTGCATCGCCGAGCCCGGCGAGTAGAGCCCGGAGTCGAACCCCATCACGTGCGGCTGGTCCGGCGGCCGCGACGAGAAGAAGTAGCGGACCACGCCGCAGGGGTTGAAGTCCGGCGCGGTCGTCGCCGCCCCGGCCTGCCCGCCGGGATAGTCGATGCGGATCCGATAGGGCCGCGTCAGGCCGTTGGCGTCGTAGAGCAGTTCGCTGAACCCCGCGGCGCCGAGTTTGGGCGGGTCAGCCAGCGAACGCGGGGCGTCGGCGGTCATCTGCACGCGCGGGACGGACCAGGCAACCGGCCTCATCCGCATACGCATGACCTCGCCGCGCCGGGTGAAGGTCATCTCGATCCGCGGCCCGCGAAACTGGAGCGTCCAGCCGTCAGCCAGAATGCGGTCGCGCCAGTCGTGAACGCCGGGCCCAGCGGACGGCGGGGCCGGCGGCGTCGGCGCGCAGCCGGTCAGCAGCAGGCAGTTGAACAGCGGAATGACCAAGCGAAATCGGATCATGCGTTCACTCGACAAGCGAAGAAGACCAGCCATGAGAACCCTCGCCCTGCCCCTCTCCCTCGGGGACGAGGGCGAGGGGGAAGAGAGCGGAACCAGCGTCCCTTCCCTCCTCACCATTCGACACTCGACATTCGACATTGTCGCCCCCCTGTCGGGGCCGGTGACTACACTCTATAATATCGGGCACGAGGGCCGGACAACTTTTCCTCGGAGGCGACGTGAGCGACAAGACCACCCAGACGGCGGCCACACCAGGGACCGAGGGGTCGTCCGGCAACGGGCACGCCGTTTTGGAGCGGCTGCGGGCGAACATCGAGTCGGTCTTCATGGGCAAACGTGACGTCGTCGACCTGCTGCTGACCGCCCTGGTCGCCGGCGGACACCTGCTCATCGAGGACGTGCCGGGCGTCGGCAAGACGGTCCTGGCCCGGGCGTTGGCCAAGAGCCTGGACGCGACCTTCGCCCGCATCCAACTCACCCCCGACCTGCTGCCGTCGGACATCCTGGGCGTGTCGGTCTACTCGCAGCAGACCGGGACGTTCGAGTTCAAACGCGGGCCGATCTTCGCGCACGTCATCCTGGCCGACGAAATCAACCGCACGACGCCGCGCACGCAGTCGGCGCTGCTGGAGGCGATGAATGAGGCCCAGGTGACGGTGGACGGGACGACCATGACGCTGCCCGACCCGTTCATGGTGCTTGCAACGCAGAACCCGTTCGAGTTCGAGGGGACGTACTTCCTGCCGGAGAACCAGCTCGACCGGTTCCTCATGCGGCTGCGGATCGGCTACCCGGCGCGGGACGACGAACTGAGGATTCTCCGCGCGACGCCGTCGGCTGTCGCGCTGCCGGCGCTGACGCCCGTCGCCGGCGTCCAGCAGATCGTCGCGCTCCAGTCGCAGGCCCGCCAGGTGAGCGTCGAGGACAACCTGCTCGACTATCTGCTGCGGATCGTGCAGGCGACGCGCGATCACGAACAACTGCACATCGGCGTCTCGCCGCGCGGGGCGCTGGCACTCAAGCGGGCATCGCAGGCGTTCGCCCTGCTGCACGGGCGGGACTATGTCGTGCCCGACGACCTCAAGACGCTCGCGGCGCCCGTGTTCGCCCATCGGCTGGTCGGCAAGGGATACCTCCAGGACGGCCAGGACGGATCAGCCGACGTTCTGATGGCCGAGATTCTCAACGAAGTGCCCGCGCCGCAGTGACTCGGGGACGCCCAACGCAATGGCCAGCGATTCCACGCCCAGAACTTCGCCGCCCGCGCGCCCGATGACGCGGACGTGGCGCTATCGGCGGGCAGCGCGCGGCCAGGCGTTCCGCCACGGCGTGGTCTTCACGCTCGGCGGCGGGGCCTACATCGCAGTGTGCTTCCTCGTCGGCCTGGCGGCGGCCAACAGCCAGATCAACCTGCTGTTCCTCATCTTCGGCATCGTGCTGGGCGGGCTGGTCATCAGCGGCGTCCTCTCGCGGATTACGCTGGGCGGGTTGCGCGTGACCCGACGACTGCCGCTGGCGGCGATGGCCGGGACCGCGATCCCGATCACCTACCGACTGGTCAACCGCAAGCGTCGGCTGACCAGCTACTCGCTTCACGTGCGCGAGTATCGCCCGCCGGCCCCGACGACCGAGAGCTACCTGCCGGCGATTCCCGGGCGGAGCACACAGATGCAGCGGGCGGCCATCGTCTGCCGTCGGCGCGGGGTCTACCGGCTGGACGCGATGACGGTCTTCACGCGGTTCCCCTTCTCGCTGTTCGTCCATTTCGCGCGGTTCAAGGACCATGCCGAGTTGATCGTCTACCCGGCGATCGGGCGGCTGGCACACGACATCACGACCATTGCCGTGCGGACCGGGGCGGCGGCGTATCGCCCGCTGGACCGGCGTGGCGGCGACGAGGAGTTCTTCGGCCTGCGCGAATACCGCGCCGGCGACAACCCCAAACGCATCCACTGGCGGCGGTCGGCCCGGCTGGGCACGCCCCTGGTGCGCGAGATGAGCCCCCCGATGCCGCGCCGGTTCATGGTGATCGTCTCGGCGCAACCCCTGCATGAGGCCGAGATGACCCGCGGGCCCGACGGCGAGGACGTGCTGCTGGAGCAGGCCCTCTCGCTGGCGGCAACGCTCGTTCACGACGCGATGAACCAGGCGTTCGACGTGGGGCTGGTCGTGGCCGACGGCCCGGACCATTGGATCCCCGCGTCGCGCGGACCGGGACAGCGATACGCGATGATGCGGGCGCTCGCCGTCATGGGCGGCCGGGCGGCGACACCCCTGACTCAACTCGGGCGGCGGGCGACGCGGCACATGGCCGGGGCGCAGTGCATCTGGATCACCCGCGGACTGGGCCGCCAGGAAGTCGAGCGGCAATGCGAGGCGTTGGCGGCGGTGAACATCGCGGTCTCGCCGATGCGGGCGGAGGACCTCAACTTTGCCCGGCTGCTTCGGCTCGGCCCGGGGGCGGCAGCGGCCGCCGGAACGTCCGGGAACGGCCCGCGCCCCAGGGCCGCCAGTGCGGTACAATAGTGGCGCCCGGGCGGCGAGGCCAGCGGCCTTCCCTTCGGCCCGGCGCAGGGATGCGATGAGGCAATACGACCGCAAACTGGCCCGCGCCGTCTACCTGATGGCCCTGCTGGCGATCCTGGCCATGGTGCTGGCCGAAGGATCGGTCGTGTACTTCGCGCTGGCGCTGGTGGCGGCGGTAATCAGTTGGCCGATCGCCCACGGAAGATCGCGTGCGTCGGTCGTGCCGCGCTGGCTGATCTCGCTGGCCGTGCTGTTGGCGCTGATGTTCTTCTTCTTCGAGCTGTTGGGCGGGTTGCCGCTGGTGCCGGCGCTGGCCCACTTCATGATCTTCGTGCAGGTCTGCAAGTTCTTCGAGACCAAACGGGCCCGCGACTACGGCCAGCTCATCGTGCTGTCGATGCTCGAAATCGTGATCGCAGCCATCCTCAGCGCGTCACTGAACTTCGCGGTCATGCTGCTGGCCTACATGGGCCTGTGCGTCTACACGCTGCTGCTGTTCCACTTCAAACGCGAGATGGAACTGTTCGAGAAAGGCCACGGCCGCCAGCTCGCTCCGACGGCCGCGGCCATGACCGACGCGACCGGATCGCTGAACGCGCTGAGCCGCTGGCGGCTGTGGCGCGTGAGCCTGTCCACGGGAACCTTCGCGCTGATCGTCGGGGCGATGCTCTTCGTCGCGTTCCCGCGAATCGGCGAGGGCATCCTCGGCCGACAGGCGCCGCAGGCCGCCAGCAACTTCGCCGGCTTCACGCCCGACCCCAAGCTGGGGGCCATCGGTCAGATCAAGGAAAGCGAAGAGCTGGTCATGCGCGTCCGCGTGCTGCGCAACGGTCAGCCGACCGTCCCGACCGACGGCCTGCTGCTCCGCGGCGCGGTGTGGGACTGGTACGAGCCGCGATCCGACGGGACGAGCGGCTACTGGGAGGGCCGCTGGCACTCGCCCGAAAGAAGCGAGCACACCCGCGGGCGCAGCGCCCGCCAGGGCCAGGTCTCGTCGGTGCTTGACGCGAACGACTCGGCTGTCTTCAACGAAGGCCTGACCGGCCGGACCGGCCTTCAGAAGCTCGACATCGAACTCGAGCCCCCGGGCATGAACAACCTGTTCAGCACGTACCCGCCGATCGAATTGACGGCCAGGACGCGGTTCACGCTCCTGTTCAACGCGGTGGGCCAGGTGATCGGGGCCCAGCCGGCGACGCAGTCAATGTCGCGCGTCGAGGCCGACCAGCCGATGCGCTATGTCGTCACCGTCCCGCAGGGCGAGATCGGTCGGCCGATCCCGGAGGACCAGGACCGGCAGCTCAACGAGCGAATGGCCGCGGCCAGACGGCATCCGGAACTGTCCGACCCGCTGACGAAACTGGCCCGGCAATGGCGCGATGAAGCCGGCGCGACGAGCAATATGGACATCGCCCGGGCGATCGACGGCCATCTCCAGCACGGCTTCAGCTACTCGCTCCAGATGCAGGCTGAGCGCGGTCGCGACCCGCTGGAGACGTTCCTGTTCACGACGCACAAAGGGCACTGCGAATATTTCGCATCGGCGATGACCGTCCTCTGCCAGCGGCTGGGCGTGCCGGCGCGGATGGTGGGCGGGTTCAAGTGCGTCGAGTTCAACCACCAGGGCAACTACTTCATCGTTCGCCAGAAGCACGCCCACGCGTGGGTCGAGGTCTTCGACCCGTCGCGCGGGTGGGTGACGTTCGACCCGACGCCGTCAGCCGGCGACAACAGTTTCGACGCGCCCACCGGTCTGCTGGGCTGGCTGAATCACTCCATGGACTATCTGAACTATCAGTGGCAGCAGCGGGTGGTGAACTATTCGCGCTACGACCGGGCGCTGCTGCTGTCGAAGATGCGGGCCTGGGCGGCGGACGCGTGGGGGTGGGTGAAGGCGACGGCTGCGAGTGTCTGGGCGTGGCTGGCAGCGGCGTTCTGGTTCGGCAGGGGCATGGGCTTCTGGCAAGCGGCCGCCCACGCGTCGCTGCTGCTGGCGGCCCTCGCGGGGATCGCCTGGCTGCTGCTCGCGCTGCGGCGTCGGCGGCCCTGGCAGCGCTGGATGCGCCGGCGGCGGGACCAAAGGCTTCGGGCGCGGGGGCTGAGTTTCTGGGCCGATCTGCTGCGGCTGCTGGACCGCCGCCGCCTGACCCCGCCGCCGCATCGGACGCCGCTGGAAGTGACGGCCGAGTTGTCGCGGTCGCTGCCATCAGCCGGCGACCTGACGCCGCTAGCCTACAGTTACTACAAGATCCGTTACGGGGCAATTGAACTGGACAGCGCCGAGCAACGTCGCGTCGCGCAGATTCTTGACGCCGTGCGCGAGGCCCTGGGCATGCGGCCGGCCGCCGCGGCCGACTGACTCACAAGCCCGACATCGACTCCAGCAATTCCTTGAGCATCACGTGGAGCTTGCGAACCGCCTGGCCGCGATGGCTGATGGCGTTCTTGCGATCCGGCGGCAGTTCCGCCGTCGTGCAACCGATGGCCGGGACGTAGAACAGCGGGTCGTAGCCGAAGCCGTTGGACCCGCGCGGCCTCTTGCCGATCACGCCCTCGATCGCGCCCTCCGCTCGCAACAGGATCCGCTCGCCGTCAGCCAGCGACAGGGCGCAGCGGAACCGTGCGGTCCGCCGCTCGGCTGGGCGATCGCCCAGTTCTGCCAGCAGCCGGGCGTTGTTGGACGCGTCATTCTGGGCCGGTCCGGCATAGCGAGCCGAGTGCACGCCGGGCGCGCCGCCGAGGGCGTCCACAACCAGGCCGGAATCGTCGGCCAGCGTCCACAGGCCGGTGACGTTGCTGTAGTAGACGGCCTTGAGGTCGGCGTTGGCGGCGAAGGTGTCGCCGGTTTCCTGCGGCGGGATGATCGCGGGGAAGTCCGCCAGCGTTCGCCAGCGCACGGGCAGGTCGGCCATCTCGGCCTGGATCTCGCGCAGCTTGCCAGGGTTGCCGGTGGCCAGCAGGATGGTCTGCGGATCGCGGGCGGCGCTCATTCGAAGTATCCGCCCGGCCCGCCGCGAGGAATCTCGACCAGGAACGACCGCTGCGGGACCTTCTTGACCTGCCCGTTGCCCAGGGGGATTCGCTTGTACAGGATCAGGCCGTTCTCCCTGTTGTACTCGAATACCTCGCGAAGCTTGTGGACGGCCGGGTCGAGGTAGTCGTCCTTCTCGGGATCGTACTTCTTGTACTCGTGGCTGTTCGGGTCGTACTCGAACGCCTCCTTGGGGAACGTGCCGACGGTGACCATGCTCATCCGCGGGCCGTGGTAATAGTAGGCCTCGTAGCCCTTCTGCCGCAGTTCCTCGCAGGCCTTCACGGCTTCCTTGCGTCGGTCCCAGTCCGGCGGCAGGTCCATGAGCTGGGTGGCCGGGAAGACCGGGCTGGGGTCCACAAAGTGATACGCCTGGAGCGTCCAGTAGCCCTTGGCGTGGCGAAGGTCATACTGCGCGGGTCCGACGGGTTTGCCGGGCAGCTCGTGGATGTAGGCCCCGCGGAACCGCCGCTCGCCACGGGCATCGGTGTAGTTGTGAATCTGATCGAGCTTCTGCTCCAGCGCCCTGTCGTGATAGCGGAATGGCCCGAAGAAGGTGTAGCTGATCTTCGCGTCGCCGTCGTGCACGACGCCCACGCCGGTCCAGCCGCTGGCCTGCAATTGCTGCTTAAGGGCCTTGGCCTGCTGCTCGCGGTCGCGGTCGGAGAACTCCTCAAGGACGATCACCCACTCGCCGCCGAGGTCCGACTCGCTGAGCTGGCGCGGCGCGGTGTCCACCGGCCCGTAGGCCGAGTTGTCGGGGGCCGTCCAGTGCGTATTGCCGTCGCAGCCCGCGAGCAGCCCGACCGCCAGCAGAAGTCCGCCGGCCGACCATAGCCCCACGCCGCTGAGCGATCGTCTTGCATTCATCGCTTGGCCCGTCCGGGATGAACCATCGGGGAATCCTGGCTCCAGTCGCCGTTCAGCCCGCCAGGGCCGCGCGCTGGGCAGCCAGCAACCTGCGGATTCCGGAACGCCCCAATTTTAGCATGCGATCCAGTTCCTGACCAGAAAACGTCGCCCCCTCGCCGGTCCCCTGAACCTCGACGAACCGATCATCGCCCGTCATCACCAGGTTCATGTCCACGGCGGCCCGGCTGTCCTCGCTGTAGTCCAGGTCCAGCAGCGACCGACCGTCTACAACGCCCACCGAGACGGCAGCCACCTGGCCGGTCAGCGGCGATCTTGCGATGCGGCCCTGCGAGACGAGCCAGTCGGCGGCGTCGGCCAGCGCAACCCAGGCCCCGGTGATGGCCGCGGTCCGCGTGCCACCGTCGGCCTGGAGCACGTCGCAATCGACCCACAGCGTCCGCGGGCCCAGCAAGGCACGGTCGACGACGCTGCGGAGGCTTCGGCCGACCAGCCGCTTGATCTCGATGGCCCGGCTGTCCTCGCCGCGGCGTTTGCGGTCGGGAGTCGAGCCGGGAAGCATGCCATATTCGGCGGTGACCCAGCCGACGGGCGGCTCGGTCTTGACCAGCCAGCGCGGAACGTCCTCCTCGACGCTGACGGTGCAGAGCACGCGCGTCCTTCCCGTCTCTATGAGCACCGAGCCTGGCGCGGATTCCGTGAAATGCCGGGTAATCTTGAGCGGCCGAAGCTGCTCGGCCCGCCGACCGTCGTTTCGTGGCATGGCAACCTCGCAGGAAACGGAAGATTCACCACAGAGACACAGAGGCACGGAGAAGAGGGAAGCCTGATTTCAGACAGGAGTTGCATCGGAAAGATGGACGAACCGGCACAAAAGGCTTCTTCTCGTCTTCTTCAAACCATGTTCTCTTCTTCTCTGTGCCTCTGTGTCTCCGTGGTAAGTCCTCCCGACTCCTCACGCACACATCAGCGCCTTGAGCAGGCCCTTCTGGAAGTGGAGGCGGTTCTCGGCCTGCTGGAAGACGACCGACTGCTCCGACTCCAGGACCTCCTCGGTTATTTCCTGGCCGCGGTAGGCCGGCAGGCAGTGCATCACGACGGCCTCGGCGGGCGCCTTGGCCATCATCGCAGCATTCACCTGGTAGGGCGCCAGCCGAGTCAGCCGCTGTTCGCGCTCGTCCTCCTGGCCCATCGACACCCACGTGTCGGTGTAAACGACGTGAGCGCCGGCGACCGCGGCAGCCGGGTCAGCCGACTGGCTGAAACGCATCCCCGGGCATTGCGCCGCCAGCCGCGCGACGAAGGAGTCATCGAGCCGATGGCCGTCGGGGGCAGCCAGTTGGAAGGCCATGTCGAACCGGCCGCAGGCGACCGCCAGCGAGCGGGCCACGTTGTTGCCATCGCCGATGAAGGCGAGCTTGAGCCCGGCAAGTCGGCCGAACACCTCGCGCGCGGTCATCAGGTCGGCCATCGCCTGACAGGGGTGCGAGAAATCGGTCAGGGCGTTGATCACCGGAATCGACGCGTAGCGGGCCATCTCGACCACCGTGTCGTGTTCGAAGGTCCGCGCCACGACGGCCTGCACCATCGAGCTGAGCACGCGGGCGACGTCGCGGACCGGCTCGCGCTTGCCCAGGCCGATGTCGTTCCGCGTGAGGTAGATCGCGTGCCCGCCGAGCTGCGTGACGCCGGCCTCGAAGCTCAGCCGCGTTCGCAGGGAGGGCTTCTCGAAGATCATCGCGACCGACTGGCCGGCCAGGAAATGCGAGGGAATCCCCGCGGTGTAAGCGTCCTTCAGGCTCGCGGCCTCGGCCAGGTAGCCTTCGAGACACTCGCGGTCGCAGTCGGCGATGGAGACGAAGTCGCGTTTCATTGGTGGACCTGCCCGCTCTGTGCAGCCGCTCCCGCGCCGGCGTCGTCAAAACCGATCGCGTTCATCGCCTCGTCCATGATCGAGACGGCCTGGTCGACCTGCTCGTCGGTCGCGGTCATCGGCGGATAGAACCGGATCACGGTGTCGTGCGTGCAGTTGATCCGCAGGTTGCGGCGGAGGCACTCGGCCACGAGCGGGGCGCCAGGCCGATTGAGTTGTACGCCAATCATCAGGCCGCGGCCGCGGATTTCCTCGATCGTCGGATGCCGCTCGGCCAACTTCTCCAGCAGGGCCCGCGTGCGGTCAGCCAGCACATGCGTCCGCTCCAGCAGGTTGTCCTGCTCGATGGCCTCGACGGTGGCGATGGCCGCGGCGCAGGCCAGCGGGTTGCCGCCGTAGGTCGACGCGTGCGTGCCGGGGACCAGGAACCGGGCGATCTCGGGCTTGGCCATGAAGCCGCCGATCGCGACCCCGCCGCCCATCGCCTTGGCCATCGTCATGATGTCCGGCACGACGCCGCTGTCCTGGTAGCCGAACCAGTCGCCAGTCCGGCCAAGGCAGGTCTGGACCTCGTCGAAGATCAGCAGCACGCCGCGGCTGTCGCACAGCTCGCGCAGGCCGCGGAGATAATCGGCCGGCGCCTCGTTCACGCCGCCCTCGCCCTGGATCGGTTCGAGCATGACGGCGGCGGTTTCGTCGTCGATGGCCTCGCCCACGGCCGCCAGATCGGCGAACGGGACGTACTTGAAGCCCGGGACGATCGGTCCGAAGCCGCGCTGATACTTCGGCTGGGCGGTCGCGCTGATGGCCGCGAACGTGCGGCCGTGGAAACTGCCCAGCATGGTGATGATCTTGTAGCGGCTCTCCGGCGTCGCGAGGCGAGCCAGCTTGATCGAGCCCTCGACGGCCTCGGCGCCGCTGTTGCCGAAGAAGCACTGCCCGCCAAACGCCCGCTCGCTGAGCATCTGGGCGAGTTGGCCCTGCTGCGGCGAATAGAAGGTGTTGTCGATGTGGATCAGATCGCCGGCCTGTCGGCGGATGGCCTCGACCACGTGCGGGTGGCAATGGCCGAGCGACGAGACGCCCCAGCCGGGGAACATGTCGAGATATTCGCGCCCGTCGCTGTCCCACATCAGGGCGCCCTGCCCGCGGACGATGACCGGCGTGTCGGCCTTGCGGCCGTAGTTGGCCATAACGTACCGGTCGAACTGCTGTACGATTTCCTGAGTGTTCATGCGTCTCACCGATTCATCCCCGTCGCAAGTGACGGGGCTTAGAGGAAGACCCCCTGCCGCCCCCCAATTCCTGGCCCCGATCCCCGATCCTACTTCACGATCTCCGTGCCCACGCCAGCGGCGGTGTAGATTTCCAGCAACAGCGAGTGGGCGAACCGGCCGTCGATGATGTGCGTCTTGCCGACGCCTGCCTCAAGGGCCCGCAGGCAGGCCTGCACCTTGGGCAGCATGCCCTTGTCGATCACGCCGGTCCGGATCATCTCCTGCACCTGGGCCTCGGTCAGGGACGACGCGAGGCTCTGGGGATCCTTGGGATCGGTGCGGATGCCGTGGGTGTCGCTGAGCATGACGAGCTTCTCGGCCTTGAGGGCCGCCGCCACTTCGCCGGCCACTATATCCGCATTGATGTTCAGCTTGCCGCCGCGGCGGTCGCGGGCGATCGGGGCAATGACCGGGATCGTCCCGGCGCTGCACAGCACCCGCAGCAGGTGGGCGTTGACGTCGCAGACCTTGCCCACCAGGCCGATGTCCACGCGGCGGTCGCCGTCCTCCAGGTACATCCGCTCGCCGACGACGACGCAGGAACTGAGGCTGTGCAGCCCCATGGCCGATCCGCCCAGCGACTGGATCGTCTGCACAAGGAACAGGTTGATGTCGATGCAGAGCACCTGCTCGACGATCGCCAGCGTGCGTTCGTCGGTGTATCGGTAGCCCTGGACGAACTGCGGCTCCAGGCCTGCTTCGTTCATCTTGGCCGAGATCGCCTTGCCGCCGCCATGCACCAGCACCGGCTGCATGCCGACCGTGGCCATGAACAGGACGTCAGCCAGCAACTTGCCCTGCTCTTCCGGGTCGTCCATGATCGAGCCGCCCAGTTTCACGACGACGATCTTGTCGCGGAACTTGCGGATGTAATCCATCGCCTCGATCAGCGCGTTGGCTTTGCCGATTGCTTCCTGCATGGTTCCCTCGCCTTATTCCAGCCAGAAACGGTTGAATGTAACATCTGGGGGAGCGTTGTCAACGCATTCCGCCGGCCCCCGGGGACAGGCCGGTCGCGAAGCAGATGCTTGAACCCTTCGGCCGGAATTCTTACTATTGCGGCTCGCCTGCCTCGCGGTCGTTGCCCGGCAGGCCGCCGAGGTAGCCATGCCCGCATTCGAACGGCGACTGACGCAGGATGTGACGATCCACGACTCCGCCCGGTCCCTGAGCGGTTACACGCTGTTCTCGCCCACGTTCGGCCGAAACTGCTGGATCGTGGACATGGCCGGCCGGGTCTGCCACTACTGGACCCTCCCCACCCCGCCGGCGTCGCAGGGTAAACTGCTGCGCAGCGGCAACCTCAT
This sequence comes from Phycisphaerae bacterium, assembly GCA_022072085.1. GTDB lineage: Bacteria > Planctomycetota > Phycisphaerae > JAJVII01 > JAJVII01 > JAJVII01. The sequence continues at coordinate 56,193 of JAJVII010000001.1, forward strand.
GTGGCAGGGCAAAGGTCCCGGTTCCAACGTCGATTTCGTCGGCTCGGGCACCGAGCTGGTCGAGTATGACTGGGACGGTCGCGAGGTCTGGCGGTTCGACCAGCCCGGCCTCAATCACGACTTCATCGAACTGCCCGACGGCCACTTCATCGTCAATGTCTACGTTGAGATTCCGCCCGAGCGGGCCGCCCGCATCCGCGGCGGCATCCCCGGCAGCGAGCTGCGCGGGAAGGTATGGACCTGTCAGCTCCGCGAGATCGACCGCGGCGGCAACGTGCTCTGGTCCTGGACCGCAGCCGACGATCTGGACATCGAGACCGACGACATCTGCCCCCTTTGCCCGCGACACTGCTGGGGCTTCGTCAACGGCATGGACCTGCTCCCCGACGGCGACCTGCTGGTCTGCCTGCGACTGCTGAACGACCTGGCCATCGTCGACCGCAAGGCCGGCCGCATCCGGTGGCGCCTCGGCCGCGACCGCGAACTGGGCCACCCGCACTTCCCTACGCACACCGGCGACGGCCGCGTAATGGTCTTCGACAACGGCCTGCACCGCCGCGGCGCCAACCCGCACCTTCAGATCGCCGACATCGCCGCGTCGCGCGTCGTCGAGTTTGACGTGGCCGCCCGTCAGCCCGTCTGGCAATACATGGATCCCCTGGCGCCGCGGTTCTTCTCGGCCATCTGCTCGTCGGCCCAGCGACTGGGCAACGGCAACACGCTGATCTGCGAAGCGACCAAGGGACACTTCATCGAGGTCTCGCCCGACGGGGCCATCGTGTGGGAGTATTGGAGCCCCTTCGTCATCACCCGACCGAACTATTGGGGTTGGACCAAGGCCCTGACGGTCTGGGCGGCCCATCGCTACGCTGCTGACGACTCGCGGCTGGCGGGGCGCGACCTTGACCCGGGGCGATTCGAGTGGGACATACGCGCCCGGAAATCCGCATCCGCCGCCAAACAGGAGAAGCAATGAACAGGAAGGAACTGGAATCGGCCCCGCTGAACGTGAAACTCGACAAGTGCCGCGAGGTCATCGCCGAGGCGTTCGACCGCTACCCCCTGGACCGCCTGGCCATCGCCTGGACCGGAGGCAAGGACAGCACGCTGGTGCTCTGGATGGCGATGGAGGTCTGCCGGAAGCGCGGCCACAAGCTGCCGGCCTGCTTCTGCATCGACGAGGGCGACGTGTTCGACGAGATCCGGGCGTTCCTGGCCAAGCACACCGCCGACTGGGGCCTGGATTTCCACATGATCCACAACCACGACGTCTCCAGCAAGGCCGAGGCGTTGGGCGCCCCCATCCGCGTCGCCGAACTGAACGAGCGCAACCGCAAGGAGGTGGCCCGACTGGGCTACGCTGAGGAGGAGTTCTTCTACGAGCCCGAGTCGCTGGTGGGCAACCACCTGATGAAGACCGCAACGCTGAACATGTTCCTGGATGAACGCAAGGTGGCCGCCTTCTTCGAGGGCATCCGCTGGGACGAGCAGGGCGCGCGGAGCGAGGAGAAGTTCTTCAGCCCCCGCGCAGCCAGCGAAACCAGCCCCGCGCACATGCGCGTCAGCCCGATCCTCCACCTGAAGGAACGCGAGGTGTGGGAGGCCATGTTCAAGCTGGGCGTCCCCTACTGCGAACTCTACAAGCAAGGCTACCGCTCGCTGGGCGCCCGCGTGACCACGCGCAAGACCGGCGACGCGCCGGCCTGGGAGCAGGACCTGGAAAGCGCCCCGGAGCGCGTCGGCCGACGCCAGGACAAGGAAGGCATGATGGGCAAACTCCGCGAGCTGGGCTACATGTGACCGATCGGACCTCCCACGAAGGGCCACGAAGGACCACGAAGTAAAAAGAAAAGAATCGGGAGTCTTCTCCTTTCGGACCTTCGTGGTGCTTCGTGGCCCTTCGTGGGAAACCTCTTTCCTGTCTTGAGGAGCGGTGAACGAATGTCATCGCGCGACGGCATCGTCGAGTTTCCCTGCGACGTGGAACGGTTGGCCAACGGCAACACGCTCATCACCGACGCCGGCGACGAGGCCGGCGACGGCAGCGAGGTGGTCGAGGTCGATCCGTCCGGCCGAATCGTCTGGCGATACGGCCAGGGCCTCCGCTTCGCCCACTCGGCCAAGCGGCTGGGCAATGGCAACACGCTGATCGCCGACACGACCAACGACCGCGTGATCGAAGTGTCCGCGGACGGGCAGGTCGTCTTCTCCACCGACGACTGGGGCGGCGGCACGGGCCGACTCTCCGACGGCTCGCACCTGCACTACCCCAACAAGGCCAGGCTGCTCGACGACGGCACGCTGCTGATCACCGACCGCAACAACGACCGCGCCGTGCAGGCAGCCCGCGACGGCCGCGTCGTCTGGCAATACGCCGGCCGCGTCAAGCACCCGCACAACGCCCAGTTCACCGCCGCCGGCCACCTGCTGATCGCCGACAGCGACGGCCACCGCGCGGTCGAGGTCAGCCGTGACGGCCGCGAGCTGTGGGCCTACGGCGACGGCTCAACGAACGTGCTCAACTGGCCCCGCGACGCAGACCGCCTGCCCAGCGGCAACACCCTTATCGTTGACAGCAAGCACGCCCGCGTCGTCGAGGTCACGCCCGACGGCCGCGTCGCGTGGGAATACGTCGCCGACCACTGGGCCAACTTCTACGACGCCGACCGGCTGCCCAACGGCAACACCCTGATGGCCAGCCAGCAGCACCAGGCCGTGCTGGAGGTCGATCCCGCCGGCCGCGTCGTCTGGCAGTTCCGCAATTACACGCGTCGCTACCCGATCAACGACAAGCTGCTCAACTGCAAGTTCGAGGAAGTCGACTCCGCCGGCGCCCCGCTGCACTGGGTGCTGGCCCGGCGGCTGAGCGAAGGCGGCGGCGAGCTGACCTGGACGCAGAACGCCGCGGGCAAGCGATGCCCGGGCCTCGCGTTCGACCGCTCGGGCGCCTTTTGCCTCCAGCAGACCCGTCGCGTCGAGCCGGGCAAGACCTATCGCGTCAGCGGCCTGGTAAAGGCCGAAGCGCTCAAGAGCGGGTTCGCCTGCGTGCAGATCGCCTTTCTGGATGCCGACAACGGCCAACTCTGCGACGCCACGACCAGCCCGCGCAGCGACCTGTTCAGCGGCGACACGCCCTGGTCGCGCGTGCTGTTCAAAGCCGACGCCCCACCCGGCGCCGTGGCAGCCGACGTGCGGCTGTTCATCAACGGCCAAGGCAGGGCTTTCGTGGATGAGTTGTTCTGCTTCGGGTGATCCGCCCCCTCAGACTTCCCCGCGTTTGACCTGGCCGACGAGTTGGTCCGCCAGGCGCGTCGGCTCGGGCAGGCGATACCGCGTGCAGCACGCCAGCGTCATCCGCACGGCGTCAGCGAGCGTCGCGCGATGGCCGATCGAGACGAACACCGGCTTGGCCCCGTCCCGCGTCCGCAGCACCTTGCCGATCGCCTCGCCGTCGAGCACGAGGTCGGCCGCCGCCCCGCGCTGCCGGCCCGGCTCGTCGGCTTGGCCGCACAGGCGGCTCTTCGCGACGCCGACGCTCGGCCGATCCAGCACGACGCCCATGTGACACGCCAGCCCGCACCGCCGCGGATGGGCGTAGCCGTTGCCGTCGAACATCAGCAGGTCCGGCTGCGACCCCAGCAGCCGCCACGCCTGCAGCAGCGCCGGCCCCTCGCGAAACGTCAGCAGCCCCGGCACGTAGGGAAACTCCAGCGGCGACGCCGCCCACGCCCGCTCGACGACCTCGCCGGTCTCCCGGTCCCACACGACCCACGCGGCGAACGCCCGGCTGCCGCCCTTGTCGAACGCGCAGTCCCCGCCGGCAATCAGCCGAACGCGTGCGGGCAGCGGCTGCATCCGGATAGCCGGCCGAATCACGTCCCGCTGAATCCGAATCGCCTCCCGCGGCGTGACGTTCCACGGATGCGCGATGGCCGCCATGCCTTCACTCCCCTGCCGGCTGGGTCGTCGGCAGGTCCGCCGGGTCGTGCTGCTCGACCACCGGCTTGTCGCTGAGCTGCCTGAGCACCACGTCGTCGAACCAGGCGTGGCCCTTAGGCCAATAGGCGTAGATGTCGATGCGAATCCAGTGCGGCGGGTACTGGTCGTGCCGCGGAACAAAGTCGGCGGTCGTCTGGGTCCAGCCACCTTCGAGCTTCCGCTTCGGATCGGCGTCGCTGGTCGGGTGGACCTGGCGGCGGTAGACTTCGCGCCGCTGGAACCTGAACGCCCTGCCCTGGGCGTCCAGTTCGTCGCCGATTGGTCGAAGGGCGTAACCTTTGATGAAAACCTTGGGCGTGGGGCCGGCCACCCGCCAGCGGTAGGCGAAGCGATAGATGCAGCCGGGCGTGACCGGAATCCAGTCGCTGTAGACCGCGACGCCATACGTTCCGGCGACGTCGGCGTTGATGGCCATGTGCAGGCAACGATTCCTCGCGTCGGCCGGGTCGTCCGCCCACACCGCCTGCCGCGTCAGATCGGCAACGATCGGCGCCTGGCTCCCATCAAGTCGCAAGGGGTGATAGCGCCGGTCAGCCAGCACGCACTCCCAGCGGGCCAGCGACTTGCCGTCGGCGGTCGCGTCGTCGAAGCCGGGATCGGGCACAAGATTGGGCGCCGTCGTCCAGCGGGCCTCCTGGTCGGCGGTGAGCTTGACCAGCGCGGGGACCTCCATGTTCACCGACGAGTAGCCCACGAGTTGATTGAGAACGATCTCGACAGCCGGACGAAGCTGCGTCGGATAAGTGATGTGGAACGAGCGGTCGACCGCCAGCGACGGCCCGGCCCGCAGGTCGATGGCCCGCACCCGCAGCGTCATCTCGCCGTGGCCGCCGGCCTTGAGCACGTCGCCGTAGATGAGGATGTCCGCGCCCAGCGGATCGCGCGCGAAGGCCGCCGCCTTGGCGGCCGGCGTGTCCCAGGCGATCGTCACCTTGGCCTGGGCCGCCAGGTCGTCGTAGCTGTAGCGATCCACGGCCTCGGTCAAAGGCCAACGGGCCAGTTTCAGCCGAAAGGCGTCGGTCGCCTGCCCGCCCCACGTTCCGTCGTCGAACGTCGAAGCGAACGGCGCGACGGCCACGACGGCCTTGCGGGCATCGGGCTGGCTGGTCGGCGCGTCGTCGGCTTCGGCGGCAACGGCAGTGGCCAGGAAGGCAAACGTCCACGCGATGGCGGTTTGCGGCTTCATCGAGGGATAGTGTACGCGACAGCGGCCTTTGGCGGTATCCCCGGCCGGCGAGGAACGCCCGGCAGGATATTTGTGGGCACGCCGGATTCTGCTATAATGCCCCATTCGTACGTCCCCCGCGTGCGGGGACAGGGATTCAACGCGGAGTTTCGGTCATGAGCAACGCCAGGAACGTCGTCATTGTCGGCGCGACCGGCGCCGTCGGTCAGCAGTTCATCAGCATCCTCGAACAGCGGAATTTCCCCACGAAGCGCGTCCGCTTCCTGGCGTCCGCCCGTTCGGTCGGCAAGAAAGTGACGTTCCGCGGCAAGCAGTATCCCGTCGAGGAACTGACGGAGAAGAGCTTCGACGGTGACCAGATCGGCCTGTTCAGCGCCGGCGGGTCGATCAGCAAGCAGTTCGCCCCCATCGCCGCCAAGGCCGGCTGCCTGGTCATCGACAACTCGTCGGCGTTCCGCATGGAGCGCGACGTGCCGCTGGTCGTGCCGGAGGTCAACGGCGAGGAAGTGACCAACGCCCCGCGCAACATCATCGCCAACCCCAACTGCTCGACGATCCAGATGGTCGTCGCCCTCAAGCCGCTGCACGACGCCGCCCGCATCCGCCGGATCGTGGTGACCACGCTCCAGTCAGTCAGCGGCGCCGGGGCCCGAGCCATCGAGGAGCTGCGCGTCCAGACCCGCGACGTGCTGGACGGCAAGGGCCGCGACCAGCTCGACCGCTCGATCTTCAAGCACCCGATCGCGTTCAACGCGATGCCGCAGATCCCCTCCAAGGCCGACTTCAACGAGGCCGGCTACACCAGCGAGGAGATGAAGCTGCTGAACGAGACCCGTAAGATCATGGGCGACCCCTCCATCAACGTCACCATGACATGCGTGCGCGTGCCGGTCTTCTTCGCCCACAGCGAGGCCGTCAACATCGAAACCGAGAAGAAGCTGTCGGCCGCCCAGGCCCGGGCGATCCTCTCCAGGGCGCCCGGCGTGCAGGTCGTGGACGACCCGATGGCCATGAAGTATCCGCTGGCCATCGACGCCGGCGGGACCGACCCGGTCTTCGTCGGGCGCATCCGCGAGGACCAGTCGATCCCCAACGGACTGAACCTCTGGGTGGTCGCGGACAACCTCCGCAAGGGCGCAGCCCTGAACGCGATCCAGATCGCCGAGGAAGTCCTCCGCCGCGAGCCGGCAAAGGTCTGATCGAGGAAGTTGAACCGCAAAGACGCGAAGGACGCAAAGGAAGAAAACGTTCCGGATTTCCCCTTGTCTTTATCCCTCTTCCAATCGTCCTTTATTCCTCTTTGCGCCCTCTGCGTCTTTGCGGTGAGTTCCTTTTCTTCTTCTCCGGACCGGCGATGAAGCTCAAGCTGACCATCGCATATTTCGGACAGCGTTACCACGGCTGGCAGCACCAGCCCGGCCTGCCGACGGTCCAGGGATGCCTCCAGGATGTCGCCCGTCGCGTGCTGCGCGAGCCGGTCGAGGTCATCGGGGCCTCGCGGACCGACGCCGGCGTGCACGCCGAGGGCCAGGTCGCCCACGTCCAGGTGGCCGACCTGCACATCCCGCCGCATCGTGTCGCCGAGGCGTTGACCGCCCGGTTGCCGAGCGACATCGACGTCCGCCGCGCCGACGTGATGGACGAGGCCTTCCACGCCCGGCTGAACGCCTGCTGGAAATGGTATCGCTACCGCGTCCACAACGCCGACAGCCGCCCCGTCGGCGACTGGGGCCGCTCGTGGCATTACTGGCGTAAGGTGGACGACGGCCGCCTGCGGGCGGCGGCGGCCCGGTTCGTCGGCACACGCGACTTCGCGGCCCTCCAGGCCCGCTCCTCACAGCCGCGCGAAAGCACCGTCCGCACCGTCCATCGCGTGGACGTCTATCGCCACTACGACGAACTGATCTTCGACGTCGTCGGAAACGGCTTTCTCTACAAGATGGTCCGCAACATCGTCGGCGTGGTGCTGGAGGTCGGCCGCGGGAAGCGCGACCCGGACTGGATCGACGAAGCGCTGGCGGCCGGCGACGCGGCCCGCGACATCGGCGGCATGGTCACGGCCCCGGCACATGGGCTGACGCTGATGGAGATCCACTACGAGCCTTACGGGGCCCTGTCGCCAGTCGCTTATTGAGACCTGCAAAAGAAATCTTTATTCACCACAGAGGACACCGAGATCACAGAGGAGGTTAGAAGCGTCAAGAAATGCCTGAAATAAGAATTTCTTGATACTCCCGACTCTGTGCTCTCTGTGTTCTCTGTGGTGAAGATTGCTTCTACAGGATTCAGTAGCCTCGACCGTCAGGGAACGCAGACGCGCACAAGAGATGCGTCCATTCGCGGGGCGATTCCATCCACGAACTCACTGTCCGTCGGAGCCCGGGCGGGGGCGGGCCTTTCGGGGGACTTCCTTCACGTCGCCGCTGATGCTGCGGACGATCGCGTCGAAGACGGCCAGCAGGTTGAGCAGTCCGGCGACCCCCGCGTAGACCACGCCGATGTCGTGGCTCTTTCCCCAGGACATTCCCACGGTGCTGTTGGGGTCCCAGAGCGGCGTCCGGTTGATCCCCAGCACGAACAGGGCGTGTCCGCCGGCGCATATCTGGCCGAGGAACCAGTGCGTCTCGCGCGTGGGGTCGATCGTGCTGCGGAACCCGCCGATCGCCAGGCCGACCCAGAAGGTCAACGCGATGGTGAAGAAGATGATCGCTCCGCGCACCCGCATGCCGAGGTACCAGTGCCCCGCGCCGGGGATCAGCCAGGCGAGGATGCCGGTCAGGTAGGGCGCCTTGAAAGGTTGGCCGGGTGCGGGTGTTGCCATTCGCCTCGCCTATCTCTTGCTCGCGCGGTGGCGCAGTTGACTGTCGATGTAGGCCTGGATGTCGCCGTCCAGCACGGCGTCCACGTCGCTGGTCTCCTCCAGGGTGCGGTGGTCCTTGACGCGCCGGTCGTCCAGGACGTAGCTGCGAATCTGGCTGCCCCAGGCGATTTCGCCTTTGTCGCCGTAGAGCTTGGCCAGCTGCGCATCGCGCCGCTCCTGCTCGTACTGATAGAGCCGGGCAGCCAGCATCTTGCGGGCAGTCGCCCGGTTCTGGTGCTGGCTGCGCTGGCTCTGGCACTGCACGACGATGTTCGTCGGCAGGTGCGTCAGCCGGATGGCCGAGCTGGTCTTGTTCACGTGCTGTCCGCCGGCGCCGCTGGCCCGGTAGGTGTCCTCGCGCACGTCCTTGTCCCAGTCGACTTCGATCTGGATGTCCTCGATCTCGGGCACGACGTCCACCGCCGCGAAGCTCGTGTGCCGCCGCTTGTTCGCGTCGAACGGCGAAATCCGCACCAGCCGGTGCACGCCGCGCTCGCAGCTCAGGTAGCCGTAGGCGTAGGACCCCTTCACGAACAGCGTCACCGAACGGATGCCGGCCTCCTCGCCGTCGCTGCGGTCGATCTCCTCGACCTTGTAGCCCTCGCGTTCGAAGTAACGCAGGTACATCCGCATCAGCATCTCGGCCCAGTCGCAGCTCTCGGTCCCGCCGGCGCCGGCGTGAATCGAGAAGTAGCAGTCGTGGCTGTCCATCGGGCCGTTCAGCAGCGTCATCAGTTCGACGCGGTCGAGCTGTGTTGACAGCTTTCGCAGGCCCGCCGCCACTTCGCCCAGCGTGCCGGCGTCCTCCTCCTCAACCGCCAGGTCCAGCAGGACGTCGAGATCCTCGCACTGGGCCAGGAGCTGCTCAACCGGCACGATGGTCGCCTTGAGCGGCTTGAGCTCGTCGATGACCTTGCGAGCCGACTCCTGGTCGTTCCAGAACCCCGGGTCGGCCATCCGATCTTCAAGCTGCTTGTATCGGGCTTTCCTGCCGGGCAGGTCAAAGAGAGTCCCGGATCGCGACGATCCGGGCCGTCAGCCCCTCCAGCGTCCGTGCCAGATCACTGGGAAGTATCTGCGTCTGCTCTGCCATTGCGGCCTCCTTCGTAGCGATCATCATACCGCCCCGGGCCCGCGGTTCAAAGCGTCAGTCCCGGATCATCTGGATCCGCAACGCGGGCCATGAAAAGAAAGACCGGGCCGTCCTTCTCCCGAGGCGGCCCGGCCTGATTCCTCTAGTCCCCTAATTGGCGACCGGGGAACCCACCGCTGCAATCCATGTGTAGGCCTCTGTCCGCCCTCCGTCAACGCGCCTCGCTGCCGGCCGCGGGCCTGCTCACCCGCCGCTGCCGCCCTGCCCAGCCACGCATATCATAGGACGACCGGGCAGCCGGGTCTCAGGCCCCGGTTTGTCAAATCGAACGACTTCGGATATCCTTCGCGAACCGGACCAGGAGCGCCGCATGCAATACGTCCCCTTCGGCAAGACCGGCATGACGATCAGCGAGATCGGCCTGGGGGCGATGCAGGTGAATTGCCACCCCGGCTTCAAGGGGGCCGAGGAGGGCGACGAGCCCCTGGCGATCCGCGCGGTGCAGACGGCTGTGGCCGACTGCGGCGTGAACTTCATCGACACCGCCCGGTGGTACAAGCGCAGCCAGGAGATCATCGGCAAGGCACTGGCCGAGCTCGACGGCGGCAGCGACGTGCTGATCGCAACCAAGGTGTCGGCTGAGACTGACCCCGCCAAAGTGATCGACCAGGTGGAGGTCTGCCTGCGTGACCTACGACGGGACCACGTGGACCTCATGCAGATTCACAGCGCCACCGACGCCGCCAAGCGCGACGCAACGCTGCCCGTGCTCCAGCGTCTGCGCGATCAGGGCAAGTTCCGGCACATCGGCGTGACGATGGGCTACGGCCCGACGGTGCCCGAGCAGGCGATGCTCTGCATCCGCAGCGGCGACTACGACGCGATCCAACTCCACGTGAACGCCCTGCACCCGGTGTTCGCTCGCACGCTGCTGCCGGCCGCCCGGGCCGCCGGCATGGGCACGCTGGCGATGAACCCGCAGGCGGGCGGCTGGCTGGCCAAGCGATGCCCCGACCCGGCGCGATACGACCTGTCGTTCCTGGCCGACCTGGGCGTCCGCAACCTGCACGCGGCGGCGTTGAAGTGGTGCATCTCGCTGGACTGCCTGGACGCGCCTATCCCCGGCAGCAAGCGCCCCGAACACATCCGCGCCAACTGCGCCGTGTCCGACGGCCGATACATGACGCCCGAGCAGATGCAGCGCTTCGAGGACATGCTGGCCGACACCATCGACACCTCCGAGGACTGGGACTGGAAGCCGGCCGTGTGACTTGGCCTCCCTCCCGAAATCAACGCGAGTGAGCTTCCGAACATGGACAACCGATCCGATTTCGAGCGTGAACTGACGGCCGCCGTCCGCGGCCAGGTCCGCTTCGACCTGGTCAGCCGCCGGCTCTACGCAACCGACGCCTCCATCTACGAGATTCAGCCGCGCGGCGTTGTGACTCCGCTGGACCGCGCCGACCTCGAGGCCGCGTGCCGCACCGCCTTCGCCCACGACGTTCCCCTGCTGGTCCGCGGCGGCGGGACCAGCCTCGCCGGCCAGGCCGTCGCCGACGCCCTGATCGTCGACACCTCACGCCACTGCAACCGGTTGCTGGAGGTCAACGTCGCCGAGCACTGGGCCCGCGTCCAGCCCGGCCTGGTGCTGGACAACCTCAACGCCACGCTCAAGCCGCACGGGCTCTGGTTCCCGCCCGACGTCGCCACCAGCGCCCAGGCGACGCTGGGCGGCATGATCGGGAACAACTCCGCCGGCGCCCACTCCATCCTCTACGGCATGACGACCGATCACGTGCTGGAACTGACCGTCATGCTCGCCGACGGCAGCGTTCACACGATCCGCCCGATGGGCGACGGCGAACTGGAGCGCCTCTGCACCAACGGCCACCCCCTCGGCAACATCTGCCGCGGCCTGCGGCAGGTGCTCGCGGACAACCGCGAAGAGATCGAGCGGCGGTTCCCCAAGATTCAGCGCCGCGTCTCCGGCTACGCCCTGGATCGGCTGGCCGCCACCGGCGACGCATTCAACCTCTGCAAGCTGCTGGTCGGCAGCGAGGGCACGCTGGCCGTCGTGCTGGAAGCCAAGATCAACCTCGTGCCGCTGGCCCGCTTCAAGGCACTGACGGTCGCGCACTTCGACACGCTGGCCGACTCGGTTTCGTGGGTCGAGCCGATCCTCGCGTCCAAGCCGGCCGCGGTCGAGCTGACCGACCGCAACCTGATGGACCAGACGCGGCACCAGCCGCAGTATCGCCGCCAGAGCTGGTGGATTCAGGGCAACCCGGCCGCCACGCTCATCATCGAGTATTACGGCGACACCGCCGAGGAAGCCGCCGACAAGGCGGCCGCCATCAAGCGGCGGCTCGCCGACGCCGGCGTCCGCGGGCCATGGTCCGACGCGATCACCCCGCAGCAGCAGGCCGACGTCTGGGCCGTCCGCAAAGCCGGCCTGGGGCTGCTGATGAGCAAACGCGGCGCCCGCAAGCCGATCCCCTTCATGGAAGACTGCGGCGTCCCCGTGCAGCACCTGCCCGAGTACGTCCGCGGATGGTCCGAGATCGCCGCGCGCGAACAGACCAGCGTCGCCTTTTACGCCCACGCCAGCGTCGGCGTCCTGCACATCCGGCCGTTCCTCGACCTCTCGACGCAAGAGGACATCGACCGCATGCACCGCATCGCCGACGCCGTCACCGACATGGTCACCTCCTTCGGCGGGTCGGTAAGCGGCGAGCACGGCGACGGCCGGGCCCGCAGCGGCTGGCTCCGCAAGATGTACGGCAACCAGATCGTCGACGCGTTCGGCCGCGTCAAGGCGCTGTTCGACCCCAGGGGGCTGCTCAACCCGGGCAACATCGTCGACCCGCCGTCGATGAAGGACAACCTGCGGCTGGGCGCCGGCTTCACGCTGCCGGTCGTGCAGACCGGGTTCGACTACACCGACCAGGGCGGCTTCGGCGAAGCCGTCACCATGTGCAACGGCCAGGGCCTCTGCCGCAAGACGCTCACCGGGACCATGTGTCCCAGCTACATGGTCACGCTCGACGAGCAGCACTCCACCCGCGGCCGCGCCAACGCCCTGCGCGAGATGCTCAGCGGCCGCGTCGACGTCGGCAGTTGGGACAGCGATCGGCTGGCAGAGGTCTTTGACCTCTGCCTCGGCTGCAAGGGCTGCCTGGGCGAATGTCCAAGCAACGTCGACGTCGCCCGGCTCCGCGCCGAGTTCCTCTACCAGCGATACAAGCTTACCGGCGGCCCGCCGCGCGGCATCCGGGCCCTCGGCCACGTCGAGCGGGCCAACCGCCTCGGCTCCATGTTCGCCCCGCTGAGCAACTGGGTGATGAGCGTGCGGCTGTTCCGCCGCCTGCTCGGCCCGCCGGGCCTGGATTCCCGCCGCTCCATGCCGCCCTGGCGCCGCAACACGCTGCTGCGCTGGTGGAAGAAGCGGGCGGGAAGCCGTTCCACCCGTCCCTCAGCACTCAGCACTCAACACTCAGCACTTCCCCGGCGCCAGGTCGTTCTGTTCCCCGACTGCTTCGTCACCTACAACGAGCCGGAGGTCGGCCAAGCCACCGTCGCCGTCCTCGAAGCCGCCGGGTACGAAGTCATCATGGGGCCCAGTGTCTGCTGCGGCCGGGCGCTCATCAGCCAGGGCATGCTCGACGAGGCCCGCGACACGCAGGGGCGCCTGCTGGACGCCTACGCGCCGCTGCTGAACGCCGAGCTGCCGATCCTCGGCGTCGAGCCGTCGTGCATCACGACGTTCCGCGACGAGTTGCTCGCCCTGCACCCCAACGACGAGCGGGCAAAGAAGCTGGCCCGCCACTCGTTCATGATCGAGGAGTTCCTCGTCGCCGAAGCCGACGCCGGCCGACTCACCCTGCCCCTGGCCGACGCCACCGGACCGATCCTCTTGCACGGCCACTGCCAGGCCAAGGCCCTGGTCGGCACCGCCCCGACGGAGAAGATGCTTCGGCTGATTCCCGGCGCGAAGGTCAGCGTGGTCGATTCGGGCTGCTGCGGCATGGCCGGCTCATTCGGCTACAAGAAGGGCCACTACGAGATCAGCATGGCCATCGGCGAGCGAGTGCTGTTCCCGGCCGTCCGCCAGGCCGTCGCCGAGAGCGCCGCATCCCTCGTCGCCGCCCCCGGGACGAGCTGCCGCCACCAGATTCACGACGGCACGGGCAACCATGCGCGGCACCCGGTGCAGATTCTCGCCGACCACTTGAAGAAGCCCCGGGCATGATCCGCCGCCGCGATTCCGGGAGCAACGGCCCCGGCAGGACGGCCGGCCGCCGTTGTTCGCGGCGTGCATCGAACTGAACCTTGACAGGTTTGCCGCCTTGCGGATATAAGAGTGACGCAGTTGAGCGGAAAGGCCCCCATCGTCTAGCGGCCTAGGATACCTGGTTCTCATCCAGGCGACAGGGGTTCGAGTCCCCTTGGGGGTATCGACGAAAGCCCGGCGCTTGTGCGTCGGGCTTCCTCTTTGCGCATCCCCGTGCAGGAAGCGGCCTTAGCGATTTCGCCCTCTTGGATGTGCACGGCCTCGGGCTCGTCTGCGCGCACCTGCTGCGCTGGAAAGTGCGCTGTTTCCGCGAAGCCGTCCTCGATTAACCGGAGACAGCCGGGGGATTGTGAGGCGGGTGGGATCGGGGTAATGTCTGGGGCAGCCGGCGGGGCCGGCGAGGATAACCATGAGCCAAGCCGATCCGCTCACCTATCTGACCGACGTCGTCCGCGTGCTCAAGACGCACTGGCCGGACAACCGCGTCGTCAACATCGTCTGCCACGGCCACAGCGTGCCGGCCGGTTACTTCGCCACACCGCTGGTCGACACGTTCAACGCCTATCCCCACCTGCTTCACGCGAGCCTCAAGTCGCGGTTCCCCTTCGCCGCGCTCAACGTCATCGTGTCAGCCATCGGCGGCGAGAACTCCGCCGCCGGGGCCTCCCGTTTCGACGACGACGTCCTGGGCCACCGACCCGACGTGGCCACTATCGATTATGGGCTGAACGATCGCCGCCTGGGCCTGGCCAAGGCCCGCGACGCGTGGCGATCGATGATCGAGCGATGCCTGGCACGCTCTGTCCGCGTGATCCTGCTCACCCCCACGCCCGACACCAGCGCCCTGGCCGACCCGCCGGCCGATGACTGGCGAAAGCTCCTCGAACACGCGGCGCAGATTCGCGAACTGGCTGCGCAGTTCGGCCTGGCGATGGTCGACAGCCTGGCGATGTTTCAGCAGCGGCTGGACGCCGGGGCCGCGCTGAGCGACCTGCTCTCCTGGTCCAACCACCCCAACCGCGCGGGCCATGAGATCGTCGCCGCCGGCCTGCTCCGCTGGTTCCCCGCCGGCTGATTCAGTGAATCTCCAGGCCCAGCGGCCAGGCCGCCAGCACGTGCTCGCCGCGCAGTTCGCCCAGCAGTGTCAGCAGCGCCGCGGCCCGCCTCAGTTGCCACGGGGCCATCTCACGCAGGGCCCCCAGCGAGCCGGCCTGCATCGTCAGCACCTGCCGGGCCCAGTCGGCGACCGCCGCTTGCCCGCTCAGCGAACCGGAGATCAGGTCCAGCAGCGTCTTGGGCTTGGGCAACACCTCGATATCGAACGCGTCCAGTTTCGCCTGACCGGCGGCGAATCGGATCGCATCAGCCAAGCCGCCCTCGCGGTCGACCAGCCCGTTGTCCATCGCCTCGGCGCCCAGGAACAGCCGTCCGCGGGCCACCTTGTCGATGTCCTTGATCTTCTGGCCGCGGCCCTCCTTGACCGCCTCCACGAACTGCCCATAGATGCGTTCCATCAGCTTCTGAACCCGCGCCCGCTCGGCGTCGGTGAACGGGCGATCCATCGACATCAGGTTCGCATTCACGCCTCGGCTGAGCGTCGCCGTGCTCACGCCGATCTTGGCCAGCATCGGGCCGATGACCACCTTGCCGCCGACCACGCCGATCGAACCGACGAGCGAAGTCGGCTGGGCGAAAATGACCGGGCCGGCGGACGCGATGTAGTAACCGCCACTGGCGGCCATGTCGCCGACCGAGACCACCAGCGGTTTGACCTTGGCGGCGCGTTTGACGGCCTGCCAGATCACGTCGCTCGCCAGCGCCGATCCGCCGGGCGAGTCGATCCGCACGACGATCGCCTTGACGCCTTCGTCGTTGCGGGCGCGTTCAATCGCCTTGCGCAGCGACTCGCTGCCGCACGTGTGCCCGCCAAGCAGGCCCTCCTTCGACTCGCCGGAAACGATCATCCCGTCCACGTAGATCAGCGCCACGCGGTTGGGGCTCGCGACGGCCGGCCCCTTGGTCATCAGCAGCTTGAACAGGGCGAACGGGTTGGAAAGGTCGATGCCCAGCCCGCGCTGCGGCAGGCCGTAGCGGCTGTCGTAGTTCACCTCGCCGCCCAGTCTCTTGCCCAGCGCCTCGGTCATCTGGGCCCGCGTGCCTACCTGATCGACCAGCCTGGCCTTGAGGGCATCGTCGGCCAGGTACGGGCCGTCGTCGATCAGCTTCTCGACCTCGCCCTTCTTGAGCCCGCGGCCTTCGCCGATGTCGCGGGCCATGCGGTCCCACAGCCCGTCGAGCATGCGGTTCAACTCGCCGGTGAGCTCAGGCGACGGCTTGTCCTGCGTGAACGGCTCGCGGGCGCCCTTGAACTCCCCGACCTGGAGCAGGTCGGCCTGCACGCCGATCTTGTCCAGCAGGCTCTTGATGAAGACCATCTCCATCCGCAGGCCCACCAGATCCAGCCCGCCAGCCGGCGCTAGCCACACCTGGTCGCCCGCCGTCGCCAGCACGTATTGCGGCGCCTCGGCCGACTCCATGTAGACCCACACCGGCTTGCCGGCGTCACGCACCTTGCGGACGGCTGACCGCAGCTCGATCATCTGCGAGTAACCCATCTGCGGGTTTTCAATGGTGAGCACGACGGCGTCCAGGCTCTTGTCGCCGGCGGCCTTCGCCAGCCGATCGAGATAGCTCCGCAGCGTCTGGGCGTCGCGGCGGGCGAACAGGTCGAACATCGCGGGCCCTTCGGTGATCTGCCCGCTCACCTTGATGTGGGCGACAGACTTGGCGGCCTGCTGCGCCTGGGCCTCGCCCTGCGGCGCAGCCAGCGCCGCCGCACAGACCATCGCAATCGCTGCCATTCGAATCCACGCCCTGCATGTCATGCCAGTCTCCCCAGGTAAAGGAACTTGCCTGTCACCCATACGCCCCTATTCTACCCATCGACATCGCCAATGGCATAAGGGGACCCGGCCCCGGTCGGCCGGGTCTTGCGGCGGCCATGAGCAAGTTGTCAGCGTTCCGGCGAATCAACCGAATCCCGGGACTCGGTCGCCGTTTCCGAGGAAGAAGTAGACCTTGAATGCGTTCCCGCTCTCATTGACCGCCCCCGAGACGGCCGACTCCCCGACCTTCAGCGCCTTGATTCCGTCGCCGTTGACGTGTTCGCCGCTGGCGGGGATGTAGAGGGTCACGGTCGTGCCGACCAGCACCTGGGCTTTGCCCGCCTTGCTGGTTGATGAGATTCCGCCGATCTTGGCGACCTTCATGGTGAACACCTGGCCGTCGATCGACTGGACCGGCCCGATCAGAAATCCGCGGAAGCCGGCAGCCCCTTCCGGCAGCGGGGCGGCGATGGACTCGGCCTTGGCCTGGTTGGCGTCAGCCGGCGCTTGGGTAGTCGAACCCGGAGTTTTCGACGTGTCAGTCGTCGGAGGCAATGTCGGTTCTGCCGGCGCCTTGGGCGCCTCGACCGGCTCGCCGAGCCGCTTCTTCAACTCGACCACCTGGGCCTCCAGCTCCGCAACGCGGGCCGTCAGCTTGTCGTTGTCCCCGGTCAGCTTCTCCGCATGAGCCCTGAGTTGGGCCGGGGTCATCCTGGCCAGGTCGGGCTTGGGCGGAGCCGCCGGCGCCACCAGCTCGACCGACACCACCATCCGGATCCCGTGCTCCATCTGCCAGATAACCTTGACCTGGTCGCCGGCCTTGAGCGCGTGCGCCAGCGTCCAGCTCGCGTTCGATGGATCGATCAGGAACTGCGCCTCGCCCGTCCTCGTCCCGTGGAGCGGCTTGCCCACCAGGAATGTAAGTTGCTGGTCCCCGAGTTTCTGCACGTTGAGCTTTACGAACGAGACGTCTTCGGCCGTCGCGCCGGCCGGCGCCGCCTGCACGGCCGTCCCCCCGTCCGCGCGCGCCGACGGCGGCGACCCGATCCATGCCGCCAGCGGAACTGCGCCTGCAATGGCAACTACACAGGCCGGCATAACCCACCGACGCCACCCGACGCTTCGACGAAACGCAGCCATAGGTGTCTCCCCGGTTGAAGTGTTCGCCATCCCCAAGATGGCCCTGTCGCCGTTCACTTTTACCTTCCGTCGCGGCCCCGTCAATGGGCTCGGTGCTGTTCCAATATCGGAGGACGGCTTTCATGGACGGATGCCACAGCTAGGCTCTGTCTGAAAACTCCGGCGTCGGCCCAAGGCCGAGCGAGCGGGCGGCTGGCTAGGAGGCCGAGGGAGCCGTATTGAAGCGAAATACGTCGACCGAAGGCCGACAACGCCAGACGCCCGCGCAGCCGGCCGACGCCAGTCCGGGGTTTTCAGACAGAGCCTAGTGTGGGAGTCTGCCCTCAGTCCCCCGGCTGCCCGTAATGAACGGCACGACTTCCATGCCGCCGAATTCGGTGATGCGCAGCGTCACCGCCCCGTCTCGGGAGGTGAAGTAGACCCGCCGGCCCGGGTCACACAGCGCCGGGCAGCGATCCAGGATGTCCTGGGCGTTGCGGGCCGTCGAGACGATCACCACTGACGGAGCGGCGGCGCGCACAAAGGCATCGGTGGTGGGGACGATCGCGCCGTGGTGCGGCATGAGCAGCACATCGCAGCGCAGATCCAGTTCGCCGGCGGTCTGGCCGGCCAGCAGACGCTCCTGGCTATCCAGCGACAGGTCGCCGGTAAACAGAATCCGCCGATCGCGCCACGTCACGCGCACGACCTGCGACGCGTCGTTCGCGCGAGCATCGGGCCGGTCGCCCATCCACGCGGGAGGCCAGAGCAGGTCGAGGGTGACGTCGCCGAACGTGAACCGCTGGCCCGCGACGGCCTGCCGCCGCGGCACGCCGAATTCGTCGAGGCGGTCCAGCAGGCACAGCGCCTGGTGGCCGTCCCAGGCCGGCGCAGGCGAGCAGATCCATTCGCCCAGCACACCCCGTCGGCCCATCGCAACCAGGCCGCTGTAGTGGTCGATGTTCGGGTGCGACAGAAACGCCGCGCGCACGCGCAGGCGACCCGGCTGCCGTTGGCCCGCCGCCAGCAAGGGGAAGACGGCCTGCTCGCCCACGTCGCGCCAGCGGATCGAGCCGCAGTCCATCAGCAGAGCCTGGTCGTCGGGCAGCCGGAGAACCTGGGCGGCGCCGTCGCCGACGGAGAGCACGGTGAGTTCCAGCCCGCCCGATCGGCCAACCGACGAGAGCAGAGACGCAGCCACGATGCAGGCCAGGCCCGCGGGAATCCAAATCGTCGGACGGACGCGCCGCGGGCGGAACGTCCAGAGCAGCAACACGGTATAGAAGACGATCACGAGCGTCAGGCTCGGACGCGGGACGGAGACGGCCTTGACCGGCAGGTGATCGAGACGGTCCACCAGGGAGAGCAGCGATGCGACAGCCGCGTGAATCGGACCGTTCAGCAGCGATCCGGCCGACGGCAGCAGCGTTGCGAACAGCATCTTGGCGAAGCCGAGCATCAGGACCAGCCAGACGACCGGCCACATGACCACGGAGCTGAGAATGCCCAACGGGTGGATGCGTCCGAAGTACCACGCGACCAACGGCAGGCCCCAGGTCCACGCGACCGCAGAGACGACCAGCAGACCGATTGCACTGCGGAGGGCGTGGACGGTAACGGGGTGGTCCTGAGCCAAGGGCCGTGCGGCCTCCGGGTCGTCGGGGGCGCGTCGCAGCACGAGACGAAGAAGCCGGCGATGCACCGGCCCGACGTTGAGCAGCAGGCCCAGGACGACGACGAAGGAAAGCTGGAAGCCGGCGTCAAAGAGCTGGCCGGGGTCGAACAGCAGCAGGAAGAAGGCGGCCGCGCCGAGGAAGTTGACGGGGTTGGGCTCGCGATAGAGCAGCGTGCCGGCGCCCAGCAGTCCGATCATGACCCCGGCGCGGAGGATCGGCGGGCGCGGCTCAGCCATCAGGCAGTAGACGCCGACGATGAGCAGGACGGTGAGCGTCGCGCGCCGCGGGCGAACCCGCAGCAGCCGCAACACAAGCCAGCAGAATCCAGCCAGGATGCCGACGTGCAACCCGCTGACGGCCAGGTAGTGGAACGTCCCGGTTCGGATGAAGGGCCCAGCCATCTCCCGCAGGCCCGAACTGCGGCGGCCGAGCACGAGTCCGTCCAGCAGGTCGCAATCTTCGTCCGTCAACGACCCCGAATCGCCCAGCAGCAGGCGATGGGCATGCAGCCGCAGCGACTCCCGCCACCCCATCGGCGGCGGCGCAACTGACGCACCGGCCAGCGGCGTCCCCGTTGCGTCGATACGCACCACGGCCGTCTCGCTGGACGCCCAGAGCACGCAAAACTGCCGCCGATCGATGGCGGTCCGACGCCTGTCGACGGCAGCCGGGTTGACGCTGGGCGGGGCCGAGCGAAGATTGCCAACCACCTCGACGCGGTCGCCCGGCGTCAGGTGAAGGGCCGGGCCCTCGCAGATGACCCGCACGTCGCCGCAGACTGACCGCCACGCGGCCATCCCCGGGCGGACCTGCTCGGCCATCACCACGAAACTGCTGGAAGGATCGCGTTCGGGGGCCCCGGGGAAGTCTGCCAGGTCGCGGTCGTGCAGGACCGGTTCGTCGGCGACCCGTCCGCGGAGGGCGACGATCTGCGGGCAATCGCCGGCGATCAGGGCCAGGTCATCCGGCGCGACGGCGTGTCGGACCAGCGCCATCCGCCAGGCGCCGACGACCGCCACAAGAAGCAGCAGCATCGCGATGCGCAGTGCCACGCTCACGCCGCGCCACCGCATGACAGCCCACGCCGCCAGCAGGCCGACGACGGCCGCCGCGTAGCCCCAGCCGCCCAGTGGCACGCGGCTCTCCGCGACGATGCCGACGATCAGCATCGCCGCGATCGCGACCATCGGCGCCCGCACGTAGAGTTGTGCCAGCCGGCCCCTCATGGACGCCAGTTTAGCCGCGCGGGCCCCGCGAGCGAAAGCCTCTTGCCCGGCCGACTCGCTACAGCAACCGTCCGATGGCCTGGGCGATCTTCGCGCACTCGCCCATGACCTCCGCGAAGGCCTCCGGCGTGATCGACTGGGCGCCGTCGCTGACCGCGTGCTCGGGATCGTCGTGGACTTCAATGATCAGCCCGTCGGCGCCGGCAGCCACCGCCGCCCGGCACATCGCCGGCACGAGGTAGGCGTGCCCCGTGCCGTGGCTGGGGTCGACGACCACCGGCAGATGCGAAACGCGCTTGAGTTCCGGCACGACCGCCAGCGGCAGCGTGTTGCGGACGTACTGCTCGAACGTTCGGATGCCACGCTCGCAAAGAATCACGTTGCGGTTGCCCTGGCTGATGATGTACTCCGCCGCCAGCAGGAACTCCTCCAGCGTCGCGCTCATGCCGCGCTTGAGCATCACGGGCTTGCCTTGCTGGCCGACCGCCTGGAGCAGGTTGTAGTTCTGCATGTTGCGGGCGCCGATCTGGAGCACGTCGGCATAGGCCGCCACCATCTCGACCTTGTCCACGGCCATCACCTCGGTCACGATGGCCAGGCCGGTTTGCTCGCGGACTTCGGCGAGGTACTTCAGCCCTTCCTCGCCCAGGCCCTGGAAGCTGTAGGGGGACGTTCGGGGCTTGAACGCCCCGCCGCGCAGGCCGATCGCGCCGGCGGCCTTGACCGCCTCGGCAATCCGCAGCAGGCCGTCGCGGCTCTCCACCGTGCACGGGCCTGCCACCACGCCGACGTTCTTGCCGCCGATGCGCACGCCCGGCCGAATCTCCACCTCGCTCGGCTCGGTCTTGGTCTCGCGACTGGCGATCTTGTAGGGCGCCAGGATCGGCACGATCTTCTCGACGCCCTCGGTGTTTTCCAGGAACGACTTGTCCACGCCGCGTTTGTCGCCCACCGCCGCCACGACGGTGCGTTCCGTGCCGACGATGACGTGACTGGTCAGGCCCATCTCCTGCACAAGCTGCTTGACGTGTTCCACCTGCTGCGGGGTCGCTTTGGGTTTCATGACGACGATCATCCTGTCTGCTCCTTGTTTCGCTTGCGGGTCCGCCGGTCGCCGATCCGTCGCCGCCGCAGCGGCAACGGCCCAGATCGGGCCGGGGCCCGAATCATGACTGACACATTAATGGTGTACGTGTGGTTCAGGCGCGGCTGGCGCGCCAATAAGCCCAGGCCGAGACGGCTGAAACGTGCGGCTGCGCAAAGCCCTGCTGCGCCGACGCCGGTGCGAAATCGCGCTCACCGGCCGGCACAGCCGACACCTCCCGCGCCGAAGCCGCGGCTTGATCGGAATGAACAGGCTCTGATGCCATCACAGGGTATTATATCGGCCCCCCGCCCCGGGTCGATGAGGATTCCGTTATCGCCCGCCGCCCGGGCCGATCCGCTCCCGCCCGCCGAGATAGGGCCGCAGCGCCGCCGGAATCGTCACGCTGCCGTCGGCCTGCTGGTGGTTCTCCAGCAGCGGGATCAGTATCCGCGGGCTGGCGATCACCGTGTTGTTCAGCGTGTGGCAGAACTGGAGTTTGCCGTCGGCGTCCTTGTAGCGCAGGTTCAGCCGACGCGCCTGGAACTCGTAGAACCGCGACGCCGAGTGCGTCTCGCCGTAGTTTCCGCGGCTGGGCATCCAGGTTTCAATATCGTACTTCCCCGCCTGTCCGCGACCGAGGTCGCCGGTGCAGACGTTGACCACGCGATAGGGCAACTCCAGGGCCTTCACCACGTCCTCGGCGTTGGCCAGGATCTGCTCGTGCCAGCGTCGGGACTCCGCAACGTCGTTGCGGCAGACGACCACCTGCTCGACCTTCTGGAACTGGTGGATGCGGTAAAGCCCGCGGGTGTCCTTGCCGTAGGTGCCGGCCTCGCGACGGAAGCAGGGCGACAGCGCCGTGGTCAGCCGCGGCAGGTCCGCCTCCGCGAGCGTCTCGCCCATGTGGTAGGCCGTCAGCGACACCTCGGCCGTCCCGACCAGGTTGACCTCGTCCTTCTCGACGCGGTAGGCCTGCTCCTCGCCGCCGGGGAAGTAGGCCGTGCCGATCATCGCCTCATCGCGGACCAGCAGCGGCACGATCATCGGCACAAAGCCGCGCCCGACCATCATGTCCAGCGCCAGCCGGAGGACCGCCCACTCCATCATCGCCCCGTCGCCGACGAGGAAGTAGCTGCGCGTGCCGGCCAGCTTGACGCCGCGTTCCACGTCGATGATGCCCAGGGCCTCGCCAATGGTCAGATGGTCGCGGGCCTCGAAGTCGAACTTCCGCGGCTGGCCCCATCGGCGGACCTCGACGTTCTCCGTGTCGTCCTTGCCCACAGGCACGCCCTCGTCGGCCGGCTGGGGGACCAGCAGCAGCATCTGGTCGCGCGTGGCAGCCAGTTCAGCCACCTTCTCTTCCATTTCCTTGACGCGTGCCTTGAGTTGGCCCACTCGCTCAATGGCCGCCTTCTTCTGGTCGGCCGCCAGTCTGGCGATCTCCTTGCCCGCGGCGTTCTGCTCGCTCTTGACCTGCTGAAGCTCGGTGGTCGCAGCCCGCCACTGCTCATCGACAGCCAGCA